>DATFHD010000121.1:0-30307 GCA_035248785.1 Pyrinomonadaceae bacterium | reverse complement strand
GAGGCGGCGACGCTGATTCTGCCACTCATGAGCGACCGCGACGAGTTCGTGCGGCGCGAAGCGGCCTACGCGCTCGGGCTCGCGCACAGCGCCGTCGCCGTAGATGCGCTCGTCAACGCGGTCGAGACTGACAAGCAGGCTTCGGTGCGCGGCGCGGCTGCTGTCGCGCTCGGGCAGATCGGCGACGCGCGCGCCGTGCAGCCACTCGCAGATGCGCTCGCGCGTCGCATCTCAGGCTCAACCAACTCGAAGTCCGACTCGGGCGGATCGAAGTCCGGCTCTGGCAACTCGAAGCGTTCGGGGCGGCGTAAGGTGGAGCAGGACGAGTTCGTGCGCCGCGCGGCTGCCGTCTCGCTCGGACAGATTGGGAGCCGCGAGGCCGTGCCCGCGCTCGTCGAAACGCTCTCGGACGAGCGCGCGCCCGGCGACGTGCGGCGCGAGGCGGCACGCGCGCTCGGACTCATCGGCGACCCGTCGGCGGCGTCCGCGCTCCGGCAGGTCTTGACGCACCAAGACCCTTATCTCTCGCGCATCGCGTTCGAGGCGCTTCGGAAGCTTGACTGAAAAGGGAAATCTTCTGAGAAAGAGGAAGGCCGGCGGGTTTCGAAACCCGCCGGCCTTCCTCTTTCTCATTTGAGCCCGCTCAGACTTCGGACTTGTCGCCGCGGCTGTTGCTCTTGCGCGCGGCCCTTGCGGCCTGCGGGAGTGGAGCGGCCGCTCCACCGGACTTGACGGCCGGCTTGTCCGACTCGTCGTCGGCCTCCTGCGCGTCGGCGATGAGCGCGCCGCCCGAGCGCTTCGAGAAGGATAGCTTGCCGCGCGAGTCGTCGAAGTCAACGTAGACGAGGTCGCCCAGTCCGACCTGCTCGGTCGCCACGAGGTTCGAGAGCGGGTAGACCATGAAGCGCTCGATGGCACGCTTCAGGTGGCGGGCGCCGTACTTGAAGTCAATGCCTTCCTCAAGCAGGAAGTCCTTCGCTGCCTCCGAACACTGGAAGATGAACTTCGTGCCCGCCGACTTCATAATCCTATCCTGCACGGCCTGAAGCTCAAGGTCGAGAATCTGCCGCAGGTGGTGCTCCTTCAGAGAGCGGAAGACGACCACCTTGTCTATGCGGTTCATGAACTCGGGGCTGAACTTCTTGCGCGCCGCCTCGACCGCGGTGCGGTAAATCTTCTGGTCAACCTCGGTGTCGTTCGGGTTCTTGCCCTCCTTGACGGGCGCAAACCCGATACCGCCCGAGATGAGTTCCGACATCTCGCGCGCGCCGAGGTTCGAGGTCATGACGACCATCGTCTTCGAGAAGTCAACGCGCCGGTTGTCGCCGAGCGTCAAAGTCGCCTTGTCGAGTATGCCGAGCAGTAGCTGCCACAAGGAGTCGGAAGCCTTCTCGATCTCGTCGAAGAGGACGAGCGAGAGCTTGTTCTCCTCCGTGTGGTAGCGGTCGAGGTTCTCCTGCGTGAGCATCGGCGAAGTCTCGCGGTGGCCGAGGTAGCCCGGGGGGCTGCCGATGAGCTTCGCGATCTCGTGCGAGTGCTGAAACTCTGCGCAGTCTATCTTGATGACGGCGTTGGGGTCGCCGAAGAGGACTTCGGCCGCGGCCTCGACGACGCGCGTCTTGCCCGACCCCGTGGGGCCGAGGAAGAGCATCGTGCCGACGGGGCGGTTCGGCGGGTTCATCCCGGCGAGGAAAATCTGGTAGAGGCCACTCATGCGCCGGACGGCGCGCTCCTGGCCCACGATGCGCGCAGCCAGTTTCTCTTCGAACTCCTGCGCGCGCGGGCTCTTCTGGTCGGGGTCGAGCAGAACCGTGTTTTTCGTGATGATAGTTTCTCTGTCCATAACTGCAACCATGATGGCCCGTCCTCCTTCGCGCGGGGCGCCTTCGGGCTGCCGGCCGGGCTTGCGGAGGGCAGTCGCGAGTAACTGCTCCCGGCCCTACCGGCCGCCTTCGGCATTACCCCATGCAAAGAGCGAACCGCACTACTTGGATGAGACGTTTAAAGACGTGGTTTGCTTACCGCGCAGTGCCGGGGGGCGGCCGCGCTCGCCTAGCGTGAGCACTATATATACGACAACGGGCCTGTTGTCACTACAAAATATTAGAGACGGCGAAAAATTTTAGCCGCCCGAGGCGCGCGCGGCCCGGCGGCGGCGTGACACTTCGCGTCACCGACGGGGTGACAAGAAACGGCTCAATTCAAAAAATTGGAGTCCGACTTCCAGTAATCGCCACACCTAAACGTGGAGCGCGGGCGGCGGCGCGTGTCAAAACGTGAACAGCGCGACGCGCTCGCGCGCGACAAAAATTTTAAGGGCGCGGCAGGCAACCCCGCCGCGCCCTTTCGGTTGCCTGAGAGGCAACTCGGGAAATCATCACGCCGACAGCTTAGTCGTAATACTCAAGGCCGAGGTGCGTGATGAGGTCTTCGCCGCGCAGGTGGCGGAGTGTGTTCTTGAGCTTCATCAACTGGATGAAGATGTCGTGCTCGGGGTAGAGGCCGGGCGCGGTCATCGGCGACTTGAAGTAGAACGAGAGCCACTCCTGCGTGCCCTTCATCCCGCAGCGCTGCGCGAGGTCGAGGAAGAGCGCGAGGTCGAGGACAATCGGCGCGGCGAGGATTGAGTCGCGGCAGAGGAAGTCAATCTTGATCTGCATCGGGTAGCCGAGCCAGCCGAAGATGTCTATGTTGTCCCAGCCCTCTTTGTTGTCGCCGCGCGGCGGGTAGTAGTTGATGCGTACGACGTGCGAGAAGTCCTTGTAGAGTTGCGGGTAGACTTCCGGTTGGAGGATGTATTCGAGGACAGACAGCTTCGACTCTTCCTTCGTTTTGAACGACTCGGGGTCGTCCAGAACCTCGCCGTCGCGGTTGCCGAGGATGTTCGTCGAGTACCAGCCGTGAAGGCCGAGCATGCGCGACTTGAGGCCGGGCGCGAGGATAGTCTTCATCAAAGTCTGGCCGGTCTTGAAGTCCTTCCCGCAGACGGGCACGCCGTTCTGGTTGGCGAGTTCCATCAGGGCGGGGATGTCCACGGTCAGGTTCGGCGCGCCGTTGGCGAAGGGGACGCCCGACTTCAGGGCGGCGTAGGCGTAGACCATCGAGGGCGCGATGGCCTTGTGGTTGTCGCGCATCGCCTTCTCGAAGGAGGCCAGCGTCTTGTGGACGGCGTGTGGCTTGAGGAAGATTTCGGTCGAGGCGGCCCAGACGATGACGAGGCGCGAGCACTTGTTCCGGCGCTTGAACTCGGCGATCTCTTCAATCAACTGCTCGGCCAGTTCGAACCAGTTCGCGCCCTCCTTGACGTTGGTGCCGGCGAGCCGCTTGACGTAGTTCTGGTCGAAGACGGCCTTCATCGGCTTGATCTTCTGAAGCTGCGGCTTGAGCTGCGCGAGCAGCTCCTTTTCGAGCACGCCCGCCGTGAGCGCCGCCTCGTAGGCCGAGTCGGGGAAGATGTCCCACGCGCCGAAGACGATGTCGTTCAAGTCCGCGAGCGGGACGAACTCCTTGATGAGCGGGTTGCGGTTCTCGGTGCGCTTACCCAAACGGATGGCGCCCATCTGCGTGAGGCTGCCGATGGGCTCGGCCAGTCCGCGCTTGACGGCCTCGACGCCCGCGATGAAGGTCGTGCTAACCGCCCCGAGCCCGACGAGCAGCACGCCGAGCTTGCCCTTGGCCGGCGCGATCTCGGCGCCGTTCTGCTCCGACGCCGCGGCGCCGTTCTGTTCTGCTGACAAAGTTGCTGTTCTCCTTCTCAAGTTTATTGAGAAAGGATAACGGAGGCGGCCGGCGCAGTCTTGCCGAATCTTGCGGAATACGGGCGGAGAATTGCTCAAAGGGGTAAATGAAGCACTTAAGGAGGGCCGGCCTAGTGATTATAATCCGGTGGACGCGGAAGAGAATCGCGAAATACCGCTGCCGATTTCTGGTGCTCTAATGACACAGAAGTGGAATCGAATGAAGAGCATGCTCTTCACGGCGGAGGGGCGTGATTTCGAGCGCACGGCGCTGCCGTTCATACGTGCCATCTGGGCCGACGCCATCGTCCCTCAACCACTGCGCAGCACGTTCGACCGGAGCGGTGTGGACATCCTGACGTGGAGCGGTGCCGACGCCGTTTCTATCTCTCTGGCCGTCCAGTGTAAGGGCTTCGCCGTCAGGGAGCACGAACTCGGCGACGACCAGATACGGCAGTGTCTAAAGTCTATAGAAGATTTCCGCAAGAGTGGCATTCGGGCCGACACATACCTTCTGCTTCACAACCGCATTCCGAGCAACGACAGGTTCAGGGAAGAGGTCTTCAGGGCGGCCGACGAACTGCGCGAGTCGGGGCTGGCGCGGGAGGCGTATGTCTGGGGGCCGCAGAGGCTGATTCAGGAGGCGGTGAAGAGGGTGCGCGAGCGCTGCGCCCGAATACTCCAACTGAATGAGGAACGGGTGAGTGAGTTCCAACTTGAGCCTCCGCTCTGCGACCCCGTCGAGCGCGTCCCCATGCGCATCTCGGAGATCAAGGTCAGCCCGAACCAGAAGCTCGGCGAGAAGGAACTTGAGGAAGTCGTCGCTGACCCGGCGGAGGAGTTGCTGCGAACCGCGCGGAGCAACCTTTCGGTGATGCTGGCCAATGCCGGTTACGGCAAGACCACCTCGGCCCTCCGCACCGTCTCCGCCTCGCGGCGAGTCTTTTATCTCTCGGCGGCTACTCTCCCGCCCGGCGTCAAAAACACCCATTCGCTGCTGGAGAGGTGGGTCAGGCTGGACAAGCTTTTTGAAGACGCCCAGCCCGAAGACGTCTCGGTTCTGGAAGAACTTGCTGGCCGGGCTATCATTGGCGTCCTGAAGGACGCAGAGACGCCGGTCATCCTCATTCTCGACGCGCTCGACGAGTCAATCTACTTCAGCCGCAAGGGCGGGCTCCAGCTACTATTCAACCAACTGCGCGACATCCAAATCCCGGTCGTCCTGCTGGCGAGGTCGGAGTTCTGGGAGGGCAAGCAGAAGGACTTCGCGAGCTCCTACGACCTCCTCGCGCGCCACAAAGATAGGACGCACAACCGCCGGGTCACAATCATTCGCCTGACCGACTGGGGGCGCGAGCAGATAGAGACGCTCGCGCGCAGGTTCGCCGACACGCAGGCCGGGCCGGCGCGCGGTAACCTTGAAGAGCTAATCGAACTCGTACGCTCGGGCGGTTATGAGGAAATCTACGGCGACATCCCGAAGCGGCCCCTGTTCCTGCGCTTCATACTTGAGTCCGTAGCGGAGCAGGGCATCCGTCGCAAGGGCAGGGCGCGGCTCTTCTACGAGTGGGTAGAGTTGAAGATACTGCGCGACATTCTGAACCCGCTGAATCTCGGCGGCGAGGGCAGGCAGCCCATCGTGGAGAACGCGGACGGGACTGAGGCGACCGTGAGGTTGGCGTTCAGGGCCATGAAAGCGGCCGCGCTTGAGATGACGACGCGCCCCGCGCGAGGAAACTCTCTGGAACTGCTGCCTTCGTGCGACGTCGAGGACGTTCTGCTCTCGGATAGAAGGTTGGAGGCCGTGCTCGACCCGACGGGGCTGTTCCTGCACAGCCTGCTCGTCCCCGTGCGCTCCACGCCCGAAAGGTTGGAGATAGGCTTCGCCCACAGGGCGTATCAGGAGTTCTTCCTCGCGCTCTGCATCAGAGACGACCCCGGCCGGTTCTCGGGTGTGGACTTACCCACGGGCGTGCGGGATTTCATGAACGACATTCGGGCGGAAAGGCTCTGAGGGAAGGCCGCCGTTGATTCGGCGGGATGGCTTTGTGAAAGGCTTGCCGCCGCGCGTCGAGTGAGTCACGCCTTGCGCGCCGGAGCGCGGACGTTTTTGCGGGGGCGGAAGGGTCGCGGGCCCTTATGCGTCCAAAGGCCCGCGACCCTTCCGCCCCCGCTTATTCGACGCCGTGTAGGCGGCGAGAAGCCGTCCGCCCGGCCTACTTGATGCCCTTCTTCGCCATCTGGTCTTTCAGCGCGGAGGCGACCGCCGCGTCGAAGCCGGTCTTGGTGCCGGACTGCTTTTTGTGCTCGGCGGTGATGTAGGCGTCGCGCTGCTTGTTGAGCGAGACGATCTCGTCGCGTATCTTCTGGCGCTCGGCGAGGCGGCGTGCGACTTCCTTCTGGCGCTCGGCGGTCGGGAGCTTCTTGAGGTCGTCGGGCAGGTCTTCCGTCTTCACGTCGTCGAGCTTGACCGAGCCGTTCTCGATTGACTGAAGGAGGTCGCCGACGTAGGCGTCCTTGTTGAGGGCCTTGTTGACGGCGCGGTCGGCCTGCGCGGCGACGGGCGCGGCGCCCGCGACCGCCGACTCGGTTCTGACCTGCTTGGCCTTCGCCTCCTCGCGGAAGCGCTCGCCGTCTGCGCCCGCGCCGCCGCCGTAGGCGAGGTAGGTCGCGCCGAGCTTGTTACCCAACTCGGAGAGGCGCGCGTCGTAGGGCGAGGCGATGGACTGGACGCCGCCGTCCTGCGCGATGGCGAAGTACTGGCCCTCGCCGCTGCGCGCGATCTGCTGCCAGACCTGACGCGTGTCGGGCTGCTCGCCGCACTGGATGGTGTTGACGATCATGCCCGACTCGACGGCGCGCTTGGTGGTGTCGAGCGTGTCGGGCTCCTGCGCGTAGTCGTCGTGCGGGGGCGCGTCGCCGACGAGAAAGACGATCTGCGCGGTGGAGGCTGACGACTTCGACCAGCCGGCGCGGGTCACGCCGTCGGCGAGCGCCTGACGCACATCCTCGGGGCCGTCGCCGCCGCCCTCCGCGCGGTACTCCATCAGCGTCGTGTAGACCTTGTCGAGGTCGTTCGTGAGCGGAAGGACTTGCGTCACGTACTGGTCGCCGTGGTCGCGGTAGGCGACGAGGCCGACGCGGACGTTGGGGTGCGCGGGCGTCTGCATCACCTCGTTGATGATGCCCCAGACGCGCTGCTTGGCGCCTTCGATGAGGCCGCCCATCGAGCCGGTCGTGTCGAGGACGAAGACCATCTCAAGCGTCTTCTCGCCCGCGGGGTTGTCAACTACTGGCGGCTGTGGCGGCTGCGGCGGCCGGCGCGCGCTGGTGCTGAGCAGCGAGGAGGCGGCGACGACGCCGACGACGAAAGTCAAAAGGGCGGTGGAGACTCTTACGAGCAGGCGCTTCATCTTCTTCATCCTTTCCTTCTTCAAATCTGCAAGCCCGGACGCGAGACCAAAGCTTTCTGGGGATTGAACGGCGGGCCGTGAAGGCTCTTGCAGGAAAAATTCAGCCGCGGACGAGGGCTTGGCGGTAGGCGCGGGGCGAGATGCCTGTGGCTTGGCGGAAGGCGCGGGCGAAGTGGCTGGAACTCATGTAGCCGACGCGTGCGCCGACTTCGGTGATGGGCAGGTCTGTCTCGGCGAGGAGCGCCTGCGCGCGCGCGGCGCGAAGGCCCGCGAGGTAGGCGTGCGGCGTCGCGCCCGTCAGCTTCTTGAAGAGGCGCGCGAAGTGGAAGGGCGAGAGGTGCGCGGCCGACGCGATCTCTTCGAGCGGGAGGTCGCGGTGCATGTGCGCGTGCATCAGCTCGACGGCGAGGCGTATGCGCCGGTCAACGAGTCCGGCGCGCGAGAGTTCGAGGTGCGCCGAGCGGCGCAGGTTCGCGTAGCGGCGGAGCAGGTGTACGAGCGCCTGCTCGACGAGCGCGCCGACGACCAACTCCTGTCCCGCCTCCTCGGCGCGCAACTCTTCGGCGAGGTCTTGCGCGAGCCGCGCGAGCCGCGCGTCGCCCGAGACCGCGCGCGTGCGGAAGCTGACGACGAGTTCGGAGCGCGCCAGTCCGGCGCGCGTCGCGCAGTCGAGGACGAAGACGGGCGAGAGCGTCAGGATGATGAGTTCGAACGCGCCCGTGCCCGCGGCGCTCAGGTCGTCGCCCGGAGCGGCCAGCAGCGCCGAGCCCGCCGAAGCTTCGCCGGAGTCGGCCGCCGCGGTTGACGTTCCTGTTATCGCGGGCGTCTTCCCCGTCATCGCTGCCGGCGCGTTGCGCGACGCGGGCGGCGAGTCCGTGTAGGGTTCGGGCTCCGCGAAGGCCGAGCGCCAGCGGAGGCGTCCTTCGAGCAGGAAGAGCGCGGCGTAGTCTGCGCGCGCGCCGCCAGACCAGCGGAGCCTTCGCCCCGCGCGGAAGTGGACGGAGAAGTGCGGCGGGCGCGCGTAGATTTTGTCGGCGGGCTGCTCGGCGGGGGGCATCAGTTTTCGGGCCGGGCCTCGTCGGCCGGGATGAGCTTCTGAAAAAGGTATCTGCGCATCGAGCCGGGGTAGTCGGTGAAGACCGCGCGCAGGCCCAGCGCGAGCGCGCGTCGCAGCCAGACCGAAGAGTTCACAGTCCAGACGAGGACTTCGAAGCCGCGGCGGCGTGCCTCCCGCACCGTCGCCGCACGGAGGAGCGAGCGGTGGAGCGAGATTTCGTCCGCGCCGCACGCCTCGGCCCCGGCGAGGATCTTCCGCGCGGGCACGAAAGGGTTCGGCCAGCTCCGGCCGAAGAGCGCGGCGGTGCGAATCTCGGGGGCGAGCCGCTTGACCTCGCCGAGCGAGTCGTGCTCGAAGCTCTTGACGACGACGCGTTCGGCGAGTCCGTACTCGCGCACGAGCCGGACGACGGCCTGCGCAAGGCGTGCGCGGCGCGAGGCGTCTTCGCACTTCATCTCGACGTAGAGCTTGAGCGAGCCGTAGCGCTCGAAGACCTGCGCGAGCGTCGGGACGCGCTCCCATGCGTACGCCGAGCGCGCGCGGTTCGGGTAGCGCTCGTTGAACCACTCGCCCGCGTAAAACTGTGAGATGACGGTGGAAGAGTGGGACTCGACGTTGCCGTAGATGCCCACCGTTCGCTCGAAGCTGTCGTCGTGGAAGACGACGGGAACCTCGTCACGGGCGAGCCGCACGTCGAACTCGATGCCGTCGGCGCCGTCGCTTTGCGCCCTGTCGAAGGAGGCGATGGTGTTCTCGGGCGCGTAGGCTGAGGCGCCGCGGTGGCCGATGACGAGCAGCCGGCTCTCCGTGATTCCTCCCACGTTCATTCGGACACCCCTCAAGCCCCGAGTTACTCGGGCTTCTTCCGCGGGCCGCGCTTCGAAGCCTTCGCCGCAGCCTTCTTCGCCGCAGCCTTCTTCGCCGCAGACTTCTTCGAAGCCGCGGGCTTCGCCTCTTCGATTACGCCTTCGGCCGAAGCCTCGACCGCCGCCTTCTTACTCTTCGCGGGGGCGCGCTTGCGACTCTTCTTCGCCGCGGGCGCCGGTTCGTCCGGCGGCGCTTCGCAGGAATCGGGGTTGGCTTCGCCCGGCGGGTCGTTCTCAGGCGACTCGAACCAGAGCGTCGTGAGCGGCGGGAGGTCAACGACCGCGGAGAAGGGGAGGCCGTGCCAAGGCTGCTCTTCGGCGACGACGCAGTTGATGTGGAGCGCGTTCGAGCCCGCGTAGTAAGACGAGTCGGTGTTGAGAACCAGCTTGTAGGTGCCCGGCCCGGGCAGGCCGAAGCGGTAGCCGTGGCGCGTGGCGGCTGAGAAGTTGCAGACGCAGACGACGCGCTCGCCTGTCGAAGACTGCCGCCAGAAGGCGACGACGTTTTCGAGGTGGTTGTTAACGTCTATCCACTGGAAGCCGCGCGGCTCTACGTCGAGCTGGTAGAGCGCGGGCCGTTCGCGCAGGGCTTGGTTCAAATCGCGGACGAGCGTGTTGACGCCGAGGTGGTGCTCCTCGTCGAGGAGGTGCCAGTCGAGGCTGCGCTCCTCGCTCCACTCGCGCCACTGGCCGATCTCGCCGCCCATGAAGAGGAGCTTCTTGCCGGGGTGCGCCCACATGTAGCCGTAGAGCGCGCGCAGGTTGGCGAACTTCTGCTCGCGCGTGCCGAACTGCTTGTTGATCATCGAGCCCTTCATGTGGACGACTTCGTCGTGCGAGAAGGGGAGGATGAAGTTCTCGCTCCACGCGTAGGTCAGGCCGAAGGTGAGGTTGTTGTGGAAGAAGCGGCGGACGAACGGGTCGCGCTCGAAGTACTTGAGCGTGTCGTGCATCCAGCCCATGTTCCACTTGAAGTCGAAGCCGAGGCCGCCCTGATCCGTCCCCTTGGTGACGAGCGGCCAACTGGTTGACTCCTCGGCGATCATCATCACGCCGGGCTGCTCGCGGTGAACCACGTCGTTCATCTCGCGTATGAAGTCCACCGCTTCCAGATTCTCGCGCCCGCCGTAGCGGTTCGCCACCCAGCGGCCTTCGGAGCGCGCGTAGTCGAGGTAGAGCATCGAGGCGACGGCGTCCACGCGCAGGCCGTCCACGTGGCACTCGCGCAGCCAGAAGAGCGCGTTGGCGATGAGGAAGTTGCGAACCTCGTTGCGGCCGTAGTTGAAGATGTAGGTGCCCCACTCGGGGTGCTCGCCTAATCTAGGGTCTGCGTGCTCGTAGAGCGCCGTGCCGTCGAAGCGCCCCAAGGCCCAAGCGTCCTTCGGGAAGTGCGCGGGCACCCAATCCATGATGACGCCGAGGCCGCGGTTGTGAAGGTAGTCAACAAGAAAGCGGAAGTCGTCAGGGTTGCCGAAGCGCGCGGTCGGCGCGTAGTAGTTGGCGACCTGATAGCCCCAAGAGCCCGCGAACGGGTAGCCCTTGAGCGGCAGGAACTCGACGTGTGTGAAGCCCAGACGCTCGCAGTAGTCCGCGAGCACGGGCGCCGTCTCGCGGTAGGTGAAGGAGCGGTTGTTCTCTTCTGGAATGCGCCGCCACGAGCCGAGGTGGACTTCGTAGATGTTGAGCGGGCGGCGCAGGTGATCGTGCCCGGCACGACGCCCCATCCAATCGTCGTCGGTGAACCGGTACGTGTGCTCGAAGACGACGGAGGATGTCGCGGGCGGGACTTCGGCGAAGTGCGCGTAGGGGTCTGCCTTGAGGAACGAGAGGCCGCCGCGGCGGTGCATCTCGAACTTGTAGAGCGCGCCGGGGCCGAGGTCTGGGACGAAGATTTCCCAGATGCCCGAGGTGCCGAGCCGACGCATCTGATGAAGGCGCCCGTCCCAGCCGTTGAAGTCGCCGACGACGCTCACGCCGTCGGCGTTCGGCGCCCAGACGGCGAACGAGACTCCGCGCACGCCGCCCAAGTCGCGCACGTGCGCGCCGAGCTTCTCGTAAAGATTCCAGTGGCGCCCCTCGCCGAAGAGGTGTTCGTCGAAGCTGCCGAGCGTGGGCAGGAAGGCGTAAGGGTCGCGGTGCGTGTGCGTGCCGCCAGCGTAGTGCGAGCGCAGTTGGTAAGGGAAAAGCTCGTCGCGCCCTTCAAACAAAAACTCGAAGAGGCCCGAGGGGTGCGCCCGCGTCATCTCGCGCGCCGACTCGCCGTCGGGCAGCACGTCCACGCGCTCTGCGTCGGGGCGGAAGGCGCGTACGACGACGCCCGCGGGCGTCGGGTGCGCGCCGAGGACGGCGTGCGGGTCGGGCGAGTTGAGCGCGAGCAGCCGCTCAAGCTCCACGCGCGAGACCGTCGGGTAGGCGCTCTGTCCCTGACTCTTCGACATCCTTGACCCCTCCTGACTCGGAATTTCAAATCTGAAATTTCAGATTTGAAATTCGTCATTAAAGCTCTTCGACGGCCGCGACCGTTTCGCCCTTCGACTCTCCCGCCGGCTCGCGCGCGGGTGCGTTGAGGGCGACGGGCGCGAGGCCGAGCGCGAGGGCGAACTCGCGCGCCTCCGACGAGAGCGGCGCGCCCGACTGCGCGGCCTCGTAAAGAATCTCCTGCGCGCGTTCGAGGTTGGCTTCGAGTCCTAGCTCGCGCCCGAGCTCGATGAGCGCGCGCGCGGAGGCGAGGCTTTCGGGCGTGGGGCGGACGACGACGAGGCGCGCGGCCTCGGTCATCGTCTCCTCGAAGACGCGCGTGACCGAGGTGCGGTCAATGCGGTAGCCGAAGCGCGCCGCGTCGCGCGCGACGCGGACGGCCGCGTCGTAATCGCCCGCGCCGTCCCGCTGGTCGCGCAGCTCGCGTTCGAGACGGAGCCCGACGGTCAGCTCGGCCGCGAGGCGCAGCTCGCGCGGCAGTTGGAAGCCGATCTCTTGCAGGCGCTCGACGACGCGGCGGTTCTCCTCGTAGAGGTGCTCGTACTCGTCCATGAAGCGCGCCGTGAGTCGGCCGAAGACGCTGCGCGAGAGGTGGCCGCGCCCCTGCGGGAGCAGCGCTTCGAGTCCGAACTCCTCGGGGCCGAACTCGCTCTGCGCGACGCGCAGCAGCACGGGCAGCGAGGCGGTCGGAAGCTGCGACCAGAGCGCCTCGGCCGCCCGCTCGAACTCGCGCTCGCCCTCGAAGGGACGCAGCGCGCAGTAGTAATCAATCTCGCCGAAGTGCATCGCGGCGAGCGCGAACTCGTGGCGGCGGCCCGTCGTCAACTCTTCCAAAGCGAGGCGGACGGTCTCAAGCGTGACGCGGCCGTGGCGCTGCTTGCGGAAGTCGAGCTTGCGCGAGTCGTAGCCGGCCGACTCACACTCGGCGGCGCGCTCGTCGCGCTCGATGAGGTTGCAGATGGCGACGTGCGCGGCGACGCGCTGCGGCGTGACGCGCGACTGCTCGACGGTGCGGAGGTAGATGTCGGCGCCGGTCGGGCGTTCGAGGAGGTTGCTGCGCGCTTCGGAGAGCGTTTCGAGGAACGCCTCGCGCGGCGGCGCGAGCCCGAGCGCCTCCATCGTCTCGACGACGCGCGCGGCGTAACGGAGCGTCTGGACGGTCTCGATGCCCGAGATGTCGTTGAAGAACCAGCCGCAACTCGTGTACATCGTCATCGCCGCGCGCCCGGCTTCGAGCAGCGTGAGCGCGCGCACGCGCTCGTCGTGCGTGAGCGCGCGGCGGGCGTGGCGTGCTAAGAACTCTTCGCGCGGCGCGGGCTGCGGCCCGAGCAACTCGACGTACTCGTCGCGCGCCTCCCAAGGGTCGCGCAGGAGTTCGCCGCAGGCTTCCTCGAACTTGGGCGCGAGGTCGTCGCGCAGCAGATCGAAGGCGGCGCGCAGAGGCGTGCGCCAGCGCTGGTTCCAGCCGCCGGGCGCAGAGGCGTTGCAGTCGCAGTCGCGCATCCACCGGCCGAGCCCGTGCGCGCAGCTCCAAGCCGTGCCCTCGCCGTCGGGGCCGCGCTTGAGGAGGACTTCGTACTCGGGCTCGTGGCCGTCTAAGAACTCGCCGTAGTTCGTCACGCGCAGGCCGTGGCGCTCGGCCTCGTCTTCGAGCGCGTAGGCGATGGAGCGGTCGCCCCAGCGGAAGTGGTGGCCGTAACTTTCGCCGTCGGTCGCGACGCTGACGAGCCCGTCGCTGCCGCGCGCCGCGCGCGCGCAGGCGGCGAGCAAGCCCTGACTCGAAGCGAGCAGTCCTTCGAAGGCGATGCCGCGCGCGATGCGCCCGTCGTAGAAGAAGACGGCGACGGAGCGGCCCGAGCCGTCGCGGTGCAGGAACTTGTAGGGGACGGTCGTGTCAACGGCGCCTTCGGGGAGTTGGAACCACTGCGAAGCGCCGACGGGGCGGACGGCGTCGGCCTGAAAGGGCGAGAGGATGACGAAGCGCAAGCCCTCCTCAATCAGCGTCTCAAGCGTCGCGTCGTCGCAGGCCGTCTCGGGGAGCCAGAGCGATTCGGCCTCGCGCCCGAAACGTCGGCGGAAGTCCGCCAAGCCCCAGCGCACCTGCGTCCGCCGGTCGCGCTCGTTGCAGAGCGGGAGGATCGAGTGGTTGTAGCCTTGCGCTATGGCGTTGCCGTGGCCGTTGTGGCGTCGGGCGCTGGCGCGGTCTGCGTCGAGGATGCGGGCGTAGGTGTCGGGGTGCTGGCGTTCGAGCCAGTTGAGGAGCGTCGGGCCGAAGTTGAAGCTGAGGCGTGCGTAGTTGTTGACGATGCGCTCGACGCTGCCGTGCGCGTCGCCGATGCGCGCGTAGGCGTTGGTGCGGTAGCACTCGGCGTGGATGCGCTCGTTCCAGTCGTGGAAGGGCTCGGCGCCCGGCTCGCGGTCAATCAGTTCCGTCCAAGGGTTCTCGCGCGGCGGCTGGTAGAAGTGTCCGTGTATGACCAGCGCGGTCGTCATCGAAAAGGGCTGCTCCGTCGGCTGTTGGGAAGACGGATAAAAGCTATCACGAAACGGGCGAGAGTCAAATCAGGCCGCGGGTGCAGTCGTCAACGCACCGAGGCGGTCGCGCCGACCCGCTCCAACTCGCGCCTGAAGCGTTCGGCCTCCGCGCGGGGCGCGTCCGACAGCACGACGGCGGGCGCAGACTCCGTTAGACTCTTGGCTTCGCTCAGACTCAGCCCGAGGAAGTCGCGCACGGTTACGACGACCTGAATCAAACTCTCCCCGATTGCTTCCAGATAGACCGAAGCAGTCCCTTCCTCCTCCGCCGCCGCGTTGGCGGAACCCGACTCGACGTAACCCGCCACCCTCACCTGTGGAACCCCGATTCCGGCGAGGGCGCCGCCGGCCCAGTTGGCGGAAGCGTCGGGACAACAACTGTAGGGTTGCTCGTACGGAGTCTTCCGGGGCACGTACGCCGTCTCTCGGACGGTCGTCAGGTTCGACAGGCGCGCTTCACGGTCGTCATAAATCCTCTGCCCGGCCGAAGGCCCCGCCTCCGAGTAGTAGCGTTCGAGAAAGTCGCGGCACTGTTCGGCGGTTACCTCCCCGCGGCCGAGCAGCCTGTAGAGGAGCAACTCGCTGAAGTCGTGGCCCGACATCACGTCGTAGCGCCCCGCGTCGTCAACGTAGTAGCAGACGGCCGGCTCCCAGACCCTCTGCCTGTCTATGTTCACCCAAGGCAGCGAGCGCGGGTCGGTCTCGGGCGCGGTCAGGACTTGGCGCGGCTGAACCGGGGCGACCCTGATGCTCTCGACATCAATCCACGCAAGGTCGTCCGGCTGGCGGCGGCGCAGAGCCGTGTTGATGTCGAACATGATGCGCGCCACGAGTTCCTGCCAGTGCGCGGGCGTGTCGTGGGCGCTCGGCGCCTCGAAGTACCAGCAGCGCGGCGTGGTGTCGGGCGACACGGAGCCGTTCGGGAGCCGGAGGCAGCAACGGAGTTCCGTGCGCGCCCAAGTCCTGTCCACAGGGGAGACGTTCGACATTCGACACTCCTCGCCGCGAGTCTCGGTGTAAAGCGGGCCGCAGCTTACGGCAGCGGAGACGCGCCGGTCAATACGGCCGACTTGGCGTGCGGGGCGGTTGAGAGGTGTGGGAAGAGAGAAGGCGGAGGCATTTGAGCGCCTCCGCCTTCTCCTGTCCGAATTGCCTTGAGTTCTAGTTCTGACTCTGAGCGACGTTCTGTGCGACCTGCGACTGCGGCTCGTCGCGCTGGATGCTCTTGAGGGTGATGTCGAGCGTGCCGATGTCGTGCGAGAGGCGGGCCTTGACGGGGACGCGGCGCTCGTCGTTAGTCACCCAGATGGACATCTTGCCCTTGCCATCCTCGACCGGGCGGCCCGGCCCGAACAGGTCAACGTCAACCCGCACGACCGAGACCTTGCCGAGCACACTCTTCATCTTCTTCTTCTCCACGACGACGCTCGCCGGCACCTGATAGACGCGCCCCGAGTCGCTGATGGCGATCTGGAAGGTCTGCCCCGGAGTGAGCGGCAGCGTGCGCAGGAAGTAGATGGCGGAGACGATGTCCTGCGTCGGGCCTTCGAGGGCGGCGGTGACGACACGCGGTGCCTGCTGCGCGTTATTCGGGTCGCGCTCGGTGTACTCGACGGTCTTGGCCTGCTGGTTGAAGACGGCCTCGCTCGTACGCAGGCGCTTGCCCTGCTCGTCCCTCTTCGTCGTGCGCAGCGGGTAGAAGTCTTCCGGGCTGACCTGCGACTCGGCGTGGAACTTGAAGCTGACGCCGAAGAGCTTGCTGAAGAATCCCTTCGACACCACGTCCGTCGTCAGAAGGAGCGGCGAAGGCGCCGCCGTCTGACCTTCTGTTGTGCCCTGCGCGACCGTCCCCGGGCGGAAAGCCTTGAACCGCAGTTCGGCGATGTCTATGCCGCGCAGCAGCATCTTCGTGAACTCGCCCTCGTAAACCAACTCCTCCGAGGGCACGAAGGGCATGGCGGCCGCGGCGACCGGCTGTGTACGCTCTTTGGGCGTGTCCTTAGCCAGTACGACCGAAGAGAGTACAACGGCCAAAAGGAGCGCCGTCGCCGTCGTCGCGTAGATTTTGGACGTAATTCTGCGAGGCATAGCGTACACCCTTCTCAAACCCTTCTTTTTGTGTGCTGCTTCAGGTCAGAAAGCCAGAATCGCTTTCAGCCACAGCACGCACCATGCCACGAGCAGACCGAGCGCCGCGCGGTATTCGCGGTAACGCATGTAGAGTGTCGGATCGAACCTGACTGACGTGCCGTCTCCCGCCCTGTACGGCGTCAGGCGCGGGAAGAGGAGTGGGACGGCCGCCGCGTACGCATTGTACTCCTCGCCGAACATCCCGGCGAGGGTCGCACTTTCGACGCGCATCACGGGCCAATAGATGCCAAGGAAAAGCGACGCGAACAGACCGCCGAGCAGCAGAAAGAGCAGAGGGCTCGAAGCCGCCGCCACCGTGAACCCGATTCCCAGAATGAAGCTGCCAAGGTAGAGCGGGTTGCGCGTGTGTGCGTAAGGGCCGGAGACCGCGAGCCGGTCGTTCTTCCGTATGTGGCCCGAAGCCCACGCCCGCAGCGCCAGCCCGACCAGCGCCACCGCGCCCCCGGCCGCCAGCGAACGCATGTTCGGCCGGGCCAAAATTATAAAGACGGCCGCGCATGCGAACCCCAGAGGGACGCGCCAGCGCTGCACCCACGTCCCGCCCCTACGCGCCACCCGCGCCCACCTCTGCCGTCTCGGGAACCGACGCCGACGCACGCCGCAGGCGCTCAGCCACGGCCTTGAAGACGCGGCCCATCTCTATCTCCATGCAAATCCAGTTCGAGCAGGCGCGGCGGTGGCAGTCCACGCGGCACCCGATGTCGTTGCGCTCGACGCACAAGTCCGACGCGCGCGGGCTGCCGTTGCGCCACCATTCAGTCGGCCCGAAGAGCCCGACGACCGGCGTGCCCGCCGCGACCGCTAAGTGAGTCGGGCCGGTGTCTCCGCCGACGTACAGGCTCGCCCTCCGCGTGAGCGCCAGAAAGCCCTTGAGCGAAGGGCTCGCCGCGAAGGCCGCCCCGCTCCGGCTCGCCGACGCCACGCGCCCGGCCAACTCAAACTCGCCGGGGCCGTATGTGACGACCGAGCGCACACCGAACTCCTTCCAAACCGCGTCGGCCAGCGCGCCGAAGCGTTCCGCGTCCCAGAGCTTCGTCGGCCAGCCGCCGCCCGGATTCAAAATGATGAACCTCTGTCCAATCTGTTGGACGACCTCGTCCGCCTCTCGCTCGTGCTCGACGGAGACGGCGACGGGGAACTCGAACGAGTCGGCGCCCGTCGGCAACTCGACGCCGAGAGCGCCCGAGGCCAGCGCGAGATTTTTCCGTATGACGTGCGTGTGCTGAGGAACTTGGACGGTCTCGGTCAGGAGGAAGCGGCTGGCGGATTCGCGCAAAAACGCGCGGTCGAAGCCGACGCGGCGCCGGGCGCCGGATAGCCGCGCGACGAAGGCGGATTTAATTAAGCCTTGGAAATCGAGAGCGAGGTCGAAGGGTGAGGCGCGCAACCGACGCAACTGACGGCGCGTTGCCGCCAGCGTCTCCCCAGACATCGGCTGGCGCCTCAGACCCTTCGTGTCCACTTCGATGAGGGTTTTTAGAAGCGGGTTGTCCCTCAAAATTTCCGCCGCGCCGCGCTCGACTACCCAAGACACTTCCGCCCCCGGCACGGCCCTCCGCACCGCCGCCAGCGCCGGCAAAGTGTGTACGACATCGCCGATGCTCCCGAGTTTGACGAATAGAATTCTCATGCAGGTGTCGGGTGCCGGGTGTCAGGTGTCGGGTGTGGAAGAATCATCCGGCACCCGGCCCACGGCACCCGACACCCCCTTCACCATCTCCGTGCTCGAATGGTCTTTCGGGTCGCCGACGATCTGGACGCGGCCGCCGTAGGAGCGTACCACGTCGCGTTCGGGCACAGACTCTTCGGTGTAGTCTGTGCCCTTGGCGTGTATGTCGGGGCGGAGCGCGAGCAGGAGTTCGGTGACCGTGGGCTCGTGGAAGATTGTGACGTAGTCCACCGCGCGAAGGCTCGCGATGACCTCCGCGCGCTCGCGCTCGGGGACGAACGGCCGCCCCTCGCCCTTCAGACGCCGCACCTGCTCGTCGCCGTTGACGGCGACGACGAGGATGTCGCCCAAGCCCCGCGCCGCCTCAAGGTAGCGGACGTGCCCGACGTGCAAAATGTCGAAGCACCCGTTGGCGAAGACGACGCGCGCGCCCCCTTTGCGCGCGATGGCGACGCGCGCAATCAGACGGTTGCGCTCAAGTATGCGAGCGGCGGCGGTCGTCTTGGCTTGCTCTTCGGACTCCTTCATCTCTTATCGGCCTGCACTTCTGTCTCGCGTGTCTCTCACTGTTCGGGCGTGGAGCTGAGCGTGCCCTCGAAGCGCTCGGCGGCGGCGTTGTAGCGGACGGCGTAGCGGTCGAGCGTGCCGCCGCGCCCGCGGTAGTCAACCTCGTACTCCCAACGGCCGGGCGCGACGGGCCCCTTGCTGAAGAGGTAGTCGGCCCACATAAAGACCTGCGCCGACTTCTTCCCCTCGGCGTCGGTCGTCTCAAGGCTCACGGGGTACTGTATCACCCTGTCGGACTTTTCACTGTAGCCGAAGAGCGCTGTTTCGAGTCCCATGCACGCCTGCGCGTCGAAGAGCGCGAACTCCAAAGCCCGTCCGTCGCCGTTGTAGTCGCGCAGCCACATGATCTGCGGCTTGCCCGACTTGCCCTCCGCCGCGCCCTCGACGTGGTAGTAGCCGCCCGCGCGTATCGAGTAAGGCACGTCGAACTCGTCGGCGTCGTCTTCGATGACCTTGACGGTGTTGACGACGCGGCGCGCGGCCGTGTCAACCAGCGAGACGCGCGTCGGCCCCGTGTAGTGACTGCCGCGCGTCTGGTCGGGGCACGTGTAGATGTCTTCGTCCGTGCCTTGGAACGGCTCCTTCTTCGGCCTGAGCATCCAGAGGACGAGCGCGCGCTGCTTCGCGCCGCCGAGTTCGAGCGGACGCGTCTCGACGACGAGCGCGCCCGCGGGAAGCCCGTACGGCGCCCGACTCGTCTGCGCCCGCGCCGCGCAGACGAGCGCCAGCAGAAGCGCGAATGCGGTAAGCGTTGTCTTCATCATCATCCGTCTAGACATCATCCGTCCCGCGTCAAACGTCATCTCTCTACTTCAAACGTCCTGACACTCCTGTTCGAGTGAAGTCAGAAGCTCCTGCGGCGAGACGGCGGCGGTGCCGGGCTTGAGGACGACGATGCCGCCCGCGTGGTTGGCGAGCCGCGCCGCGTCGGCGAAGCCTGCGCCCGCGGCTAGCGCGAGCGCGTAGATCGCAATCACGGTGTCGCCCGCGCCCGTCACGTCCACCGCGCCGTGCGAGCCGACGGCGTCGAGGCGGAGCGGCGCCGCGCCCTCTTCCAAGAGCAGCATCCCGTGCTTGCCTCGCGTGATGAGGAGTGAGCGGAAGGCGAGCCTCGCGCGCAGACTCTCGCCCGCCGCCGCGAGTTCTTCGACATCGGAATCAGAGAAGCGTCGGCCCGCGACCTGCTCCACTTCGTCCTCGTTCGGCGTGGCCGAGGTGAAGCCCGCGAACTCCGCTAAGCGGTAGCGCGAATCCGCGAGGACGGGCCGAGCGCCTACACGCGCCGCCTCGCGCAGGCGCGCGGTCGTCTCGGGCGAAGCGACGCCGTAGTTGTAATCCGAGACGACGGCCGCGTCCGCGGCGTCGAAGCCTTCGGCGACGCGGCCCGCGAGTTCCGAGAGAAGCTTCGCGTCCGTCAGCTTGCCGTTCTCGTAGTCCATGCGCACGACCTGCTGGCGCGGCGCGTGCGCGTGGCCGGCGAGTATGCGCACCTTCGTCGTCGTTCTCATCTGTGGCGCGACGATGACGCCGCCGCAGTCAACGCCCGCCGCCGAAAGCCTCCCGACGAGAGCGCGCCCCGGCTCGTCGTCGCCGACCACGCCGACGATTGCGGCGCGCGCGCCGAGCGTCGCGAGGTTCAGGGCGCAGTTGGCCGCGCCGCCCGGCACCGTCTCCGTGCGCTCGTGACGCAGGATCATCACGGGCGCCTCGCGCGACACGCGCTCGATCTCGCCCGACACGAACTGATCCGCGATGAGGTCGCCCACGACCAGCACGCGCCGCCCCGCGAACCCGCGCGCAAAGGCCGTCAGACGCTCCCTCAGAGTTGTCGTGTCTTCACTCAACACTGTCTTCAATAATCTTCCGCACGGCCTCCAAAAGATTCTCGGCGACGAGGTCGGGCCGATGTTTCCACGCGTGGCTCTGATGTTCAAACTCGCCGCGGCCGTAGCCCGTGAGCACGAAGGCCGCGCGGACGCCCGCGTTGCGCGCCAGCTCCGTGTCGCTGTAACGGTCGCCGACCATCCAACACTGCGCGAGGTCGAGGCCGAGTTCTTCCGCCGCGCGCTTAATCAAACCGGGCTTCGGCTTGCGGCAGTCGCAGTCGAAGCGGTAAGGCGGCTCGCCGACCGTTGGATGATGAGGGCAGTAGTACACGGCGTCGAGCCGCGCGCCGCCGCGTTCGAGTTCGGCGGCGAGTACGCCGTGTACCTGCCCGATGAGCTTCTCTTCAAAGTAGCCGCGCGCCACCCCCGCCTGATTGGTGACGAGGACTGCGAGCCAGCCAGCCTCGTTCAGAGCGCGCACGGCCGCGGCCGCGAACGGGAAGACGCGGTAGCGCGAGACGTGGTTGACGTAGCCGACCTCCTCCGAGATTGTCCCGTCGCGGTCTATGAAGACCGCGCGCCGCCCTCCGCTCATCCGGAAACCTCCGCGCCCTTCAACTCGTCGCCGAACATCTCCGCGCGCGAGGCACGCCGCGCTTCGAGCGCGCTCTGCGCGCGTTCGAAGACCTCTTCGGCCGAGACCGCCGTCATACAGCGGTGGTCAATCGGGCAGTCGCGCAGCATGCAGGGCGCGCAGTCGGGCGGGCGGCGTACGACCTCCGCGAGCGCCGAGTAGGGGCGCGTCGTCAAAGGGTTCGTCGGGCCGAAGACGACGACGACGGGGCAGCCGACCGCCGCCGCGACGTGCGCCGGGCCGGTGTCGTTCGTCACAAGAAGGTCTGACGCCTTGAGTACGGCGGCCGTCTCCGCGAGACTCGTCTTGCCAGTCAGCACGACCGGACGCTGACTCATCAGCCGCGCCACTTCTTCCGACACTTCCCGCTCCTCGCCCGCGCCGATGAGGATGACGCAAGCGCCGGCCTTCGTCATCAACATGTCGGCGACGGCGGCGAAGCGTTCGGCGGGCCAGCGCTTCGCGCGACTGTTGGTCGAGCCCGGACACAGCGCGACGAGCGGCCCGCGCGCCTGCGCCTCTAGCCCATGCGACTGTGTGCCGCGCTCGGGCTTCAGCGCACCGTGCTCGCGCAGGAGGCGCAGCGCTTCCTGCGTGCGTGCTTCGGCGACTTCGAGTTCGAGGCGCGGCTCGCGCGTCTCGACGGTTGAAGTGCCGTCGAGCAGTTTTTCGAGTTCCGCGACGAGGTTGAGGTAGTAGAAGACTTCGTGGCGTTTGCCGCGCCATTCGGGGACGCTGACGCGTTTCGTGAGGAGCGGGCCGCGCCCCTGCGTCTCGTAGCCGAGGCGTGCGGGCACGCGCGCGAGCGCGGCGGAGAGCGCGGGCGCGAAGGCGTTCGGGAAGATGAGCGCGAGGTCGAAGCGTCCGGCGCCGAGAGCGCGCGCCTCGCGGAGGGCTGCGGCCGTCTTCCCGCCGGACTGTTCGAGGACGAGCACGTCGTCTATGAAGTCGCCGCCCGCAAAAAGTCCCTCGGCCCACGCGCGCGTCGCGAGCGTGACGTGCGCGCCGGGCAGCACGCGCCGCAGCTCGCGCAGCGCGGGCACGGTCATCACCGCGTCGCCCACCCAGTTCACGCCGCGGACGACCACGCGCTCAATCCTCTCTGTGCCGAGTCTCTTTCGCATCGTCGCGTGAAGAACAGGCATCATCGCACGCGCCGGGTGCGCTAAGCAAAGAAGCGGGGCGGCAGTGAGGTGGCTAAGCTGTGAGCGAGTGGGTTATTTCGTTCTGGCGCCGCGGGCCTGCGCGGCGAGTTCGGACATGGACTCGGCGCGGCCGATGCCGATGAGCATGTCGCCCGCGCGAATCTGCGTGTCGCCCGAGGGGTTGAAGACCATCTCGCCGTCGGCGCGGCGGATGGCGGCGACGACGATGTCGAGTTCCGAGCGGATGTTGGTCTCCTTGAGCTTGCGTCGCTCGAAGGGCGAGCCGGCCTCGACCTCGACCTGCTCGAAGGCGAGGTCAAGAGTCTCGGCCGTGATCGAGTCCATGAAGTCGGCGACCGCGGGTTTGAGGAGCGCCTGCGCCATGCGGTGGCTGCCGATGATGGTCGGCGCGATGACGCGGTTCGCGCCCGCGCGTACGAGCTTCGGCTCGGCCGACTCTTCGACGGCGCGCGCGACGATGCGCAAGCTTGGGTTGAGCGTCCGCGCCGTCAGCACGACGTAGAGGTTCGCGGCGTCGTCGGGCAGGCACGAAGCGAGCCCGCAGGCGCGCGCGACGCCGGCCTCGACGAGGGTCTCGTCGAGCGTCGCGTCGCGTATGAGCACCTGCGCGTCGGGCAGTCCCAGCTCGGCGACGAGCAGCGCGTTGCTCTCGACGACGACGAAGGGCGCGCCCGCGCGCCTCATCTCGCGGACGATGCGGCGGCCGACGCGCCCCGCGCCGCAGATGATGTAGTGGTCTTTGAGTTTGGACATCTCGCGCTGGCGGCGGCGCTCGCCGTAGGCCGCCAGAATCTCGGAGCGCACCAGCGACTGCACGGCCGTCGAGAGCAGGTAGCCGGCCGTGCCCACGCCGAGCACCATGAAGAAGATCGCGAAGTTGCGCCCCGCGGGCGAGAGCGGCAGCGGCGGGCCGTAGCCGACGGTCGTCACCGTCATCACGGTCATGTAGAGGCTGTCCAGAAGCGACCAGCCCTCGATGAGTGTGAAGCCCGCGGTGCCGAACGCGGCCACGCCCGCCAGCGCCGCGAGCGAATAGACGAGGCTCGCGCGCGACCTCAACCTCTGCCTGAGTTCAGCGGGGGGCATCGAACCGTGCGACTCCGCGGCGGCATCAAACCTGCGCGTCAGTGCTTACGGCGCCACGTTAGCTAAAGGGTGAGGTGGTGTCAATTGAATTGTAGACAGCCGCGACGCGTAGGGTTTACAGTGCGCAACTGGTGAGCGCGGGCGCGCGGCGGGATTTGAATTTCGTGTCTGCCGGCGAGAGTTTCGGTTAACGTTTGCGCCGGGTCGCGCGTCACTCATCACTGCCCGAATCTGCGAGGCGGAGGTGGCCGCGGTTGATTCCGGTGCGCCGCATCGTCGGCAGGGTGACGGTTATCGAGAACATAGCCGTCGGTGCTAAGATTCGGGACGAGCGCCGTCTGGTGAAGCTGTACGGGCGCGGTCGCTGGCGCAAGGTCAAGGCGCTCGCCACGGTCGAGCTGGCCGACGGGCGCATCCGTCAGGCCGAGATTCATTACTACGAGGCCCACGGCATCGGCAGGAAGGACGTGAAGGTCAAACGCTTCCTCGACCAGCCATGACACGAAGGAAGAGAGACAGAGAAGCCAAGCCGTACGCGCTCTGCGTCGCCAACGAGGGGACGGAGGTTTCGCTGGAACTGCTGAAGCTCTACCAGATTGCCGAGCCGGAGCCGAACGACCCGGCCGATTGGATACGCGTCGTTGACGAGTCGGGCGAGGACTACCTTTACCCCGCCGCCAACTTCGTGCTGCTCAGGCTGCCCGACGACGTTGAGGATATCGTCGCGGAGGCGTTCAACTCGGCCGTCGTTTAGACCCGCCGCCGCCCCGCAACGGCTTTTATGGCC
Organism: Pyrinomonadaceae bacterium; assembly: GCA_035248785.1. Taxonomy (GTDB): domain Bacteria; phylum Acidobacteriota; class Blastocatellia; order Pyrinomonadales; family Pyrinomonadaceae; genus QHXN01. Next base: position 6,335 of record DATFHD010000121.1, on the reverse strand, counting down.
CTGCGACATCCGCCGAACGAGATCATCCCGCCGCCCGCGCGACGCCCGAGGCCGCGCGCGCCGCGCGTCGTCGCCTTTAAGGAAGCGCCCGAGGGCTTCTGGCGGCGCTGGCGCCGTCGGCTGATACGCCCCGCCACGGTCATCCCCGTCGTCGTCGTCACGGTCATCACGGTCATTGTCCTCGGCTACTACTACACGGTCTTCTCCGAGCGCATTGACAAACTTTTAAGAGGCGAGGTCTTCACGCGCAGCGCAGGCATCTACGCCGCGCCGCGGCAGATTCGCACGGGCGAGGGGCTGTCTGTGGATGACGTGGTCGCGCGTTTGAAGGGCGCCGGCTACGTCGAGCGCGCGCAGCAGGCCGACGAGACGCGCGGGCGCTTCGGCGTTGACGGCACGAACCTCGAAATCGAGCCGAGCAAGGACTCCCTGATTGACGGCAAGCCGCAGTTCCCGCACGTGCGCGTGCAGTTCGGCAAGGGCGGGAAGACGGTCGCCAACATTCAAGACCTCGACGCGGGCGGGGCGAAGATTCAGAGCGCTTGGCTCGAACCCGAACTCATCAGCTCCGTCTCGGGCCCGCAGCGCGAGCGTCGGAAGGTCATCGGCTTTAACGACCTGCCCGACGTGCTCGTCAAGGCCATCGTCGTCACCGAAGACCGAGACTTCTTCAACCACTACGGCGTCAACCTGCGCGGCATCCTGCGCGCCGCCGTCCGGCGCGTGGACGCCGACCCGAACTCGTTCCTCTCGCGGCAGGGCGGCTCCTCCATCACGCAGCAGCTCGTCAAGAACCTCTTCCTCTCGCCCGAAGGCTCGATCAAGCGCAAGGTCTCGGAGGCGTACATGTCCGTCATCCTTGAGACGCGCCTCGACAAGAAGCAGATCTTCGGCCTCTACTGCAACGAGATTTATCTCGGCCAGCGCGCGGGCTTCTCCATCAAGGGCGTCGGCGAGGCGAGCGAAGCCTACTTCAACAAGGACGTGACGGCGTTGACGCTGCCCGAGGCGGCGCTCCTCGCCGGGATGATTCGCAGCCCGAACCGCTACAACCCTTACAAGTACCCGGACGTGGCCTTCGACCGCCGCAATCAGGTCTTGAAGTCTATGGTCGAGGCGGGCGCCATCTCGGAGGTCGAGGGCGCGCGCGCGATGGCGGCAGAGGTCAAGCTCGCGCCCGCCAAGGGGCGCATAGACGTTTCCGAAGCGCCGTACTTCGTGGACTACGCGCAGAACCAGCTCTCGGACATCATCGCCGACACCTCTGCCTCAGACCGCCTGCGCATCTACACGACCATAGACATGGACTTGCAGCGCGCGGCCTACGCGGCCGTCGTCAAGCAGCTCGCCGCGCTCGACAAGGTGCAGGCGAAGCGCTTCCCGGCGGGCACGCTTCAGGCGGCGCTCATCGCCATGAAGGCCGACACGGGCGAGATCGTCGCGATGGTCGGCGGGCGCGACTACGAGAAGAGCCAGCTCAACCGCGCGACCGACGCCATGCGCCAGCCCGGCTCCGTCTTCAAGCCCTTCGTCTACGCGACGGCGCTCACCACGGCCTACGACCCCATCCCGCGCGTCATCACCGCCGCCACCACCTACCGCGACGAGCCGATGACCTTCAACTACGGCACGCAGCAGTACTCGCCCGGCAACTTCGGTGACTCTTACTCGCACACGGACGTGACCGTGCGCGACGCGCTCGCGCGCAGCCTCAACGTCGTCACCGTGCAGGTCGCGCAGGAGGTGACCGTCGGCCGCGTGATGAACCTCGCCGTGAAGGCGGGCCTTCCGAAGCCGAAGCAGAACTACCTCGCACACGCGCTCGGCACGAACGAGGCGACGCCTTTGCAGGTCGCTTCGGCCTACACGGCCTTCGCGCAGTTGGGGACGCGCGTGACGCCGGTCGCCATCAACCGCGTGACGACGGGCGGCGGCGCCACCATCGCCGCGCCGCACGGGCAGAAGAACGAAGTGATGCGCCCGCAGGTCGCCTACATCATGGACTCGATCATGAAGGACGTGGTGAACCGCGGCACCGCTGCGAAGGTTCGCGCGCGCGGCTTCCGCGCCAACGTCGCGGGCAAGACGGGCACCTCGCGCGACGGCTGGTTCGCCGGCTTCACGCCGAACCTCGTCTGCGTCGTCTACGTCGGCTTCGACGACGGCTCGGACTTAGGGATGACCGGCGCTGACTCGGCGCTCCCCATCTGGACTGACTTCATGACGGCCGCGCTCCAGAATCATCCCGACTGGGGCGGCGACTGGCAGGAGCCGCCGGACATCGAGCACGCAGACATAGACCCGCACACGGGCCAGCTCGCCGCGCCCGACTCGCCCGACAAGCGCAACGAGATTTTCATACGCGGCTCGGCGCCCACCGAGACGAGCCGGCCGGAAGAGTCGGCCACGCCCGAAGACCAACTGCCCGGCGAAGGGCCGCAGACCTTGCCGACGCCCGAAGGCCCCGTCGTGCTGCCGCCGCTCCCCGGCGAGACGCCGACGCCGCCCGGCCGCCGCGGCCGCAGCGAACAGGACAGGCGCGACCCCGAAGACCCGGACAACCCGTCTCGTCTGGCCGGGACGGTCACGCTCGACATAGACCCGACGACCGGCCTCATCGCCGCGCCGACCTGCCCCGTCATACGCACCAAGACCTTCGTCCTCGGCACCGAGCCGCACCGGCGCTGCGGCCCGCAGTACCACCAGAACCAGACCATCATCCCCTCCGAGACGCGCCCGCGCCGCGCCTCACCGCAACCTTAAATTCTCCATGCCGTGCCGTCGGAAGCGAAGTGGATAGGCGGGCCGACGTTATATCTCGACCTTATCGTAAACGTCGGAGAAAGCTAAGACGCACTCGACTGAGGACAACTCGACACGCGCCTCGGTCTCACGAACGTCCGCGAGTATCCAACGTCCGTCCGCCTGCTTCGTGTGCTGCGCGATATGGCGCTCGTTCTGGGCGACAAGGATGTATTCGACGAGTGACGGCAGGGTTCGGTAATAACCGAACTTGGCGAGGCGGTCGTAAGAGGCAGTAGACTTTGAGAGCACTTCGACAATCAGGACGGGGTTGAGCAGAGTGTCAACCTCCGCATCCTCAAACTCAGGCTGCCCGCACGCGACGACCACGTCGGGGTACGTGTAGATGTTAGCCGTCGGGATGCGGACGCGCATATCACTTATGTAAGCCTCGCACGGTTTGGCGCGCAGTTGGTTGTTGAGAGCCGTGAAGATGTTTCCGGCGATCAGATTATGCCTCCGGCTGGCGCCGGTCATGGCAATGATTTCGCCGCCGAAGTACTCGTTCTTGTACTCGGCGGCGCGCTCAAACGCCAAGTACTCTTCGGGCGTGACGTAGCGGTTTTTAGTCTGACGCGACATAAATCATCTCCGGCGTCTAAGGGCGGGCGGTGACAATATACCACTTCGCGAACGACGCGGGCCGTCGAATCGCGGGCCCTCTCAAAATGTACCGGTGAGCTGACTGAGCGCGGCGTGGAGGGTCTCGACGGCGAGGGCGGCGGCGTGCTTTTTTCGCGCGGGCAGTCCGCCCGCGGCCTCTTCAACCTGCTCGCGCGTGACGCGCGCGGCCTCTTCCACAGTCATCCCTTCCAACATCTCCGCGAGCGCCGAGCCGCAGGCGAGCGTCGGGGGGCAGCCGTAGGCGAGGAAGCGCGCGGCCTCGATGCGCCCGCTCCGCACGCGCAGGGAGAGGCGCAGGCGGTCGCCGCAGACGGGGTTCGACTGCTCGGCGACGGCGTCTGCGTCCCGTAGCTCGCCCGCGTTGCGCGGGTTGGCAAGGTGTTCTTTGAAGGCTTCGGAGTAGGGCACTGACTCAGGCCGGCGTGCAGGCGCGTTCGGCCTGAGCCTTTTGATAAAGTGGGGAGAGGCGGCGCAGGTTTTCGACGGCGCGCGGGAGGGCTTCGAGGACGTAGTCAACCTCCTCCTCGGTCGTGTCCTTGCCGAGGCTGAAGCGTATGGAGCCGCGCGCGAGCTCGTCGTCGCGGCCGAGCGCGCGGATGACAGGTGAGGGTTCGAGCGAGCCCGAAGAGCAGGCCGAGCCGGTCGAGACGGCCACGCCCTGCATGTCGAGGTTGATGAGCAGCCCTTCGCCCTCTATGAAGCGGAAGGAGATGTTCGACAGCCCGGGCAGGCGGCGCACGCGGTCGCCGTTGTAGACGATGTCCGAGACGCGCGACTCGACGCCCGACTCGAAGCGCTCGCGAAGACGGCGTACGTGCTCGACGCGTCCGTCAAGCTCAAGACGCGTCAAACGCGCGGCCTCGCCGAAGGCGACGACGAGGGGCACGGCTTCGGTGCCTCCGCGCCGCTCGCGCTCCTGATGGCCGCCGATGTTCTGCGGCGCGAGCCGCACGCCGCGCCGGACGTAGAGCGCGCCGACGCCCTTCGGCGCGTAGAGCTTGTGCGCGGAGAGCGAGAGAAGGTCGCAGCCGAGTTCTTCCACGTCCACGCGCACGCCTGAAGCTGCCTGCACGGCGTCCGTGTGGAGCCAGAGGTGCTTGTGGCCCGCGGCGCGTCGCTCGCGCACGAGCGCGCCGATCTCCGCGACGGGCTGGACGGTGCCTATCTCGTTGTTGGCGAGCATGACGGAGACGAGCACGGTGTCGGGCCTCAAGGCCGCGCGCACGTCCTCGACCCGCACGAGGCCATCGCCGTAGACGGGCAGGCGCGTCACTTCCCAGTCGCGCCGGCCGAGCACGTCGCAGATGCCGCGCACCGAGGAGTGTTCGATGGCGGTCGTGATGACGTGGCGCCCGCGCTCTGCGTTCAGCTCGCAGACGCCGCGGATGGCTAGGTTGTTGGCCTCCGTCCCGCCGGAGACGAAGACGACCTCGTTCGGGCGCGCGTTGATGAGGTTGGCGACCTCGCGCCGCGCGCGGTCAACCGCGGCGCGCGCCTCCTGCCCGTAGAAGTGTACGCTCGAAGGGTTGCCGAACTTCTCGGTCAGGTACGGCAGCATCGCCTCGACGACCCGGCCGTCTACCGGCGTCGTCGCGCTGTGGTCAAGGTAAACTCTGCGCATATTTTTAACGAACCCGCCGGGGCAAAGGCCGCATCAAAGGCTGCGGATTGCTCTCTCCCCGACGCCTCGGAGTCTAAGTCGCCAGAAATATGAGCGTCAAGGCGGTTGAAGTGCCGACACGCTGTTATAATTCCCCCCGGCCGGCACCCGGGCAGCCTCGTTAACAGGAGAAGAATGATGAAGACCAGAAGAGGTTTCTCCGCCGCGCTCGCGCTCGTTCTGTCGCTGGCGGCCGCGACCTTCGTCCCCCTGAATGCCGTCACGCAGGCGCAGCAGTACGGCGCGCTTGAGCGCGGCTACCGCACGGGCTACTCCGACGGCTACCAGTCGGGCTGGACTGACCAACTGCGCGGCGCCTCGGCCGACGCGAAGGCCAAGGCCGAGTACCGCAGCGGCGACCGCGCCTACATCGCCGCCTACGGCTCGCTCGATGACTACCGCGACGGCTACCAGCAGGGCTTCGAGTCGGGCTACGGGGCGGGCTACAACCGCCGCGGCTTCGACTCCGAACTGCCCGCGGGCGGCCTACAGCGCCGCGGCGCGACCCCGCGCGACGAGTCGGCAGGCAACGGCGATACGCGCGGCGGCGCTCCGGCCGACGCGAGCCGCCCCGCCGACAACAACGACGCGAACGAGAGCGCTTCGCAGCCGCGAGGCGGCGGCAACACGCAGGGCGGCGCGCAGCCTCAGATTAGTGACGCCCAGACGCAGAGCGGGCCGAGCCCCGTCCCCTCCAACGTCGTCCTGACGGTCGAGTTGACGAACCGCCTCTCGACGGACGTGAGCCAGCGCGGCGACCGCTTTCAGGCGCGCGTCGTCGAGCCGCAGGAGTTCGCGGGCGCGGTCGTCGCGGGCCGCCTCGCGGACGTGCAGCGCCCGGGCAAGGCCAGGGGGCGCGCGTTCCTCCAGCTCGACTTCGAGCAGATACAGATGCCCGGCGGCGGCGACTGGCAGCCGTTCGGCGCGCAGGTCGTCGAGGTCTTGCAGCCCGAGCCGACCGGCGTCGCCCAGGTGGACGAGGAGGGCGGCATCCGCGGCCGCGACTCGACCAAGGACGACGCGGTGAAGGTCGGCGCCGCGGCAGGCATCGGCGCCATCATCGGCGCCATCGCGGGCGGCGGCAAGGGCGCGGCCATCGGCGCCGTCCTCGGCGGCGGCGCGGCCTCCGGCGGCGTCATGACCCAGCGCGGCAAAGACATCCGCCTCGAACCCGGCCAGCAGCTCCGCATCCGCACGACCGGAAGAAGGTAAAGAAGTAGGCAGCAGGCGGATGGCAATAGGCAGTTGA
>DATFHD010000120.1:0-19285 GCA_035248785.1 Pyrinomonadaceae bacterium | reverse complement strand
GAGCGCGAGGCGCGTCCCGAAGCCGGGGCGGAGCCCGCGGGCGACGAGGGGTTCCTGATGCTCGTCGAGTTCCTCGCGTCGTTCGCGGCCGACGCGCTCGGGATGGTCAACCACCCGGGCGGCGGCGGCGTCAACCTCCCGCTCGCCAAGCAGTGCATAGACATGCTCGGCACGCTACAGCGCAAGACGCGCGGCAACCTCGCGGGCGAGGAGCAGCAGTTCCTCGACATGATCCTCTCGCAACTGCGCATGCAGTACGTCTCGCTCACCAGCGCGCCGCGCCCGCCGCAGGGCCCGCGCGGCTTCAGCGGCAGCGACATCACGGGGGGAAGGTGAGGGATGGTAAATGGTGAATGGTAAATGGTGAATAGTTGAAGCCACCATTCACCATTTACCATTCACCATTTACTAGCGATGAAGTTCACGCTACTCGGCACGGGCACCTCGACGGGCGTGCCTTCCATCGGCTGCGAGTGCGAGACGTGTACGTCGGACGACCCGCGCGACAAGCGCCTGCGCGTCTCGGTGCTGGTCGAGCACGAGGGGAGCACAGTCCTCATTGACACGTCTTCGGACTTCCGCCAGCAGGCTTTGCGCGTAGGGCTCAAGCGCCTCGACGCCGTCCTCGTCACGCACTGCCACGCCGACCACATCTTCGGGCTCGACGACATACGCCCCCTGAACTTCCGCCACGGCGCGCTCGGCGTCTACGCCAACGAGCGCGCGTGGCCCGACATCCGCCGCATCTTCAAATACATCTTCGAGCAGTCGTACATCGGCGGCGGGCTCCCGCAGGTCGTCGCGCACACAATCGTCCACGGCGCTCCCTTCTGCCTCGCCCCGGGGCTGGAAGTGACGCCCGTCGAGGTCATCCACGGCCGGCTCCCCGTGGCGGCCTATCGCTTCAACGACTTCGCCTACGCCACAGACCTCAGCGAGATTCCGGCGCGCTCGCTCGAACTGCTGCGCGGCCTTGACGTGCTCGTGCTCGACTGCCTGCGCGTCACGCCGCCGCACCCGACGCACCTCTGGCTTGAGCCCGCGCTCCGATACATCGAGGAGCTTCGCCCGCGCCGCGCATACCTCACGCACGTCGCGCACGACGTTAAGCACGCGCGCGACTCCGCGCTGCTGCCCGCGGGCGTCGAGTGGGCGTACGACGGGCTGGTGATAGGCGGCGGGGCTTGAGGCGCGCGGCGCGTGAGTTCGATGAGAGTCTTCAGCGTCAAGCGTGCGGCACTGTCCTGCGTCCTCGGCTTCCTGATACCGTTCGGCTACACCGTCCTGCTCGCGGGGACGTTCTACTACGGGCGCAGGGCGACGCCCCAGTTCTTGGTCTGGCCGGTAGGCTGGCCGCGCCCGCTCCTGCTTCTTCTGTTCGGCCACCCGCCGCGGCCAGAGGAGTTCGTGGCCGCGGTAACATTGCTGGCCGTGTGCAACACGCTCCTGTACGGGGCGCTCGCCTACGTCGGGCTGACGTTGCTCTCGACGGTCGGAAGAAAGCCGGCGGGTTACGAACCGCCTCCGCCGCCGGGGCGGCTCGACTCCGAAGCCGAATAGACACTCGCCTCTTATGCGACTTTTCCACGGATACGAGAACGCCGAGATCGCGCGCCCCGTCGTGCTGACGCTCGGCGTGTTCGACGGGCTGCACCTCGGCCACCAGCTCATCATCAGCCGCGTGGTCGAGCGTGCGCGCGCGCTGGACGCGGTGCCGACCGTCCTCACCTTCGACCCGCACCCGCGCGCGGTGCTGCATCCGGAGTCTGCGCCGCCTCTGCTTCAGACCTTCGACCAGAAGGTCGAGGCGTTCGGCGTGCTCGGCGTCGAGCAGGCCATCGTCGTCCGCTTCACGCCCGAGTTCGCGGAGGTGAGCGCAGGTGAGTTTCTGAAGGACGTTGTGCACGAGCGCCTTCACGCGAAGGAGGTCTACCTCGGGCGCGGCTTCGCCTTCGGGCGCGGGCGCGAGGGCGACATCAATCTGTTGCGGCGTGTGAGCGGCGAGCTCGGCTTCTTCGCCGACGAGGTTCCCGAAGTGCGCCTGCGCGGCCAGCGCATCAGCTCAAGCCGCATCCGCGAACTCCTCCTTGCGGGGCGCGTCAACCTCGCGCGGCGGATGCTCGGTCGCCCGTACGGCGTCGAGGGGCGCGTCGTGCGCGGCCACGAGCGCGGCCGCACCATCGGCTTCCCGACGGCGAACCTCCGGCCCGACAACCGCGTCATCCCGCGCGCGGGCGTCTACGTCACGGCGACGCTCATCGAGGGCACGTGGCGGCAGAGCCTGACGAACGTCGGCGTCCGTCCCACCTTCGAGAAAGAGGCCGAACCTTCCGTCGAGACGTACGTAATGGACTGGGGCGGCGACCTCTACGGAGACGTGGTGCGCGTGCGCTTCCTGCGGCGTTTGCGCGACGAGCGGCGCTTCGCGTCGGTCGAGGAGTTGAAGCGGCAGATCTACGGGGACGCCGCCCGCGCCCGAAATTATTTCGCCCGCGCGGGCGTTCGGCGCTCGCTCTCGGTCATCTAAGGTTGAGTTTGAAACCGGAACTTTGAACTGTAGGAAACAGGTTCGCGACAGGTTTTCAGTACGTTTTTCATCGTATGGCGGCTATCGAAAAGGAAGAGATTGAGAGGCTGAGCGCGGCGGCCGAAGACGCCGGGGCCGCGAAGGGCGCGCACCTCGCGCTCGTCAAGCACGGCGCCACGAACGGCGACGGCGCGGGCGACGTGGACGTGCGCGCGCTGCCCCCGGCAGTAGAAGAGGAGCGGGCGGCCGACAGCTTCGAGGCCGAGGCGAAGGGCTGGCGCGGGCTCTGGCGCACGCTTCAGATCGTGCGCGTGCTCGGCACGATGTCGCTCTACCTCTTCCTGAACGACTACGACATCCGCGCGGCCTTCAACGCGCGCGTCTCGGCGCGTAAGCTCGAAGAGGCGAAGGCGCGCGGAGGTTCGGACTACTTTAAGGCCCGCGTGCGCTACCTCTTTTTGTACCGCGCGCTCGATAAGTTAATCAGGCTCGTCCGCCGCCTCGTCTACCGCGGCGGCGAGGGGAGCGAGGCGAAGGAGCGCCAGCTCGAACGGCAGGGCGTCTGGCTCAAGGAGAACTTAATCGGCCTCGGCCCGACCTTCATCAAGATCGGGCAGGCGCTCGGCACGCGCGCAGACCTCCTGCCGCTCGCCTACATCAAGGAACTCGCGCTGCTGCAAGATCAGGTGCCGCCCTTCCCGAACGAGGAAGCCTTCGCGCGCATCGAGTCGGAACTCGGCCGCCCAATCTCGGAAGCCTACGCCGAGATTGACCCCGAGCCGGTCGCCTCCGCCTCGCTCGGTCAGGTCTACCGCGCGCGTCTGCACACGGGCGAGGAGGTCGCCGTCAAAGTCCAGCGCCCCAACCTGCGCGAGACGGTCGGCTTCGACATCGCCGTGCTCGCGCGCATCACGCGCCGCCTTTCGCGCTACCCTTCAGTGACGGAGAACGCCGATTGGGAGGGGATGCTGCACGAGTTCCGCGAGACCATCTCGGAGGAGATGGACTACGCGCGCGAGGGTAAGAACGCCGACCGCTTCCGCCAGAACTTCCGCGACTGGCGCCCCATACGCGTGCCGCACATACACTGGACGCACACCACCTCGCGCGTCATCACGATGGAGTTCATCCGCGGCACGAAGGTCACGGACATCGAGGGCTTGAAGGCGCGTCGCATCTCGCCCGTCAAGGTCAACCGCCTGCTCGTGCGCGCTTACTTAAAACAACTGCTCGAAGACGGCTTCTTCCACGCAGACCCGCATCCGGGGAACCTGCTCGTGATGGACTCGGGCCACCTCGCCTTCTTCGACTTCGGCATGGTCGGCCGCATCACGCCTTGGCTTCAGTCGCGCATGATAGACGCCTTCTTCCACGTCGTCGGCCGCGACATCGAGGGGCTCGCGCAAGACCTCATCAACCTCAACTTCCTCAAGCCCGGCGTCAACCCCGACCGCGTCCGCCCCGTCGTCGAAGGTCTCTTCCGACACTACCTGAACCTCAAGCTCGGCGAGGTGAACTTCAAGGAGCTGACTTACGACTTGGCAGAGGTGATGTACGAGTACCCGTTCCGCCTGCCGTCGAACTTCACCTACATCATCCGCGCGCTGATGACGCTCGAAGGCATCGGCCTCGTCACAGACCCCGGCTTCAGCTTCTTCGAGACGGCACGGCCTTACGCCAAGGAGTTCATGCTCAAGCGCGAGGGCAAGCAGTTCCGACGCCTCTTACTCGACAAGCTGACCGGCCGCGAAGAGGGGCGCGTGGACTGGGGCAAGATGTGGAAGCTCGCCAAGATGGCCGCCAAGATGTATCTGGACGACGGGAAGGGGCGAGGCGCCAAAGGCGGCGGGCGAAAGTAAGGCGGGGCGGCAATAACGTAGGTTGCGCGGGGCGCGTCCTTCGTCAACGGTTTACGAAGGACGCGCCCCGCCGCGTCCGGCTCATTTCTCCTTACCTACCTTTTCATTTCTCCTTCTTGCCTTTTTTGCCCTTGCCCCGTCCCTTCCGGGTGTCGCCTATCGCCTCGTTCATCGCCTTGTCGCCGAGTTCGGGCGTGCCCGTGTCGTCCTCGCCTCGTCTGGCCTTCTTACGCGCGTCACTGGCCAGCTTCTCGTAGACCTCGTAAATCTTATCGAGTTGCTTGTCGTCCAGTTCCTCAAGGTCGAGCAGGATGAGGTGCGCGCCCTCGGTGACGCGTATCAGCTCGTCGAGCTTGACCTGCAAAGCCTCCGTGTCGCGGTTCTGGGTGTTCTGGATGAGGAAGACCATGAGGAAGGTGATGATGGTCGTCCCCGTGTTGATGACGAGCTGCCACGTGTCCGAGAACTTGAAGATCGGCCCCGAGATGCCCCAGACGACGATGACGGCGGCCGCCAGCACGAAGGTCGTCGGCCGGCCCGTGGCGCGCGCCGTCCACTTCGCGAAGCGCGTAAACAGGGAGGTGGATTTCGTCGGTCTCATAAGCTCACTCCGCCTGCGTGTCGAAGTAGAAAGAGCGTCGTGCGGCCCCCGGCGCGGGGCGAATTTTCACTGCCGCGAAACCGCGCGGGGCGAGTATACTCGAAGAAGCGACACGGCGGAGGAGGAAACACAGCGGAGTGATTACGACGGCCTGTCTAGACAGCAAGTCGAAGGAGTTCAAGAAGGATTTCCCGGCCGAGGAGCTGAGCGACTACTGCGAGTCGGAGCGCCACGTCGTCTGGGCGGATGTCAGCGACCCGACGAGCAAGGACTTCGACGAGCTGGCCGAGGAGTTCGGCTTCCACCCGCTCTCAATCGAGGACTGCCGCAACGCGCACCAGCGCCCGAAGGTCGAAGAGTACCCCGGCTACTACTTCATCGTGCTCTACGAGGCCGAGCTGGTCGGCCCCGGCGACGACCTTGAGCTGCGCGAGCTGAACATCTTCCTCGGCCAGAACTACCTCGTCACAGTCCACAGCCGCCCCATCCGCGCCATCGAGACCGCGCGCCGCCTCTGGGGCGAGTGGACGGACAGGGCCGAGCAGGGCTCGGGGCTGCTGGCCTACCTGCTCATTGACGCCATCGTGGACGACTACATGCCGCTCTTGGACGTTTTGAGCGACAAGATGGACGACCTCGAAGACCAGATCTTCGGCGACTTCCGCCCCGAGGCGATTCAGGAAATCTTCCGCATCAAGAAGCAGCTCCTCTTCCTGCGCCGCACGCTCACGCCGCTGCGCGACGTTTTCAACACGATGCTCAGGCGCGAGCAGCCCGTCTTCCCGCGCGAGACGCACGTCTACTTTCAGGACGTGTTCGACCACATCATCCGCGTCGCCGACACCATAGACACGCTGCGCGACATGCTCGGCTCGACGATGGACGCCTACCTCTCGATTCAGGGCAACCGGATGAACATGATCATGAAGCGGCTGACATCAATCGCCACGGTGCTGATGTCCGTGACGCTGGTGGCGGGCATCTACGGGATGAACTTCGAGTTCATGCCGGAGCTGCACTGGCGCTTCGGCTACGTCTTCGCGCTCGCCTCGATGCTCGTCATCGGGCTGGTGCTCTACTTCTACTTGAGGAAGGTGAAGTGGCTGTGAGTAAGCGCTGGAAGACCGGAAGGCTGCATTGGCCGGGGAGCGGCCACAGGCAAGGCGGGCGCGACTCTCACAGGGCCGACGAGGCGGCACGCCTGACGCCGCTCGAAGAGACGGAAGAGTTCAAGCAGTCGCACCAAAAGGAGGGCGAGCACGCGCCCGACGACACGATTCACGTGGACAGCGCCAGCGTGCGCGTCCCCGAAAACCTCGTGGACGAAGACCGCGAGGGCGCCAACATCTTCCACTTTGAGCCGGTCGTCCTCTTCATCCTCGTCGTCATGCTCGCCTTCATCGTCTTCATCGCGTGGCAGGTCACGCTCATGCCCGAGAAGTGAAAGGCTTCAGACGAGAAGCAGCAACTCCGCGTGGCACATCCGCGCGCCCGCGAGCGCGGCGACGGAGGCGAGCGGCAGCAGCGCGACCATCGCGCCGACCCCGCCGCCCGCGGCCGTGTCTTCGTCGGCCTTCGCGGGCGGGAGCGTCAGGCGCACGCGGCGCAGGCGCCGGCGCTCGACGCGCTCGACGCGGAAGACGGCGCCGTCGTGCTCGACCTCTTCGCCGGGCTTCAGCAGCCGGCCGGCGCGCGCCAGAAGGAAGCCCGCGAGCGTCGTGTAGCGGCCGTCTTCGGGAAGACCGAGACGGAAGCGTCGGTTGGCGTCGCGGACGGCGAGCATGCCGTCCAAGAGGAACGTCCCGTCCGGCTGCGCCGCGATCTGCGACTTGGTCTCCACGTCGTACTCGTCGTCAATCTCGCCCACAATCTCTTCCAAGAGGTCTTCCAGAGTTACGATGCCGTCGAGCCCGCCGTGCTCGTCCACGACGAAGGCGAGGTGCGTCCGCGCCGCGCGCATGCGGTTGAGCGCCGTGCCGAGCTTCGCCGTCGCGGGCATGAAGAGCGGCGCGTGCGCGAGCGCGGCGGCATCGAACTCCGAGGCCGGGCGCGTGCCGTCGAAGAACGGTTCGAGGTCGCGACGGAAGAGCACGCCGACCACCTCATCGAGACGCCCGCGGTAGACGGGCAGGCGCGTGTAGCCGTGCTCGCGGAAGGCGGCCTGCGCCTCTTCGAACGAAGCCGAGGCGTCGAGCGCCGCGACCTCCGTGCGCGGCACCATCGCCTCGCGCACCTCCGCGTCGGAGAACTCGAAGACGCCGTGGATGAGCTTCTGCTCCTCCTCTTCGAGGTGGCCGCTGCGGCGCGAGATGTCCACGAGGCGGCGCAGCTCGTCCTCCGTGTAGACGGACGCGTGCTCGTTCGACGGGTGCAGCCCGAACAGTCTGACGGTGCGCGTGCCCGCCCAGTCGAGAAGGCGTATCGGCCAGCTGAAGACCTTGTAGAAGAGGAGCAGCGGCAGAGAGACGGCGAGCGCGACCCTCTCCGTCAGCTCAAGCGCGAGCGTCTTCGGCGCCAGCTCGCCCAGAACGATGTGGAGGAACGTGATGATCGTGAAGGCGACGGTGAAGGAGATGGTGTGCAGCGCCGTCTCCGAGACGCGCCCCGCGAGCGGGCCTTCGAGCAGGTGCGCGAAGACCGGCTCGCCCACCCAGCCGAGCGCGAGCGAGGCCATCGTGATGCCGAGCTGCGTCGCGGAGATGTATGCGTTCAGGTTGTCGAGCAGCCCGACGAGGCGCGCCGCGCGCTTGTCGCCGCCTTCGGCCAGCGTCTCGACGCGCGAGCGGCGGACTCCGACGAGCGCGAACTCCGCCGCCACGAAGAAGCCGTTGGACAGGACGAGCACGAAGACCGTCAGCACGTACAGGACTGTCAGCATGGACGCATTTTACAACGGCGGGAGGCGCTGAAGGCAGTCGGCGTCAGACCTTCTCTTCTTCGGCGCGGCGGGCGGCGATGAGCTTTTCGAGCTGGTTGAAGCGGCGGAGCATCTCTTCGTGGATGTGGTCGGCCTTCTCGTGCAGGTGCGCGACCTCCATCTCGGCCTTGATGTTGACCTCGTACTCGATGTCGGAGCGCACCTTGTCCTTCTCGACCTGCCGGTTCTGGCTAATCAGCACGAAGGTCGCGAGGAAGATGGCTTCGAGGCTGACGATCATCGTCAGGAGGCCGAAGGGGAAGGGGTCGAAGCCGGAGAGGCCGGGAATGTTGACGAGGCCCGTGTTGAGCAGTATCCAGAGGCCGAACCAGACGGCGTGGAGGACGAGGAAGGCGATGCTGCCGGAGAACCACGCCAGCCAGTCTGCGACGCGCTGGACGACCGTCAGGTGTTCCTCGACCTCCTCGTTGACGTTGCGCGAGACGCGCTGGCGCAGCAGCGCGTCGGCCTTGCGCGTCATCTGCCCCATCGCCGCCAGCATGTGCAGCGCCGCGTCGGGCTTCTTCTGGAAGAGCAGGAGCAGGTCGCCGCGGTCGAGCTCGATCAGCTCCGACTCGGTGAGCGCCGTGGCCGTCGCCGTGCGCGGGTCGGAATCCAAGAGCGCAATCTCGCCGAAGAAGTCGCCGGGCCGCGCCGTGTCGAGCACGATCTTCTGGCCGACGTTGTCGTTGATGTAGAGCTCGACCTCGCCCGCGCGCACAAGGTAAAGACTCTCCCCCGGCTCGCCGGCCCTGAAGAGAGTCTGATTCGGTTCGAGTCTGACGAGGTCTACGACCTCCGAGAGCGCGCGGCGGTCTTCGTCGCCGAGCAGCCCGAAGAACTCAAGCTCTCCGAGCGCGGCCGGTTCGACGGGCATCAGGGTCTCCTCGCGGGCGGGGCCTGTGACGTGCCGTTGGGCGTTGTCCTGTTCGTCGGCGCCGCTTGCGTCCGGTTGGCGGGCGGCGCCTGCGCCGTGTAGCCCGAGCGCGTGACGGCGATGCGCTTCTCGCCGCCGCGGTCGGCGACGGCCACGCGCACGGGCCGGAACTCGCCGGGGCGGGCGGCGTTCGTGGGCTTGTAGCCGATGACGTACTGCGTGCGGAGGTCTTTCGTTATCTGGTCGGCGATGCCGGGCAGCTCCGAGAGCGAGTTCGGGTAGAAGGTGCGCCCGCCCGTCTCCTTCGCCATCCGGTCGAGCAGGTCAACGGCCTTCTGCCGCTTCGACTTCGAGATGAAGCCGCGCTCCTTCTCAAGCTCGTTGACGAAGCCGATGACGAAAATCTGCACGTCCTCTTCCTTCAGAGACTCGAACAACTGCTCGGTCTTGTAGAAGCTGTTGCGGTCTTCGCCGTCGGTGACGAGGATGAGCGCGCGGCGGCGCTTGTCCTCGACGGGGTCGCCCTTGAGCCGCTCGCCCGCGTGCTCGGCGGCGAGGTAGACGGCGTCTATGACTGCGGTCTGCCCGCCCTCGATGAACATGTCGTCGAGCGCGTCGTTGAGCGACTGGCGGTCGGAGGTGAAGTCCTGAAGAATCTTGATGTCCTCGGACGAGATGAAGCGGACGACGAAGGTCTCGTCGCCCGGCTTGTTGCTGGCGACGATGGTCTTGGCGGCCTCGATGACCTGCCCGATCTGGTTGCGAAGCGACCCAGAGTTGTCCACCACCAGCCCGTAGGTGATGGGCACCTCCTCGCGCGTGATGAACTGTATCTGCTGCGGGGCGCCGTTCTCGAAGACCTTGAAGTCGGCGTCCGGAACGTCGTTGATGGGGCGGTTGTTTCGGTCAACGACGCGTACGTGGAGGTTGACGAGGCTCGTGTCAATCTTGACGACCTCGTCGGGGTCAACCTCCTGCTCGCCTTCCTGCCGCGGCGAGTCGGGCTCGGCCGTGGGCTGCGTGCGGAGCTTGGGCGCGCCCTGCGGCGTCGGGGTCGGCGTCTGCCGGACGGGCGGCGGCGGCGGCGCGTCCGTCTGCTGGACGACGGGGCCGACCGGCTTCGTCGTCGTCTGGCCCTGCGTAGAGGTCTGCGCGCTGCCGACGCGGCGCGGGCGCGCGTCCTGCTGGCGGGCCTGCGAGCCGGTCGCCAGCGCCGCGGCGACCGACGCGACGGCGAGTAGCACGAACGCGAACGTCGCGCGACGGTTCCGGCCTGAAAACTCTCTGCGTCTCATCTTCGTCCCTCAAAGTCAGGGGTTAGGGGTTAGCGGCCCCGTGCGGCTTCTATTCTAAACGCCTCGGGACTGCAACCCCTAACCCCCGTACTGGCCTGCCTTCGTCTCGCAGGCTCCGCTCGGCCGGGGCAAAGCAGCTTTGATTGCCTGAAATCGGGCGTGCCGCGCGCCGGCCCGCGCGCGGACGCTTAAGAGATGCCCCGGTCTCGGAGTGCGTTGCCGGAAAAGACAGTAGACAGTAGGCAGTAGACAGTAGTCAGTAGAAATATCTTTGTAGCCGGAGCCTCAGATTGTCAGCGTCAACGACGGCAGCGCGGAGCGCTACTGACTACTGACTACTGCCTACTGTCTACTGCTCTATTTCGGTGTGGCGCTGGCGAAGTAGCCCTCGCGGCCGCGTACGAAGAGGCGCGGGAAGCCGCGGGGCGGCTGCACCTTGATCTTGATCTTGTGCCACTTGCCGTCGTTGGCGAAGTTCGAGGGGCGGTAGCCGATGGAGTACTGCGTCCGCAGTTCGAGGGCGATGCGCTCGAAGGTGTCGTTCATCTCGGCCGAGGTCGAGGGGAAGAAAGCCTTGCCGCCCGAGACGCCAGCCAGCTCTTCGAGGATGGCGCGGCCGCCGTAGCCGAGCGCCGAGTCGTCGCTGCCGCTGACGATGCCGATGGCGTAGATGATAACGTCCGACTCCTTCAAGAGCCGCTTCAGCTCGGTGAAGGTGTAGCGCGAGCTGTTGTCCTGCCCGTCCGAGATGAGCAGGATGGCGCGCTTCGGGTGCGTGCCGCGCGTCACGCGCTCGACGCCGAGGTAGGTCGCGTCGTAGAGCGCCGTCTGGCCGTGCGTCTGGACGAAGGTCAGCTTCTGCATCAGCGCGTCGCTGTCGCGCGTGTGGTCTAAGAGGAGCTGCGCGCGGTTGTTGAAGCCGATGAGGAAGTACTCGTCGCGTGCGTGGCTCGTGTCTATGAAGCGTGCGAGAGCTTCGCGCGCGCGGCCTATCTTGTCGCCGCTCATCGAGCCCGACACGTCGAAGACGACGCCCAAACTCACCGGCGCGTCCTCGTCGGAGAAGAAGGTTATCTCCTGCTGGTCTTTGTCGTCGAAGATTGAAAAGGCGTTCTTGCCGAGCCCCGTCACGAAGCGGCCGTAGGTGTCTGTGACGGTGACGGTGAGCGTGATGAGGTCAGAGTGGACGATGACGGGCTTGGTGTCGTCGGCAATCGGCGTCACCATCGGCCCCGTGGGCGCCTGCTCGCTGGAACTGCTGGCGCGGCCGTTGGCGGCCGGCACCGAAGGCTTCTGCGCGGGCGTCGCGGCCGGTTCCGACTGCGCCGCGGGCTCGGCCGTCGTCTTCTGCGGCTCGGCCTTCTGCTCCGTCTGCGTCTGCGCCGGGGCGGCGCCCGTCTGGCCGGGCTGGGCCGCGGCCGTCGGCGGCACGGAGAGCGCGCACGCGGCGACGAAGAGGAAGGAGACAAGCGCGACTCTGTTGAAACTGCCGGAGCGCCGGGCCGTCATTGATCTTCTCCTGAGAATGTCTGCGGCGACGAGAAAGGGAAGCCGTTCGCCCTTCGAGTGTGCTGTCCTCGGTCTCAAAATCCGGAGGCGTTTGACGCTTTGATTGCGCCGGGCGCCGTTCAGGTTGTTCGCGGTGGCGTACAGGGAAGACGGGGAGACTTCCTCTTTCCTCTCGCGCGTCATTGTAGGACAGCGCGACGGCAGCGCGCAACAAACATCTCGGTTTCGACTTTCTCGCGAATTTATCTCCGCGCAACTTTGTCGGCGCCCGCGCGTGTAAAGCCTCGGCGGTGGGAGGCGGGGCGGCGCGCATGTTATAATCGGGGCCGCCCGAGTGCGGGCGTCGGCTCTCCCGCCGGGCCACGCGCGCCGACCTTCCGGGCCTCGAAGGGCCTTCCGGGGAAGCTCAAAAGAGAATGGCCGAGTTCATCTGTCGCTTGGGGACGCCTGCGGGCGAAGTTGTGACGCGCACGGTCGAGGCCGTGGGCGCGGCGGAGGCGCGCGTGCGCCTCGAAGCCGAGGGTTTCCGCGTCTTCTCGGTCAACGCGCCGCGCGCCGCGGGCGTGGCCGCCATCACGCGCGGCGGCAAAGGCGGCACGGCGCCGCGCGTCAAGCCGGGCGACTTCCTCATCTTCAACCAGCAGCTCTCGGCCATCATACGCGCCGGCATCCCCATCCTTCAGGCCATCTCGATGCTGCGGCGCCGCGCCTCCTCCTCGCGCCTGCGCGCGGTGCTGGCGGACGTGGAGGATAAGATTCGTAGTGGGATGGCTCTGTCGTCGGCCTTCGCCGCGCAGGGGCCGATATTCCCGAGGATTTACACGGCCTCGATTCTGGCCGGCGAGCGCTCGGGCGCGCTCGACGACGTGCTGGCGCGCTACGTCCAGTACATGCGGCGCGGCGTGGAGATTCGTCGGAAGATTCGCGGGGCGCTCGCCTACCCGCTCTTCCTGCTCGCGGCTTCGATGGGGATGGTGACGTTTTTGACCGTCTACGTCGTGCCGAAGATGTCTTCGCTGTTTGAGGGCTTTAACCGCGAACTGCCGGCGGTGACGAAGCTCGTCATCTCGATTTCGCACTTCGCCTCGGCGAATTTCTGGTGGCTCGTGCCGGCCATCCTCGCCACGGGCGTCGGCCTCTACCTCTGGACGCGCACGCCCTCGGGCGCGCTCAACTTCGACCGCTTCCTGCTGAAACTCCCCATCGTCAACCAGCTCATCAGGCAGTTGGCCGTCGCGCAGATGACCAGAAGCCTCGCGACGCTGCTCGCGGGCGGCATCACGCTCGTCGAGTCTTGGGAGATCGCGGCCGAGTCCATCACGAACAGGGAACTGCGGGCGCGAAGCTCCGCCACGCTGCCGATGATTCGCGAGGGGCGTTCGTTCACCGAGAGCCTTGAGTCGGCGGGGTGGATTCCGCCCCTAGCGCTTGATATGATCGGGGTGGGCGAGCGCTCGGGTTCCTTGCGCGAGATGCTCGAAGAGGTCGCAGACTTCCACGACCGCGAGTCGGAAGTCCGGCTCGAACAGTTGACCACCGTCCTTGAGCCCGCCATCCTCCTCGTGATGGGCGGGGTCGTCGTCACGATCCTGCTCTCCATTTACCTCCCGA
Source organism: Pyrinomonadaceae bacterium (assembly GCA_035248785.1). GTDB lineage: Bacteria > Acidobacteriota > Blastocatellia > Pyrinomonadales > Pyrinomonadaceae > QHXN01. Next base: position 6,089 of record DATFHD010000120.1, on the reverse strand, counting down.
TTATCCAGTCCATCTCGAATTTGAGTTTCCGAGGTTAGCCCCGAGGCAATCCCCCGCACGGTCTGAGGCATCTGAAAAAAGCCCATGAGTCAACCGGAGAACCACGCCAACTCGCACGCCTCCGCCCAAACGCCCCCCGACGGCGCCGCGGCGCCCCGGCCCGCGCCCGCAGACGGCGACGACCACACCCCGCCCGAGGTGCGCGCCGCGCTCACGCTCGCGCGCCGCTACCGCCTGCCCTACGTAGACCTTCTGCCGCCCGTGGGCGAGTCGCCGATTGACTACACGCTCCTCGGCGAGGTGCCCGTAGACCTGATGCTGCGCCACCTCTTCGTGCCCTTGCGGCGCGAAGGCCGCCGGATGCACATCGCGATGGCCGACCCGACCGACCTCGAACGCCTCGACGAGATAGCGTCGGCGCTCAAGGCGCGCGTCGTCCCGCACGTGACGACCGCCGGCGCGATTGAGGTCGTGCTCCGCAAGGGCGACGCGACGCAGCGCGTGTTGCAGGAGGCGGCGTCGGGCTTCCGCATCTCTCTGGTGAAGGAGACCGAGCAGGGCGAGGAGGTTCTCGATTTAGACCGGCTGGCGACGGACTCGGAGATGTCGCCCATCATCAAGCTGGTTGACACCATCATCTACAACGCGATGGAGTCGCGCGCCTCCGACATCCACATCGAGACGAGGGACACGGCCGTCCACGTCAAGTACCGCATTGACGGCGCGCTCTACGAGAAGGTCGAGCCGATTGACATCGCCTACCACCAGACTTTGATTTCGCGCATCAAGGTCATGTCCGAACTCGACATCGCCGAGCGCCGCATCCCGCAGGACGGCCGCTTCCGCGTCCGCTACAAGGGTAGGAACGTGGACTTCCGCGTCTCCATCATGCCGACCGTCCACGGCGAAGACTCGGTCATCCGTATTCTCGACAAGGAGCAGATCAACGAGCAGTTCCGTAACCTGACGCTCGACGTGGTCGGCTTCCTCCCCAGAGACATCCGCGACTTCCGCCGCTACATCGCAGAGCCCTACGGCATGGTGCTTGTCACCGGCCCCACGGGCTCCGGCAAGACGACGACTCTGTACGCCGCGCTCAACGAGATACGGAACGACGAAGACAAGATCATCACCATCGAAGACCCGGTCGAGTACCAGCTTCACGGCATCACGCAGATTCCCGTCAACGAGAAGAAGGGGCTGACGTTCGCGCGCGGCCTGCGCTCCATCCTGCGCCACGACCCCGACAAGATCATGGTCGGCGAAATCCGCGACAACGAGACGGCGCAGATCGCCATCCAGTCGGCGCTGACGGGCCACTTGGTCTTCACGACCGTCCACGCCAACAACGTCATTGATGTCATCGGTCGCTTCCTGAACATGGGGGTCGAGCCCTACAACTTCGTTTCGTCTTTGAACTGCGTGCTGGCGCAGCGGCTCATACGCATGCTCTGCGGCGTCTGCAAGCGCCCTTACCGGCCGTCGGACGAGGAGCTGATGGAGTCGGGCCTGCACCCCTCGGAGCACGGCCACCGCACCTTCTACATGAGCGTCGGGTGCGACGCCTGCAACCACACGGGCTACCGCGGCCGCACCGCCATCCACGAGCTTCTGAACATGTCGGACAACATCCGCGAGATGATCATCGAGCGGCGCCCCGGCTCGGAAGTCCGCCGCGCGGCCGAGGCCGAAGGCTTGCGAAGCCTTCGCGAGTCGGCGTTGGAGAAGGTCTTCGCGGGCGTCTCGACGCTCCACGAAATCAACCGCGTCACCTTCGTCGAAGAGGTGAAGATGAACGGCGACGAGATCGTCGCGGTGGGGGGGAAGTAAGAGGGGAAGTAGACAGTAGACAGTAGGCAGTAGATTGTAGCGCTCCGCGCCTCGGTCGTTGACGATGAGATTCGGGCGGTTCGACTGAAGAAGATTTTCTACTGACTACTGACTGCTGACTACTGTCTACTTCCTACTGCAAACTTGTTGTTCCTCCTTTCAGGAACTATTATTTACGCCCCGGCGTGTAAGCCCATACGACAGAGAGGCCCGCGGCCAGTCAGCCGGCCCACGGCCCGCCCGCGGTAATAAATACCGAGTTAACAGACGGATTAAGAAGTGAGGTTCGAGATGAAGTCTTACGCCCTTGCACGCCGCGCGTCGGCGCTCCTCCTCGCGGCCGTGATGCTGGCCTCGCCGGCCGCGGTCTTGGCGAAGAAGGGGGAGAAGAACTATAACCGCGGGTTGGAGTACGAGCGCGCGCAGCAGTGGGAGAAGGCCGCGCAGGAGTTCGCGCTCGCCGTCGCGGCGCTGCCCTCAGAGACCGAGTACCTGCTCCACTACCGCCGGGCGGTCTTCAACGCCTCGCAGAACTACATGACGAAGGGGCGCGCTCTGGCCGATCAGGGCGACTACGTCGGCGCCTACAACGCCTACCGTCAGGCGTACGGGCTCGACCCTGTCAACGACCTCGCCGCGCAGGAGATGGACAGGATGCTCCGGCTCCAGCGCGAGAAGGAGGGCGCGGCGGCCGCCCCGGCGAACGGAGTGCGCAACGCGCCGACCTCCTTCCGCCCCAACGGCCAGCCCGCCGGCACCGTCCCCGTCCCCGACGGGCAGGCCGACGGCTCGGGCCAGCCCGCGCGCGTCGAGCAGCTTCAGACCGTGCAGTACAACGGCGACCTCGAAGGGCTCATCCGCAAGCTGGCCGACGAGCTGAGCCTCAACGTCGTCTTCGACCAGAACTTCTCGCAGGTCAAGCGCAACATCAACATCAAGTGGAGGGACATCACCCCTGCGCGCGCGCTCGACTACGTCTTCCTCGCCAACGGCCTCTTCTTCCAGAAGCTCGACCGCCGCACCATCCTCGTCGCCGACCAGTCGAAGCGCGGCCAGTACCAGCAGTTGGTGCTCCGCACCTTCTACCTCTACAACATCACCCCGGCCGAGGCGCGCACGCTCCTCACCGGCGCGCTACCAGCCAACGCCGGCCGCCAGCCGCAGTTCATGGAGAACAAGACGACCAACTCCATCACCGTCCGCGACACGCCCGAGAACGTGCGCATCATCGAGAACCTCCTGCGCACGGTTGACAAGGACAGGGCCGAGGTCGTGATGGAGGTCGCCATCTACGAGATTTCGCGCAACGACCTCCTACAGATCGGCAATCAGGTCGGCACCAGCGGCTCGCTCCAAAACCTCGGCGGCATCTCGGCCGGCTCGCTCCTCTACCGCGGCACGCCCGCGCTCGCCCTCGGCAGTTCGACCGTGGGGCTCGGGTCGGGCCTCGGCCTGCTCATCCCGTCCTCCACGCTCTCTCTGTTCCAGAGCAAGACCAACACGCGGCTGCTCTTCTCGACGCAGGTGCACGCCTTCGACGACGAGAAGTCTTCGACGCGCGTCGGCTCGAAGGTGCCCGTGCAGACGGCCTCCGTCTACAACGGGCTGGTCAACTCCGGCACCAATACCGGCACCGGCAACGGCAATCAGGCCGGCGTCGGCAACGTCTTCGGCGGCTCGGGCTACCCCGTCATCCAGTACGAGGACGTGGGCCTCAACCTCGACTTCAAGCCCAAGGTCTACCCGAATCAGGACGTGCAGGTCTCGATGAGCATCGAGTCGAAGGACGTGGCGGCCGGCCCCGACCCGCTGACGCCGACCTTCTCGCAGCGCAAGATAGAGGGCGTGGCGCGCATCCCGAACGGGAAGACGATGATGATCGCCTCCATCGCGCAAGACCGCGAGACCAACGGCCGCGAGGGGCTGCCGCTCGTCGGACTCATCCCCATCCTCGGCCGCCTCTTCACCACGCCGAAGAAGAACAACCAGAACAGCGACATCGTCATCACGATGACGCCGCGCGTGCTTCGCGCGCCCGAGATCACGCCGGCCGACCTTGAGCCGAAGGAGACGGGCACGATGCAGACGCCGCAGTCGCCCTCGCTCGAAGCGATGGTGCGCGACGCCGACCGCGAAGACCAGTTCGCGAAGCTGCGCTCGCTGCCGACGAACCAGACCGTCCAGCTCCAACTCCCGGCGCAGCCCGGCGAAGAGGCCATGACCTTCGTGCCCGCGCCCAAGGCGCTCGCGCAGTCGGCCCTGAACGACGCCGCGGCGGCGCAGCCGCAAACGGCCGACGGCGCGCGCGCGGTCAACGTCAGCCTCGCCACGAGCTTCGCCGCGCCCGCCGTGCCGGTTCTCAGCGGCGCCGCGCCCGTCGTCAACGACGCGGGCACGGCCCCCGCCATGAACAACGCGGCGTCCGCGTCGCCCGCCGTCAACAACACGACCGCGCCCACCGTCAACAACACGGCCGCGCCCGCCGCCGAGAACAAGGCCGCGGCCACGTCGGCGTCAGTTGCACCGGCCGAGAGCGCGGCCGAGTTGCTGCTCATGCCCGAGCAGCAGGAGTTGAAGGTCGGCGAGCGCAGGCGCGTGATGGTCTTCATGAAGACGGACGCGCCCGTGGGGCTCGCGGCGGCGACGCTGCGGTTCGACCCGAAGGCGCTGGCCGTCCGCTCGGTCACGCAGGGGGGCCTTGGCGGCGACAAGTCGCAGGCGCCCGTCGTCACGCAGTCCGTTGACCCTTCGGGCGTGCTCGTGCTCTCGGTCGCGCCCGCCGCAGGCTCGCGCCCGCTGACGGGCGAGGGGCTGCTCGTCGTCATCGAGGTGGAAGGCTTGGCGCCCGGCGAGACCGGCCTACAGTTCGACGCCGACAAGGTTCACCTCATCGCGACCGACGGCCGCGCCGTGCTCCCGCGCACGACGCCCGCGCGGTTGAGAGTCACGCAGTAAGGCTTAAAGGGCTTTGAAGGGGGCGAAGATGAGAGCATCGGCGGAGAGTGTAGAGCGGGGCGTTGAAGGGCGTCTGTTCTTCGCGCTCCGCCCGCGCCCTTTCGGCCGCAGGGCTTCGGAGCGCGGCTGGACGTTGATCGAGCTCGTCATCACGATGACCGTGATGAGCGTGCTGACGCTCGCCATCATCCCCATCGTGCGCACGTCCGTCCGCCGCCAGAAGGAGCAGCGCCTGCGCGAGGCTCTGCGCGAGATGCGCAACGCCATAGACGAGTTCCACCGCGACACGGTCGGGATGCAGTGCGGCCCCGGCGGCACGGCCGTCACCGCCCCGGTTCCGGTTCCCAACCCCGCGCCCAACCCGCCCGGAGTCCCCGGCCAGCAGGGTGGCGTCTTCCTCGACCCGCGCAGCCGCGTCGTCATCGCCGACTGCACCATCTTCGGCGTGGACAACCCCGACCGCTACCCGCCGAGCCTTGAGATGCTTGTTGACGGCGTGGACGTGCTGCCGCGTCAGGCGACGGCCGCGCAGCAGTTCGGCAGCGTCTCGACGGCCAACGGCGGCGCGACGGCCAACTCCGCCCCGCCCACGCCCAAGAAGAAAATCTACCTGCGCGAGGTTCCCGTAGACCCCATCACGGGCAAGGCCGAGTGGTGCCTGCTCTCGAACTACGACCCGGCCGACTCTGGCTGCTCGGGCAGCCCCAACAACGTCTTCGACGTGCGCTCGACGGCCGAGGGCGAGGCGCTCAACGGGGAGAAGTACAGTGAGTGGTAGAGGGCTGAGACAGCGCGGCTTCACCCTGTTGGAGTTGATGATCGTCATCTCGATTCTGGTCATCCTTGCCATGATCGCGATGGCGCAGTACAACCGGACTGTGCTCGCGGCCAAGGAGGCGACGCTGCGCGAAGACCTCTACACGATGCGGAAGCTGATAGACCAGTACGCGGCCGACAAGGGGAAGCTGCCCCAGTCGCTCTCTGACTTGCAGACGGCCGGCTACGTCCACGAGATTCCGATTGACCCGATGACCGACGCGGCCGACTGGCAGGTAGAGTTCGGCGAAGACCCCGGCTCGACCGGCGGCGAGCAGGGCGTCACCAACGTCCACAGCTCCGCCTCTGAAGTCTCCTCCGACGGCTCAAGCCGCTACAGCGAATGGTGAGGAGGAAGTAGTCGGTAGACAGTAGTCAGTAGGCTCCGCAGGCGGGCGCTGACTCTGGCGACGGACGGCGCGCAATAAGTAAGTTCTTCTACCGGCTACTGGCTACTGACTACTGTCTACTCGAACATGAACCCCTTC
>DATFHD010000119.1:0-16203 GCA_035248785.1 Pyrinomonadaceae bacterium | reverse complement strand
GGCCTCGCAGCCGGCGGGCGCCGCGCCCCCGACGACGACCGCGCCCGGCGGCGGTGCGGGCCGCGGCGGACAGATGGCCGGCGCCTCGAAGAAGAAGAGCGAGACGCCGCCCGACACGTCGAAGCTTCCGAAGCCGGGGCCGAACCCGACGCTCACGCTCCCGTCGGCCGAGCGGCGCACGCTCTCGAACGGGCTTGAGGTCTTGGTCGTCAGGCACAGCGAGCTTCCCATCGTCAACTTCAACCTCGTCGTCAAGATGGGCGCGGCCGGAGACCCCGCGGGACAGGCGGGGCTCGCGTCGCTGACGGCAGACATGCTCGACGAGGGGACGAAGACGCGCTCGTCGCTCGAAATCTCAGACCAGCTCGCCGACATCGGCTCGTTCATGGGCGTCAGCGCCGGCTGGGACTCCTCGACGGCGAACATGCTGACGCTCAAGCGACACCTCGACCGCGCGCTCGACATCTACTCGGACGTGCTCCTGAACCCGGCGTTCCCCGACAAGGAGCTCGCGCGCCTGCGCGACCAGCGCATGACGGGCTTCCGCCAGCGGCGCGACGACCCGAACCAGATCGCCAACATCGTCTACTCCGGCCTGCTCTACGGCAAGGAGCACCCGTACGGGCGCGCTCTGACGGGCGACGAGGCGTCACTCGGCGCCATCACGGGCGCCGACGTGCGCAAGTTCTACGAGACCTTCTACCGCCCGAACAACGCGACGCTCATCGTCGTCGGCGACACGACGGCCGACGAGATCGCGCCGAAGCTTGAGAAGGCTTTCGGCAAGTGGGAGAAGGCGCACGTGCCGGCCGTGGACGTTTCGGCCGCGCCCGTCCAGCGCGACAAGCCCGCGCTCTACATCGTTGACCGCCCGGGCTCGGCCCAGTCGGTCATCTACGCCGGACACGTCGGCGTGCCGCGCTCGAACCCCGACTACTTCCCGCTGCTCGTCATGAACAACCTGCTCGGCGGCGGCTTCGTCTCGCGCATCAACTTAAATTTGCGCGAGGACAAGGGCTACACCTACGGCGCGCGCTCGGTCTTCGACTTCCGACGCGGCTCGGGGCCGTTCACGGCCATCGCGCCCGTGCAGACGGCCGTGACGAAGGAGTCGGTGATTGAGTTGATGAAGGAGCTGCGCGGCGTGCGCGGCGAGATTCCCGTCACGCCGCAGGAGCTTGAGTACGCCAAGCAGGCGATCATCCGCGGCTTCCCGCGCACCTTCGAGACGCCGTCGCAGATTGCCGACCGGCTTGAGACGGTCGTCACCTACGGCCTGCCCGACACCTACTTCAACAGCTACATCGAGCGCGTGCAGGCCGTCACGCTCGAAGACGTGAACCGCGTCGCCAACCAGTACCTCCGGCCCGACCGCATGGCCGTCGTCATCGTCGGCGACCGCGCCAAGATCGAGCAGGGTCTGCGCTCGCTCGACGACCTCGGCGAGCACATCACCTTCCTCGACATCGAAGGCCGGCCCGCCGCGTCCGGCGGCTCGGGCTCGGGCGGCGGCAGCAGGTAAAGAAGAAGGCAAAAGGCAAACTTCAAAAGGCAAAAGTGGGGATGGGAGCCGCGCCGGCCTTCATCCTTCACTTTTGCCTTTTGCCTTCTGAAGTTTGCCTTTTGCCTTCTTACTCCTCGCTGCGCTTCTTGTAAATCTTCTTGAGGTCGCGGTGGATGCGTTTGACGCGGGCCTTTTCGTCCTGCGCCTTGCGCTGGTCTATGAGGGTCGCGGCGTGGCGCATCTCGGCCTGCATCTTGCGGTAGCTGTTGAAGCGGTTGGGGTCTATCTCGCCGGAGTCTAACGCCTCGCGGACGGCGCAGCCCGGCTCGCCCTCGTGCCGACAGTCTGAGAAGCGGCAGGCGGCGGCCGCCTCCTCAATCTCCTCGAAGGTCTCGCGCAGGCCGCGCTCGCTGACGAGCAGTTGCAGCTCGCGCATCCCCGGCGTGTCGAGGACGAGCCCGCCACCGGGGAGCACGAACAGCTCGCGGTGCGTCGTCGTGTGCTTGCCGCGCGCGTCCGAAAGGCGGACTTCGGCAGTCCTCTGAACTTCGGAGCCGAGCAGGCGGTTGACGATGGTTGATTTGCCGACGCCGGACGAGCCCATCAGCGCTACCGTCCGGCCGCGTTCGATGTAAGGGAGCAACTGCTCGACGCCCACGCCGCGCTTCGCGCTCAGAAGCAGCACGGGCACGCCCGGCGCGACGCGCTCGATCTCCGCGCGTCGCTCCTCCGCCTCTTCCACAAGGTCTGCCTTGTTGAGGACGACGACGGGCTCTGCGCCGCTCTCCCAAGCCATGATGAGGTAGCGCTCGACGCGGCGCGGGCTGTAGTCGTTGTCGAGCCCCGTGACGAGGAAGACCGTGTCCACGTTGGCCGCGACTATCTGCTCGGCCGTCTCACTGCCCGCGGCCCTGCGTGAGAACTTCGAGCGGCGCGGCAGAATCTCGTGAACCTTCGCGCCGTCGCCCGCGCGGCGTATGACGACCCAGTCGCCTACGGCCGGCAGGTCTTCCGCCCCGCGCGCGTGGAAGCGCAGTCTTCCGGTCGTCTCGGCCGGCGTCTCGCCCGCCGCGGTGTAGAGCATCAGCGCGCGGTTGTGTTGGAGGAAGACGCGGCCCGGCTCGAAGCCCTCTTCGGCGTAGGCGGCGAAGGCCGAGGCGAAGGAGTCAGACCAGCCGTAGTCTTCGAGCGTCAGCGACACTTCAGCGCCTCCGCTCCCTCGGCGGGTTCATCGTGACGCGGCACGTCGGCGCGCCGCAGCGGCAGAGCTTCGAGTCGTCGTGGTAGGTTTCGCCGTAGTCGAGCGTCAACTCCTCGCCAGCCTCTATGTCGCGCAGCGCGTAGATGATGATGCGGCCCGCGGTGACGCGCATGAAGCAGTTCGGCGCGCAGCAGTGGTTGATGAACATCGTGCCGTTGCCGCCGCGGCTGCTGTCCACGTTCCAGTAAGCGTCAATCGCGCAGATGTGCAGGCGCCGCTTGCCGCGCATGCGCCGCGCCGCCTCGACGCGCGAGATGCGCTCGCCCGTAAGTTCGGCGACCTTGTGCCGCGCGCGGAAGGGGACGGCGGCGAAGCAGCCCTTGCCGTCAATGCTCGACGGTTTAATCTCGATGCCGTACGCGAGTTCCTTTACGCCGCGCGGGACTTCCGCCTCCGCCTTCGGAACTTTCACCTTCGCCTTCGCCTCCGCGGTCTTCACTGCTGCCGTCTTCACTGTTGTCCCCTGCGCCTCTGCGTCCGCGCCGCGCCGTTCGCGTTCGACTCGCGTCCCGCGCCGTTCGAGTCGCGCCCGGCGGCGGGCTTCGGCTCCTCCTTCGGCCCCTGATAACGGTAGTGGCCCGTAATCTTCCAAGCGAAGAGCACGTCCTCCATCTTCGGCCCGGCGCCGATGTTGTGGACTATCTGCAAGCGGCCCTCGTCCGCCGCCGAAGGCACGCCGACGACGACGCCGATGTGCGTCATCCCGCCGCCCAAGTCCCAAGTCACCACGTCGCCCGGCCTGTAGTCGCGCGCCTCCTGCGTGACGGGAAGCTGTGCGCCCTGCCGCGTGAAGAAGACCATCAGGTTAGGCACGCGCCTGTGGTCAATGTTCGTGTCCGGCTTCTTCAAGCCCCACGTGCGCGGGTAGAGGGAGAAGTTGTCGGCCATGTCTTCGTGCACGAGCTTCTGTAGGTCTATGCCGACGGCGCGGTAAGAGCGTATGACCTCGTCGGTGCAGACGCCGACCTCGGCCGGCACGTCGCCGCCGGGGTAGTCTATCTTGAAGTACGTCGGGTCGTAGCGCACTTCATGACTCGTGCGCTCGACGGCCGCGTCGGAGAGCTTGTCGAGGAAGGCCGAGCCGCTCGACACGCGCGACGCCGCTCCGCCCTGCTGCACGGCCTGCGGCGTCGCCGCGCGCGCCGCCCCCGCCTGCGAGCCCTTGGAACTCCCGCCCGCCGCCGAACAGCCCGCGACGAACGCGGCCAGCAACAGACAGCACGACAGCGCGACCTTCTTTCTCATCTTCAAACCTGTGTTCATCTTCAAACCCGACATTCCCTTCCCGACGATTCTCATCTTCCGCCTTTGCGCGAGGCGTCACCACGAGGGGCGCTTCAAGTAGAGCGTGTCCTGCACGTCGGCCGTCTTCTCCTGCGGGTGCGTGACGACGGAGACGAGTTCCCACCCGTCGCGCCCGGCCTCCTGCAAGAACTCCCAGACGTTCGGGCATGACTCAAGCAGCGCGCTCGTGTCTGTGCCCCCGCCGAAGGGGACGCGCCCGCGCCATGCGCCGTTGACGAAGGTGACGCGCCCGTACTGCGCGTTGCAGACCCAGTACTCGTAAGTTTGCACGTTCGACTCCCGCGGCGCTTAACCGCCCGGCCCGCCTGCGTCTAACCGCCCGGCCCGCCCGCGTCGAGCGAGCGCCAGACGCCGCCCCGCTGGTCTACGAAGACGCGCGCGCCGCCGTCAGAGACCTCCCACAGCGGGTAGAGCTGCGAGCGCGTCGCGCGGCACGGCGCCCAGACCAGCTCGGCCCGCGCCGTCTGCCCGAGCCCCGCCAGCTCTCTCGCGCGCTCGCGTCCGACGCTAAGATGCGCCGTGCGCCCCGGCAGACGCGCCGCCGATTCGAGGCGGCCGTCGTCCGCGTCGAGCGCGGCGACGGCGACGGTCGCGTGGTCGTCTCCGAACATGACGAGGTAGTAGGCCGCGCCCTCGCGGTCGAGGCGGCGGACGCGCAAAGCGCTTCCCGCCGCCCCGCCGTCGAGTCCCAGTTCGCGGCGAGCCGCCGCGACGGCCTCCTCGGCCGACAGTTCCGCCATTCTAAACTCCCCTCGCTCGAACTCAAGCGCGGCGCGCGTCAGATTCCCGGCTCGTCGTGCAGCGCCGTGAAGACCGCGCCGTCCACCCGTATGTAAATCCTGTGGGTGGCGGTCGTCAACATGTAGAACGGCCAGAAGGGCGAGAGCGACTCGCGGCACGGCCGCCAGACGAGCGTCGGGTGCAGGCAGACGGCCTCCTTGCGCAGCAGCAGCCGCCCGCGCCTGTCCTCGAACTCAAGGCGCGTGTCCATCACGCGTTCGAAGACTGCCTTGCGGTTCTGCTGCGCCGCGAGCAGCGGCGACGCGCCGCCGTCGGGGACGAGAACCGACTGGCGGTAGTCGCCGAAGCGCGCGTCAACGCTGACCAGCACCGGCGCGCGCTTCTGCCCCGACTGCATCGGGACGATGTAGTAGAAGCTGTCCGGGTGGTCGAGGCGCTGGACGAGGAGGGGCTCGCCCGGCGAGACGTTCGAGAGCGCCTTGCGCCAACCTTCGCGCTCGGCCAGCTTGTACGAGTCGAGTCCGGCGAGCGCCAGCTTCGACGCCGTCCTCGGTGTGATGAGGCGGTCGCCCCGCTCGCGCCTCGGCGGGCGCGGCGACTGCCCCACGCGGTCGGGCGGCGGCTCGGGGTCGCAGACGGCGAGGAACTTCCCCGCCCAGTAGCCGCCGGGCACGCCCGTCATGTAGGTGGACTGCCAAGTCGAGTAGGAGATGTGCTCGTTGGCGATGCCGCGGTCGCCGCCCGAGCCGCAGACATCGCCCGAGGTGTGCGGCGGCGGGGGCGCGGGGCTCGGCGTGGGCGGCCAAGGGTTGTTCACGTCGAAGGCTTCGATGGTGTAGGCGGTGTCGCCGGAGCTCGCCGGGTGCGCGCTCGTTTGATAGCCGCGCACCACGATCCAGTGCGCCCAGCCGAAGACGAGCGCCACGGGCGCGACCTGATAGTGGTAAATCGTCCAGACGATCTTGCGCGAGATGGTGTCCTCGTTGGTCGGCTGGAAGAGCACGAAGTAGTTGGAGAAGGAGGCGGGGCGGCGGTCGTTGAGCGTCCACGTCAGGCCGTCCGGCCCGGTGGCCCAGTTGACGCCGACATCGGTCGTGCTGTGGCTGTGGTTGTCGGCGTAGAGGTCGTCTTGGTCGAGGATACCGGCGCCGATCTCGTCGAGCACCATCTGCGCGCAGGCCGCGCCGCAGTAGTAGTCGGTGTCCTGCTGGTGATAGCCGACCGAGAGATTCTGGGTGACGGACATGTTCTTACTCCTTTTCTTGAGGCGTGGCAAAGGCGGACCGGCGAATGAAGGCCCGGCGAGTGTTGAGAAATCGGTCGCGAGGGCTGAACGTGCCGACGTTCGCCCGCATCATATATGACCCGCGTACGGAATGGAACACGGAGGCGCCAGTTGCGGCGGCGCGCGCGGGTTTCGCGGCCGCCCGCGCGGCGGTGTTAAGATAGGATACGGATGGACGGACGCTTACACCTGACGGGTCTGACGAAGGAGGAGCTTGAGCGCTTCGCCGTCGAGACGGGCGAGCCCGCGTACCGCGGCCGCCAGCTCTTCGGCGCGCTACAGCGCCGGCGCCTGCGCTCGTTCGACGAGATGACAGACCTGCCGAAGCCTTTGCGCGAGCGTCTGTCGGAGGTCGCCACGGCCTCGACGCTCACGGTCGAGTCGCGCTACGTCGCAGAGGACGGCACGCGCCGCTACCTGATGAAGACGCACGACGGCCTGCCCGTCGAGACCGTCTTCATCCCAGAGGAGCGGCGCGACACGATCTGCTTCTCTTCGCAGTCGGGCTGCCCGCTTCAGTGCGACTTCTGCCTGACGGCGAAGCTCGGGCTGCTGCGGACGCTTACGGCCGGCGAGATGGTCGAGCAGATCGTCGTCGCCTTGAACGACGCGTACGGCGTGGGCGAGCGTACGCCGCGCGGCACGAACCTCGTCGCGATGGGCGCTGGCGAGCCGTTCCTTGCCTTCGAGCCGCTGATGAAGGCGCTCGGCGTGATGGCGGAAACGGACGGGCTCCACATCGTCCCGAACCGCGTGACGGTCTCGACCGCGGGCGTCGTGCCGAAGATTAAAGAACTCGCGCGCGTCTCAGACCGCCCGCACCTCGCCATCTCGCTCGCCGCGCCGACCGACGAGCTGCGCGACCGACTGATGCCCATCAACAAACGCTGGCCTTTGGAAGAACTGCTCGCCGCGTGTAAGGAGTTTGAAGAATCGCTCAAGCCGGGCGAGCGTTTCACCTTCGAGTACGTCATGCTCGACGGCGTCAACGACACGGACGCGCACGCGCGGCAGTTGGCGAACTTACTTAATCGTCACCAACTGCGCGCGAAGGTCAATCTCATCCCGCACAACCCCGCGGACGAGTTGCCCTACCGGCCCTCGACGCCCGAGCGCGTCGAGGCGTTCAAGTCTATTCTCGAATCGAAGGGCGTCCACGCCTTCGTGCGACGGCCTCGGGGCCGCGACATCTACGCCGCCTGCGGCCAGCTCGCCGCGCGCCGTACAAACGCACCGCCCGCGCTCTACCAACTCTCCTGAAGCTCGACCCGACGAACAACTACAGAAGAGACACGCCCCGCATGAAGAAAGACACACACGCACGACTCGCACTCCTACTACTCGCTCTCGCCGCACTGCTCGCGCCGACGACGTACGCGACCGACACGGCGACTGACAACGCCGCCGCAAACGCTGTTGCGTCCGTCGCCTTCGCGGAGCCAGAGCCGCAGGCGAGCAGCATCGGCGTCAACGGCTTCTTCTCGGTTGATCCCGCGCAGCAGGGGAGCACGTTTCAGGCGGCCGTCGTGATGGACATCCCGGGCGGCCTGCACGTCAACTCGAACAAGCCGCTCGGCAAGTACGCAGTCCCCACGGTCGTCAAGGTCGAAGCGCCGCGGGGTTGGCGCGTCACGCCCGTCACTTACCCGCGCGGCTCCGTGCGCTCGTTCAACTTCGGCGGCGCGGGCGCGGAGCGTCTGGCCGTCTACGAGGGGCGCGCCGTCTTCCGCTTCAACGTCAGCGTGCCCGCAGGCCACTCGCTCGGCGTCGAGACCGTGCGCGTCAGCGTCCGCTTCCAGAGCTGCAACGACGAGGTCTGCTTCCCGCCCGCGACGCGCGACTTGGCGCTCCGCATCGCGGTCGTTGACCGCAACACGCCCTCGAACCGCGTCAACGGCCAACTCTTCGGCGGCGGCGGACGCAGGCGAGGTTAAGCGCGGCGGCCGATGACGGATAAGAGTCTGCCGGTGCGGCCGTAGAGTTTGCGGTCTTGGCGGTAGGAGAAGAAGAGGTCTGTGCGGCACATCGTGCAGAGCGGGAGCGCGTGTATGCGTTCGGGCGCGACGCCCGATTCGATTAGCTGGCGGCGGTTAGCCTCGTGCAGGTCAACGAGTGCGTGCCCCGCGCTGGTCGGCGTGAAGAGCGAATCCGCGTCGGCGAACTTGGCGCGGAAGGGTTCGACGACTTCGGCCCCGACTTCGTAACAGCAGCCGAGCGCCGCGGGGCCGAGCGCGGCGCGCACGTCGCGCGCGTCCACGCCGAACTCGTCGCGCAACGTGCGGAGCGCGTCTTTGACAATCTCCGAGAGCGTCCCGCGCCAGCCGGCGTGGACGGCGGCGCTGGCGCCCGCGCGCGCGTCCGCCAGAAGGACGGGCACGCAGTCGGCGGTCTTGACGCCGAGCAGCACGCCCTTCAAATTCGTCGCTAAGGCGTCGCAGCGCTCTTGCTCGGACTCGGGGTCTTCCGCGTCGCGCACGACGCGCACGTCGCGGCCGTGAACCTGCCAGCAGGCGGCGAGCCGCCACTCGCCGCCTATCGCGCTGACGAAGCGGCGGCGGTTCTCGTGTATGTTCTCGGCCGAGTCCTGATCGAAGCCCGCGAGGTTGAGCGCATCCGTCGGGAAAGCGCTGACGCCCCCGACGCGCGTCGAGAAGGCGTTGGCGAAACCTTCGTCTTCGAGCGGCGCGCAAGATATGGCGCGCACGCCCAGTTCCCCTTCGCGCCAGCGAAAGCCGGCGCGCTCCAATTCCGTTTCAAACGTGATCGTCTCCATCGGGATAGACATTATCGAAATCCGGCGCGTGCGTGAAGTGCTCGCGCGCACGCCGCGCTTCCGCGAGCGCGTCTTCACCGAACGGGAGCGCGCCTACTGCGACTCTCGCGGGGCGAACTCCGCGCAGCACTACGCCGCGCGCTTCGCCGCCAAGGAGGCGGCCTTCAAGGCGCTCGGCACGGGCTGGCGCGACGGCCTCTCCTGGCACCACGTCGAGGTGACGGCGACTGAAGCGGGCGCCCCGCTTCTTCAACTGAGCGGCCACGCCCGCGAACTCTTCGAACGCCTCGGCGCCACGCACGCGCACCTCTCCCTCTCCCACACCAATGAGCACGCCGTCGCGCAAGTCATCTTCGAGCGGCGACAGTAACGGCAAGAAGAATTAACAGGGATGGACACGATTGACGGGATAAGGGATTTCAAATTTTAATCCCCTGTCCTATCCATCCTGTCCATCCCTGTTAATTTATTCTTTCGTCGCCGGCACGACGCGCAGGTCATTCTTCAGCGTCCGCTGTCCGTCGCGGTTGACCTCGACGTATGTCTCGCGGCTCTGCTCCGCGAGCGGCAGCGTTGACCGTTCAGAACTGCGGGGCGATGTTTCCGAGATTGATTCGTAAGGCCGAGACGCGCGTGCTTCGGTCTGCGTCGTCGTCGGCGCGGCGGGCGCGGGGGTGGCGGCGAGGGCGAGCAGGCCCCAAGGGTCGCCGTGGAGCGAGCACTCGTGGTCGGGGGCGAAGGCGGGCGTGAGCGCCACGCGTTCGCGGCGCGGGCAGGCGGGCGCGGCCAGCAGTCCCGTCTCGGGGTCAACGTCAACGTAGGCGACGGAGGCGGGCTGCTCGAAGGCTGCGCCTCCGAGTTCGGGGCGCAGCTCGACGGCGCGGCGTACGAACTCTGACCACGCGGGCAGCGCCGCGTCCGCTCCCGTCAGCCCCAGCTCTTCGCCGTCGTCGAAGCCGACGTAGACGACGCAGACGAGGTTCGGCGTGAAGCCGGCGAACCAGCCGTCGCGCGAGGTGCCCGTCTTGCCCGCGACGGCCGCGCCCTTCAACATCCCGCGCGCGGCGCGCGCAGTCCCGTGGTCTATGACTGCCGAGAGCATGTCCGTCAACATGAAGGCCGTCGCCGGCTTCAAGACCTGACCGGAGTCGTCGGCCCGCGCGTCGAGAGTTTCGGAACGGGCGGGCTGCTCTTTGAGAGTTTCGGAAGCGCCTCCGACTCCTTCGACGCGTACGAACGGGTTCGGGCGCGCGACGCGTCCCCCGGCGGCGAAGGCAGTGTAGGCGGTCGCCACTTCGAGCGGCGTGGCTTCAGACGCGCCGAGCGCGCTCGAAGGGTAGGCTTGCGGCCGCGGCAGCCCCAAGCGTTCGGCGAGCGAGGCGACGCGCGCCATCCCGACCCGCAGGGCCGCGTCCACCGTGACGACGTTGAGCGAGCGCACCAGACCTTCGCGCAGCGTCACGTCGCGCATAGAGTAGCCGCCGCCGTAGTTCGCCGGACGGTAGCGCGCGCGTCCGTCGTACGTGAACTCGCGCGGCGCGTCGGCCGAGAGCGTGAGCGGCGAGAGTCCCGCCTCAAGCGCCGCCGCGTAGACGACGGGCTTGAAGACCGAGCCCGGCTGGCGGCGCGCGTCGGTCGCGCGGTTCAACTGCGACTCGGCGTAGGAAGTGCCGCCGACCATCGCCAGCACGTCGCCCGTGTGCGGGTCGAGCGCGACGAGCGCCGCCTGCGGCCTGCGCTTCCCTTTGAACGTCTTCTCAAGACGCTCGACCTGACGCGCCAGAGCCTCTTCAGCAATCCCTTGCAGTTCAAGATCGAGTGTCGTGTAGACGCGCGCGCCGGCCGCGCCCTGCCCGTCGTCCGGAAGACGCGCCTCCGTCTCGCGGTTGACGTAGTCTATGAAGTAGGGCGCGACGGCGTCCGTGCGCTCGAAGGGCGCGACGCTGACAGGCTCGTCCGCGGCGGCGCGAGCCTCATCAACGCTGACCGCGTCGTCGCGCAGCATCGCGCCGAGGACGACGTTGCGGCGTGCGCGCGCCTCTTCGGCGTGGCGGTCGGGCGCGAAGCGCGCGGGGCTCTGAATCATGCCCGCGATGGTCGCCGACTCGGCGAGCGAGAGGTCTTTCAGCTCCTTGCCGAAGAAGACGCGCGCCGCCTGCCGCACGCCGCGAACGGAAACCGAGCCTCGGCGGCCGAGGTAAATCTCGTTGCAGTAGAGAGCGAAGATGTCGCGCTTCCCGATTCTGCTTTCGAGCACGGCGGCGAGCGCGGCCTCGCGGAACTTGCGCGCGAGCGTGCGCTCGGGCGTCAGGTAAGTGTTCTTGACGAGCTGCTGCGTAATGGTCGAGCCGCCCTGCTTCAAGGTCTGCTCGTCGTCGCCCCAACTGAAGGCGGCGCGCGCGACGCCCCAGAGGTCTACGGGGCCGTGCTCAAAGAAGCGCCGGTCTTCGATGGAGAGAATCGCGCGGCGGAGTGTTTCGGGAATCTCTTCGTAAGAGAGCGCGGCGCGGTCGGAAGTCTTCTCGGCGGCGTCCGAGGTCAGAGGCTCTGGCGCGAGCGTGTAGGAGTCGAGCGGCACGCCGTCGCCGCTCAACTTCGATATCTGCCCGCGGCGGTCGAACTCGACGCGGACGACGTTCGGGGTTGAACTGCCGGACGCTTCGGCCGAACTGCTTGATGTTTCTGAAGGAAGTATTTCAACAGCATCATCCTCGACGCGGAAGCGGCCGTTCCAGACACGGCTCGCCTCGCCCTCGACGTAGCCCGCGCGGCGTAGGATTTCGGCGAGGCGCACGGCCGTGAGCTTCTGCCCCGCGCGCAGAGTCCGCGGCGCGGCGTAGATGCCGGCGCGGCTCGTCAGGTAGCCGTTGGCCAAGCGCTCGTCAACTATCTTCGAGTAGTGTGAGTAGAGGTAAGCGAACGCCGCGGTCGTCGCTATGACGGAGACGACGACGAGCGCGCACGTAACGCGCAGCACTCGCGCGCAGACGCGTCGAAGACTGAAGCCGTCGGCGCGCTTCTCTTGAAGGTAGACGACCGCGCGCCGCGGCCGAAGCCTCCGCGAGCCCGCCGCGTGCGTGCTTCGTGCTCCGGCACTCTGAAGCTGTGCCGCGGCCGTTTGAAGCTCTGTCGCCATCCTTCCCTCGCTCGGGCGCGCAGGCACACCTCGACGCAGACGGGCGCGAACGTGCGCCCGCATCGGGCGTGTCTACGGGTTTCCCTTCCCTTTGCCGGAAGGAAACGACTAATCGTCACGGATTTCTCTTTTCGGCGGTGCCGTCGTGGAGGAGCGGGGAGAGTCCGCTTGCGCCTCCGCCTGTGCCGCGCCCCTCAGCCGAACATCATCGAGAAGGCCGCCGTCGAGACGGCCAGCGTAATCATTATCATGATGATAGCGAGGAGCTGAATAAAGCTGTCGGCTAACTCCCTCATGTCGGTTCTAGTGCCCCCTTAAACTTTGTCGCTTCTGTCCGCGCGTGTACTTTGCAACGGCCATGCCGACGGGGGCCGAAGACGACGCCTTCAACTTAATCCGTCCAACGTTAACGAGTTAAAACTCCGGGCCGGGACGAACGCCCGCCGGGCGCGTCTCTCATCGCCCGCTTTCGATACGAAGGGGCGGGTACGTCGGCGCGGTTTCGCGTTTTGAAATGAGTCGCGGTTCAGTCGGCGCCGGTGAAGTTCAGTCGGCGTCGGTGTGGCGTTCGCGGTGGCGGCGAAGGTTGAACCAGCCGGCGGGCTCGGCGGGCTGCGGTTCGAGCAGTTCTTTGAGGGCGGGCAGGGCCGCGCGCGCGGCCTCGCAGCCGGCTTGGATGAACTCTCCGGCGCGGCCCATCTCGTCCCAGCGCAGGTGGCCGACCGAGGGGCTGATGACTACGTCTGCCGTCTGCCGCTGGTGCTCGACGGCCGTGCGCTGCATGACGAGCATAGACTGAAGCAGGACGCCCAAGACCGAGGCGGGCGACCCCATGAACTTCGCGCCCTCCGCGTTCACGTCCACGGCGACGACGACCTCCGCGCCGAGCGTGCGCGCGACCGTCGCGGGCAGGTTGGCGACGAGCCCGCCGTCAACCAACTGCCGCCCGCGCTCGTCCGTCACGGGCACGTACCAGCCGGGCACGGCGCAGCTCGCGCGTATGGCGAGGGCCGCGTCGCCCTCGTCGCGCATGATGACGGCCGCGCCCGTACGCAGGTCGCAGGCGACGGCCGCGAAGGGCACGGGAAACTCCTCGAAGCGCGTGACGGGGAAGCGCGCGCGTATGTAGTCTTCCATGACCGCGTTCGACTGCACGCCGAGACGCGACACGGTCATCCGCCCGAGGTCGCGCCAGCGGAGTGTGCGGCCGATCTTCTCTATCTCTTCCAACGCCATCCCCGACGCGAACGCGCCGCCGACGAGCGCGCCCGCCGAAGTGCCCGCCACGTAGTTAACCTTGACGCCGTGCTCGGCCAAGACCTTCAGCACGCCGACGTGCGCGATGCCGCGCGCCGCGCCGCCCGAGAGCGCGAGCCCGAGCCGCGGCCGTCTGGTCTTAACTTCTGCCTTTCGCCACATAAAAACAGAGGTCAGTGGTTAGAGGTCGGAGGTCAGTGGTTCGGCGTTTTGCGCGCGGCCGGTCGCGTCTGTGTCTGGCCGTTTGCCGGCTTCTGACCTCCGGCCTCCGGCGTCTTCTGCGTGCCTTCAGCGAACGCCTCGTCGAGGATGGTGACCTGCGCGGCGCCTCTGGCCTCGTCGAGGAAGGCGTCGGTGTCGGACTCTACCTTGGCCTCGATCAGTTCCGACTGGATTGAGTCGTAGACCGCCTTGAGCTCGGGGACGATTTGACCGGGCGACTGGCGTCGCCGGCGCGGGACATACACGTCGCGGTAGTAGGACTCGACCTCCTGCGGGGTGACGACCGTGAACGACCGGAAGCGGAAGTCGAGGTACTTCGCCATGTCTATGCGGTCGTGGATGATCTCGCGCAGTTGGTCTGAGGTCAGCCCGACGCGTTCGAGGCGGCGGTGAAACTCTTCGAGCGAGGGGAAGCGCTTGACGAGGTCGGCCTCGGCCTCCTTTATCTCCTCCTCGGTGGCGTGTACGTGCGGGAGCTTGCCCGCCTCCTGAAGCACGAGCCGCTGGTCAACGAGCAGGTCGAGCGCGCGCCGCAGGTCGTCCATGCGTGGGCTGTCGAGCGGCGCCCCCGGCTGAAGCGCTATCTGCCACAGCAGGTCGGAGTAGGTTATCAACTCGGAGCCGTTGACGACGGCGACCATCCTGTCCACGACTTCGCCGCCGCCCGCCGCCGGCGTCTGCGCGCTGGCGCGCGAAGGCAAAAGGCAAAAGGCAAAGGGCAAAAGGCAAAGGGCAAAAATAGAAAAGAAGTTCTTCACGCGCGGCGCGTCCACACTTTTGCCTTTTGCCTTTTGAAGTTTGCCTTTTGCCTTCATCTTCAAATCCTTAGTACGTCAAACACGTCAGAACGTTTGCCCGAAGCGGAAGTGAATCTGGCTGTTCTTCAGACGGTGGATAGCCGTCGCGCCGCCGAACTGCGGGACGACGAACTCGGGCGGGTTGAGCAAGTAGGCCCAATCCGCGCCGATGGAGCCGAGCGGCGTCTTCAACCTCAGCCCGAGCCCGACGGTGTTCGTCCACTTCTGGCAGAAGTTCGGGTCGCGCCCCGCCTCGCACTTGCCCGGGTGGAAGAGGTCGCTCAGGCGGTCGAAGACGTTGCCGCCGTCGTAGAAGGGCACGACCTGTATGTTGCGCGTCAGCGCGACGCGCGCTTCGAGGTTCAGGACGGCCATCGCGTTCCCGCCGATGGGCACGGTGAAGGGGTTGACCGTGACGACCTCGCCCTTCTGGTTGCGGAACGTGCCGCAGGCCGTAAGGAAGGGCGGCGGCGGGTTCGGGTTCGCGACGGGGCCGGGCTGCGGCCCGAACGTGCAGAAGGGCGCGACGACGCGCGGGCCGGCTTCTTCAAAGCTGAAGCCGCGAAGGCTCGTCGCGCCGCCCGAGAAGAAGCGCTCGCTGATGGGGAGACGGCGGTCTGCGTCGTCAATCACGCCGTTGCCGTTGCGGTCGCGCGCGCCGACGAGGTTAGCCATCCCCAACTGAATGCTCGCCGCGAGCACCGTGTCGCGCAGGCGCCCCAAAGCCTTGTAACGCTGGTAGCGGAGGTTGAGCTTGTTGAAGGAGAGGTTGCCGCCCAACGCACGCGCCGCGAAGGCGTAGTCCACGGAGAGGAAGTCGCCGCGCGTCGGGTCGAACTGCCGGTCGCGCGTGTCGCGCGCGAGCGAGGCGCCGAAGCGCGACAGGCGCACCGCCTGATCCGGGCGCAGCACGGGCGCGATGAGCAGGCTCCCGACGTTGAAGAGTCGCACGTCCTCGTAGTTGTAGCGCAGGAACAGGGTCGTGCGCTTGCGCTGCGCGCCCGTCGGCGTCAGTTCGAGTTCGAGGTCGCGCTGCGTCTCAAGGTTGACGGTGAAGCGGTTGATGGACGGGCCGTTCACGCGCTGGCCGAACTCGTCAATGAGGTTGCCGTCAGCGTCGAAGCGCTGGACGATGCCGTTGGTGCCGCGGTCAATGGTCGAGCGGAAGAAGCGCGTGACCGCGGTGTCGCGCTGGTACTGCACCGAGAAGGCGAGCGGCGCGAAGCTCTTCTCGCCGTAGCGCCGGAAGCGCGGATCCGTATACTCGAAGCGCGCGAGCTGCTGCTGGCGGCTGGCGCGCGTGCGTATCGCCGCCTGCCTTAGCTGCCCGAAGAGGTTCGTGTCGCGCAGCTCGTAGCCGCCGAGCGCGCCCGTGTCGGTCGAGAAGCCGATGATGTACTCGGCCGTGAGGTGGCTACGCTCCTGCACGTCTATGATCACGTCGCGGCGCTTGAAGCCGCCGGGGCCGTCGGGCGCGGGCTCCGTCCGGATGAGCACCTGCCGGAAAGCCTCGGTCGTGCCGAGCAGGATGCGCTCGCTCTCGGCGAGGTCGTCGCCGCGCAGCACCTCGCCCTCGCGCAGAGGGACGGCGTCGAGCACGGCCTGCCGGTTCGTACGCACCAGCCCGTTGACGTAGATGTGGTTGATGAAAACCTTGTCCGACTCGTTGACGTTGTAGACGAGCCGCACCTGCTCGTCGCCGTTGGCCGCGGGCGGCAGCTCGTCCAGAGAGACCTGCACCTCCGCCTCGACGTAGCCGTGCTGGACGTAGTGGGCGCGCATCCGCTCGCCGTCGGCGCGCGCGGCCGTGCGCGAGTAGGGGCCGCCCGTGATGAGGCAGCCCTCGTCGGGCAGCGCGTCTGCGGGGCAGCGCGCGTCTCGCAACTGCTCGTTAGTGTAAATCTGGTTGCCGCGCGTCTCGA
>DATFHD010000118.1:0-48861 GCA_035248785.1 Pyrinomonadaceae bacterium | reverse complement strand
TGCCTTCGCGCGGGCTACCGGGCGCCGGGCCGGCCGCGCTCGACGCGCCGACCGCGCGCGGGACGACCGTCACGACGAGGCGCTTGTCGGTCAAGTACTGGTTGGCGACGCGCGTCACGTCCGCGAGCTTGACTGCGCGGTAGCGCGCGAGGTCTTGCTGGAAGTAGCCGGGGTTCTTGAGGAAGGTCGCGTAGTTGTTGAGCTGGTCGTTCTTGCCGCCGAAGCCGCCGACGGTCTGGATGCCGTAGATGAAGCTGGCCTCGCGCGAGTTGTAAGCGCGCTCAAGCTCTGCGGCCGTGGGCGGCTCGGTCTTGAGCCGCGCGAGTTCCGCCTTGATGGCCTCTTCGAGTTGCGCGGGCGTGGTGTTCGGCTTGCCGGTGACGGTTATCTGGAAGCGGCCGGCGAGTTCGCCCGTCTGGTCGAAGGCCGAGGCCGACTGCGCGATCTGCTTGTCGTAGACGAGCGAGCGGTAGAGGCGCGAAGACTTGCCGCCGCCGAGTATGTCGGCCAGCGTGTCGAGCGCCGCCTCGTCCTTCGTGTACTGCGGGACGGAGTGCCAGACGAACTGGACGCGCGGCAGTTGCACGCGGTCTTCGAGGTCGAGGCGCATCTCCTTCTCGATGACGGGCTGCGTCACCTTGAGCGGCGCGACCTCCGGCCCCTTCGGGACGGCGCCGAAGTACTTCTCGACAAAGGCGCGCGCCTGCTTCGGGTCGAAGTCGCCCGCGATGGCGAGCGTCGCGTTGTTCGGCACGTAGTAGCGTCGGAAGAACGCCTTGATGTCGTCCATCGAGGCGACCGTCAAATCGTCGAGCGAGCCGATGGTCAGCCAGTGGTAAGGGTGGTCGGGCGGGTACATCACCTCGTTAATCTTCGCGCCGACGAGGCCGTACGGGCGGTTGTCGTAGTTCTGCCGCTTCTCGTTCTTGACCACGTCGCGCTGGTTGGCGAGCTTCTCCTCGGTCATCGCTTCGAGCAGGCCGCCCATGCGGTCGGCCTCCATGAAGATGGCGAGTTCGAGGAAGTTCGACGGAACCACTTCCCAGTAGTTGGTGCGGTCGGGGTTGGTCGAGCCGTTGAGGGTAGCGCCGGCCTCTTGGAGCGGCTTGAAGTAGTCGTTGTTGTAGTTCTTCGAGCCCTGAAACATCATGTGCTCGAAGAGGTGAGCGTAGCCGGTCTTGCCCGGCGTCTCGTTCTTCGAGCCGACGTGATACCAGACGTTGACGCCGACGATGGGCGTCGAGTGGTCTTCGTGCAGGATGACACGCAGCCCGTTGGGCAGGAAAAACTCGGTGTACTTAATCGGCGGGAGCGCGGGCGCGGCCGCAGCCGCCGAGCCGCCCTTCGCCTTACCCTTCTGCGCCAGCGCCGGCAAGCCGGGCGCGAGGAGCAGCGTGACGAGCACCGTCGTCAGCAGACGTTTCCAAAGCATCTTCACACCTCCGCGAGAGAGAAGGGCGCGGCGCGCGGCCGGAAAGATTCCGGCCTGACGTGCGCGCACCTTGTTTGCCTTTAGACTTGATGAATCCGGGGAACTAATTATGAAGCTGCGACGCGAATTCTAACGCCGCTCCCGCCTGCACGCAACGTTGTACGCGCCGCCGCACGCTTGTTAAAATCCGTCGAAAAATCGCAGGAGCGGCGGCCGAAAAATCCAAAATCGGAGATTTGCACACACGCCCGTCCCCTATTCGGCCGTGCGCGCGCTATAGTTCCGTATAAATGAGACTCGACACGGACTTCATTGTGGTGGGGAGCGGCATCGCGGGCCTGCGCGCCGCGCTTGAGATTGCGAGGACGGGCGCGCGCGTGACGGTGCTGACGAAGGACAGGCGCGAGGAGTCGAACACGGAGTACGCGCAGGGCGGCGTGGCCGTCGCGCTGTCTGAGGAGGACGAGACTTCGCTCCACGAGGGCGACACGATGGCCGCGGGCGCCGGACTCTGCGACGAGCGCGCCGTCGAGGTCTTGGTCGAGGAGGGGCGCCGCTACATACGGGAGCTCATCGAGTGGGGCACCGAGTTTGACCGCGAGGGCGGGCGTCTGCTCTTCACGCGCGAGGCGGCGCACTCGCGGCCTCGGATACTCCACGCGCAGGGCGACGCGACGGGGCGCGAGATCGTGCGGGCGCTGCTCGCGCGCTCGGGGCGCGAGCCGAAGATATCCTTCCTCGCGCACGCCGAGACGGAATCGCTCGTCGTGCACGAAGGGCGCGTGTCGGGCGTGCGCTACCTCGACCCGCTCGTGCGCGCGCCGCGCGTGCTCACGGCGCGCGCCGTCGTGCTTGCGACGGGCGGGGCGGGCGCGCTCTACCTGCACACGACGAACCCTGAAGTCGCGACGGGCGACGGGATGGCGATGGCGTTTGAAGCGGGCGCCGAGCTGGCCGACATGGAGTTCGTGCAGTTCCACCCGACGGCCTTGAACGTCGAGGGCGCTCCGCGCTTCCTTCTCTCGGAAGCCTTGCGCGGCGAGGGCGGCGTGCTCAGGAACGCCGACGGGCGCCGCTTCATGCCGCGCTACCACGAGGCGGCGGAGCTCGCGCCGCGCGACGTGGTGACGCGCTCCATCGTCGCAGAGATGAAGAGGACTGCGACGCGCACGGTCTTTCTAGACATGACGGCCTTCGACGCCGCGCACCTACGCCGACGCTTCCCGAAAATCTACCGGACGTGTTTGCAGTACGGGCTCGACCTCTCGCGCGAGCCCATCCCCGTCAGCCCCGCCGCGCACTACTGCATGGGCGGCGTCCGCACAGACCTCGAAGGGCGCACGACGCTCGCCGGACTCTACGCCGCGGGCGAGGTGGCCTGCACGGGCGTCCACGGCGCGAACCGTCTGGCGTCAAACTCCCTGCTCGAAGGCTTGGTCTTCGGCGCGCGCGCCGGACGCGCGGCCGCGGAAGATTCGCCGGAAGGTTTAAAAGTCTCGCGCGCATCTGACGGTGGCGCGATTGGAGAAGACGATGCGCGTGAGGACGCGCGCCGCGCCGACGTGCAGCGCGTGACCGCCGACGCCGACGTGCGGCGTGTGACCGCCGCAGCGGCCGTACGCAAGCGCGTGCGCCGCCTGATGTGGGAGCGCGTCGGAATTCTGCGCACGCGCGACGGACTCGCCCGCGCGCTCCAAGAGTTCGAGCAGATCGCGTCCGCGCCTCTGCTCCCGGGGCCGCGCAACTTCATCACGACCGCCACCGTCATCGCACGCGCCGCCCTCTGGCGCGAAGAATCCCGCGGCGGCCACTACCGCCTCGACTTTCCCCAGAGGGACGACGAACACTGGCGCGTCCACTCCGTCACACGCAAAAACGCCCCCATCGCCCCCGCCGCCACCATTGAATTCCCCGCGCTCCAATCCCGCGAGCACTAACTCTCGCGCTAACGCCCGTCATCTCCCACCCACCAGCAAGATTGAGTTAATAACAGCAATCGTGCTATGTGATGCGTGCATGTGATTGTTAAATGCGACACAGTTGATAACTCATTGGACTATTACCGACGCCGCTCGTTGTCGCCGCCCTTCTAAGATGCGATCAGACAGTACTAAAAAAATAAGCACAACGAGCGCCCAATCAATTACATAAAACATTGGAAAGTCGAGTTGGGCTATACGTTGTATTATTGAGCCTTGTGTATTTCTAAGAAGAATAAGCTGCGCCGTCACACCGCTCAGCACAAAGGTGGTTACCAGAACCATCCACTCAAATAAAAGACGAGGCCATTGATAAAAAATACGGTGGCTTGATGCCTGCCACTCGAATACTTTAATTACTCCGCCCATGTGAACCTTCGAATCGAAACTCTCAAGAGCTGCATTTAGGCGTGGAGTAGTAACATCGCGGATATACAACCCTATTCGACGTATGCGCCAAGTGTTAGTCATCCACAACCCACCGATAACTGAAGCTAATGGGGAAACCAGATACAATGCGAGTTTTGGTGATAGTGATTCCGCACTGTTCGAAGATTGTGATGAGAAGGCAAAAGAAAAGAGCGCACCTGATATTGCGAGGGAAAAGAATATTAGATTCTCACGCCATTTTATGAGTTCTAACAGTTCTGCCCTTAAGGCAGAGAATTCCTCAAGGTGTGCTTGAATTGCAAGTTCTCTAGCCTTATCGTTCATATCAAATTAGAAGCACCTGATTATTATTATGCCGAATGGTTCGGCATCTGCGCGTAGAGCGTGAAGGGACATGGCATTCAGTCGTGGGTTGTGTTGAGGCGGGGTCAAGCCGAGAGTGCCGGCTTGACCCCGCGTTAGATTAATGGAAAGCCGCGTTGGCCGGCGAGGGGTGGGGGCGGCGGCGTTGGGAGTTAGGTGTTAGGTGTTTGGGGGCGTGGACGGATCGCCGTTGGGGGGCGGGGTGCCGTTTCGTTTGCGCCGGGTGCCGGGGGCGGCTTCGAGGCGGTAGGCTGCGTCCCATTCGGCGAGGACGGCGGGGTTGTCACGATACTTGTTGTGGAAGATTACGTTGAGGCGTTCGAGCGCTTCGTTCAGGATGCGCAGGTGCTCTTTCGCCGCCGCGTTGGTGTTGACGCGCGCCCCGACGCCTTCGTTCTGGAGGGAGATAAAACCCTCTAACTTATCGGCCGTCGAGCCGAGGTCGGTGACGAAGGTCGGCGGCAGTGAGTATTCGACGAGGGTAGCGGTGTACGCCACCCCTTTCTCGGCGAAGGAGCGGGCGGTGGCGATGAGCGTCTGGTCTGTCGAGTCCCCGCGCGGAATCTCGAATACGCCCTTGAGTTCGGGATGGTCGAGGGAGGCGGCTTCAGCCGTCTCCTCGACGGCATCAACCATATCTTGCAGAGTCTCGCGCGTATCCTGCCTACCGGCCGTGCCCTGTTTACGCTTGCCCACGCTGCTCGCACGCTCCACGTCGAGGAAGGCGAGGGCGGAAAGCTCCTCTTCGACGGTGTCGGCCAGTGCCACGGCTTTACTGTTGGCGGGGAAGTCCCCCCTGCGCAAGTCCAAGACCTTGTCGCAACGCTGTCCGCGCTCATAATGCCTACGCAGTCTGTCGTTCATGTCGTCACTCCTTTGGGTGAAGAGAAAGAATTGTTGTGAAGGAAGGGAAGTGGCGGCGTCGCCTTCCAGTGGGTCGAAGGTTACGAGGTTCCTGCTTGAGGGCGCGAATTATATACCCGCGCGCGTCACTTGCAATAAAATTTTCTACGCGCGGCGTCGGACGCACTCAAAATGACACCGAACGTAGTTGAAGTGGCGCCGGACTGACTGAAAATGGTCTCGAACGCACTTAAAATGGCACCGAACGAGGTAGAAATGGCGCCGAATGCACCTGAAATAGCGTCAGTACGTATGAAAATGGGGCCGAACGTATTCAGAATGACGTGTGACGCATTAAAAATGGTACATGACACACCGAAAATGGCTTGTGACACAGTGAAAATGGCACCGAACGCACTCAAAATAGTCTCGAACGCACTTGAAATGGCACCGAACGCATTTAAAATCATACCGAACACACTTAAAACGGCGTCGGCCCACTAAATATGGCGTCGGCGCGACTTAAAACCGCGTCGGCGTCGGCGCGTATGGGTTGCGAAGATGGCTGACTTCAAACAGTTGCACGAATGGTCTCTGGCGCCGCGCGAGGCGGTGGAGTTGCAGAAGCGTCTGCGCGGGCAGGTGCGCATCGAGCCTTTGAAGAGGAAGGTGGAGACGGTCGCGGGCGCGGACATCAGCTTCAACAAGTTCGACCCGACGATCTACGCGGCCGTCGTCGTGCTGCGTTTGCCGAAGCTCGAAGTGGTCGAAGAGGTCGGCATCGTGAGCGAGACGAAGTTCCCGTACGTG
The DNA here is from genome assembly GCA_035248785.1 of Pyrinomonadaceae bacterium. Classification (GTDB taxonomy): domain Bacteria; phylum Acidobacteriota; class Blastocatellia; order Pyrinomonadales; family Pyrinomonadaceae; genus QHXN01. The sequence goes on along the minus strand of DATFHD010000118.1, from coordinate 43,044 downwards.
CCGGGGCTGCTCTCGTTCCGCGAGTCGCCGTCAGTGCTTGAGGCTTGGGCGCGGCTCAAGACGGAGCCGGACGCGGTCATGTTCGACGGGCAGGGCCTTGCGCACCCGCGGCGCGTCGGCATCGCCTGCCACGTCGGACTCATCATCAACCGCCCCACGTTCGGCTGCGCGAAGTCCGTACTCGTCGGCAAGTACGAGGAGCCGGGCGAGGAGAAGGGCAGTTGGACTCCTCTGGTTGATAAAGGCGAGACGGTCGGCGCGGCCGTGCGCACGAAGACGCGCGTGCAGCCCATCTACGTCTCGCCCGGACATTTGATTGACCTCGACGGCGCGATAGATTTGACGCTGCGCTGCGACGGCGGCTACCGGCAGCCCGAGCCGACGCGACGCGCGCACCTGCTCGTCAACGCGCTGCGCCGCGGCGAGCGTCAGCCGACTTCGGATGAGCCCTCGGAGAAGGCGGACGGCGGGGCGGAGAGTCAGGGGAGCTTGTTCTAACCTCAGTTACTTCGAAAGCGACTTCACCAGCCTGTAGAGAAACTCCTGCCCTTCGTAGAGGCGCCGGGCGGCGATGCGCTCGTCCTTGCCGTGCGTGCGCACGTCGTCAATGTCTGTGAAGAGGCCGGAGACGCCGTACATAGATATGCCGGCCTGCCGGAAAGGCTGGCTGTCGGTGGCGCCCGTGCCCATCATCGGGACGACGGGCACGCCCGGCCACATCTCCGCGGTGACGCGCTCTATCTCGCCGAGGATTTGCGGATTCAGCGGTGAGCTTTGGCGCTCGGCCGGCGGGCGCGCCCCTGCGGTCAGGGGCGGCTGCCCCTCCCCCTGCGCGCGGTTCGACGCCACAATCTTCACGCTTATCTTCGGGTCGGCCAGCACGCGCACGAGCGCGGCCTCGACGTCGGCGGGCGAGTCCTGCGGAAGTATCCGGCAGTTGACGTTGGCGCGCGCCGTCTGCGGCAGCGCGTTGTTGGCGTGGCCCGCCTCGACGCGCGTCGCAACGCAGGTCGTCCGCATCACGGAGTTATAGAAGGCCGTCTCCGAAAGGCGCGCGGCCGACGCCGCGTCCGCGCCGTTGGAGGCGACGAGCGCGCGCATATCCGCGGCCGTCTGGCCCGTCTCCACGGACGACATGCGCTGGAAGTACGCGCGCGTGACCTCGTTGAGGTTGACGGGGAAGTCGAAGCGCGAAAGCCGCGCCAGCCCTTCGGCGAGCGTGTAGATGGCGTTGTCCTTGACGGGAAGGGAGCTGTGCCCGCCCTTGTTTTTGACTTCGAGCGTGAAGTTTCGCGAAAACTTTTCGCTGGCCTGCACGCCGTTGAAGAGGGCCTTGCCGTTCCTCTCCCTCCCCCCGCCGCCCTCGTTGAAACCGAACTCGGCGTCCACGAGTTCGCGCCGGTTGCGCACGAGCCAAGAGGCGCCGTTGAAGCCGCCGCCCTCCTCGTCGGCCGTGAGCGCGACGACGATGTCGCGTTCGGGCTTGAAGCCCTCCTGCCTGTAACGTATGAGGTTGGCGACGAAGATGGCGGCCATCGCCTTGTCGTCAACCGAACCGCGGCCGTAGTAGAAACCCTCGCGCTCGATTAACTTGAACGGGTCGAGGTCGGGCGACCAGTCCTCCTTCTTCGCCTCCACCACGTCCAAGTGCGCGAGCAGCAGAATGGGCTTGCGCGCGCCCGTGCCGCGCAGGCGCGCGACGACGTTCCCCTTCTTCGCGTTGCCGGGGTGGACGACGACCTGCACGTCCTCCGCAGGGAAGCCGGCCGCGCGCAGACGCGCCGCGACCTTCTCGGCCGCCTCCGTCGTGTTCCCGACCGAGTCCGTCGTGTTTGTCTCGACCAACTCCTTGTAGATGTCGAAGAGGAGGCGCTGGTGTTCGCTCAGCGCCGTCTGCGCGCGGAGCGGCGCGGACGAGAGCAGGAGCGCGAGCAGGAGTGTTGTGAGGCGCGCGGCGCTCTGGTGCAGTTGACGCATGTCGTGTGGCCTCCGTCTTGAATAGAACTCTTAAGTACGGCGAGTCAGAACCGCCTGCGGTAGCGGGCGGGTATTTTTTCTCTGCCGGCACTTAAGGCGTAAGACTGACCCGCCCGCTACGGCAGGCGGTTCTGACCTGTTATTTATGTTTGACGGTCAGGACTGCGTGCAGGCCGTCGTCCATGAAGGTGAGCGTGGCGGTCAGGTCGGTAAGCCTTCGCATCGTGCGGCCGGCGGCGCTCGCGTCCGAGGGCGCGTCGGGCTGGCGCGGCGCGGCGGCCGTGCCGTGGACGCTGCAAGAGACTTCGCGGCCGTCCGCGGAGACGTGGTACGCGCCGCCTTCGGGGCAGACGTGGCGCTCGCCCGACAGTCTTTCGGCGAGTTCGGCGGCGGCGCGGTCGAGCGCTTCGCCCGTGAGCGCAGGCTGGCCCGCGCCCGCGGCCTGCGCCGTGAGCGCGCGCGCAGCGTCGGCGAGCGGGCCGAGGTTGTTGAGGCAAGCCTCGCGCTCGTTCTCGGCCCACGCGCGGTTGTAGTCGGGCAGCACCTCGTTCCAGTTCTCGGGGCGCAGGCGGGCCAGCGCGTGGCCGGTCAGGTCTTCGCCGGTTGCGGGCTTGGCGGCGTTCGGCCCTCCGGCATCCAGAGCGGCGAGGTCTTCGAGGATGAAGGGCTTGGTCGCGACGTAGAGCCCGCCGCCGATGCGCGCGTAGAAGAAGCGGAGCTTCGCCGGCTCGAAGCGCACGGCGAAGGCGCGCGCCGGCTGCCCCGTCGAGAGTTTGTACTTGTAGAAGTCGAAGTCGAACGCGAGCCAGCCGCCGCGCCGCTCGAAGCGCGAGAGGCGCGAGAGCGTCGCGTCAGACCAGTCGAGATATTCGTCCACCATTTTCGCGTCCGCCACGGGCACGGAGACGTAGACAGGCGAGTTGAGCGAGACGAGGCCGAGCGCGAGGAAGGGCACGAAGCCGCCGAGGAAGTCGTCGCGCAGGCCGCGCCCCGTCCCGCTCGCCAGCATCAGGCCGAGCGCCGAAGGGACGTTGAGGTCGAAGGTCGGGCGCGCGTCGTAGACGTGCAGTCCGATTTGATTGCCGAGCCCTTCCGAGAGCAGGCCGTACGTCTTCGAGCGCACCTCAGCCTCGTCCGGGTAACCGTAAGGCTCATAATCCGGCGTCGGCGTCGGGGTGGGGTGCGCCTTCTTCTCGTCCTCCTCTTCCTTGCGTATGTCTCTGAGCATCTGCTCTTTGTTGGGGCGGAACGAGGCGGAGAAGATGTTGCGACGCGGGACGGGCAGCGGGTCGAGCGGTTCGGGCCGCCCGCCGAGCGCGCTACGCAGCGACGTGTAGGCAGTGTTGTCTATCAAAGGCAGGATGATTGTCTCGACGCGCAGCTCGTCGGGCGCGACTTTCAAACGGAAGGCGATGGGGTCGAAGTAGATGCGCCAGTACTGGTTGTACTCTTCGACGAAGGCGCGGTACTCGTCCGCCTCGGCGGCCGTGACTTCCGCGACCGGCGCCTCGACGTTCGGCGTCATGCGCAGGGCGTGGCCGTGGCGCGAGCAGACGCCCGCCGTGCCGTCGGCCGAGAGCGTGTAGTGTCCGCCGTCGGGGCATGACAACTCGCCCTCGCCGAAGAGTCCGGGCGCGGCGCCTGATTGTCGCAGCTCTTCGAGCGAGGCGGGCCAGTGCCCGCGCTCCGTGCGGAAGAGGAGCGCGGCGTGGCCGATCATGCGCAGGTGGTTGTAGCAGAGCAGGCGGCGGCGCTCGGTCAGCTTCAACTCCGGCCCGACGAGGCGGCGAATGAAGGGGTCGGAGAGATAGACGAAGCCGTCCTCGCGCGGGTCGCCCGCGGCCATCAGCGTGCGTATGTATGCGAACTCGGAAGTGCTGCCGAGGCTGCGTACGGCGCGGCCGTCTTCGGTCTTACCCTTCAGAGCTTCTATGACGCGGCGGAAGGCTGCGAGCGAGTTGCTGCGTACGTGCAAGCCCTCTTCCGGGTAGGCCGAGACGACGCTGATGTCGCGCTCGGGCGTCTGAAGCTGAACGTAATCCACGCCGAGATACTGTCCTTCGGTGCGCTTCGCGTCGGGTCGCGCTTTCGAAGCGTCCTCGATGAAGCCGTCCATCTTGCCGCGGAAGAGGAGCGGCTGCTTGACGCGGAAGAGGAGCGTCACGTCGCTGCCCTCGCGGACGAAGGGGTCGCTGCCCGTCACGGCGACCTGTTCGACGAACACGTCGTAGAGCGGGCGCGTGCGCGGGTCTGTCTCGACGGCGAGCTGTCGCTTGAGGCGTTCGCCCACGTCGAGCGTGGCGGCCTCGCGGAAGGCTTGGTTGTAAAGATGCGAGCCCCACAGGTCGCCCGCGTCGAAGGCGTCGAGCAGTTTCGAGAGCGTGCGGAACTCCGCGAAGTAAAAATCCTCTGGAACCGAGCGCGCGAGCGCGGAGACTTCGGGCTTGCGGCCCGCGAGCATCTTCTCCCAAGGGTGGCTCTTGACGGTCGGCCCCGAAAGCGTCGAGACCTTCACGGGGCGCCGGTCGCGCGCGGCCTGTGCGGACGCGTCGTCGTCCGGGGAAGCTATCGTGGTCAGGGCTGCGACATTCGCGTTGGCGTTCGTGCTTTGGGCGCGCGGCGGGCGCCGCGTGCGTGGCGCGCGCGTACGCGTCCGGCGCCTCTTCGCAGGGGGCGTCGGCGCGGAAGCGTTCATGTCTTTGGAGTTGACGTTCGCCGTGGAGACGTTCACGACGGGCTGCGTGCGGCGGGGCGTGACGCTACGCATCGCGTCGAGTTGCAGGCTCTCCTGCACGGCGAGCGCGCCGGTGAAGAGGCCGAAGAGGTCAACGTTGCCGCGTTGTTCTGAGCGCGCGGCCGCGTCGTTCGGGACGAGGCGCCGGACGCGCGACTCGACCTCTTCAAAACGTCCGGCGCGGCGCGCGAGTTGGAGCGCGACGTATTGCAGGTACGCGTCGCGCGGGCGGAGCGAGAGCGCGGCGAGCGCCTCGTCGAGCGTCCAAGCTTGACTCGTTAAGATCTCTCGCCCCTGCGCGCCGCCCGGCGGCGACGCGACGAACGCGGAGACGAGAAGCAGCGTGGCGGAGACGAAGCAACAGACGGCGGCCTTCAGGCGGGGTGTCATAGGCGCTCTCCTGTCAATGTGCGGTGCAGGACTCGCGCAGCATAACACGGCGGGCGGGAGCGGCGCCCGAAATAGAAAGGCGGCGCGCCCGTGTGTGAGCGCGCCGCCTTGAGTTGTTGAAGGTGTCGCCGCCGCCTTACTTGTCGGCCACGATCTGGAACTTCTGCGAGGGCGAGAGTGACTGGCCCGAGACCTTGTCGCGGACGCGTACGGAGATCTCGTACTCGCCGGGCGCGAGGTTCGAGGTCGGGAGCAGGCGGGCGAGCGTCAGGCGCTGGCCCGCGTCGGAGTTGCCGCGCCAGTCCTCCGCCTGCTTGAAGACCTCCTTGCCGTCCTTCAAGAGCACGTACTCCACGTCCACCGCCGGCCTGAGCGTCGTCTGGTCAATGCCGGCGTTGTAGACCTGCATGTAAATCCCCACGTCCGAGCCGCGCGTGTAGACGCCCGAGACGTTCGGCAGAACCTTGTAAGGGCCGATGGAGAACATGCCGGGCAGTTGGTCGTTGAGTGCTTGCAGCTTGACGGCCAGCACGAGCGTCGAGGTGCCGAGCTTCTCGGGCTGGAACTTCGGAACCTCGAAGCCGATGGCCTTGACGGTCGTCGCGCCCGAGTTGATGTCGCGGATGAGCAGGTCAACCTTGTAGTTGCCGGGCGAGAGCGGCAGCACGCGCTGGTATGCAGACTTGCGCCCCTTGGCCGCCGACAGCTCGTCAACGGTCGCGGTCGTCGTCACCGGGTCTTCGAAGCTCGTGATGCGGCGGCCCGAGAGGTTCGTGACGCGGCCGTAGATGTTGAGCTTCGCCGTCTGCACGCCGCCCACGTCCTTGAAGGTCAGGTCTTCGTTCGAGGTCTGGATGGTGATGGCCGTCATCACGCGCTCGTCCGAGGCGCGGTAGAAGTCAACCTTCGTCGCCACGTCGAGTGCCGAAGTGTCCTCGGCCGCGGTCGAGGCGGTCGTGAGCAGGCTCTTCTCCAACACGTCGTTAACCTGCGGCGGGCGCTGCAAGTCCGTGTAGAGTTGGAGGCGCGTGAACGGGCTGTCTGACTCGCGCGCGCCGGGGCCTGTGTAGCCGAAGGTGTTCATGCCGGCGATGCGGTCGGCCTTACTCGACAGCCCCAACTGCTCCATCAGCGTGAGCCCCGCGCCGGGGACGTTCAGCATCGCGTCCTTCTCGTTCGGCGACTTGGCGATGCGGTACTCGCCCGTGCCCGTCGGGTCAACGAACTCGATCTCGATGCCGGAGCCGATGCCGGGCAGGTAGCGGTAGAACCACGTCTCGAACGGGTAGGTCGTCGTCGAGCCGCCGCCCTCGTAGGAGGGGCGGTCGTACTGGCCGCCCGAGGGGTGCGTCTCCTTCTCGTTGGGCGGGCCGTACATGATGTAGATGCGGCCGCGGTCGGTCTTCCAGCCGGGGATGCCCGAGGTGAAGTGCTGGTTGGCGTAGGCCACGCGCTCGTAGTGCTCTTCGAGGTACTCGTTGAGCTCGGTGTCCGGGTCTGGGTCGCGCCGGCGCCAGAAGGCTTCGATGAACTGCTCGCGCTCCTCGTCGGTCTGAAGCTTCTTCCACGCGCGCTTCTCGTCGTCGGTGATGATGTAGGCGACGTCCTCATCAATCCACTTCTTGAACATGTTCGAGCGCTCTTTCTTGACGTTGCGCTCGCGCTCGGGGACGTCCTGCGCGTCGCCGGCCTTCTTCTTCTGCTGCGCCGTCGCGGCGGGCGAGGCGGCGGCGAGCAGCGAGAGTGCCAGAGCCAGCGAGCGAGTCCACTGTTGACGGGCCATCGCTTTACAACTCCTGTTCGGTTAAGACGAAATTATTCTTGCCGGAAATCTTTCGGGTCGGGCGGCCGCGAAAAAGCGACGACCGGGAACCGCCGGGGCCGAAGGTCTCCCGCTGCGGGCCTGTAACCCAGTCGTCGCCGCGACTTTCGGGCGGATTTTAGGGCCTCTGCGGAGACACAGTCAAGATGCGGCGCGGGGCGTCCCGGTTGCCTGTCGGACGCCTTCAAAGTCCCCCGAAACAAACCCCTGCACCGCACCTTTCAAACCTTTATTACCGCGAACCCCTCGGAAGATACGCCCCCTCAAAAGTTCGGGCCGTCCCGGGGCTTCTACTCCACCACCCGAGGCCGCGAGAACATCCACGCGATGAGGATCGAGATGAGGTAGAGGACGATCATCGGGGCGGCGAAGAGCATCATGTTCGGCACGTCGTTCGTCGGCGAGAGCACGGCCGCGGCGACGAGGATGATGACGGTCGCGGCCTTCCAGTGGACGAGGAGGAAGCGCGCGTCCACGAGCCCGATGCGCGAGAGGACGTAGGTCACGGCCGGCATCTGGAAGACCACGCCCATCGCCAGCATGACGATGATGATGAAGTCGAAGTAGTCCGACGCGTTCAGGAAGAGGCGGAAGTCCGAGCCGAGTCCGAGCAGGTAGGCGATGGCCGGCGGGAAGAGCACGTAGTAGGCGAAGGCCGCGCCCGCCACGAACGAGATGCTCGACATCAGCACGAACGGCATCGCCCACCCGCGCTCGTGCGGGTAGAGCCCCGGCGAGACGAAGGCCCAGACCTGCCACAGGAGGAACGGCACCGACAGGCAGATGGCCGCGTAGAGCGAGACTTCGAGGTAGAGCGAGAAGGGCTCGACCGCCGTGCGGACGACCAGCTTGTCCTCTTCGCCGGGCGCCTGCCCGGGCTGCGCGTTGAAGTCAACGGGGAGGCGGACGCCCTTCGGGATGACGGTCGCGCCGGCGAAGAGCGTCTCGTCGGTGAAGAGGCCGGGCTTGCCGTCCGGCCCCACGGCGACGCGCGACGCGACGGACGCGCCCGCGGGGATGACGCCCATCCCGATTTTCGTCGTCTCGTCGAAGACGTAGCGCCCCGTGTCGCCCTCCTTGACCGAGTTGAGTTGGAGTATGCGCACGTCGCCCGTCAAGCCTTGGAGCGGCGCGGGGCGCTGCGCGGCCTCGGCGAGCGCGCGGCGGACGGGGATGGCGAGGAAGTTGTAGATGCGGTCGGAGACGAACCAGCAGAAGAGGAGCGCGATGAAGACGAAGGCGGCCGAGCGTATAAGCCTGCGGCGCAGCTCGTCCAGATGTTCGAGGAACGACATCTGCCCGCCGAGCCGCGATTCCTCGTCCTTGTCAGTGTCCAGAAGCGTCGAAGACATCAGGAAGCGTTTATCTCTTCTTCAGCAGGAGCAGTCTTCTTGTCAGCCGCGGGGGCGACCGGCGGCGGCGCCGCGTGTCCCGTGGCGGTGGCCCACCCACTCTCGTCCAACGCGCCGTCGGGCTGCCAAGTGGAGGGCGTGCGCGCGACCGTCTCGCCGGACGCTTCGTGGTGTGCGCCGACGCCCGCGTCCGCGTGCGTGGCCTCGCCCAACTCTCCCGCGGGCGGCGCGGGCGGCGTGACGGCGCTCACCTCCGTCTCGGCGGGCGCGGCCTTGCGCTGCTCCATCTCGACCTCGAACTCCCAAGTGCGCTTGAAGTCGTCGGAGGCGCGCTTGAACTCGGCGATGCTCTTGCCGACCTGCCGGCCGATCTCGGGGAGCTTGCGCGGCCCGAACAGAATCAGCGCGACCAGCGCTATCACCAGCAGCTCGGTCGTGCCCAGAAACTCGAAGACGAAAAGGGGCGCGTGCATGTGTCACTCTTCCGGCAGGGCTGTCTGCGGACGAACGGGGCGAACGTCAGTTTACCACTTCACTTCTCGTAAGACGCGCCCGGGCTGTACTCAGGCGGGTAGTAGATGACCTCGACGGCGCGGCCGCCGACGCCGCGCGTGTAGAAGGAGACGGAGCGGTCGCGGTGCTCTTTGAGGGGGCGCCCCTCGCGGCGCGCGGCCTCCTCAAGCTGCTCGCGCGACTCCACCCGGATGCCGATGTGCTGCGGGTGCTTCGACCCTTCGGGCAAAAGCGCCACGCCGAAGCCGCGCGCGTCGCGCAGCATCGCCCAGTCCTCGTAAAGCGTCTCGACGCGGAAGCCCAGTTGCTCGTACTGGCGCACGTCCGATTGCATGTCCTCGGTCTTGACCGCGATGTGGTCAACTACGCCCTCGACTCTCAACTCGCCCTGCTCTTCTCTCAACTCGCTCCGCTCTTGCATGTGCGGATTGTAACGCCTGCGCGCGCGTGCGCAAAAGCGGCGCGGGCTCTCCCCTTCTTGACAGCGTCGCGTCGCGTGCGCCAACCTCGGCCGCGGGTTCGGCGAAAAGGAAACCAGAGAACGGAACGGGGAAGGGCTTTGATGAGAGAAGGGCCGCGCATCGTCTCGCTTTTGCCGTCGGCGACTGAGATCGTCTGCGCGCTCGGGCTCGAAGAGAACCTCGTCGGCGTCACGCACGAGTGCGACTTCCCGCCGACCGTCGTCGGCAAGCCCGTCCTCACTTCGAGCCGCATCTCGCACGCCGAGATGTCGAGCGCCGAGATAGACCACGCCGTCCGCACGCAGCTCGACGGCCACGGCTCGATTTATAATCTTGACGAAAAGCTGCTCGCCGAACTCAAGCCCGACCTCGTCATCACGCAGGAGCTTTGCGAGGTCTGCGCCGTCAGTTACAAGACCGTGCAACAGGCCGCGCGCGTCATCGAGTCGGACGCGCGCGTCGTCTCGCTTGAGCCGAACAACATACAGGACATCTTCGCCAACATACGCACCGTCGGCGAGCTGACCGGGGCGGCCGCCGAGGCCGACGCGCTCGTCCGCGACCTGACCGTGCAACTCGACGCGCTCGCCGTCCTCCTCACCGAAGTCGAGACGCGCCCGCGCACGCTCGTCCTCGAATGGCTTGAGCCGCCCTTCGCGCCCGGCCACTGGGTGCCCGAACAGGTGGCGTTCGCGGGCGGCGACGCCTCCTTCGGCAACGCCTCGGGGAAGTCGCGCACGACCACGCCCGAAGAGATTGCCGAGTACGCGCCCGAGGTCATCGTCCTCGCCCCCTGCGGCTATTACAAGGACGAGGTGCTGCGCGCACTCGAACAGGCGAGCCTGCCGCGCGGCTGGGGGGAGTTGCCAGCGGTGCGCGAGGGACGCGTCTGGGCCGTGGACGCCACAAGCTACTTCAGCCGTCCCGGCCCGCGCGTCGTCGAGGGCGCCGAGATACTTCTGCGCGTCATCCACCCCGAAATCTTCGGTGAGCCGGACGCGGCGCAGGCCGTGCGCGTCCCGGCCGGCCTGATGCGCGCGGGGGAGCAGTAGAAATATTGCGGTAAAAGGCTCCGGTAAGCTTTCACGGTGCAAGAGTTATTGCAAAAGCGGGCGGGCGTCGGCGGGGGCGAAAATTTTTTACAATCTTTGCCGGGCGGCGTAAATTTTTAGTTGACAGGGGTGAAGGGCGGAGGGTAGTCTCAGTCACTCAGTGGCGCGTTCGAGCCCGGTTTGGGTATATGGCAACCCGACCTGTCCCCCTTCTATGCTCGGCGCCAGCCAAAACAAAGTTCTCTTGAATCTGTTGGGCCTGCAGTTCGCGCTCACACCACAGGATCGGTAGGGAGGTTAAGATGAAAAGTTTGTTACGGGGCCGTGCCGCCGCCGCTTTCGTTCTCACACTGTGCTTGCTCGCGACGCAGGCGTTGGCCGCTCCCACAGCCCCGGCGGGTGAGCGCAGCCGTCTGCTGGGCGAGTTGACGTCTTTCGGTCACGTGATGGTTAACGGCGACGAGGCGACCTCCGGCGCGACCGTCTTCCCCGGCAGCCGCTTCGCGACGGCGAAGGAGTCCGGCGCCATCGTCAACCTCGGCGCGATGGGCCGCATCCGCCTCGCGCCCGAGACCTCGGGCCTGCTCAACTTCGACGAGCAGGGGCTTCAGGGCACGCTCGAAGGCGGCGCCATGACCGTCTCGAAGGCGCAGGGCGTCGCGGCCGTCTTCTCGACGCAGGACGCGCAGGTCGTCCCGGCCGTCGGCTCGGCCGCCATCTTCACCGTGACCATGAAGAACGGCAAGACCGTGGTCAAGACCGAAGTCGGCAGCGTCGAGCTTCGCTCGGGCAAGACGACGAAGGTCGTCGGCGCGGGCCAGACCGGCACGGCCGGCACGGCGACCAAGAACGACGACGACGACGACGACACGGACGGCCTCTTCTGGCTGGGCGTGGCCGGCTTCACCGGTCTGGTCGTCGGCGCCATCATCTGGACGCTGTCGGACGACGACAACGGCAACAACGGCAGCACGACCCCCATCGTCATAGTGCCCAGCCCGAGCAGGTAACCGCCGGAGCCTTTACAACTCAGACACCGAAAGGGGGCGCGTCTCGGTCGCGCCCCCTTTCGCTTTGCGCGTTAAGTGGCGATGGGTAAAAAGGGGAAGTCTGCGGAAGGCTCGCGCGCAACGGAGGCGGCGGGCGGCGCGACGCTCGAACGTTTCGCGGAGGCGGCCGACCGCGTCGGCGCGACTACGAAGAAGCTTGAGAAGGCGGCCCTGCTCGGCGCCTACTTCGAGACGCTCGGCGACCCAGACCTCGCGCTCGCGGCGCGCTACTTCGCCGGCCACGTCTTCCCGCTCTACGACGCGCGGACGACTAACGTCGGCGGCGGCATGCTGCGCGACGCCATCTCTGAAGTGACCGGGCTCGAAGTCGAGAACCTCCGCCCGCGCTACGTGCGTCTGGGCGACTCGGGCGACGTGGCCTTCGAGGCTTTTGCCGAGACGAGACCGGGCGCCGTCCCTTCGCTCACGCTCGCCGCCACACAGGCGCTCATCGAAGGCTTGAGCGAGACGCGCGGGACGAAGAACAAGAAGGCTCTGCTAACGGCCGCGCTCACACGCGCCACGCCCGCCGAGGCGAAGTACCTCGTCAAGCTGCTCGTCGGAGACCTGCGCATCGGTTTAAAGGAGGGACTGGTCGAGGACGCCTTGGCGCGCGCCTTCGGCCGGCCGCTCGCGGACGTGGCGCGCGTCAACATGCTCACGGGCGACATCGGCGAGACGGCCGTGCGCGCCCGCCGCGGCGAGCTGGAAGGCGTCGCGATGCGACTCTTCCACCCGATTAAGTTCATGCTCGCGACCGCGGCCGAGTCAATCGAAGACGTCGCGCGCACGATGCCCGAGGAGTTCTACGTCGAGGACAAGTTCGACGGCATACGCGGTCAGGCGCACGTGCAAGGGGGCCGCGTCGCGCTCTACACGCGCACGCTCGACGAGGTGACGCACCGCTTCCCCGAGTTAGTTGAACCGCTGAAGCTTCTGCCGACCGACGCCGTGCTCGACGGCGAGGTCGTGCCCGTGCGCGGCGCGGCGATTCTTCCTTTCCTCGAACTACAGAAACGTCTCGGCCGCAAGACCGTCTCCGAAGAACTGCTCGCGGACGTGCCCGTGGCCTTCGTCGCTTATGATTTGCTTTACGCCGACGGGCGGGTGTTGACGGAGGAGCCGCTGTCAGAACGCCGACGCGCGCTCGAAGGGTTAATTAAGAACGCTGACGACGCGGCCGCGGTACGTCTGTCGGCGGCTAAATGGATGCGCGGCGTGGCCGAGCTCGACGCGGAGTTCGACGCGGCGCGCGCGCGCGGCAACGAGGGGTTGATGATTAAAGACCCGCGCTCCTCTTACAAGCCGGGCAAGCGCGGGCGCGAGTGGCTGAAGCTGAAGCGGGCGCTGGCGACGCTCGACGTGGTGGTGACGGCCGTCGAGGTCGGGCACGGGAAGCGCAGGAATCTACTTTCGGATTACACGTTCGCCGTCCGCCGCTCCGAGGAAGACCCAGAGCTTCTGAACGTCGGCAAGGCTTACTCGGGGCTGACCGACGCCGAGCTCGCTGAGCTGACCGAGTGGTTCCGCGCGCACACCGTTCAGGAGTTCGCGCACGGACGCGTCCGCGTCGTCGAGCCGAAGATTGTTCTGGAAGTCACCTTCGACCGCGTGCAGGAGTCGAAGCGCCACAAGAGCGGCTACGCCCTACGCTTCCCGCGCATCCTCCGCCTGCGCGATGACAAGTCGCCCGAAGAGATTGACACCCTCGAAGCCGTCCGCCGCATCGCGCGCGAGCTGGCAGGCGAAGACGAGTCAGAAGCCCGACCCTGACGGGAAGGCAAAAGGCAAGAGGCAAAAATCAAAAGGCAAAAGTGAAGGAGGATGAGGGTCGGCGTGACTCTAATCCTCCTTTTAACTTTTGCCCTTTGCCTTTTGCCTTTTGCCTTCCCGAAGGGCCGGGCTTCCGCTTAATCTTCGTGTCTGGGGTTGACTATCACGTCAACGAGGCGCGGCACCTTGCTCTTCGAGTGTTTGAGGGCTTTGTGCATACGCTTCTCGGCCTCGTCGTCGTCGCGCTCGCGGCGCTTCTCCCTGTCGCGGCCGCCTCGGTCTTCGTCTTCGTCGGAATCTGCGGCGGCGCGGCGGAGGATTTCGGCCGGCGCGGCGAGCACGCCAGCTTCGCCCTCACGCTCGCGCGACTCGCGGGGCGTGCGGGAAGGACGCTTCGCGCGCGCCTCCTCGCGCGGCGGCTGCGTCGCGGCTGACGTTTCTTCCGGGCCCGGCGCGTCGTTTGTCGTCGAAGGCGCGGGCGCGGTTTCAGCCTGTGTGGTTTGAACCTGCGCTGGCGTGTCTTGCCTCGGCATGCCTTCCGTCTGTGCGGGCGCGGCCTGCGTCTGCGCGGGCGCGGTCGGATAAGACCGTCGCATGACCTTCGTCGCCACGACGCCCGCGGTCGCGACGGCCGCGAGCATCACGACGGCAATCAGCGCCGTCGGCCAAGAGCGACGCGGCCCGCGGCGCCACCGCACGTGCGTACTCCCATACGACGCGTCGGCCTCGGCGAGCGGCACTACGGGGTGCGCGCGCCGCGCCTCCTCCGCGTCGAAACGCGGCGTGACGAGCGTCGCCTCCGGGTCTTCCGACGCACCTTCCAAGTTATCGAAACGCTCCTGCATACGTTCTGGCCTCAAACCGTACAGAAAAACCTGCCCCACATGATTAAAGGCAAGAACGGGGCCGCCGCGCGTTGCGGATGAAGGGCGCGCTGAAAAAAATCGCCCCGCCTGAAGCGCTTCAGGCGGGGCGATTTTGAAGGCTGCCGTTCGGGGATTTGACGGCTGCCTGTCGTGGTTCCCTTCAAGCTCCCGCGGCGGCTGCGGCGCCCTCGTCCGCGAGCAGGCTGCGGAGCATCCACGCGGTCTTCTCGTGAACCTGCATACGCTCGGTCAGGAGGTCTGCGGTCGGCTGGTCGTTCGCCGACTCGACCGTGGGGAAGACGTTGCGCGCGGTACGCGCGACCGCCTCTTGGCCTTCGACCAGCTTGCGTATCATCTCGCGCGCCGCGGGCGTGCCCTCTTCTTCTTTAATCGAAGAGAGGCGCGCGAACTCGGCGTAGGTGCCGGGGGCGTTGAAGCCCAGAGCGCGTATGCGCTCGGCGATCTGGTCTACGGCGAGCGCCAGCTCGTTGTACTGCTGCTCGAACATGAGGTGAAGCGTCTGGAACATCGGCCCCGTCACGTTCCAGTGGTAGTTGTGCGTTTTAAGGTAGAGCGTGTAGGTGTCTGCCAGAAGGCGCGACAGCCCTTCGACGATCTCGCGCCGCTCCCCCTCGCCGATGCCGATGTTGATGGGCATCGCGCCCGCGTCCGTACTGCTCGACATGATTCTCGGTCTCCTCCTTCGCTTAAGAAAACTTGCGTCTATGAAAAGTCGTCTTCAGCCATTCCGCTTGCACGCGGCGCACAGTCCGCGCAGCACGACCTCGACCGCCTCGACCTCGTGGCCGCCCGCCAACTCGACGCGCGCGGGCGCCTTGAAGACTTCGCGCGGCACGTCCTCGATCTTCCCGCACGAGCGGCAGACGAAGTGGTGGTGCGGCTCGACGTTCGACTCGTAGCGCGTCAAAGCCTCCTCGGTCGCCACCTCGCGGACGAGGCCGGCGTCGCGCAGAGCCTTGAGCGCGTTGTAGACGGTCGCGCGCGAGGCGCGCGGGAAGCGGCGGTTGATGCCGGCCACTATCTGGTCGGCCGTCGGGTGCCCCTCGGCGCGCGTCAGGTATTCGAGCACGGCGAAGCGCTGCGGCGTCAGCCTCAACTCGGCCTCGCGCAGCCGCGCCTCGACGTTCGTGCGGTTCTCTTTGTCGGCCATCGGCGTTTAGATTAAGTCTAAAGTAAGATGTTGTCAAGTGTAAATCAGGGGCGCCCGGTTGCCGCCCCCGGGCAAAACAGACATAATCGCCCGCTTGATGGCAGGGAAGTATTCACAGAAGAAATGACCTACATCCTCGGAATCTCGGCCTACTACCACGACTCGGCGGCGTGCCTCGTGCGCGACGGCGAGGTGCTGGCCGCGGCGCAGGAGGAGCGCTTCACGCGTAAGAAGCACGACCACCGCTACCCCGCGCGCGCGGTCGAGTTCTGCCTGCGGCAGGCGGGAATCACGGCGGGCGAGCTGGACTTCGTCGCCTTCTACGACAAGCCGCTCCTGAAGTTCGAGCGGCTGCTTGAGACCTACCTCGACTACGCGCCGTCGGGCCTGCGCTCGTTCCTGATGGCGATGCCCTTGTGGCTGCGCGAGAAGCTCTGGATACGCGAGCAGGTTTCGAAGGAGGCGGGCTTCAACGGCAAGGTTCTCTTCACAGAGCACCACGAGTCGCACGCCGCGTCGGCCTTCTTCCCCTCGCCCTTCGAGTCGGCGGCCGTGCTGACGATGGACGGCGTCGGCGAGTGGGCGACCTCCTCTTACGGGTACGGGCGTGGGAACGAGCTGCACCTGCTCAAGGAGCTGCACTTCCCGCACAGCTTGGGCCTGCTCTACTCGGCCTTCACCTACTACACGGGCTTCAAGGTCAACTCGGGCGAGTACAAAGTGATGGGGCTCGCGCCCTACGGCGAGCCGAAGTACGTCAAGTTAATACTCGACGAGGTGGTTGACCTGCGCGAGGACGGCTCACTGCGCCTCAACATGAAGTACTTCGACTTCGCCGCGGGGCTGACGATGACGAACGGCGCGTTCGACCGACTCTTCGGCGGGCCGCCGCGCAAGCCCGAGAGCGAGGTGACGCAGCGCGAGATGGACTTGGCGCGCTCGGTGCAGGAGGTGACCGAGGAGGCGATGCTGCGCATGGCCCGCCACGTCCACAAAGAGACGGGCGAGCGCAACCTTTGCCTCGCGGGCGGCGTCGCGCTCAACTGCGTCGGTAACGGGCGGATACTTCGCGAGGGGCCTTTCCAGAACGTCTGGGTGCAGCCGGCGGCGGGCGACGCGGGCGGCAGTCTGGGCGCGGCGCTCTCGGTCTGGCACCAGTACCTCGGGAACGAGCGGCGGGTCGAGGATGTCTGCCGCGGGCGCTCGGACGGGATGCGCGGGGCGTACCTCGGGCCCGAGTTCACGAACGACGAGATTGAGGAGTTCCTCGTGACCAACGGCGCGCGCTACCGGCGCGTCGCCGAAGGCGAGTTGGCCGAGACGGTCGCGCGTCTGCTGGCGGAGGAGAAGGTCGTCGGATGGTTTCATGGTCGGATGGAGTTCGGGCCGCGCGCGCTCGGCGCGCGCAGCATCCTCGGCGACCCGCGAAGCCCACGCATGCAGTCGCAGATGAACCTGAAGATTAAGTTCCGCGAGTCGTTCCGCCCCTTCGCGCCATCGGTGCTGCGCGAGCGCGTCGCCGACTACTTCGAGCTGGACGCGGACTCGCCCTACATGCTTCTGGTCGCGCCGGTGCGCGAGGAGCTGCGGCGCGAGATGACGGCCGAGGAAGAGTCGCGCTTCGGCATCGAGAAGCTGAACGCGGTGCGCTCGTCCATCCCGGCCGTGACGCACGTGGACTACTCCGCGCGCGTGCAGACCGTCAGGCGCGAGGACAACCCCGCGTACTACGACCTGCTCGCGGCCTTCGAGAAGTTGACGGGCTGCGCGGTGCTCGTCAACACCAGCTTCAACGTCCGCGGCGAGCCGATCGTCTGCGCGCCCGCCGAAGCCTTCGCCTGCTTCATGCGGACTGAGATGGACTGCCTCGTGCTCGGCGACTTCGTGCTGCTCAAGTCGGAGCAGGGCGAGAACGCCTTCGCTGAAGACCTCTCGTGGCAGGAGGAGTTCCAGCTTGATTGAGCCGAAGGGGAGCGTCACGCGCCACGACGCGGCCGCGGTCACCGACGCGCAGGCGCGCAAGTCCGCGCTGCTCGTTGCGGGCGTGCTGCTGGCTATAGCCGCGTGGAACTTTTACCGCGGGCGGATGACGATCGTCGCCGTCTTCGGTGCGGTAGGCGCGGCCCTCATCATCGTCGGGCTGTTCGTCCCCCCGGCCGCGCGCGGCTTTCACAAGGCTTGGATGCGCTTCGCCGCGGCGCTCGGGCACGTCAACAGCCGTGTGCTTTTGACGCTGATGTACTACCTCGCCGTCACGCCTTACGGCTTCGTCTCTCGCCTCGCGGGGCGCGACCCCATGCGCCGACGCGGGCCGGGCGGCGAGAGCTACTGGGTCGAGCGCAAGCGCACGCGGCAGGAACGCGAACAGTTCGAGCGCCTGTTCTGACGGCGACTTCCGGACTGTTCTGACGGCGGCTTAACAAAGGGTTTTCAGGAGACTTTAGTTTTTATGGGCAAGCTCTCGCTCGCCGGTGAAGTCTGGCTTTTCCTGCGGCAGAACAAGAAGCTCTGGCTGCTGCCGATCGTCGTCGTCCTGCTGCTGCTGGGCGCGCTCCTCATCTTCGCGCAGTCCTCCGCACTCGCGCCCTTCATCTACACGATATTTTAACGATGAACCGGGAACGCTGAACGCTGAACTGAAACCCGCGGGCTTCGGTTCAGCGTTCATAGTTCTGAGTTCATCGTTTCTGTCCCTCGCGTTAACGCTTCGCGCGTCGCCCGCGTCTTAATCGGCGCAAAGGGCGGAAGCCGCCGGAAGGCGGGCGCGGCGCCCCGTTAATTTCAAAAAATGTACGAGGTCGAGACCGGCAACCTGCTCTTCGCGGAGGGGGTGCGGCAGGCGGCGGAAGCACATTCGCCCGAGGCCGCGCTCGTCGAGGCCGCGCGCGCGGGCGACCGAGAGGCTTTCACGCGCCTCTACGACTCGTACGCGCCGCTCGTCCACGGCGTGCTGCTGGCGCGCGTGCCCTACGGCGAAGTGTCCGACTTAGTGCAGGACGTATTCCTCGCGGCCTTCCGCAAGCTCGGCGGCTTGCGCGACGCCGAACGCTTCGGCCCTTGGGTGGCGATGATCGCGCGCAACCGCGCGGCGGACTTCTACCGGCGGGCGCGCGACACGGAAGAGTTGCACGAAGGGCTCGCGCGCGGGGCGGGGCGTCCGGCCGAGGCGGCCGAGGCGCTAGAGATCATACGCAATCTTCCGGAGGCTTACCGCGAGACGCTCGTGCTGCGCCTCGTAGAGGGGATGACCGGGCCGGAGATAGCCGCGCGGACGGGATTGAGGCCCGCGTCGGTGCGCGTGAACCTGCACCGCGGGATGAAGCTTTTGCGCGAGAGGCTCGGGCTGAAGGGCGGTAGAGTATGAGCGATTACCTTTGGGACAAGACGGGCGAGCCGGACGCGGAGGTCGAGCGTCTGGAAGCGCTGCTCTCATCCTTCGGCCACACGCCGCGGCCGCTGGCCCTGCCCGCGGAAGAGGCGGCCGTCGCGTCGCCGCGGCGCACGCACGGATGGCGGCGCCTCCTGCCGGCGTGGCTCTTCGAGCCGGCGGGGTTGGCGGCGGCGGCCGCGCTCCTGCTCACGTTCCTGCTCGGCGCGGGCGCGCTCGTGCGCGGGCGTTTGTTTGTTGATGAAGGCCGCGCCGTGTCGCATGACGCGCGACGGCAGCAACCGCAGGCGCCGACGCCTGAGCGGCGCGAGTCGCCTCCGACGCCTGCGGAGTCGGCGAACGCGGGGCGAGGTACGGGATTGACGGACGCGCAGGCGAGGAGCGGCGGCGAGTCGCCTCTTGTGCGGGACGTGCCGCGGAAGCGCGCGGGCGCGGAGTCGTTAGTGTTCGCAAAGCCGCGGCCGAAGACGGTCGCGAACGAGCCGTTCGAGTCAGGCGGTCAGGCCGTCGCGCGCGTGGGCGAGGAGCCGAGGGGGCTCGAAACTCTGAGCGCGAAGGGGCGCGCGGGCGTGGCCACGCTCTTCGACGGCACGCGTCTGGCGGCGAAGGAGCAGCTCATCTACGCGCTGCGCCTGACGGGCGCGAAGCTGAAAGAGGTGCAGACCAAGGCGCACGGCGCCGACGAGCAGAAGGAGCCGCGCGGCGGCGGAGTGAAGTAGGAGTTTAAGCCGCCGGGTTGAAGTTAAGTCGTCGCGGGGCGCGTCGAAGTCGTCGTAAAGAGGCAGGGAATTCTTAAGCCATGAAGAGAGCAAACGTCGTCAGCGCATTCTTCCTTTTCGCCGCGGCCCTTTTCGCCGCCGCGCCGGCACTCGCGGCCGACACACCCGGCGCGAGGCGGGCCGCGCAGGACTCGACGGTCGGGCGCCTGCGCCTCGAAAGCCTCGAACCGCTCAAGCCGAAGGCCGCCGAGGCAGTGGACATAGACATTGACGGCATCCTCATCAAGCTCGCCGGCTCGGTGCTTACGGAAGAGGACGCGGACGAGCGCGCCGTCAAGGAGTTCGTCTCGGGGCTGAAGGGCGTCTACGTACGCAGCTACGAGTTCAAGAAGGAGGGCGAGTTCACCGAGTCGGACGTGAGCGGCGTCCGCGCGCAGCTACAGTCGCCCGCGTGGTCGCGCGTCATGGACGTGAAGTCGCGCGGCATAGACTTCGGCGACGCGGAGGTCTACGTGGCGAGCGCGGGCGGGCGCGTGCAGGGGCTCACGCTCCTCGTCGTCGAGCCGAAGGAGGTGACCGTCATCAACATCGTCGGCGACGTTGACCTCGACAAGATAAAGAAGCTCGACGGCGACCTGCGACTGCCGCACATACACATCCGCCGCAACCGCAGGTCTAAGGACTGAAGCAGTGCCGAGGGGCAGGAAGCGAGGGCCGAGTGGAGGCGAGCCGCCTTTCACTCGGCCCTCAGACTTTGGGCCGGGCCGTTCTACACTTCGACCAACTCCCAGCCCGACATCATCTTTAGCGTGTCGCGCTGGGCTTCGGTCAGCGGGCCGGCATTGAAGAGAAATTCGCGACCCACGCACTGTTCGACCGTCAACTCCGGCAGCACATCCTCCCCGACGCCCGCGCGCGCGAAAAACGCGTTGAAGCCGCGACGCTCGGCGCCGACGAGTCGGTAGCCCTTCTGCCGGCCGAGTTTGACGAAGGCGGCGAGCGACGCGCCGCAGTAGTAGTGCGGGCCGCTGAGGTCGGCGACGAAGTTCTCGCGGTAGGGGATAGTCACCGGGCGGTCGGCCCCGAGCAGTAGATTGTGTTCGACGACAACCAGACGGGGCCGGGTAGATTCTATTGCCTCCCAAATCCAGTAATCATTTCCGTCGAGGTCTACGGAGAGGAGGTCAATCTCCCCGGCGAACCCTTGACTCGTAATGAGCTGGTCAACATTCTCCCGAGTGATCCACGCGCTCACGAGTGTGGGCGGCGTCAGCCATGTATCTTTATGCTTGTCGTAAAATTTCTTCCCGGCGGCGACATTTTCCTCGCTGCCGTCAACGAGTAGACCCCGCCACCCGTGGTTGATGATGAGGTTCGCCGAATTGCACTCTATCCCGTTGCCCGCGCAGATTTCCACGACCCTCTTATTCGTCGTGCCGATGAGCGCAAAGAGGAATAGCAAAATGCCGTCCTCGCCGTTCTGCGAGAAGCAGCGGAACTCTACGTCACTTAACGAGGGCAGGGGGACGTTATTTCGGAGCATCTCCTCGTACTTCAGTCTGAGGAGAATTTGTGTGCCTTGGTCAACGCGGTGGAAATGGCCGAGGGCCAGTTTCTCTTCCGTCACGGGCGCGTCGTCCTGCACGGCGAGGCGGTACGCTTTCTGAAGTACTCTCTTGAGAGTTCCCTTGATGAACATAAGTGGCACGGCGCAGGGCTGGGCCCGCTGCCTGAACGTTATGAGTTGATTTTAGAGACCTAAGTACCTGCTCAGAAGGTAGAGCGCGACCATGCCCCCCGCCGAAAGCGCCACCCACTGACGGGGCGTGGGCTGCACGCGCTGGCAGAGACGGCATTTGAACGCGGCGTGCGGAATCCGCATCCCACATCGCTTGCACCTTCTGTGATGATGTGAA
Organism: Pyrinomonadaceae bacterium; assembly: GCA_035248785.1. Lineage (GTDB taxonomy): Bacteria > Acidobacteriota > Blastocatellia > Pyrinomonadales > Pyrinomonadaceae > QHXN01. Next base: position 21,861 of record DATFHD010000118.1, on the reverse strand, counting down.
GGCATCGGAGATGTGATAATTCACCTGCGGGACAGAGATGTCAAGGTAGGCCGCCGGGAAGGCCGGCGTCGGGAAGGAGTCGGGTCTGAGTGAGCGTCTCGCGTTAGCCTCCGCGCGGGTAGTCGTGTAGGGGCCCGCGCCCGCCGCGCCCGCGTCCGGATGACTCCCGGCGCTCACCACGGCAGGCCGACCTCGATTCTGCCCTCGGGCCATGTGCGTTCGCCGCAGGGCCGGATCATGACGTGGTATGGCCAGACGATTCTGCCCGCGGGCTGTTCTATCTCGACCTCGTCCGAGACCGTCTGCCAGCCCTGCCGCGCGTAGAAGGGCGCGAGGCGCGGGAGGCAGAAGAGCATGCCGAACTCGGCGCCCAGCTCGTGGCAGATGAAGTCAACGGCCTGCCGCATGGCGTCGTGGACGAGGTGGCGCCCTTGCGCCTCGGGCCGCGTGGCGACGCCGCCGATGCCGCCGACCGTCACCTCGCGGCCGCCCGCGCGCACGGTCGTCTTGACGACGCCGACGTGGCTCAGCGGGCGCCCGTCCTCCTCGGTGATGAAGTGGTAGTCCTTCGGGCGCCAGCGGTACTGCGCGTCCTCTATCCCGAAGATGTTCTCGCCCCAGAAGAAGAGCGCCTCGCGCTCTTCGGCCGTCAACGCCTCCGCGAAACGAATCTCGACGCCCAAGCCTGCCGCCTCCACACAAAATTTCGCCGATTGCCCGCGCGGTCGGAAAGCAATATAGTAGCCTCACGCTGAACAGTTCGGGACTGCCGTTTTAAAGCTTTCCACGCCGGAACACAAGAACATTCTACGAGGAGCTTTGCACATGAGGGTACGCCCATCCGCGCCGCGGCTCGCGCCAGCCGTCTCCCTACTCGTCGCCTTCTTCCTTCTCTTCAACACACTGCCGCGCGCCGTCATCGCGCAGGAGGGCTCGCAGCCCGCGCAAGGCGCGCAGTCGAACGCGCCGCAGCGAAAACCTTTCGGGCCGCTCGCGTACAGGCAGATTGGCCCGTGGCGCGGCGGGCGCGTGGGGACGGTGGTCGGCGTTCCTTCGCAGCCTTTCGTTTACTACTTCGGCGCGACGGGCGGCGGCGTCTGGAAGACCTCGGACGGCGGCGTGACTTGGGAGCCGCTGGGCGAACAGACTTTCAAGACCGGCTCGGTCGGCGCCATCGGCGTCTCGGAGTCTGACCCGAACGTCGTCTACGTCGGCATGGGCGAGGAGACGCTACGCGGCAACCTCTCGCACGGCGACGGGATGTACAAGTCCACGGACGCGGGGAAGACTTGGAAGAAGCTGCCGGGGCTCGACGACACGCGCCAAATCTCGCGCGTGCGCGTACACCCGCGCAACCCGGATTTAGTTTACGTCGCGGCCATCGGCCACGCCTTCGGCCCGAACGAGCAGCGCGGCGTCTTCCGCTCGAAGGACGGCGGGAAGACTTGGGAGAAGGTTCTCTACAAGAGCCCTCTGGCCGGCGCGATTGATTTGACCTTCGACCCGTCGAATGCGAGCGTCCTTTACGCCGCGCTCTGGCAGTACGTACGCGAGCCTTGGACGTTCGAGAGCGGCGGCCCCGCGAGCGGGCTGTACAAGTCCACAGACGGCGGCGACACGTGGACAGACATCACGCACAACCCCGGCTTGCCGCGCGGCATCGTCGGCAAGATAGGCGTGACGGTCTCGGGCGCTAGTCCTGAGCGCGTGTGGGCGATTGTCGAGGCCGAGGAGGGCGGCGTCTTCCGCTCCGATAACAGCGGCGCGACGTGGTCGAAGGTCAACGAGTCGCGCGACCTCCGGCAGCGCGCGTGGTACTACACGAAGATTTACGCCGACCCGCAGAACGCCGAGCGCGTCTACGTCCTCAACACGGGCTTCTACCGCTCGAACGACGGCGGCCGCACATTTACGAACATCGCCGTCCCGCACGGAGACAACCACGACCTCTGGATAGCGCCCAACGACCCGCAGCGGATGATCGAGTCGAACGACGGCGGCGCCAACGTCTCCGCCAACGGCGGGCGGACGTGGACTGAGCAGGATCAGCCGACCGCACAGTTCTACCGCGTCGCTCTGGACGACGACTTCCCCTACAACGTCTACGGCGCGCAGCAGGACAACTCGACCATCTCCATACGCAGCCGCACCGAAGACTTCGGCATCGGCGAGGACTCGTGGCACGACGTGGGCGGCGGCGAGTCGGGCTGGATTGCGCCGAAGCCCGGCGACTCGAACGTCGTCTTCGCAGGCTCATACGGCGGATACCTGACGCGCTACGACCACCGCACGAAGCAACTGCGCGCCGTCAACGTCTGGCCCGAGAACCCTATGGGCTGGGGCGCCGAAGGGATGAAGTACCGCTTCCAGTGGAACTACCCCATCCTCTTCTCGCCCAACGACCCGAACGCGCTCTACGCGGCGGGCGACCACCTCTTCCGCTCGCGCAACGAGGGCCAGTCGTGGGAGATGATAAGCCCCGACCTCACGCGCAACGACAAGTCGAAGCAGGGGCCGGGCGGCGGGCCGATTACGAAGGACAACACGAGCGTCGAGTACTACGACACGATCTTCACGGTCGCCGAGTCGCCGGTTCAAAAGGGCGTCATCTGGACGGGCTCGGACGACGGGCTGGTGCAGGTCACGCGCGACGACGGCAAGACTTGGGCGAACGTCACGCCGAAGAACATGCCCGAGTGGATTCAGATAAATTCCGTCGAAGCCTCGCCGCACGAGGCGGGCGCGGCCTACTTCGCCGGGACGATGTACAAGTCGGACGACTTCAAGCCCTACCTCTACAAGACGACCGACTTCGGCAAGACTTGGAAGAAGATTGACGCGGGCATTCCCGACGGCGCCTTCACGCGCGTCATACGCGAAGACCCCGCGCGGCGCGGGCTGCTCTACGCCGGGACTGAGCTCGGCATGTACATCTCTTTCGACGACGGCGAGCGCTGGCAGCCGTTCCAGTTGAACCTGCCCTACACCCCGATTACAGACCTCGCCGTCCACAAGCGCGACGAGGACTTGGTCGTCGCCACGCAGGGGCGCGGCTTCTGGATTCTCGACGACCTCGCCGTGCTGCATCAGTTGACCGACGCGCAGCGCGCGGGCGGCGGTGAGTCGGCGCTCTTGAAGCCGGAGGACGCCTACCGCATGCCGGGCGGCGGCGGCGCGCTGCCCCCGACGGCGACCGCCGGGCAGAACCCGCCGAACGGCGTCGTCGTCTACTACTACCTCAAGTCCAAACCGGCGAGCGACGTGACGCTCGAATTCTTCGACCCCGCGGGTAAGTCCGTGCGCAAGTTCACGGCGAAGGCGCCGCCGCGGCCGACCCCCACACCTTCGGGCGAGACGGCCGGGCAGCCCGGCGCCTCGACCGCGCCCGGCTCGGCGCAGGTGCAGACGCCTCCCGAACAGCCGCAGGCGCCTTCGGGCGAAGAGTCTTCCGAGGTCGAGGGCCGACGCGGCGGCGGGCAGCCGCGCGTGACGACCGACGCCGGCCTCAACCGCTTCGTCTGGGACATGCGCTACCCGGACGCGTCGCGCTTCCCCGGCATGATCCTCTGGGCGGGCGGCGTCACAGGCCCGCGCGCAGTGCCGGGAACGTATCAGGTCAAGCTCACGGCCGACGGGCAGACCTACACGCAGACCTTCGAGATAAAGAAAGACCCGCGCCTTCAGACGACGCAGGACGACTTCAACAAGCAGCTCGCGCTGCTCAACAAGATTCGCGACAAGCTGACCGAGACGCACAACGCTGTCGCGCAGATACGCGACGTGCGGCGGCAGTTGGACGACTTGATGAAGCGCGCCGCCGACCAGCCGAACGCGAAGCCCGTGCTGGCGGCGGGCGCCGCGCTCAACAAGAAGCTACAAGCGGTCGAGGAGGAGCTTTACCAGACGAAGAACCAGAGCAGCCAAGACCCTCTGAACTTCCCGATTAAATTGAACAACAAGCTGGCCGCGCTCGGCTCAATCGTCGCCAACGCCGACGCGCAGCCGACCGAGCAGTCCTACGCGCTCTACGACGAGCTGGCGGCGAAGATAGACGCGCAGCTCCGCCAGCTCAATCAGGTGATGACGGACGACCTCAAGAGCTTCAACGCGCTCGTGCGAACGTCCGACATCCCGGCCGTCATCATCAAGCCCACGCCTGCGGCGGCCGGCGCGTCGTCGGGCTCGGGCGGAGACGAACAGGAGCGGTAGACCTTGGCGTTGACTGAGGGCGAGGCGTAGTCAGCCGCTCAATCCGCGGCGGAGGGGACGGCGCCCGTTTCGGCGACCGTCCCCTCTTCGTATGCGGCGGACGACCTCTCCGCGCGCACCTGCCTGTAGACGAGGAAGGCGGGGACGATGACCATCGCGAAGTAGTTGAGCATGTAAGCCTGCTTGAAGAAGGTGAGCGAGAGCGTCTGCGCGCAGGTCACGAGCAGCGTCAGGCGCCGCAGCCAGTGGCGCTCGGGCAGGAAGAGTGCGGGCGGCAGGAGCATCCCCATGTACCACCCGTTGAACTTCGAGGTCGCGACCAGCATCAGCACGACCATGACGAGCGTCGTCAACTCGACCAGCCGCTCGCCCGTCACCCCCCGCAAAAATCTCACGTAGACGAACAGCAGGAAGACCGCGAACCCGCCGCGCAGCGACAGGCGGATGGCGGCGTCAACGGCGCCGTGCAGCGGCGCGAGCGGGCGTACGAGCCGCGCGACGTTCTCGAAGACGTGTATGAGGAACGAGTGGAGCGAGTTGTCTATCAGCGTCGCGTTCTCGCGTATGTCTTCGAGCCTGAACTCGCGCCAGTCGGCGAGGTACGGCGCAGAGCAGGCGACGACCACCGCGGCGGCGAGCGCGCAGCCCAAGACGGCAGTCTTCCAACCGCGCTTTTTGAAGACGTAGACGAGCGCGGCCGGTACGAGCAGCGCGGGCGCGTACTTCAACATCGCGGCCGCCGCGAGCGCCGGCAGCACCCACAACTCGCGGCCGCGCACGACCGCGTAGACCGCGAGCGCGAGCAGGCACCCGACGAGGATGTCGTTGTGCCCGTTCGCAAGGTGGTGCATCAGCACGAGAGGGTTCCAGAGGAAAGAGTAGAGCGCGAGGACGGGCCGCGGGTGGCCGAGGTGCTTCGCGCCCGACCAGACGAGCCGGCCCGTGAAGGCGTAGGCCGAGGCGTTGAGAAGCTTGAAGAGGAGCAGCGTCGCGAGCCAGTCGCCGCCGCCGAGGAAGGTGAGCCCGCGCGCCAGCAGCGTGAAGAGGAAGCCGTAAGGGTTCGGGTTGTATATCCAGTGCTCCCAGATCATCGGGTCTGCGCGCCAGCCCGGCACCTCCGCGACGGTGTGGACGTAAGGGTTCATGTGGTAGTGAACCTGCTGCCACCCGCGGTTGATGTAGCCGAACACGTCCGTCGAATGGAATGGGTAGACGAAGACGCACAGCACGCAGAACAGGCCCGCGAGCGCGACAACGGTCGAGACCTTAACGGCGTCGCCCGCGTCCCTCACGAGTTGGTAGCCGCGCCAGAACAGGTAGAGCAGCGGCAGCACCGCCAGCCAGATGAAGACCTCGCGCGCCGCGCGCGTGTAGCCCTGAAAGCCGCGCGCGTAGAAGAGCACCGTCGCGAGGTAGACGGAGGCCGTCAGCAGCCCGGCGCGTGCGAGATTCCGGTTCGCAGAGGCTCCGCCGGCCCGACCCGCCCGCTCTGAAATCGTGTCCATGTATTGAAGGACGCAATCTTACCGCTCCCGGTTAAAAAAATCTCACCTCGCCCGGCGCGCGCGTGCGCCACCGCGCGTACGGAGGCGGCGGTGTGGCGCGTTTGCGCGTGTGGCGTGTTTGCCGGGGAGGGCGGCCGGTTTTGCGTCCCCGTTTAGTTAGTTGTTAAATATCCGCAGCAGAAATTACACCCGGAGACGGTACAAAGATTGCACGCTGACGCACCGCGTCGGTGTGCGCCGCGCCGCCGAAGGCGCTTCATACGAGAGGCAAATTTATGTCGAGAACATTCCGCGCGTTCCTTATCATCCTCGTTTTCACCGCGACGCTCGCGGGCTGCCGCAGGGGCGCCGAGCAGCCGAAGTTCACGCTGCCGCAGCCGGCTGCGAACGGCGGCGGCGCGGCGTCGGTCGAGCACAACTCTTACGCCGACGTGGTGGCGCGCGTCGCGCCCGCGGTCGTCACCATCCGCGCCGAGCGCATCGTGCGCGCGCCGCGCCAGCACCCATTCTTCGACGACCCGATGTTCCGAGACTTCTTCGGCGGGCGCGTCCCGCAACAGCAGCCGCCGTCCGAGACGCGGCAGCGCGCGCTCGGCTCGGGCGTCGTCATCAGCCCGGACGGCTACATCGTCACCAATCACCACGTCGTTGACGGCGCGGAGCAGATCACGGTCGAGTTCGTTGACCGCCACACCTTCCCCGCCAAGCTCGTCGGCACCGACCAGCCTTCAGACCTCGCGGTCTTAAAAATTGACGCGAAGGATTTGCCCGTGCTCACGCTCGGCGACTCGGACAAGGTGCGCGTCGGCGACGTGGTGCTCGCCGTCGGGAACCCTCTGGGCGTCGGGCAGACGGTGACCGCGGGCATCATCAGCGCGAAGGGCCGCCACACGGGACTCTCCGACGGCAGCTTCGAAGACTTCCTGCAAACGGACGCGCCGATTAATCAGGGCAACTCGGGCGGCGCGCTCGTCAACACGGCGGGCGAGCTGGTCGGCATCAACTCGCAGATTCTCTCGCCGTCGGGCGGCAACATCGGCATCGGCTTCGCCATCCCTTCGAACATGACGCGCACCGTCAGCGAGCAGCTCATCAACAAGGGGCGCGTACGGCGTGGGCAGCTCGGCGTGGTCGTGCAGGCCGTGACCGAGGACATCGCGCAGGGGCTGGGCTTGAAGGAGGCGCGCGGCGTCGTCGTCAGCTCGGTGCAGAAGGGGAGCGCGGCCGACAAGGCGGGCGTCAAACAGGGCGACGTGATTACGGCCTTCAACGGCAACGCCGTGAACGACGCGAACGAGCTGCGCAACCTCGTCGCCGCGACGCAGCCCGGCACGGACGCGCAGGTCACGATACTGCGCGACGGGCGCGAGCAGCAGTTGGGCGTGACGCTCGGCGAGCTTAGCGCGCAGGCGGGCGCCGGGCGCGACGACGAAGAAGGAGGCGGCGGCGGGCAGGGCGAGGGCGGCAAGCTCGGCGTGGGCGTCACGCCGCTCACGCCCGAGCTCGCCACGCGCCTGCGCCTGCCCGCCGACAAGGAGGGGCTCGTCGTCACGGAGGTAGACCCGTCCGGCCCTGCGGCCGACGCCGGCCTTCAGCAGGGCGACCTCATCGAGCAGGCCAACCGCCAGCCGGTTAAGTCTGTCGAAGACCTGCGCGCCGCCATCCAGAACGCGGGCGACCGCCCGCTGCTCCTGCTCGTCACGCGCGGCAACGAGGGCTCGACCTTCATCACCGTCCGGCCGAAGAAATGAAGCGGTCAGCACTCGGCGGTCAGCTCTCAGCCGGACAAAGGCCGCAGGTATAAAACCGACTCGGTTTCCCGGCCGAGGGTTTGGCTGAAAGCTGAGTGCTGACCGCCGAAAGCTGCTTACCATGTTTCTCGTCGAGTTACTGCTGCCGCTCTACGACAACGAGGGGCGCGCGTTCGGCGCGGCGGAGTTCGACTGCGTGCGCGACGAGTTGGCGCGGCGCTTCGGCGGCGTGACGGCCTTCCGGCGTTCGCCCGCCGAGGGCGTCTGGCGCGAGGGCGGCGGCGAGAGCCGCGACCGCGTCGTCGTCTTCGAGGTGATGGCCGAGGATTTAGACCGCGCGTGGTGGCACGGGTACCGCGAGGAGTTGGAGCGCCGTTTCCGTCAGGAGAAGATGGTCGTCCGCGCGACCGAGTTCGAGGAGCTTTAGGCGGCGACGAGCCCGCAGAGCGGGCGGACAGAGTAGAGCCCGGCGTTGCGTTGCGCGCAACGCCGGGCTTTATTCTGCCGCCGCCTCCGGCGGCTGGCCGCTGGCTTTCCCTTAGTCGGCCGCCGTGGCGTGAATCTCGCCGCGGGGGATTACGAACTCGGACTCGTTAACCTTGACCGGCTCCTTCTTCGTGTAGGAGGTGCCGGTGACGAGGCCGAGGACGAAGTAGCCGAGCAGGAGCGCGCCGAGCGCGAAGACCGAGTCGCCGATGGCGCGCAGCCAGCGCAGGTTGGCCATCAGGCCGGTCTGCATGAACTCGGCCGAGCGCGCGTACCAAGTGCCGTGCTCGACCGCCGCCCACGTCTGCAAGAGCCCGATGGGCAGGAGCGAGAGCAGCACCATCAGTGCGAGCCCGCCGTTGATGGCCCAGAAGGCGTACTTGACGGGCCACTCCTTCCACTCGCGGCCGTTGTTCAGAGCGCGCAGCGAGAAGAGCATCAGCCCGATGCCGAGCATGCCGTAGACGCCGAAGAGCGCCGTGTGGCCGTGGACGGGCGTCAGGTTCAGCCCTTGCATGTAGTAGAGCGCGACCGGCGGGTTGATGAGGAAGCCGAAGAGGCCCGCGCCGACGAAGTTCCAGAACGCGACCGCGACGAAGAAGTAGAGCGGCCACTTGTAAGAGGCCATCCAAGCCTTCACGCGCGCGAGCCGCATGTTCTCCCAAGCCTCGAAGCCGATGAGCACGAGCGGCACGATCTCAAGCGCCGAGAAGCTTGCGCCCAAGGCGAGCACGGAGCTGGGCGTGCCCGTGAAGTAGAGGTGGTGGAACGTGCCGACGATGCCGCCCGAGAGGAAGATGATGGTCGAGAAGAGCGTCGCCTTCGTCGCCGTCACCACCGAGAGCAGTCGGAGCCGCGTGAAGAGGAAGGCGATGACAACGGTCGCGAAGACCTCGAAGAAGCCTTCGACCCAGAGGTGTACGACCCACCAGCGCCAGTACTCTGTGGTGACGATGTGGCTGCGCTGCCCGTACATCAGCCCCGCGCCGTAGAAGAGCGGGATGGCGATGGCCGAGATGGTGAAGAGGGTTAAGAGTGAACGCCCTTCGTCCTTCCTCTTCAGCGCGGGCGCCAGCGCACGCCACATCAGCAGCAGCCAGAAGAGCAGGCCGACGAAGAGGAGTATCTGCCAGAAGCGGCCGAGGTCAACGTACTCGTACCCCTGCGCGCCGAACCAGAACCAGAGGCTCCCGAGGTACTGTTTGATGCCGAGCCACTCGCCCGTGAGCGAGCCGACGACGACGAGCAGCACCGCGGCGAAGAGCGCGTTCACCCCGAGCTTCTGATACCTCGGCTCGTAGCCGGAGACAGCCGGCGCGATGAAGAGGCCAGTTGCCAGCCACGAGGTCGCAATCCAGAACAGCCCGACCTGCGTGTGCCACGTGCGCACGACCGAGTAGGGAAGGTACTTAGCGAGCGGGATGCCGTAGAAGCCCTGTCCCTCGACGCCGTAGTGCGCGGCGATTATCCCCAGACCTATCTGCACGACGATGAGCGCGGCGACGACGAAGAAGTACTTGAAGGTCGCGCGCTGCGAGGGAGTCACGCTCAGGCCGAGCAGCGGGTCGTTGGAAGGAATCTGGCCGTGCGCCTCCTCCTTCTTCTGCGAGGCCATGTACCAGACCAGCCCGCCGACTCCGGCGAGCAGGAGGATAACGCTGAGGATGCTCCACACTATCGAGCTGCCGGTGACGTTGTTGCCGACCAGAGGCTCGTGCGGCCAGTTCTGCGTGTAGCTGACCGACTCGCCGGGGCGGTTCGTCGCGGCGACCCACGAAGTCCAGAAGAAGAACGCGCCCATCTGCCGCGCCTTCGACGCGTCGGTCAGGGCGCCCGCCGGAATCGCGTACTCGCTGCGGCCCGCTGCGAACACGTCCGCGTAGTGCGCCGTCAACCTCTCAATCGCCGCGGCGCGCACAGGCGAGATAGTTAAGCGGTCGGTCGCCGGGTCGTAAGTGTTCGCGCGCAGCTCCCGTTCGAGACGCGCCTTCAAGCCGGCCTGCTGTTCGACCGTTAAAGCTTCAAAGTTCTCGGCGCCCGCCTCCTTCGCCCACGTGTCGAGCGTGAAGACGCACTCGCGGTGGAGCCAGTCGGCCGTCCAATCGGGCGCGACGTAGGCGCCGTGGCCGAAGATGGAGCCGACCTGCTGGCCGCCGATTGACTGCCAGACGTTCTGGCCGTCGCGTATCGTCTCGCCGTCGAAGAGCACGCGGCCGTCGGTCGTTACGACCTCGCGCGGAATCGGGGGCGCGTTGTTGATTGCCTTGCGGCCGAAGTAGCCGAGCACCGAGAACGCGGCCACCACGACCACGCACAGCGTTATCCACAGACGTTTATACTGACTCATCCGAAAAGTCCTCTCTGTTGATGCGGGCCGGCGTTGGGGAGCCGCGCCTGTTACGAAGTCGGGGACTTCAGCAACGGCCGTGCCGCCGTCGGAAACAGGGCGTACAGAGCAGGCGGACGCGTCGTGTGTGGAATATCACCTAAGATTGCTGCGAACTTTTTCGCGCCCGCGCGGCCCTTCGCCCCGGCCGCCCGCACTGGATTGTCAAAAGCCTCCGGCGAGGTTTTCACCTTCGGCGCGGAGCATCGCACTCCGCGCCCCGCGCCGAAATGACTTAAGTCACGCTCTTGAATTCTTGTTCGCGGGGCGTGAAGATGTGCGTTGATGCTGACGGACAAGATTGAGGCGCTGGGGCGGACGGCGCTCTTCGGCGAGTTGGACGAGGCGACGCTGACGGCGCTCGCGGCGCGCGCGGTCGAGCGTCGCTACGAGCGCGACGAGGTGCTGTTCATCGCGGGCGATGAGGCGCGCGGGCTCTACGTGATTGTGGAGGGCTCTGTGCGCGCCTTCCGCGAGAGCTTAGACGGGCGCGAGCAGGTGATACACGTCGAGCGCGCAGGCGCCACCGTAGCCGAAGTGCCCGTCTTCGATGACGGCCCTTTCCCCTCCACGGTCGCCGCCGAGGAGCCGACGAGCGTCCTCTTCATCGCCAAGCGCGACGTGCTGCGGCTCTGCATGGAGCACCCGCAGATAGGCGTGGCCGCGCTCAAGGTTCTGGCGGGCCGCCTGCGCCGCTGCGCCGAACTGGTCGAGGCGCTTTCGTTAAGGGAAGTCGGCCAGCGCCTCGCACGCTTCCTGCTCGCCGAGGCGCGCGCGAAGGGCACGCGCGACGGCGGCGGGCTTCACCTGAACCTCGCGCACACCAACCAGCAGATCGCCGCCCGCATCGGCTCGGTGCGCGAAGTCGTCTCGCGCGCCCTCGCACGCCTACAGCACGACGGCCTCATCACGCTCGAAGGCCGCGCCCTCAACATCCCGGACGAGAAGAAACTCGCCGCCTTCGCGGGTGAGGAAGAACAGTAGACAGTAGACAGTAGACAGTAGCGCTCCGCGCTGCGGCTGCTGACGCTGACACTCGGACGATTCACTGAGAAGGCTTTTCTACTGGCTACTGACTACTGACTACTGTCTACTGTTTTCCAGCTCGACTGCGCGTGGGAAGAGGACGTTGTTTTCGAGGTGGATGTGCTGGTGCAAGTCCTTCTCGAAGTCTTCGATCGCGCGGTAGAGGGCGCTGAAGCTCATGCAGGCGTCCGCGGGCGGTTGGAAGTCGTGCGCGGCGGCGCGTATCTCGCGCAGCAGGTCGCCGGCCGTGTCGTGCTCGAACATCATCATGCGGACGGGGTTGTTCACCGTCCCGAAGGGCGCGAACGGGGGCATGCCGCCTCCGGCCCTCGCCGCTTCGAGCCGAAGGATGTAGGGGAAGAGAATCTGCTCCTCCTTGAAGAGGTGCGGCTGTAGGTCTGCGTCGAGCTTGAGGAAGGCCGCGCGGACTTGCCCTAGCTCCGGGTGATTCTCGCCGTGCTTCCCGCAGACCTTCTCAAGGAGCGCCTGTATGCGCGAAGACTCCTCGCGCGTGTAGACGTGGTGCGTGTCGAGTATGTGGCGGATGAGCTCCGAGAGCGGCCCCGCCGTGAAGTCCTGCGCCTCGACGGGAGCCGCGCACGCCTCGTCGAGCATCCGCGAGAGCCGTTCGAGCGGCACGCCCGCGGCGGCGCACGCCTCCGAGATCTGGCGGCCGCCGCCGCAGCAGTAGTCAATCTTCAGCCTCTCAAAAACCCTCGTCGCGTTCGGCACCTCAAGCGCCAGCTCGCGAACCGTCTTCGTCGTGTTCAAAGTCATCTCCGTAAAACTCCTCCTTCTGTCTCGACAATCTAAGGCCGCTTGGCGTCGGGCGCTATGACTTAAGTCACGGCCGCCTGTCTTCCGCCCGTGACCCGTATCACAGGGCCGCGGTGACGCAGGTCACAGGCGGGCACACCTGTTGCAACTCCCATGCTCGGGAAGGCAAGCGCGCCGCGGGTCGTCGTGGGGTACGGCGACGGAAAGGCGGAAACGGCCGGAAAAAGGCGCGGTTCGAAGCTTGCCGGGGTTGAAAGAGAGAGTTTGAGGGGAACGCTTGTGGGGATTATTCCGCAGGCCGTGCGGGCAAAATTCCCATAGACTTTTGGAGGCTTGGGGAGACCGGGATGATTGCGACAGCGACGGAGCTTTTGAAGAAGTACGACGTGCCGGGGCCGCGCTACACGAGCTACCCGACGGTGCTCTACTGGGACAGGAACCCGACGGCCGGAGAGTGGGTTGAGAGCCTCGGCCGCGGGCTCGACGAGGCCGAACGCGCGGGCGAGGGCGCGGCCGTCTACATACACATCCCCTTCTGCCGCTCGCTCTGCACCTACTGCGGCTGCAACTCGCGCATCACGCAGAGCCGTTCGGTCGGCCTGCCTTACGTTCGCACCGTCCTGAAAGAGTGGGAGCTTTACCTGCGGCTGCTCAGGCGTGAGCGCGCAGTCCCACTCTCCGAGATGCACTTCGGCGGCGGCACGCCCACATACCTTTCGCCCGCCGAACTGGAAGAGCTGGTCAGCGGCATTCTCAAGCACGTCGAGCGCACGCCGGATGCAGAGTTCTCCATCGAATCAGACCCGCGCGTCACGACGCCCGAACATTTGAAGACGCTCGCGCGCCTCGGCTTCAAACGTTTGAGCCTCGGCATACAGGACTTCGACCCGCGCGTGCAGCAGGCCGTCAACCGCGTCCAGAGTGAGGAGCAGGTCTGGGCCGTCACCGAAGAGGCGCGGCGTCAGGGCTTCAACAGCGTCAACTACGACCTCATCTACGGCCTGCCCTTCCAGACGCGCGCGAGCGTCGAGCAGACGATTGATGTCGTCCGCCGCCACCGGCCCGACCGCATAGCCTTCTACGCCTACGCGCATGTGCCTTGGTTCAAGCCGGGCCAGCGCCACTTCACAGAGGAAGACCTGCCGCGCGGCGACGAGAAGCGGGCACTCTACGAACTAGGCCGCGCGATGCTCGAAGAGGCGGGCTACGAAGAGATCGGCATGGATCACTTCGCCCTGCGCACGGATTCGCTGTGGGAGGCCGCGCGGGCGGGGACGCTCCACCGCAACTTCATGGGCTACACCTCGCGCCACGTCGCGCCGCTCTTCGGGTTGGGCGTCTCTTCCATCGGCGACTCTTGGACGGCCTTCGCGCAGAACGAGAAGGTCGTGGAGAAGTACACGGCGCGCGTCGAGGCGGGCGAGATTCCCATCTTCCGCGGTCACGTGCTCGACGAAGAGGACTTGATTCTGCGCCGACACATCCTGAACCTGATGACGAGGTTTGAGACCGACTGGTCTGACCCGTGCGAATACGTGCCCTTCCTCGAAGGCGTCGGCGCGAAGCTCATCGAGCCGCGCCTCGACGGCCTTGCGCGCGTCTCGAAGCGCGGCTGCCGCATCACCGGCGAGGGCAAGGCTTTCCTGCGCAATATCTGCATGGCCTTCGACGCGCGCCTCGCGCGCAAGACCGACAACTCGCACCAGTTCAGCCGGACAGTCTAGGACGGGAAGATGAAAACCGGAATCGCACTCCTCAACTTCGGCGGCCCGTGGACGCTTTCCGACGTGAAGCCGTTCCTCTACCGCCTCTTCGCAAACCCCGCCGTGCTCGTCGGCGTGCCGACGCCGCTCCGGCAGGCGCTCGCCTTCACCATCGCGCAGGTCAAGGGGCCTTCGTCCGTCGAGAGCTACCGCTCCATCGGCGGCGGCTCGCCGCAGTTGATGTGGACTGAGGAGCAGGCCGAGGGCCTGCGCCGCCTGCTCAAGTCCGACAACGGCGGCAACGGCGGCGGACACGCCGAGGGCGTGCGCGTCGAGATAGGCATGCGCAGCGCCGAGCCTTCCATCGAGGCGGCGCTGAGGAACTTGAAAGATTGGGGCGCGCAGCGGCTCGTACTTCTGCCGCTCTTCCCGCACTTCTCGACGACGACGACGGGCACGTGTCTGGAAGAGGCTGAGGCCGCGCTCGCGCGACTGGCTTGGTCGCCGCTCAAGCACGAGATTCGGAACTGGCCGGACGAGCCCGCATACGCCACGCTGCTCCGACGCACCGTTGACGAATCGGTCGCGCGCGCCGAAGAGGATCGCGGGCGCGCGACAGACCCGATTCACATACTCTTCTCCGCACACTCGCTCCCCTTGAAGATCGTCGAGCGCGGCGACACCTACCCCGACGACGTGCGGCGGACAATCGAGGCCGTGACCCGTGACCTTCGCCACCCTTGGTCGCTCTGCTTCCAGTCGCGTAACGGCAAGATGGCTTGGCTACAGCCTTACTTCGAGGACGAGCTGAAGCGGCTCGCACGCTGCGGCGTACGCCGCGTCGTCGTCGCGCCCGTCAGCTTCGTCAGCGACCACATCGAGACCCTCTTCGAGCTCGACCAGCTCTACGCCGAAGAGGCACGACGCGAAGGCATCACGCACTACTACCGCGCGCGCACCTTCAACGGCGACCCCGAGTTCGCCGCCGTGCTCCGCGCGCTGCTGAAAGAGGCCGGCGTCTGAAGCCCGGCAGTCGGAAGGGACATCATGATCGGCACACTCAACAAGGCGGAACGTGAAGTGACGGTGGTGGGCGCGGGCGTCTCAGGCTTGCTCGCGGCCTACGCGCTCGACCGCAAGGGCTACCGCGTGACGCTCGTCGAAGAGCGCGGCCACGGCGGCGGGCTCATCCAGACGAAGGAGACGCCGTACGGCATCGCCGAGACGGCGGCGCACTCGCTGCTCGCGACGCCCGGCGTCGTGCGCTTCTGCGAAGAGCTCGGCGTCGAGCTGGCCGAGATTCGCAAAGACTCGCGCGCGCGCTTCGTCGTGCGCGGCGGCCGGCCTCGGAAGTTCCCCTTGAGCTTCGGCGAGACCCTGAGCGCCGCGCGCCACGCGGCCTTCACGCGCGCCGAGAACCACCTCGACGAGCAAGACCTCGAAACGTGGGGGCGGCGTCACGTCGGCGACGGCGCGGTTGACTATCTGCTCTCGCCGATGGTGCAGGGCATCTACGGCGTGCGCCCCGCAGACCTCGGCGTCGTCGCGGCCTTCCCCGAACTCTCGCTCGCGCCCGGCTCGACGCTGCTCGGCAAGATGCTCGGCAAGGCTTTCAAGCGCGGCCCGAAGGACGACGAGAAGACGGCGAAGACTAAAGAGCCGAAGCAGCGCAAGCGCATGGTCGCGCCGTTGCGCGGCATGGGCGACGTGACGGGACGCTTGCAGCAAGTTCTGAACGAAAGACTCGGCGAGCGTTTCCGTAAAGGCGAAGCCGTGACGACAATTCCGGAAGCGCCGAACGTCATCATCGCCACGCCCGCCTACGTCGCGGCTCGTCTACTCGCTCAAGAGTCGCCGCGCCTGAGCGCCGCGCTCGACGCGGTGCGCTACACCCCGATTGTCTCGGTCACGGCCTTCGTCCCGACCTATGCGTTCACGCGGCCCGTGAAGGGCGTCGGCGTACTCGTGCCGCCGCGCGAGGGGCGTAAATCCTTGGGCATCCTCTTCAACTCCTCCGCCTTCGAGGGGCGTGTAAAAGACGAGTCGCGCTTCGCCTCGTTCACGATTCTCTTCGGCGGCACATCGCAGCCCCACTGGGTTGACGCTTCGGACGAAGAGATCGCGCGCGCCGTCGCGGAAGAACTCGAACAGCTTCTCGGCATCCGCGGCGGAGCGGCCGAGCTGGTCATCAACCGCTGGCGCCGCGCCATCCCGCAATACTCGACCTCGCTCCCCGCCGTCTGGCGCGCCGCGCGCGAGACTTGGTGCGCCGCGCCCGGCCGCGTACTCTTCGGCAACTACACGGGTCAGGTCTCCCTGCGCGGGATGATCGAGACGGCCTTAAGAATTTGAAATTTCAAATTTGAAATTTCAAATCGGCTGTGTCTCTGTGTCAAAAAAATAACTTCGCATCGGCGCGTTCTTTCTATAAACTCACGGCACTGTCCTACGAACTCTGCACGCAGTCCGGAGATTATGGAGAGACTTTCGACCGACCGCAGGAGTTTTCTCGTCCGCGCGCTCGCGGCCGGCGCGTACGCCGCGGCCGGCGGCGCGCACACGCGTCTCGCACGGGCCGCGCAGGAGGAGCCGCCGCGCCGCCTGCCCGCGCTCAAGGTCTCGCGCGACCGTCTCATACGCACGGTCGTCGGCCTCAGGCCCTACCGCCCCGAGGGCTTCGTGCTGACGAACGAGCGCCTTGGCGAGAAGGTCGTCGTACACAACTACGGCCACGGCGGCGGGGGCGTGTCGCTCTCTTGGGGCGTGGCGCAGTTGGCGGCCGAGCAGGCGCGCAACCTCGAAGACAAGTCTGTGGCCGTCATCGGCTGCGGCGTCGTCGGCCTCTCGACCGCGCGCGTGCTACAGCGTCGCGGCAAGTCTGTCACCGTCTACGCGCGCGAGCTTCCGCCCGAGACGACTTCGAACGTGGCCGGGGCGCTCTGGTACCCGACGCACGTCTTCGACCCGCAGAAGGCGTCGGCCGCTTTCCTCGAACGCTACGGGCTCGCCTGCCGCCTCGCGCACCGAGAGTTTCAGTCCTACGTCGGCCCCGAGTACGGCGTCCGCTGGATGGAGACCTACACGCTCACGTCCGAACCCTCGGGCCGCGAGCTGCCGGGCGGCCCCGAGCTCTACCCCGAGACGCGCTTCTACGCGGACGCGCGCCGCAGCTTCGGCTTCCCCTTCGTACGCCAGTTCACCTCGATGGTCATCGAGCCGCAGCGTTACCTGCGCGCGCTCCTGCGCGACTTTCACACGGCGGGCGGCCGTGTCGTCATCACGGAGCTTAAGACGCGCGAAGAGGTCGCGCGACTCCCGGAGCGCGTCGTCTTCAACTGCACGGGGCTCGGCGCGCGCGCACTCTTCGGCGATCAGGGGATGGCCTCGATGCGAGGCCAGATCGAAGTCCTCCTGCCGCAGCCCGAGATTGATTACTGCTACCTCGCCAACTCGCTCTACATGTTCCCGCGCGCCGACGGCCTCATCCTCGGCGGCACGTTCGAGGCCGGTAACTGGTCTATGGATCAAGACCCCGCGACGACCGCACGCATCATCGAAGGCAACGCGCAGATCGCGAAAGGGCTGAACGCCAGATGAGACGCCTGACGCTTCGCGCGCTCCTCTTCGCCGCCTTCGCCGCCGCGGCCGCCGCCGGCCTCGTCAGCTCTTCGGCCGACATCCGGGTCGCGAACAGCCCCGCGTCCGAGGGAAAGCCGATAACGCCCGCGGGCTCGCTCGTCATGGACTTGACGACGCAGCAGCCGGCCGTCGGCGCCTTGCCCGTGAGCTTCGTCCGCAGCCCCGACAACGCGGGGCCGGGCGGAGGCGGCCGCTACCTCGTCGCCGTCAACAGCGGCTTCGGCGTGCAGTTCGACGCGAAGACGAACCGCTCGCAGCAGTCGCTCGCCGTCATAGACCTGAGCCTTCGCCCGCCCGCCGTCGTCCAGAACGTCTACTTCCCGTCGCCGCAGAGCGCGAACGTCGGCGCCGCCTTCTCGCCGCGCGCGGACGCGGAAGGGAACTACACGCTCTACGTCTCGGGCGGCTTCGAGAACAAGGTCTGGACGTTCCGCTTCGACCCGCGCTCGCCCGCGCACGTCACGCCCATTTCGCCGGGGCCGGACACGAAGGTGACGGCCGACTCGATAGACGTGAGCGGCTTCGCGCGCGAGGCGCCGACGCCGCGCTACAACTCGGGCCGCGCCGCCGTCTACCCGACGGGCCTCGCGCTCGCGCCCGGCGGCGACACGCTCTTCGTCGCCAACAACCTCGGCGACAGCCTCGGCGTCGTCCACGACCCCGGCGGCGAGAAGAGGCTCGAACGCGTAGACCTCTTCGGACAGAGGGCAAGCGCGGCGAGAGCGGGAGAGACGAGTAAGACGGCAGCGGCGGGCAGCGGTCACTTCGTCTACCCTTACGCCGTTGTCGCGCTTCCGTACCCGCCGCCGCGCGCGCGCGACTTCTCTTCACTCGTCCCGCTGGTCAAAGACAGGAATACTCCGCCAACCGCAGGCGCGCAGTCCAGTTCGGCCCAGTCTGTCAACTCGACTTGGAAGGTCTACGTCTCCTGCTGGAACGACGAGTCGGTCGCGGTCATAGACTTCAGTAAAGGCGCGAGCAGCGTCTCTTACATTCCCGTCGGCCGCCACCCGACGGCGATGGTCTGGGACGGCACGGTCTCAAGGCTCTACGTCGTCAACTCGAACGCCGACAGCGTCTCGGTCATAGACACCAACGCCGACCGCGAGGTCGAGCGCATCGCCGTGCGCCTCGCCGAAGGCGCGCGGGTCGGCTCAAGCCCCGAGGGGCTCGCGCTCTCCGAAGACGGCCGCACGCTCTACGTCGCCAACGCGCACAGCAACTCGGTCGCCGTCGTCCAACTATCCGACGCGACGCGCGGCGTCAAGAGTCGCGTCGGAAGCAGAGAAGGTAGAAGAGGGGCGAGGGAAGATGAGAAGAGGGCTGTCGGAAATTCGCGCCGCGCCTCTGACAGAAGCTCGCGCCGCTCGGTCGTGCTCGGCTTCATCCCGACGGGGCAGTACCCTTCGGCCGTCGCCTGCGTGAACGGAACTGTCTTCGTCGGCAACGGCAAGGGGACGGGCTTCGCAAGCTCTTCGCAGGTCGTGGACAACTCGGGGCGCGCGCCGAACCTGCCGAACGAGCGCTTCCCGGCGGGCACGGGGCGCGGCGGCGGTCAGGGCGGTCAGTACAGCGTCTCGCTCGTCGCAGGCAACATCTCTACGTTCGCGCAGCCGTCCGAGCGCGAACTCGCGCGCTACACGCAACAGGTGATGCGCAACAGCGGCCTCGTCGGCGCCGCACGCGCGAATCTCTTCGGCGGGCGCTCGCCGATTAAGCACGTCATCTACGTCATCAGGGAGAACCGCTCTTACGATCAGGTCTTCGGCGACCTCGCGGCTTCGGGCGACGGCACGCGCGCCGACGGCTTGCAGTCGCTTGCAATCTTCGGCGCGGGCGAGGCGGCGCGGGCGAAGTCGGGCGCGGCGCAGAACCTCACGCCCAACGCGCGCGCGCTGGCGCTGCGCTTCGGACTCTTCGACCGCTTCTTCGTCAACGCCGAGGCGAGCCCCGACGGGCACAACTGGTCTACGGCCGCCTTCTCGACCGACTACTTGGACAAGGCTTACCGCTGGCACTACTCGAACCGCGGGCGCACTTACGACTTCGAGGGCTTCAACCGCCTGCCGAACGTCTTTCCGACACGCGACGCCGCGCCGCCCTTCCCGGCGTCCGCCGACGCGGAAGATGTCGCCGCCTACATGCGCCGCTTC
Source organism: Pyrinomonadaceae bacterium (assembly GCA_035248785.1). Lineage (GTDB taxonomy): Bacteria > Acidobacteriota > Blastocatellia > Pyrinomonadales > Pyrinomonadaceae > QHXN01. The sequence continues at coordinate 2,226 of DATFHD010000118.1, read as the reverse complement.
GTGCCTTACCTCTCAGGCTCGCGCGACGTGACCGAGCCCGCGTCACTCTACCTCTGGGACGCCGCGGCGCGCGCAGGGCTCACCTATCGCAACTACGGCGAGTTCGTCGGCACGCTCTCCGAGGCGGACGTGGCTTCAATCAAGACGAACAAGTCAAAGCCTTACCCCGACGTGACGCGCACGGTCTCGGCCTTCCCGACGAAGCGCTCGCTCGAAGGCCGCCACAGCCCGACCTTCCGCAACTTCGACTTGCAGACGCCCGACGCGCTGACGGTCGAGTCCTACCGCGCCGCGCACGAGTCGAACGGCGCCGTAGACCCGCTCGTCACGCAGACGCAGACAGACGCGCGCCTGCGCGGCTACTCGCGCGTCGCCGACTGGCTCGAAGAGTTCCGCGGCTTCGTACGTGCGCGCGAGACGGGGCGCGGCGAAGAGTTGCCGAACCTCTCCATCGTCCGCCTGCCGAACGACCACACGTCGGGCGTCTCTGCGAACAGGCCGACGCCGCAGTTCTACGTCGCCGAGAACGACTACGCGCTCGGCCGTCTGGTCGAGGCCGTCACAGGCAGCCCCTATTGGAAGGACACGGCCGTCTTCGTCGTCGAGGACGACGCGCAGGACGGCCCCGACCACGTTGACTGTCACCGCTCGGTCGCGCTCGTCATCAGCGCCTACAACCGCCCCGGCGCGCTCGTCCACGAGTTCCACAACACCGTCAGCTTCATACGCACTCTGGAACTGCTCTTGGGCCTGCCGCCCATGAACCTGCTCGACGCGACGGCCGCGCCCGCCGACATCTTCCGCGCGCAGGCCGACCTACGCCCCTACAGGGCCGTGCTTCCCGAGGTCGCGCTCGACAACCTCACGACGCCGCCCGCGCGAGACGCGGCCACGCTCTACTGGATGCGCCGCACCGCCGAGCAGGACTTGGAGCACGCCGACATGGCCGACCCGCGCACGCTCAACGAGGCCATCTGGTTCTCCGCGCGCGGCGAAGCCTCGCCCATGCCCGACATCGCGCGCCTCCCCGCCTTCGACGCCATGCGTCTGGGCCTGCGCGCCGAGGCGGAAGAGGAGGATCAAGGCGACGCTGACGGGCATGAGTCCGCGCCGCGCCGCGTCGAAGTCGCGCGTAAAGGGAAGGCGGGGCGGGGCCGTGAGCGGTAGCGGGCGTGTGAAGTCGCCGAAAGTGAATACGAAGGTGAGCGCCCCGAAGCGTCTGACGCGCGCGTCTCTGGCGCGAGGCGTCGCGGCTTTGTCGGAGCGGGACGCGGGACTCGCGCGTATCGCGCGGGCTTACGGCGTCCCGCCGCTGTGGGAGCGCGAGGAGGGCTTTCCGACTTTAGTCCTCATCATACTCGAACAGCAGGTCTCGCTCGCCTCGGCGCTCGCGGCGTTCGAGAAGTTGAGGGCGGCCGCCGCGCCGCTCACGCCCGAGAGCTTCCTCGCCTTCGACGACGCGGCGCTGAGGGCTTTCGGCTTCAGCCGTCAGAAGGCGCTCTACTGCCGTCTGGCCGCGCGCGCGGTCGTCGAGGGCGAGTTGGACTTCGACGCGCTGCGTGCGTCGGACGACGACGCGGCGCGCGAGACCCTGTTGAGGCTCAAGGGCGTCGGCCCTTGGACGGCGGAGATTTACATGCTGCGCGCGCTGCTCAGGCCGGACGCGTGGCCGTCGGGCGACCTCGCGCTTCAACTCGCCGCGCAAGAGGTCAAGCGGCTGCACGCGCGCCCCACGGCCGCCGAGCTGGACGGGCTCGCCGAAGCGTGGCGGCCTTGGCGCGCGGTCGCCGCGCGGCTGCTCTGGCTGCAATACCTCAAGCGGCGCGAGCGTTCTTCGACACTAATCTGAACGGCGCGGGCGTTCTTCTTCGATATTAATCTGAACGGCCGTGGCGACGTTTGAAACCTTTCGCCTTCGTCGCCCGTTTTGACAGCGACTCCGCAGGCGACTTAACCTTAGACCATTCCGACCGGAGGTTCACACGCACAGATGCGAGGCCACACGCCCGCCCGCAGTTTGGGGACAGTGACACTGAAGACGGCCGTCCTGCTCGCGCTCTGCCTTTCGACGCAGCCCGCGGCCTTCGCGCTGAGACAGCAGCCCACTCCGACTCCTACGCCGCCGCAGCAGCAGGAGACGCCGCAGACGGCGACTCAGCCGACGCCGACTCAACCGGGCGCGGCCCCGCAGGGCGCTCCGACGCCGACGCCGCCCGCGCGCGGCGG
>DATFHD010000117.1:0-88783 GCA_035248785.1 Pyrinomonadaceae bacterium | reverse complement strand
CCGCGCGCCGCGCGCCTGTCGAAGCGCGCGCAGACCTGTACGGCCAGCAGCGCCAGCAGCGCGACGGGAAAACCGAGCTGCGCGTACGGCAGGCGTATGACCGCCAAGAGCGCCGCCAACGCGCCCGCGACCATCAACGCGTTTACGAACGGTATGGGAAAACGCCGACCTTCCGTGATCTCTATGGTCATGTCTGTTTCGAGGGTTTTGCGCTTCTGAAGGCTCGCGGCCCGCGCGCTCGGCGGGCCGGCTCACGGTTGCACTTTGTCAATTCCGGTGCCAGAAAGCGGGCGGGGCAGTCGTCGTTAAATACCGGGCGAAAAAGCCTTTTAAGGTGAAAGCGACCGTACGGACGTGCGCGGCCTTCGGTCAATCTGACGAGTGCGCTTCAGGCAGTCTGACAGGAATGAGCTTTCTGCTAAACGGCCTGCTTGCAAGGTTTGAAACGGGGCGGGTCGCCCTGAGATTCAGGACGGGCCGGGAGAGTCGAACGGAGGAGTCCGCGACGGACAAACTCCCCGAATCTCATCCTAACACACGAGTTAGGCGTTTGAGGAGAGGTTTTTTTAACAATGGGCCAAAACGTTGAACGCTAAACTGATTGCTTACAGCCCTCACTTCATCATTCGGCGTTCTTCCTTCAGCTTTCCTCACAGCCCGCCCGCGGTCTGCCAAGCGTAATAGAGGCCGAAGGCGACGCTGAAGCAGCCGGCGAGCAGGCGTACGGGGGTGTCTATACTCCTGAAGCGCGCGGCCGTCAGCGCGAAGGGCAGGCCGATGAGCGCGCTCATCAACAGCATCCCGCCGATTGACCCGACGCCGAAAATCAGCAGGTAAGCGAACCCGAGCAGGCGCGACCCGCCGCGCATCACCTCCGTCAGCACCAGCAGCGTCAGCGCCGCAGACCCCGCCAGCCCGTGCACGGCGCCGACCACCACGGGCCGCCAGCCACGAAAGCCGCGGTGGCGTGAATGTGAGACGGCGTGCGTGTCGTCCGCCGCGTGCGCGTCCGAAGGGCCGTGGAAGTGCAGGTGCGTGTGCGTGCGCCCGCCGTGCGTGTGCGCGTGTACGTGAACGTCGCGGCGCCTGCGCAGGACGAGATAGAGGACGCGCGTGCCGAGCAGCACGATCATCAGCGCGACGCAGAGTTCGAGCGCGACGCGCACCGCGTCGGGGAGCGTGACGCGGAGCAGTATGAGCAGCGTCCCCGCGGCGAAGAGCGCGGCCGTGTGGCCCACGCCCCACAGCGCGCCGACTACGCCCGCGCGCAAGATAGAACGCTGCTCGCTGACGATGGTCGTGACCGCGACGAGGTGGTCGGCCTCGGTCGCGTGCTTCAGCCCGAGCAGAAAGCCGAAGCCGAGGATGACAAGGGCGGAGTCCATGCCCGCCATCTTAAACTAAACGCGCGCCCGGCGCCGTCCCCCGCCGTCGTTTTCTTTTGCACGAATCTGTGCGAACATCCCGCGACCCTTCGCTTTTAATTTTCAGTAAGAAGGCGGTGCTCTCGTTTGAACGTCATCGAGACGGAGCGGCTTACTTTGCGCGAGATGTCGGGGCGTGACGACGCTTTCATCCTTGAGCTTCTGAACGACGCGGACTTCAAGCGCAACATCGCGGACAGGGGCGTGCGGACGCTTGAGGACGCGCGGGCGTACATCAACGAGAAGTTCGCGGCGAGTTACCGACGGCACGGCTTCGGCCTCTGGCTGGTCGAGACGAAGGACGCGGGCGCGCCCGCCGGCATCTGCGGGCTCGTGAAGAGGGAAGAGCTTCCCGGCGTGGATGTCGGCTACGCTTTTCTTCCGGCGTTCAGGTCGAAGGGCTACGCGTACGAGTCTGCCGCGGCCGTGCTGCGCCACGCGCGCGAAGTGCTCGGCTTCAAACGCCTCTACGCCGTCGTCAATCCCGACAACGCCGGCTCGATCCGCGTGCTCGAAAAACTCGGGATGAAGTTCGAGCGGATGCACAGGCTCTCGGGGGAAGAGGCGGAGGTTAAAGTCTTCTCGACCGGCCTTTGATTCACTTCGACGTATGAGAACTGTGAAGAAGAGAAAGGCGCTGCTCGTCTCTTTCGCCTTCCTGCTGTCGTTCGTCTGTACGACTGCGGAGGGCGCGCAGCGCGCGAGGTTCATCACGACGCGGGGCAGGGGGTTCGTCGGCGCGGACGGGAGGCCGATTTACTTAAAGGGCATCAACCTCGGCAACTGGCTCTTGCCGGAGGGCTATATGTTCAAGTTCAAGTCGGCCAACTCGCCGCGGTTGATTGGCGTCGTCCTCAATCAGCTAATCGGCGAGGATGAGGCGCGTCGCTTCTGGAAGACCTTCCGCGACAACTACGTCACGGCCGAGGACATACGCTTCATCAAACGCGCGGGCTTCAACTCCGTCCGCGTCCCGTTCAATTATCGTCTGTTCGTCTCTGAAGGCGAGCCGCAGAGGCTCGAAGGCCCCGGCTACGAACTGCTCGACCGCGTCGTCGGCTGGTGCAGGCGCGAGGGGCTGCTCGTCGTCCTCGACATGCACGCCGCGCCGGGCGGGCAGACGGGCGACAACATTGACGACAGCTTCGGCTACCCGTTCCTCTACGAGAGCGAAGAGAGTCAGGAGTTGACCGTCCGCGTCTGGCAGAAGCTCGCCGCGCGTTACGCCGCAGAGCCGACGGTGCTCGGCTACGACCTTCTCAACGAGCCCATCGCGCACTACTTCGACGCCGCGCACTTCAACCCGAAGCTCGAACCGCTCTACCGGCGCATCGTCAAAGGCATCCGCGCCGTGGACAAAAACCACGTCATCTTCCTCGGCGGCGCGCAGTGGGATACGAACTTCAAGGTCTTCGGCCCGCCGTTCGACGACAAGCTCGCTTACACCTTCCACAAGTACTGGTTTGAGGTGAAGCAGGAGGCCGTGCAGGAGTACGTTGACTTCTCGACGAAGTACGACGTGCCCATCTGGATGGGCGAGTCGGGCGAGAACACGGACGAGTGGATTACGTCGTTCCGCGGGCTGCTCGAACGCAACCAGATAGGCTGGTGCTTCTGGCCCTACAAGAAACTCGACGCCACCTCCTGCGCCGTCTCAATCAACAAGCCCGCCGACTGGGACGCCGTCGCCGCCTTCGCGGACAACCCGCGCACGACCTTCGAGGACGTGAGGAAGAACCGCCCGCCGCGCGACAAGGTCGCACGCGCGCTCGCCGCATACCTCGAAGCCGTCAAGCTCGCCAACTGCAAAGTCAACGAAGGCTACCTCAAAGCCCTCGGCCTGCGTTGATGATTAACCTCGCTAATGAGTGCGATTTAAATAATTACGGCGACCTATAACATCTTTGACACATCCGGTTCGTAGGATACTTATGCCGGGGCGTTAAAGGCGCCGCGGTCTGAAGGTATAAGGAGAGATAAAGGGAGGAATTTATGCCCGAACTTATAAAGTTTAGACGCGCGGCGAAGGAGTTCTTCGTCGCATACTTCATGGATCAGAGTTTGAAGGCGTTCGACGGCCTGTTCATGCCGGTCTCGTACGAGATGCAGAGGGTCAGGCCGGACGAGGGTCATCGCCTCAGCCGTAACTTGAAGAAGCTGGCGGGCGTCAAACTGTCCGCCGAGGAGGCGAGAGCAGTCTGGCCGCGCGTCCTCGAACACAAGTGGTTTCTGGGCGAACGCCTCGGCCGGGACGTTGGGCTGAAGGTCGCCGCCGAGGACTTCTTCGAGAACATCCAGCCGCCGCGCACGCGCGAGCTGCGCCGCACGCGCGTCGGCGGATACCCGCCGCGCCTGCCGATGATGAGGTCGGTCGGGCAGGTTTAGTAAAGCCCGAAGCGGAACACATAACTGAGGGCGGATGGCTCGGGCGCCGTCCGCCCTCAAACACTTTCACGCCCGGCGGTAAGCGTCCCCGAAGCGCGGGCGCTGAAAAAAATGCTTGTGCCGCCCCGCCGGCATTTGCTAAGTTCGATGTAGCTTCGCCGGGCAGGTCGTCCTGACCGCCCGCCATCCGAGCGGCCGAAGGCCGCCGAGTCACCTCCCGAAAAGCCCCTCGCGCAAGACCATTTCAGGACGGGCGAAAGTCTTAACAGAGCAAGCGGAACAGTCCTGCCCGACTCCCCCGAAAGGATTCACCGCACATGCAACCGCAACTACGCACGGTCGTCGCCGGCATCGAGCCCGCCGAGACGCGCGAACTCGTCGCGGGCGTCTTCGACGACCTCCGCCGCCTGCTCGGCTACCTCGACAGCGTGAAGGCGCTGACGACGGCCGGCGCGACGTACGACGACGCTTCCTTCATCTTCGAGGCGCTGCGCTGCGAGGCGCTGGCCGCCGCGGGCGGGCTCGACTACTTCTGCGCCTGCCAGCCCTTTCCGACCGAACTCTCCGAAGAGCTTGAGCGGATGAGCTTCGCGCTGCGCCACGAGCTGAAGGCCGTCTTCGAGCGCATACTGCCCTGCGCGTCGGCCGCCGCGCCCGCCGAGGCCGCCTCGCACCTACGCGACGCGCACGACCTCCTGCGCAACTGCTTCGAGCAATCAACCGTCTCGCTCGCTCGCCTCTACCGGCCCGAGGTGGACGCGGCCGACCTCTTCGACGACATACGCAAGCGCCGCGACAACTCGCTGCGGCTCTACGAAGACCTCGAAGCGCTCCTGCGCGGCGCGCGCTACGCCGAGTGGTACGAAGACCCCGAGGCGCTCAGGCTCTTCAACATGCGCCTCGAACTCTTCCGCGAGGGCAGCATCGAGCACCTGATGGAGAAAGACCGCGAGACCTGCGAGGGCTTCATCGTCGGCCTCGCCGCGACGCACACGCGCAAGGCCACGCGCCTGCACCTGCACCGCTTCGCCTGCTACCTCGAAATCCTCCTCAAGCACGTCTCCATGCGCTCAGTCCTCGCCGACTGCGCGCTCACGGCCGCCGCCTGAGAGCCGACCGGGCGGGGGCCGCGGGGCCTAAAGCGTCTGCGCCCCCTCCATCTCCGTGAACAGCCGCAGCCGCTTCGCCTTCAGCTTGCCGGGCGCGTACTTCCCGAGCCAATCGTCCGCCCTCTCGGCGAGGAAGAGGCTGGCGGCCGCGTCGCCGCCGTGCCCGTTGCCCTGCGTCGCCTCGGTGACCGACCTGAAGTAGTAGTGGTTGAAGAGGCGGTTGAACTCCGTGAAGTAGATGTCGGCCACGCGCCGGTCGCCGCGGACGATGAGCATGTTCTCGTCGTTGTCGTTCGTCGAAGCCTTGCTGAAGTTGGCCGAGCCGGTGACGACGAGCGGGTCGTCGCCGAGCGGATCCATCAGCAGGAACTTCGAGTGCACGTACGTGACGTGGTGGTTCAGCTTGAGCAGGCTCGCGTTCGTCTCCCGCGCCCACTGGTAGACGGGGTCTTTGATGTATGCGCCCCACGCCTGATAGACGTTCTGGCGCGCGGTCAGCGGGACGAAGGGCTTCGAGCTGCGCGGGTTCGCCGCGTCGCGCTTCTCCAGCAGCATGAAGATGATGTTGCTGCGCGAGGTGTTGTCGAGCAGCTCCTTCTTGAACGACTCGTTGATGCCGAAGGCGAGCGTGATGCAGGAGCACGCCTTGGACGTGGCGCAGAGCCGCACGTACATGTCGAGCACCGCGCCGCCCGCGCGCGGGCTGAAGACGGCGGTCGTCCCCTGCGGTATCTGTTCGTACTCGGTGGGCGTCTCGTGCAGCCCGCCGACGGCCTCCCAGAGCAGGCGGTTGGCCTTGATCGCCTCGCTCCGCTCAAGCCCCGCCACCGCGCCGGGGTCGGTCTTGAGCAGTTCCCAGTACGCCTTGAACTGCTTGGCCACCTCGGGCTCGCGCACCCAGTGGCCGACGTTCGTCTGGCCGCTGAAGCCGCCCAGCGAGATGTTAGTCGAGCCCGTCCAGACTTCCTTCGGCCTGCCGCCGCGCACCAGCACCATGAACTTATTGTGCTGGATGTTGGCCGGCTTCGCCTGCCGCAGCGTGACGTGCTTCTTCGGGATGCGCGCCGTTTTGAGCATCGCGAGGTTGTCTTCGCGCGGGAAACTCGGCTCCGTGACGTTGCCCTTTTTGTCCCTCTTCTCGTTGACCTTCGCGTCAATGATGAGTTGGACATTCACCTTGCGGTCAATCGCGTCGCGCAACGCTTTCGCCACCGGCTCGAAGCGGAACTCGTAGAAGCAGCAGAGGAGCGTGTCTCCCTCCTTCGCGTTCCCGATGAAGCGGAGGGCGGCCTCCAGCAGGTCTCGCATCAACCACTGCTCCGCGTCCTTCGCCTTGTCCCCGTCCATCTTGTCCGGCGGGAGGTTGCCGAAGCGCCGCCGGTAAGCCTGACTGCTGGCGACGCCGCGGTTGAAGAACACGTCGTGCCTGATGTCCTTGCCCTTGCCGAACAGCGGCTCGGTGCGGACGCGGATGCGGACGGGCTTGGCGCTGCGGTCGAGATTCTTCGGGGTTCCCCTGAGCGGGTAGAAGAAGTACTCGTACTCGTGGTCGGGCTTCGCGGTGAAGTCGTCCCAGACGAAGCTCTGGACGGGGTGCTCCCACGTGCTGAGTGAGGCGTCAGGGAGCGGGTTCGGTATCACCGAGCGGAAGACCTTGTAGCTCGGCATGAAGTAGCGCTCGTCCGCCTCGGGGTCGAAGCGCTCGACGGCGAAGCCGAGGAGCCCGGCCTTGGCCTCCTCGCTCGCCTTGATGCCGAAGGAGATGGTGTTCACGCCGCTGACGGCGAACACCTGAATCGGTTTCGATCTGGAGGACTTGAATCGCATAGGTTCGCTCCTGTTCTGAAGGTGGAGGGCTGAGGCCAGAACGAAGGCGGGCGGCCCGCGAAGGGGGCGCGGCACCGACGGCGCGACTGAACAAAGGGGGCGGCCTCAGACACGCGCATCGTCGGAGGCTTCTACCCTACTTCAGGCGGCAAGTCAACAATTTCAAGCGGGAGGGCGAGACGAAAACAGGCGGCCGTCTGGCCGCCCGCGAATCGCCGACAGAATGTCAGGAGGGTGAATGAGCCGAGCAGGACTCGAACCTGCGACCCGCTGGTTAAAAGCCAGCTGCTCTACCAACTGAGCTATCGGCCCGCGCGTGGGATTATAGTAAGCGCCACCCTTTTATTCAAACTCAGTCCGCCGGGGCGTCGGGCGGGTGTTCGCGGTAGTGGCGCATGAGAGCGCGGAGCGTGGCGGCGTCCCCGTCGGTGAGGTCTGTGAACTCGACGCCGAAGCCAACCTCGCGCAGGTAGTAGAGGGCGCGGCCGCGCACTTCCCACCACTCGCGGTCGGGGAGCGGGACGCGTATGTAGATGGTCTTGCCGTGGAGCGGCTGGATGGCGTCGGTCTGGAGGAGGCAGCCGCCGTGGCTCAAAGAGGTAATCTTGCCTCCGTGCTCGTACTTCTCCGTCAGCCCCCACTCGACGGGAAGCGACGCGGTCACGCGCACGACCTTTCTGCGGCCACGTTTCACGCCGGGAGTGTAGCAGTTCGCGGTCACTTCGTCAGCGCCCGAGCCAGCCGGCGAGGGCGGAATCCTCCACGATGATCGTCTGCCCGCGCTCGGGGCCGGTCGAGACGAGCCCGACGGGCGCCCCGATCTGCGCTGAGATGAATTCGACGTAGTCGCGCGCGGCCGCCGGCAGCTCGTCGAGTTCCGTGACGCCCTCGGTCGAACTCTTCCAGCCGGGCAGCGTCTCGTAGACGGGCTCGACCTGCCGCAGGTCGTGCGAGACGGCGGGGAACGATTCGCACGCCTTGCCGTTCAGCCGGTAGCTTGTGCAGACCTTTATCTCGTCGAGCGCGTCGAGGATGTCGAGCTTGGTGAGCGCGACGGTGTCGAAGCCGTTAATCTCGGCGGCGTAGCGCGTGGCGAAGGCGTCGAACCAGCCGCAGCGTCTCGGCCTTCCCGTGGAGACTCCGTACTCGCGGCCGCGCTCGCGTATGAGTTGCCCTATCTCTTCCTCGCCCTCGACCATCTCGGTGGGGAAGGGGCCTTCGCCGACGCGCGTCGAGTAGGTGCGGACGATGCCGAGCACGCCGCTGATGCGCCGCGGCGCGAGCCCCAATCCGGAGCAGACGCCGCCCGCGGTCGTGCTCGAAGAGGTGACGAAGGGGTAGGTGCCGTGGTCAACGTCGAGGAGCGTCGCCTGCGCGCCTTCGACGAGGACGCTCTGGCCCTCGCGCAGGGCGCGGTTGACGAAGTGCGTCGTGTCGGTGACGAAGGGGGCGAGGCGCTCGACGAGCGGCGCGACCTCGTCAAAGACCTGTCCGGGGTCGAGCGCCGTGCCGCGGTACTCGCGGATGATGATGTTGGCATCCTGTATGTTGCGCTCGATGCGCGAGCGCAGGCGCTCGTGGTCGAGCGCGTCGGCGACGCGTATGCCGCGCCGTCCCGCCTTGTCCTCGTAGGCGGGGCCGATGCCGCGAAGCGTCGTCCCGACCTTCTCGTTGCCGAGGCGCTCTTCGCTGGTGTGGTCGAGCGCGCGGTGGTAGCGGAGGATGAGGTGCGCGCGCGAACTGACCTTGACGCGGTCGGGCGTGACCTGAAGGCCCTGCGCCGTGAGGCGGTCGGCCTCCGTGAAGAAGGCGATGGGGTCTATGACCATCCCGTTGCCGAGCACGCACGTCTTGCCCGGGTGGATGATGCCCGAAGGGATGAGGTGCAGCGCGTAAGACTTGTCGCCGACCTTCACCGAGTGGCCGGCGTTGTGGCCGCCCTGATAGCGCGCGACCACGTCGAAGCGCTCCGCGAGCAAGTCAACAATTTTGCCCTTGCCCTCGTCGCCCCACTGCGCGCCGACGACTACGATAACGTTGGACATACTCAAGTAGACAGTAGCCAGTAGACAGTAGTCAGTAGAAAACCTTTCGCCGTCGAAACGTCAGCGTGTCGGCGTCAACGTCAGCAGAGCGGAGCCTGCTGACTACTGGCTACTGTCTACCGACTACTGCTTTTCAACTCGCGCGTTCCAGCTTGACCGGTTTCTCGATGAAGTAGAAGCTGCAAGTGCCGCGCACCTCGGCGAGGTCGCGGCGGTCTATGGGGAAGAGGCGGCACTGCGAGGGGCGGTCTTCGTAGATGCCGCAGGTCGTCGTCCCGTCGCCGTGCTTCTTGAGGAAGGGGCACTTGAAGAGTATCTCGCAGCAGGCGCCGCAGCGGTTGCAGTCGCCGCGCCGGAGGCTCAGAGCCTCTATGACCTCCTCCTTCTTGAAGCGGATGCGGACGAAGCGGCGCAGTTTGCCGTGCGCCTGCCGCGCGCGGAACTTGGCGTCGGCGACGGCCTGATTACGCTTGGCGGCCAAACGCTCTTCGAAGGAGCGGCGCTGGCGAGCGGCGCGGCTGCGGCTGGCTGGAGTTGGGTTCATCACACGCGGCTGACTCGGCCGGCCGCCGCCGCACTACGCGGCGCGCGCCGGCCCCCTTGCGCCCGAACAGAGCGCGGCGCGGGGCTCGACCCCGAAGGGTTTCGCCCCGCGCCGCGCCGAAGCTTCAGGCGCTGGCCGCGCCGCTCTGGACGTGCTTGTCTATCATGCGCGAGATGGCCTCCTTCGAGGTCGCGCCGACGACGCGCTCTTCTTCCTTGCCGTTCTTGAAGAGGATGAGCGTCGGGATGCCCTTGATGCCGTAGCGCTGCGAGACGTTCGGGTTGTCGTCCACGTTGAGCTTGACGACGGTCGCCGAGCCCTGATACTTCTCCGCGACCGCCTCGACGGTCGGCGCGAGCATCCGGCACGGCGCGCACCACTGCGCCCAGAAGTCAACGAGCACGGGCCTGTCAGACTTCAAAACGTCCGACTCGAAGTTGCTGTCGCTCACGTCCTTCACGAAGTCACTCATAAATTTAAATCTCCCTCAGACTGCCTTGATTTCCGCGAGTTGAATAAGTCGCTCTGCTCTCGACTCGCACAGTTTAGATGAAAAGCGGTTGCCCGCGCCTCACAGGTCGAAGAGCGCGTGGTAGACGCGCACGTACTTGCGCGCCGCCGCGCCCCAAGAGTTGTCAACGCTCATGCCGTTGAGCTGGATGCGCCGCCAAGTCTCCGGCTGCGTGTACCAGTGGAGCGCCTCGCGCACCCCGCCGAGGAGCCCCCCCGGCGTGTAGTCTTGGAACTTGAAGCCCGTGCCCTCGCCCGTCGCGGGGTCGAAGTGCTGCACGGTGTCGTCGAGTCCGCCCGTCGCGCGCACGACGGGGACGGTGCCGTAGCGCATCGAGTACATCTGGTTCAGCCCGCACGGCTCGTAGAGCGACGGCATGATAAAGATGTCTGCGCCCGCCTCAATCAGGTGCGCCAGCGGCTCGCTGAAGCCGCGGTAGATGCCGACGCGGTTCGGGAACGAGTCCTTGAGCCACTGGAAGAACGCCTCGTACTCGTGCTCGCCCGAGCCGAGCGAGACGAGGAACGCGCCGGCCTCCAACATCTGCCAAGCGACCAGCCGGACGAGATCGAAGCCCTTCTGCGCGACGAGGCGCGAGATGGAGGCTATGACCGGCCTGTCCAACTCTTCCGGCAGTCCGAAGCGCCGCAGCAGTTCCGCCTTGCACTCCGCCTTGCCCGAGAGGTCTTCGGCCGTGTAGTGCGCCGGCAGGTGCGGGTCGGTCTCGGGGTTCCACACGTCGTAGTCAACGCCGTTCGTGATGCCGACGAGGCGGTCGCGCCGCTGCCGCATCAGCCAGTCGAGCCCGTAGCCCTGCTCCGGCCCCTGTATCTCGAACGAGTAGCGCGGGCTCACCGTCGAGATGGCGTCCGAGGTCATCAGCCCCGCCTTCAGGGACGACGCCGCGCTGTTCGACATGAAGACGTTCGACTCTTCGCCGCCGCGGAAGCCCAAGCGGTACAGTTCGCCCGGGTCGAACAACCCCTGATAGGCGAGGTTGTGGATGGACATCAGCGTCCTCGTGTTCGCGAGGAACCCGCCCCACACACGGCTCGCCCAGAGCCAAGTGACGGCGAAGCCGCACGGCCAGTCGTTGCCGTGTAGCACGTCGGGCGCTTGCCCCAGACGACCCAAGAGCGCGAGCGCAGCGCGGCTGAAGAAGCCGAAGCGGTAGTGGTCGTCGCCGAAGCCGTAGACCCTGCCGCGCGCGAAGTACTCAGGCGCGTCAATCAGGAAGGCCGGGGCGCCCGCCGCGCGCGAGAGGTAGACCGAGATCGTGCGTCGGCCGCCGACCCAGTCCACTTCGAGATTGTCAAAGACCCTTTCGTCTATCAGCCCGCGGTCGGTCGTGTCGTAGAGCGGGTGGATGATGCAGGCGTCAACGCCCTCGCCGACCAGCGCCTTGGGGAGCGCGCCGGCCACGTCCCCGAGCCCGCCGGTCTTGGCGAAAGGCACGGCCTCGGACGAGAGAAACGCGACGCGCACTTATCCCCTTAACTCACACCGCGCCCGGAACTCAGGCACGAGCCCTTAAACCAAACTTAACTGCTAAATCAGGGGATAATATCGCGAAGCCGCGTCGGGTTTGTCAAGAAAGGGGGAAAGAAGGGTGCCGGGTGTCGGGTGTCGGGAAAGAATGAACTCCTAACCCGGCACCCGACACCCGGCACCCTTCTTAGCTTTGCATCGAGGCGAGGAACTCGGCGTTGTTCTTGGTCTTGCCGAGGCGCTCCAAGACGACCTCCATCTGCTCGACGGGCGAGAGGGGGTTGAGCACACGGCGCATGACCCAGATTCGGTTGAGGTCTTCCTTCGAGATGAGCAGCTCCTCTTTACGCGTGCCAGACCGCTGGAGGTCTATGGCCGGGAAGAGGCGCTTGTCGGAGAGGCGGCGGTCGAGGTGAATCTCGCTGTTGCCCGTGCCCTTGAACTCCTCGAAGATGACGTCGTCCATGCGCGAGCCGGTGTCAATGAGCGCGGTGGCGATGATGGTGAGCGAGCCGCCCTCCTCGATGTTGCGCGCGGCGCCGAAGAAGCGCTTCGGGCGCTGCAAGGCGTTGGCGTCAATACCGCCCGAGAGAATCTTGCCCGACGGCGGGACGACGGCGTTGTGCGCGCGCGCGAGGCGCGTTAGGGAGTCGAGCAGGATGACCACGTCGCGCTTGTGCTCGACGAGGCGCTTGGCCTTCTCGATGACCATGTCTGCGACCTGCACGTGGCGCGTCGGCGGCTCGTCGAAGGTCGAGGAGATGACCTCGCCCTGCACGGAGCGCTGCATGTCTGTGACCTCCTCGGGGCGCTCGTCAATGAGCAGCACGATGAGCGTCACCTCGGGGTGGTTCTGCGAGATGGAGTTGGCGATGGCCTGAAGCATCATCGTCTTGCCGGTGCGGGGCGGGGCGACGATCAATCCGCGCTGGCCCTTCCCCAACGGCGTGACCAGATCAATCACGCGGCCGACGATGTGGTCGGTGTTGGTCTCCATCCGCAACTGCTCGTCCGGGTAGAGCGGCGTCAGGTTGTCGAAGAAGACCTTGTCGCGCGACTCGCCGGGCGCCTCGAAGTTGATGGCCTCGACCTTGATGAGCGCGAAGTAGCGCTCGCCCTCCTTGGGCGGCCGAATCTGGCCCGAGACGGTGTCGCCCGTGCGCAGGTCGAACTTGCGTATCTGCGAAGGGCTGACGTAGATGTCGTCGGGGCCGGGCAGGTAGTTGTACTCGGGCGCGCGCAGGAAGCCGAAGCCGTCGGGCAGGGTTTCGAGCACGCCCTCCGAGAAGATGAGCCCGCTCTTCTCGGTCTGCGCGGCGAGGACTTTAAATATTAACTCCTGCTTGCGCATGCCGGTGGCGCCGGGCACGTCCAAGTCCTTGGCAATCTGCGTCAGCTTGGAGATGGACATCTCCTTGAGCGTGGCGAGATTGAAGGTGTCGCCGTCGCCGCGGAAGTTGGCGGCCTCTTCGGCCACGTCGTCAACGTCGGGCAGGTCTATGTCGGGCATGATGTCGGCCGTGACGGCCGCGCGGTTGCCCGCCATGTCCCGGTCGGACGCGCCGTTGGCGCTGGCTCTGCTGGTGCGTGTGCGTGTTGTGCGTTCTCGTGACATCTCAGTTGTTCTCTTCGTCGCGCCCCGCTGTGGGCGCGCTCCTGAAATCCATTCCCGGCGCGGGGCCTTGTCCCGAACGGGGGCCGGGCGCCTGCGGTGACTTGCGGAAGCTGGTTGAAATTATTGCCGATTATGTGTCGGGAAATTTGTCTATTCGGTGCTCCCCCGTGGGGGCGCGGTTGAGGGGCGCTTCTTTCTTGCCGTGCGGCGTGTGCTGCGGCGGTCGGCTCTCTCTGAGCCCCGCGCGGCGGGCGCTACTCGCGCCGCCTTCCCTTCAAAAAGTGTTCGCGGGGTTTGCCGTGAACCATTAGATGCCCGTGGCCCCCTCGTAGTTGCGCCCAGTGCTTACCGACAACTCCAACGCTCAAGAGGGGGATTGTTGTGAGGCGGCCACGGCCTCTTCGATGGCGCGCCAGACGCGTTCGCGCCCGTGCCCCGTGGCGGAGGAGTATGAAACCAACTCCCCGCCTGCGCCCCGTCCGCCCACGGCGTCCAGCGTCTTGCGGGCGCGCGCGAGGTTTCTGTGCGACTCGTTTTGCGAGAGCTTATCAGATTTGGTGGCGACCGTCAGGAAAGGCTTACCCTCGGCGAGAAGCCATTCGCGGAGCTGCAAATCCAATTTCGTGGGTTCGTGGCGCGAGTCTACGATGTGAATTGATAGCACAAGCGAGTCGCGCTTTGCAAGGTAATCGGTGACGAGCTGCCCCCAAGCCTCTCTCACGTCGCGCGGCACGCGCGCGAAACCGTACCCCGGCAGGTCAACGAAGTAAAACCTCTCGTTTATCAGGAAGAAGTTCAGCGCCTGCGTCCGCCCCGGCGTGTTGGAAGTCCGGGCCAGCCCCTTCACGCGCAAGAGGGAGTTAATCATGCTGGACTTCCCGACGTTCGAACGGCCGAGGAAGGCCACCTCCGGCCTCGCGTCCTGCGGCCAGTGCGCCTCCTCGAACGCGCTCTTGACGAACTTCGCACTCGTGACCTTCATGCTCAGGCGTTCGCCGCGTCGGCCTCCGCGCGCCCGGCCGTGGCGGCGGCGCGCGCCTCGGCCATGCGGCGCGTCATCTCGCGTATGCGGGCGATGCGCGCCTCGACTTCGGGCATCGCCATGACGGCCTGCTCAAGGTGCTTCATGTAGTTCGGGCTGAGGGCGGCGCGGAGCTGTTCGAGGAACGGCTGAAGCTTGGCGAAGACGAAGACGTGTTCGCCGTTCGCGTCGTTGAACATCTCGGCGTCAATCGCGCCGTGGTTGACGAACGAGCAGGCCATGTCCCAGTAGGTCGTGACCATACGGTAGTAGGCGCTGTGCTCGCCCATCCCGGCGCGCTGCACGTCTTCGACGCTTTCGGGGTTGAAGGTAAAGAACCAGTTGCGCGCCTCGCGCATGACGGGCTCGCGGCGCAGGTCGTAGAGCTTGAGTATAAGCTCGGCGCTCTTGGCTTTGTCGGTCATCGGGGTTTATCTCCTCTGGAAGTGTCGGCCGGACGGGCCGGAGCTTTCGGGCGAGTCTGGCGAGCGCGCGCGGCAGGGGACGAGCGAGGGGGTTTGCGTGCTGCCTGCCTGTACGCTGCTGAAATGAGACGCCGGGAAGGCGAACTTTACAAGGGGCCGGCGGGCGTGTCAACCGCGCACGGGCTAATAAACTCTTGGCGCCTTTGCGCCTTTGCGTGAACTAACTCTCACGCAAAGGCGCAAAGGCGCCAAGTGATGTGGGTTGAAGTTCAGTCGGCGCGGGGCTGCGCGCCGCCGGACGTGGGCTGCTCCGTCGTCCAGACGGGCGGCGTCGCCTCGTCGGTCGCGCCCGCGTCGGTCGGGCAGGCGTCTTCGAGCGCGAGCGACAGCACCTCGTCTATCGTCTCGCAGAACTGGACGGCCATGTCGGCGCGCACCTCCTCGGGCACGTCCTCCAAGTCCTTCTCGTTGTCCTTCGGGATAAGCACCGTCGAGACGCCGACGCGGTGCGCCGCGAGCAGCTTCTCCTTGATGCCGCCGACGGGCAGCACGCGCCCGCGCAGGGTTATCTCACCCGTCATCGCCACGTCGCGGCGGACGGGGACGCGCGTCAGCGCCGAAGCCATCGCCGTCGCCAGCGTGACGCCGGCCGAGGGGCCGTCCTTCGGAATCGCGCCCTCGGGGATGTGGACGTGCAGGTCGCGCTTGCGTATGAACTCAAGGTTCATGCCCAGACGCTCCGAGCGCGACTTGATGCAGGTGAGCGCGGCCTGCGCAGACTCCTGCATCACCTCGCCGAGCTTGCCCGTGAGCGTGACGCCGCCGCGGCCGTTGGTGAGCGTCGCCTCGATTTGGAGGACTTCGCCGCCGACCTCCGTCCAAGCCAAACCGAGCGCGAGCCCGACTTCGGACTCGGCCGCCATGTCGGCCTGACGGAAGCGGACGGGGCCGAGCATGTCGCGCACCTGCTCGGCCGTGATGGACATCTTGAACTCTTCGCCCTTGCCGTCGGCGACGAGCTTGCGCGCGACCTTGCGGCAGCACGAGCCGATTTCACGTTCGAGGTTGCGCACGCCCGCCTCGCGCGTGTAGTGACGAATAATCTCGAAGATGCCTTCGTCCGTGAACTCGACCTGCTCGGAGCGTAGACCCGAGCCTTCGGCCTGCTTCTTCACGAGATGCCGCTTGGCGATCTCAAGCTTCTCGCGCTCGGTGTAGCCCGAGAGGCGCAGAATCTCAAGACGGTCTTGCAGCGGCGGCGGGATGGTGTGCAGCACGTTCGCCGTCGCGATGAAGAAGACCTTCGAGAGGTCGTACTCCACGTCGAGGTAATGGTCTTGGAAAGTCGAGTTCTGCTCCGGGTCGAGAACTTCCAGCAGCGCCGCCGACGGGTCGCCGCGGAAGTCTGCGCCGAGCTTGTCCACTTCATCGAGAAGGATGAGCGGGTTGACCGTCCCTGCCTTCTTCATCATCTGGATGATCTGGCCGGGCAGCGCGCCGATGTAGGTGCGTCGGTGGCCGCGTACCTCGGCCTCGTCGCGCACGCCGCCGAGAGAGAGTCGTACGAACTTGCGACCCGTGGCGCGGGCGATTGATTTCCCGAGCGAGGTCTTGCCGACGCCCGGCGGGCCGACGAAGCAAAGTATGCTGCCCTTCGGGTTCTTCACCAACTGCCGGACGGCGAGGTGTTCGAGGATGCGGTCTTTAATCTTCTCTAAGCCGTAGTGGTCGTCGTTCAAGACCTCCTCGGCCTTCGAGATGTCGCGAATCTCCTTCGACTTCTGCTTCCAAGGCACGCTCAGAAGCCAGTCAATGTAGGTGCGCGAGACCGTGCCTTCGGCGGACATCGGCGGCATCGCTTCGAGGCGGTGGAGTTCCTGCATGGCCTTCTCCTTCGCCTCTTCCGTCATGCCGGCCTCTTCGATGCGCTTGCGCAGGTCTTCCATCTCGGCCTTCTCGTCCTTGCGGCCGAGTTCCTTGTGGATGGCCTTGATCTGCTCGTTGAGGTAGTACTCCTTCTGCGCCTTCTCCATCTGCCGCTTGACGCGCGCCTGAATCGTGCGGTCGAGCTGCCGCTTGTCAACTTCGACTTCGAGCAGTTCAACCAAACGCTGCAACCTCCCGTGCGTGGAGAAGATTTCGAGAAGCCCCTGCTTGTCCTCGACCGAGATTTTCAGTTGCGAGGCCAGAGCGTCTGCGAGGTGCGAGGGGTCTGTGTTGCGGAGCGCCGTCTGCAAGGCGTCGGTCTGCATCTCGGGCGCGAGCCGCACGTGCTGCTCGACGAGCTGGCCGACGCGCTGCATCAGTGCATCCACGCGCGGGCCGGTCTCCTGCGCGTAGGGCGCGCGCCGGACGGTCGCGGTGAACGCGCCGTTATCGTTCTCGATGCGGATGGTCGTGGCGCGCTCACGCCCCTCGACGACGACCTTCGTCTGGCCGTTCTCCTGCCGCTGCGCCTGAAGTATGCGAGCGATGGTGCCGACCGTGTAAATCTGGTCGGGGTTTGGCTCGTCAATCGAGGCGTCGTGCTGGGTCGCGAGGAAGATGGTGCGGTCGGAGGCGAGTGCGTCTTCGAGTGCGCGCACCGAGCCGGGGCGCCCGATCTTGAAGGCGACCTTGGTGAAAGGGAAGATCACGACATCGCGGATGGGCACCATCGGCAGCCGCAGGATGTCTACAGGTGTACGATCAGAATATTCTTCCATATATCGAAAAACTTTCCGCCGGCCTTAGAGGGCACAAAGGGCGAGCCGCTTCAAAGCCCCGCTCGCCCCGCTGCTGTTGAAACGATTCTAGAACATTTGACGCCCGCTCCGCCACTGCGCCCGCAAAAAACAGTGCCGCGAGTGTTCAGCGCACAATCTCGAAGTCGAGCCACTGCGTCGCCGTGCCGCGGTCTGGCTTGGCGAGGAGGTCTGTGACGACGAGCTGGGTGACGTACTCGCCGGGCGCGGCCGTTCGGCTGAGTTTAATGCCGCCGCCCGCGACGAGCCGCTTGAGGTCGTCATGTTGCTGCGTGTCGAAGGTCGAGAGCTTGCCCTCGTACGCGAGCTGCCCTTCGCGGAAGAGGCGCACCTGCGTCTGCAAACGCGGGCGGCCCGTGGCCGGGTCGAGCTGCGCGTTGTAGATGTGGAAGTCGTAGCGCAGCTCCATCCCCGCGCGCAGACGCCGCACGGCCGGGTCTGCGTCCGACTCGGCGTCCGCGTCAGGCTGCGTTTGAGGCGCGGCCGCCTGTGACGAGGGCGCGGACGCGTCCGGCCTGCCGCTCAGGACGAGGCCGGAGAGCGCGAGGCGGCCGCTGCCGATGTCGGGCACCTCAATCAACTCGTTGGCCGAGCCGACCTGCCCGCCGTTCACGTCGAGCACGGCGACGCGCAGCTGGTACGCGCCCGGCGACTTGATGGGGACTTTGAGCGTGTAGCGTAAGCCCTTCGCCATAAACTTCTCGAAGTCTGCGGGCGCGACGCGTATCGTCTCGACGCCGTCGGCTTGGTCGAGCGGCTTGCCGGTCTCGCCGAGCGTGACGGCCAACACTTCCAGACTTGCGCTGCGCGCGCCGCCCGGCTCTTCGTTGAACTTGAGGCCGCGCGCTTCCACGTGTATCAGCGCGCGCACGAACGAGCCGGTCTGCGCGTCGTTGCCGAAGAGCGGCGTGAGACTCAAAGGGATAGAGCCCGACGCGAGCGGCGACGTGAGCGCGCGCAGCAGACGCCCCTCGCGCGTCGTCGGCGCGGACGTGGCGAGGTCTGCGTCCGGCCCGGAGTAGAAGCCCGTGCGGTGGCGCACGCGCAGGCCCGGACGCTTCACGCGCAGAGCGATGTTGTGAAACCCGCCGCCGGCCTTCTGCGGGTCGAAGTTCTTCTCGTCGGGGCGGTAGCCGATGAGGTAGTAGCCGCGCTGGTCTTCTAGCACGCGCTCGATGCCGAAGACGCGCGCGCCGCCCGTCTGCTTCGCCAGATAGCGCAGCGCCGTCTTCGTCTCGTAGAGCGAGCGGTCGCCGTTCAACTCCCTGTCGGTGAGCAGAGACTCCGCGAGGCCGACGGGCGTGGGCGGCTGGTTCGAGCCCGCGAACGCGTCCGAAGGCGAACGGCCTCCGATGCCGCCCGCGCCGCCCACGGGCCCCGGCGCCTGCTGCACCGACTGCACGATGCCGAGCTGGCTGCTCGTCTTCTCGGGCGCGAGGTCTGACGCGTCGAGCTCGTAGACGCTAGTAGAGGCGCGGTTGGCGAGGTCGGTCATGCGTTGCAGGTACTCGCGCACGTCTGCGTCGCGGCCGCCCAGCTTGAAGAGGCGCGTCGTCTGCGAGATGAGGACGACCGACTTGCGTCCCGGCATCTCGGCCGCGCCGCGCAGCACGTAGTTGAGCGCGCCGAGCGTGCCCACGGTGAAGAGCGCGTCGCGGTCTGGCGCGTTGTTGTCCTTCTCGCTTTCGGAAGAGTCCTTGCCGGAATCCTTGTCTTTGAGTTTTTCGGCCGCGGCGGCGAAGGCTCCCGTCGGCGCGCGGAAGCCGGGCTGAAAGCGCACGCGCTCGATGGCCTTCTGCACGAGGCGCGGGTCGGAGGTGAACTGCTGCAAGGCGCCGACGCCCGCGCTCGTGCGCACGACGGCGACGAGGTCGCCCGGCCGCATCTGGTCTTTAACGAAGTCCTTCAGGAAGTTGCGCACGTAGGCCGTGGCCTGAAACGTGAGCCCGAGGTCGTCAACGACGAACGCGATGCGGCGTCGCGCGTCGCCCGCACGGACGCGCGCGGGCGCGACGGGCGACGCAGCCTTCGCCGCCGAGCCGCGCGCTGGCGTCTTCGCCTCCGCCGCGGCCTTCGCGTCCGGCGAGGCGTCAACGTAGGAGAAGTTCGTGATGGACTGCGCGCGGCCGTCCTCAGTCAGCTCGAAGTCGTCGGCGGTGAGGTCTGTCACCTGACGCCCCCGCGAGTCGAGCACGACGGCGTCCACCTGTATGAGGTTCGAGGTGATGCGCACCACCTCCTCTTCGTCCTGATTGCTCTGAACGGGCTGCTGCGGCTGCTGCGCCGCGGCCTGCGCCAGCGCCGAGAGCGTCAGTGCGAACGCCAACAACTTTCCACCGAAGCCCCGCGCGTGATTCGTGACTCGCATCTTGCTCCTTGAACCCCCGTGGTTCGTATGTGCGCGCGCCGCCGACGGCGCATGCAGATAGATACGCCGCGGGCGTGAAATGCTTCCCAAAACTTTCCGCTTCGGTTCGTGAGTCGTCGGGGAGACTCGAAAGCCGCAGCCCGCGCGGAGGCGGCTGCGGCTTTCGTAATTGCGTCGGGATTGCGTCGGGCGGCGGCCTTCAGGCGGCCTCGTCCACGCCCGTGAGAAGTTCGCCGGGGACGGCGCGGCGGCGCTCGACCATCTCGCGCGTGATGGCGAACTCCTTGACGCGCTTCTGCGAGGGCAGTGTGTACATCGCGTCGAGGAGCAGCTCCTCCATGATCATCATCAGGCCGCGCGCGCCGACCTTGCGCTCGACCGCTTGATGCGCGATGGCCTTCAGGGCGTCGTCAGTGAAGCGGAGCTTGACGTTGTCGTACTCGAACTTCTTCTGGTACTGCTTGATGAGCGCGTTCTTCGGCTCGGTCAGGATGCGTATGAGCGCCGACTCGTCCAGCTCGTGCAGCACGCCCGTCACCGGGAGCCGGCCGACGAACTCGGGGATGAGCCCGTACTTGACGAGGTCTTCCGGCTGGACGGACGAGAGCGCTTCGGCGTAGCGGCTGCCCGAAGACTTCACCTGCGCCTGAAAGCCGAGCGACTTGTTGCGCGTGCGCCGCTCGACGACCTTTTCGAGTCCGACGAAGGCGCCGCCGCAGATGAAGAGGATGTTGGTCGTGTCTACGGGGAAGAACTCCTGATGCGGGTGCTTGCGCCCGCCCTGCGGCGGGACGTTCGCCACGGTGCCTTCCAGAATCTTCAAGAGCGCCTGCTGCACGCCCTCGCCCGACACGTCGCGCGTGATGGAAGGGTTCTCGTCCTTGCGGCAAATCTTGTCTACTTCGTCTATGTAGATGATGCCCTGCTGCGCGCGCTCGACATCGCCGTTGGCGGCCTGCAACAGTTTCAGGATGATGTTCTCGACGTCCTCGCCGACGTAGCCCGCTTCGGTCAGGGTCGTCGCGTCAACGATGGTGAAGGGAACCGAGAGCATCCGCGCGAGCGTCTGCGCCAGAAGCGTCTTGCCCGTGCCCGTCGGGCCGATGAGCAGGATGTTCGACTTCTGTATCTCGACGTCCGAGCGACGGCGCGCGAGTTCTATCCGCTTGTAGTGCTGGTAGACGGCGACCGCGAGGCGCTTCTTCGTCTCCTCCTGCCCGATGACGTACTCGTCGAGGAAGGACTTGATCTCGGCGGGCTTCGGCAGCGGAGGCCGCGAGGCTACGGCCTCGGCCTGCTGGTCGTCCGTGATGATCTCGTTGCAGATGTCAATGCACTCGTTGCAGATGTAGACCGTGGGGCCAGCGATCAGCTTCTTGACCTCGTTCTGCGACTTGCCGCAGAAGGAGCAGCGCAACGTGTCATCAGTTCGGCGTACCATAAGTTTTCGAGGGCGAACGTCTTAACGAGTAAAGCCAGAGGGGTTCAGGGCGCGCGTCTCCGCGCCGCAAGTCTTCTAGACGATTACGCGGGGGTTGTCAACGCCCGGCGCGTACGAGGCGCGCGCCGGACTCCGCTTTCGTAATGTATCACAGAACGGGCGCGGCCGCGCACCTGAGAACGAAGGGGGCTTTCGTATAGGCGGCGCAAGTTGCGCACCGCGCTGTCTGAAGTCCGTGCGGCGCGCGTGCGACGGTAGAGAGTCGCACGCGCGCCGGCTTTCAAGTTCGCCGCCTCGCGACTACTGGCGGTGGGTGATGACCTCGTCTATGAGGCCGTACTCCTTGGCCTGCGTCGCGGACATGATGCGGTCGCGCTCCACGTCGCGCTCGATGATCTCGAATGACTGCCCCGTGTGCTTCGAGAGGATGTTCGAGGTCAGCTCGCGCATGCGGATAATCTCTTCGGCCTGAATCTTGATGTCGCTGGCCTGCCCGCCGATGCCGCCCGAGATGGAGGGCTGGTGGATGAGGATGCGCGAGTTCGGGAGCGCGAACCGCTTTCCCTTCGCGCCGGCCGTCAAAAGCAGCGCGCCCATCGAGGCGCACTGGCCGAGGCAGATGGTCACCACGTCCGGCCGTATGAACTGCATCGTGTCGTAGATGGCCATGCCGGCTGTGATCGAGCCGCCGGGCGAGTTGATGTAGAGGTTGATGTCCTTCTCCGGGTCTTCCGCCTCAAGGAAGAGTAGCTGCGCGATGATGAGGTTCGCGACCGTGTCGTCTATCGGCGTGCCGAGGAAGACGATGTTGTCGCGCAGGAGGCGCGAGTAAACGTCCGAGTAGCGCTCGCCGCGCGGCGTCTGCTCGAAGACCGTCGGGTTGGGAATGTACTGACGACTCATCTTTGAACCTCTCTGAAACTTCTCCAAACCAAAATTGGAGACTTGAAACTCCAAACTCTCATTTGAAATTTCAAATCTCCAAGTTGTGAATCTGCGTCCCGTCGCCGCGTACTTTAAGCTCCTTCCGCGGCGCCCTCGGCGCCTTCCGCCGTCGCTTCGGACTGGCCTTCTGTCCCCGGCCCCTCCTCGCTCTCTTCGCGCCACTCTTCGTCGCGGACGACGGCGTGCTGGACGAGGAAGTCGAGCGCCTTGCGGTTGCGCAACCTGTCGGCGATGCTACGTTCGCCCCCCTGCTTTGTCAAGGCGGCCCGCACCTGCTCAACCGACTGCCGCGAGCCTTCGGCCAGCGACTCTATCTCGGCGTCAATCTCCTCTTGCGAGACCTCAATCTTCTCGGCCTCGGCGACCCTCTCCAACAGCATCGAGCCGCGCACGTCGTCGCCCGCGCGCTCGCGCACGAGGTCGCGCATCGCCTCCCAGTTCACGTCCTGCGTACGCGGGTCAACGCCGCGCTGCATCATGTCGCGCACCATGGATTGGAGAATCTGGTTGGACTGATAGGAGACGATGGTCTCGGGCACCTCGAACCGGTGCTGCTCGATGAGGCGGCTCAGGACTTCGTCGCGCAGGCGGTGCTCGGACTCGTGCTCGGCGCTCTTGGTCAGGTTCTCGCGGACGCGCGCGCGCAACTGCTCGACGGTCTCGACCTCCTCTTCGCCGAGGCTCTTCGCCCAGTCGTCGTCGGCCGCGGGAACTTCTTTACGCCGCACGGCCGAGACGGTCGCGGTGTACTCGATGGTCTTGCCGGCGAGCCCCTTGGCGTTGAAGTCTTCGGGATAGACGACTGTGAAGGTCTTGGCCTCGTCGGGGCGGACGCCCGTCAGGTTCTCGGTGAAGGCGGGCAGCACGCCCTCGCCGCCGATCACGATGTCCACGTCCTCGACGTTGATGTCCTCCTCCTCGGGCGGCTCGATGTAGCGGCCCTGTATGTCCACGGTGACTGTGTCGCCCTCTTCGGACGCGCGGTCTTCGACGGGTTGGAGCGAGGCGGAGGCTTCGAGCAGGTTCGAGACGACGCGCTCCACGTCCTCTTCGGAGACGGGGCGCGTGCGGCGCGCGGCTTCGAGCCCCTTGTATTCGCCGAGCGAGAGTTCGGGCATCACTTCGACGTGCGCGTGGAGCGAGATTGATTCCTGCCCGAACTTGTCGAGGTTCTCGCTGTCGAGGTGCACGTCGGGCTGGCCGATGACCTGTAGGCCGCTCTCCTCGATGGCCTGCTCGACGGCCTCGGGCACGAGCCGTTTGAGCACGTCGCCCTGTATGTCCTTCTTGTAGCGCGTGCGCACGACCGCGGCCGGCGCGTTGCCCTTGCGGAAGCCCGGCACCGCCACGGCGCGCGCGTACTCCTGCGTCACGCGCTCGAACTCGGCGCGCACGTCCGACGCCTCGATCTCGATCTTAATCTCCCGACGCGTCGGGGAGACCTCAACCACCTCAGTCTTCATAAACACGAATCCGCCTCTCGGTGAACTATGAACGGTGAACGCGGAACGACGGATGCGGACACAACCCATCCCTCATCGTTCCGCGTTCGGCATTTCCGGTGAATGCGAAAGGGGGGACTCGAACCCCCACGCCTTGCGGCGCCAGATCCTAAGTCTGGTGCGTCTGCCAATTCCGCCACTTTCGCTTGGCGTCCGACGAACGATTGAGATTAAAGGATTGGGCGGGGGAAAGTCTAGCGGGTGGGTGGCGCGCTTAGGGCGTGCGGCGCGGGGCCGAGATTCTTGACACGGCCTCGCGGCGGGGATAGGATTCCGGCGCTCAAAGCTTCCAGACCGAACGCCCCGAACCATCTCACGGTACACGGCAGTCAGCTTCAGGCAGCAGACCGGAGTTAACGGCATGCCTTCCCGTCTCCTCCCGCTCGACACGACAACCCGCCCCGGCACTTGCCGTCAGGCGTGAAGGAGGGATGCCGCCGACTTCTCAAACCCAAGCCCAGCCGCCGGGCCGGGGGCGGCACAGCCAAGCAGAAAGGAGCCGCCGAAATGTCTTCCGTCTCACGCAGGACTATCGCCCTCGCCTTCAGCCTACTTCTCGTCGCGACGCTGGTGCTGATGCCCGGCCTCGCCGGCAGACAGTCGCCCGTGAATCTCGCCGGAAGCGTCGCCTCGGCCGACGCCTCCGACCCGCGCTCGTACGTCGAGTTCATTGACGGCGCCTACCTCGGCGCCCTCAACCGCCTCCCGACCTGCGAGGAGGAGCAGGCCGAGTTCGACAACCTCGTCTACGCGACCGCGAACGGCAACCGTATATGGGAGGCGCGCCGCTTCGCCAGCACGCTCTTCGAGACGCAGGCGTCCTACAACGTAGAGGACACCACCACCTACTGCCAGACCGACGAGTACGAGCTTATCAACCCCGCCAACTGCGACGTCTTCGTCGGCACGAACTCGGCCGGCTTCATCACAGACCTCTATGAGGGGTTCCTCCTGCGCGAGCCTGAGCCGGGCGGGTTCAACGGGTGGATGTCCATCATCCCGACGGCCGGGCGCAAGGAGGTGCTCCGCGGCTTCAGGGACAGCGTGGAGTTCTCGATACTCGTCAACGCGCTCTACGAGGGCTCGCGCCCCGACTGCGGCTGCTTCATAGACTGTCCTAGCGGCACCACCCCCGACCTCGACGCCTGCATGTGCAGACCTTGCCGCGACTTTAGCGGCGGCCACGAGCCGCTCTGCCCGTAAAGACCGGGAAAGGTCTGGCGGTTGTTAGGAACGCCGGACGATGAACTGAAGGACAAGCTGCCTTCAGCTCATCGTCCGGCGTTCCGACTTCATCGTTTAGAGGTTGGGGCTGCGCGGGAACTTTAAGAAAGGCAGGCGTGTGCCGCGGACGATAATCTGGTCGGCGCGGATGGCGGCGGGCGGCTCGAAGCCGTTGGCCGCGCCGGACGCGGCGATGAGGTCGTCCTGATCCACGCCGTCGCCGCTGACGCCGATGCCGCCGACGAGTTCGCCGTTCTTGTAGAGCGGCACGCTGCCCGGAAATATCTGGATGCCGTTCGGGATGTTCGGTATCGAGGAGCAGCGCGCGACCGGGCCGGAGAGCGCCGCGAGCAGGTTCGTACGAACGAGGTCGAGTTGCAGGCCGTCGTTGAAGACGCTCCACTCGGAGATTTCGCGGCTGAAGGGGCCGGCCGGGTTCGGGTTCAGGCCGTCCGGGTAGAAGGGGCGCGAGAGGAAGCCGCCCGCGCGGTCTGAGAAGGCGACCGAGCCGTCGAGCCGTAGGCCGTCGGCCGCAGCGCGGTCAACGTAGCTGCCGAGGCCCGCCGCGCGCAGAAGCACGCCCGCATTCCGGTTCGAGTAGAAGGCCGCGGTGCGAGCCTTCTGCACAGACACGTCGAAGCCGAAGACCGGCGCGTCGGTCGTGCGGAAGATGCCGAGGACGTTGCCGTCAACGTCAACGACGGAGATACTGACGCGCGCTGCGC
Source organism: Pyrinomonadaceae bacterium (assembly GCA_035248785.1). Classification (GTDB taxonomy): domain Bacteria; phylum Acidobacteriota; class Blastocatellia; order Pyrinomonadales; family Pyrinomonadaceae; genus QHXN01. The sequence continues at coordinate 63,440 of DATFHD010000117.1, read as the reverse complement.
TCCCCAAGGGCTGACGTATCGCGGCGCGCGTGATGTCGGCCTGCTGCGCCGCCTGATTGATGATGCGCTGCACGTCCGCGGCGGTCAGCGCGTTGGGCGAACCGGAAGAGCTGCCGACGAAGGGCGAGAAGCGCGTGTCAACGGCTCCGTTGACGCCGCCCGCGCTCGCCGCGACGAACGACGAAGGCTGCGCGGGCAGGACGGGAGACAGAAGCGTGCCGGGCAGCGAGCCGAACGGCATCGTCGAGGGGCGCGGCGCGTCCGCGTCGGTCACGTTGAGGTATGCGAGGCGTACGCCGCCCGCGATGATGTTGTCGCCGCGTATGAGGTCGGGCGGCTGGAAGCCGCGCTGCGCCGCGACGGCTACGAGTTCTTCAAAAGGCTTATCGTCGTCGGTCGGGTCTTTGTCTAACGTGTAGAGGCCGTCGCCTTCGATGCCGACGCCGCCGACCGCGACGCCGTTCTTGTAGAGCGGCGCGCTGCCGGGGTCGGCCGAGAGGCCGAGCGGGAGCGCGGGGCGCTTGATGTCGCCGCAGGGCAGTTGCGAGAACTGCACGCCGAAGAGCGGCCCCGCGGGCTGGAACGAAGTGCCGGGCGGGAAGTGCTCCTGAATGATGAAGCCCGCCGTGCGCGTCGTGAAGGCGTTGCCCTGCGTGCTGAAGACGCTGGCCGTGCCCGCCTTGGAGACGGCCGCGAGTTGCGCGGGCACGTCGAGCCCTTCCAAGCCTTGACCGTCGCGGCCGCCGCCCGTGATGTGCGTCGTCGTCGCCGCGCCCGTCATGCGGAAGACGCCGAGCGGGTTGCCTTCGCGGTCTGTGACGGCGACGGTCACGGCGCGGTTGAGCGCCGCTGCGGCAGAGACGGCCTGCGCGATGACGGTCTGGACTTCGTTGACGCTGAGGTCGCCCGCGGTGACGGGGTTCGTGTTCGGCGTCGGCACGGCGGCGGGCGGCGCGGGCGTCGGTATCGAGCCGGGGTCGTCGGGCGGGCCGCCGCCGACGTGTCCGAGCGCGACGCGGACGCGGTTGCTCGACGCTCCTTTATAAGTGATGCGCACGAGCACGTCGCCGAGGTCGTCCGCGAGCCTGTCATCAAGACGCACGACGACGGAGCTCATCCACTCCTGACCGGGCACGGGGCCGACGTGCTCGACCGCGAGCGCGTAGGTGCGGCGCGCGGCGTCCTCGGCGTCGGCCGTCACCGAGGCGGGGTCTTCGCCCGGCGCGAGGTGCAGGTTCATGGCGAAGAGCATCAGGCGCGTGCGCGAGTCGGCGCCGAAGCGTACGGGCGAAGTCAGCGCGAAGGGCTCGGGCACGCGCGTCACCGATTCGAGCGCGACGGCGCGCGTCGAGCCCGCCTGACTGATAAGCACAGGGCTCGCGGACTGCGCCGTCCCGCGCCGCGCGGGCGCGCAGAGAAGCGCGGCGGCCGCGACGGCGAGCGCCGCGAGCAGCAGACGGCGTTTGTCGGACGGCAGGTTCGGCGTGCTCTTCATAAAGGAGTCGGCGGCAGACAATCTAACATTACTCCGCCGCGAGTCAAGAAACTTGTTCGTGCGCGTGCTTCAACTCACGCCGCGCGCCCAACGTTTGAGTCGGGGGGCGAGTTCGGGGAAGACGAGAGCGCGCTTTGTCCAACTGTAGTCGCGCAGGCCGTTGACGGCCGTGAGCGTCGGGTGGTAGCGCTCGTAGATGTCTTTGGCCTCCGCGTCGCCCCAACTGCCGTCCGGGTTCTGCGTCGAGAGGAGGAAGTCAACGCCCCTGCGTATGAGCGCGTGGCGTTCGGAGAGTCCGAAGGACTTCAGCGAGTCGAGAATCTCGCCGGCCGCGTCCGCGTCGTTCAGCTCGATGATTCGGTCGAGCGAGTCTTTCAAAAACTCGTACTCGGCGGGGAGCCAGCGCGGCGAGAGCATGTAGGTGCTGTAGCCGTTCAGGGTGTAGACGACGTGCGTCACGGCGTAGACAGCCCAGATGAAATCGTCGTAGCCGCGCGCGAGCGGCGGGTATGGACGCATGTGGGGCAGCCACTTGATGACTTCGGCATAAGGCACGCCGAGCGTCACGCGGTAGCGCTCGCCCATGTAGCCGCGTATGAGCGCCAGCAGCCAAGCCTCGTAGCGGCTCACGAACTTCAGACGCCTCTTACATTCGCGGCAGGTCTTGCGCCCGCGCGGGTTGGCCTCGCCGCATTTGCATTCGGCCGGCAGGTCTTCGGGCGGAGGCCCGGCGGAGGGGTCGAACCAGAGCAGGTCTTCGGCGCTGACCTCGGCGGCCGCGCGCCGAACCTCCCGACGGAAGCGCGCGTCGCGTAGGCCGAGACTGGTGGACGCGAGCCCGCCGAAGACCAACTGCGCGACGGTCTCTGCGTCGGCGTCCGCGGGCACAGTCGGGTTCGCTTCGCGCCAGCGTCGCGCGCACTCCAACGCCATCCCGCGCGCGGCGCGGCGCAGCACGCGGTCGCCCGAGGTCGAGGCGATCCAGTGCAGGCAGAAGGTGTAGTCGAAGCCGTACGTGCCGAAGTTCTCGGGATCGCGGGCGGTGCGGTAGATGAATTCGAGCCCGCGCCGTACGGCTTCTTGCCGGTCGGACATGCCGCGCACGCTATCACCGTTGGCTCGCGTAGACAACGAATTTGTTCGCGGACTGGCTGCACAGCCGTCCGGTGAATTTTATTGTCGGCGGAGCGGCCGCCGTGCTAAAAAGAGGTCACTCACGGTTCTCAGCGCAGACTTGAACGAGACGGCTTTCGGGCAGATCAGGGCGTTTTTGTTTCCAATCCGGCGACAGGCGGCGCGTTAAGTTCGGCCGAGGCGTTGAATGTTTCTTCCCCTATCGCGAATCATTCCGGCCGCGTGCGCCGCGCTCCTCCTGCTGGCCCTCGCGCCGTCGGCCGCCGCGCAGGAACGCGGGCGACTCGCGGGCCGCGTCCTCGACTCGGCGGGCACCGCGCCAGCGGGCGTCGCGGGCGTCACGGTCGTCGCCGTCAATCAGGTCAGCGCACGCGTCTACCGCGCGAAGACTAAGTCCGACGGCACATACTCGCTCAGCCTGCCCGCGGGCGCCTACCGCGTCAGCCTCGAAGCGCCCGCACGCGCCGTCTTCGACAGCAAAACAAGGTACGGCCCCTTCGCCATCGCGCGCGGCGAACGCGTAGAGAACATCGGCGTCGAGCCCGGACGCGACACGGCGCTCGACATCACGCTCGCCAAGAAGGAGGGCACGCCCGCGGACTCCGCGCCGCCCGCGGGCAAGGGCGACGAGGAGACGCCGAACGGCTACGCCGGTTCATCCGGCGTTGACACGGAAGCGCCGACGCGCCCCGACCGCGTGCCCGTGCGCGACCGCTGGCGCATAGGCTTCCCCGAGTACGAGCGCTACGGCGGCGTCTCGCGCGGCCGCGACATAATGTTCCGGCGGGGAAGCGCGCTCAACCCTTACGACCAATCAATCCTCAAAGGCGACTACCCCGTCTTCGGCCAGCACGTCTTCATGATTCTTTCGGGGACGAGCTTCACCGCCGTACAGCAGCAGCGCACGCCCGTCCCCTCGAACGTGAGCAGCGCGCGGCCCGGCTCGGCCGAAGTTTTCGGCAAGCCCGAAGTGCTCGCCTTCAATCAGGTCTTGCAGTTCTCGTTCGAGATGTTCGGCGGCGACTCGACCTTCAAGCCGCGCTCGTGGGCGATAAAGCTCTCGCCGACCTTCAGCGTCCCGAACTACGTACGCGCGCGCGAGCAAGGCGTCGTCAACATAGACCCGCGGCGCGGCACGAGCCGCACCGACTGGCACTTCTCTTTTGAAGAAGCCTTCGCCGAGGTCAAGCTCGAAGACGTGAACGCGAACTACGACGCGATCTCGATTCGCGCAGGCATACAGCCGTTCGTCTCCGACTTCCGCGGCTTCATCTACACCGACAACAACCTCGGCGCGCGCGTCTTCGGCGCGTTCAGAAACAACCGCTACCAGTTCAACCTCGCCTACTTCGCGCAGCTTGAGAAGGACACCAACAGCGGACTGAACCGCTTCGACCGCCGCCCGCAGAACGTCTACGTCGCGAACCTCTTCCGTCAGGACACGTTCGCCAAGGGCTACACGGCGCAACTCAGCTTTCACTTCAACGACGACCGGCGCTCAATCGAGTACGACCGCAACGGCTTCAAAGTCCGCCCCGCGGTCGTCGGCGACGCGCGGCCGCACTCTCTGAAGGTCGGATACCTTGGTCTTTCGGGCGACGGGCACCTCGGCCGAATCAATCTGACGAACTCCTACTACTTCGCGCTCGGCACCGACTCGCGCAACCCAATCGCCGGACGGAAGACGCGCGTCCGCGCGCACATGGCGGCGGCCGAGGCTTCCTTGGATAAGGACTTCCAGCGCTTCCGCGCCTCGTTCTTCTTCGCCTCGGGCGACAAGAACCCGACCGACTCGAAGGCGACGGGCTTCGACGCGATTCTCGACGACCCGAACTTCGTCGGCGGCCAGTTCTCCTTCTGGAACCGCGTCGGAATCCCGCTCGTGGGCACGGCCGTCGGGCTGACGCAGCCCTTGAGCCTTCTGCCTTCACTTCGCAGCAGCAAGACGCAGGGGCAGGCGAACTACGTCAACCCGGGCATACTCATCGGCAACCTCGGCTACGACTTGGAGCTGACGCAGCGCATCAAGGCCGTCTTCAACTTCAACCACCTGCGCTTCCACCGCACGGAGCCGCTCGAATATTTACTTTTCCAGAACCACATCCGCCACGACATCGGCGAGGACTTGAGCGTCGGCGTCGCGTACCGCCCGCGTCTCATCAACAACGTCACGCTCAACTTCGGCGCCTCGATGCTGAAGCCGGGCCGCGGCTTCCGAGACATCTACACGGACAGTTCGCGCAACTGCCCGCCCAACGTCGGCAGCTTCTGCACGGTGGACAACACCGTCATCAACCCGTCGAAGCCGCTCTACGCGCTCTTCGGCACGCTGCGGTTTAGCTTCTGAACTTTATGCGTCGGCTCAGTCCGATAGAGAGATTCAAGCTCACACTGCTGCTCGTCGCCGCCTGCGCGCTCGGCGTCATCGCGCTGGCCGGCGTCCGCTCCTCCGCGCGTGTCGGCAGGCAGACTCCGCCGCAGGCGACTCCGACTCCTGCGGCGACGCCAGCGCAGGCGACTCCGACGCCCGCACCTTCGCCCGCGCAGGCCGAGCAGCCGAAGGTGGAAGGCTGCGTCAGTTGCCACGCGGGCATCGAGCCGATGCACCGGACGCGCGACGGCAAGCTCAAGGACGACGGCACCGACGGCCAGAGTCTCACCTGCACCGCCTGCCACGGCGGCGACCCTTTCGCGCGCGTTGATGAAGCCGCACGGGCAAGACTTCATCGCGGCGACGCTGAGTTCGACAAAGTTATGCGCTCGGCGCACGTCTCGCCGAAGTATCCGGAACGTTGGGCGGGTAAGGACGGCAAGTATTCGAGCGCCAACCCCGAGCGCACCAACACACTGCTCGCCGCCGAGAGCCGCGAGTTCGTACGCTTCGTCAACCCCGGCGACTTCCGCGTCGCGGAGCTGACCTGCGCCACCACGGGCTGCCACACTTCCGAAGTCGCCGCCGCGCGCAACAGCATGATGCGCCACGGCGCGATGCTCTGGGGCGCGGCCCTCTACAACAACGGCGGCTTCCCCCTCAAAGACACGCGCTTCGGCGAGAGCTACAGCGAAGAGCGCGGCACGCCCGAGCGCATGATTCAACTGCCCGCACCGAGTCCCGTGACGCGGACTTGGATGGGCGCGCTCTCCTACCTCGACCCTCTGCCGCGCTGGGAGATTTCGCAGCCCGGCAACATCCTCCGCGTCTTCGAGCGTGGCGGGCGCGGCCGCTCCGAAGTCGGACTGCCCGAACGCGAGACAGACCCCGGCAAGCCCGACAAGGGCCTGAGCGCTCGCGGCCTCGGCACGCTCAACCGCACAGACCCGGTCTACCTCGGCTTGCAGAAGACACGACTGCTCGACCCGACGCTCAACTTCCTCGGCACGAACGACCACGCGGGCGACTACCGCTCTTCGGGTTGCACGGCCTGCCACGTCGTCTACGCCAACGACCGCAGCGTCGTGTATTCAAGTCCCGAATGGGCGAAGTACGGCAACCGCGGCACGACCGCGAGCGAAGACGAGCAGCTTCAAAATAAGAAGGACGAGCCGGGGCATCCGGTTAAGCATCAGTTCACCAACCGCATTCCGACCTCGCAGTGCATGACCTGCCACATGCACCCCGGCAACAACATGGTCGCCACCTACCTCGGGCTACTCTGGTGGGATAACGAAACGGACGCGCGCGCCGCGGGGATGTACCCGCAGAAGCAGCGCTCGATTTCGGCCGAGGAGGAGTACGCCAAGCTCGACCGCAACCCCGAAGGCGCTTCGGTGCGCGGCAACTGGTCTGACCCCGAGTTCTTACAGAAGACCGGCACGCCCGAGTTCAATTCGCGCATGGCGCGCACGCAGTTCGCAGACTTCCACGGCCACGGCTGGCTCTTCCGCGCCGTCTTCAAGCGCGACCGCGAAGGGCACATGCTCGACTCGGACGGCAACCGCGTCGAAGACGCGACGCCCGACAAGCTCAAGCAGGCCGTCTCGTACCGCGACGATTCGAGCGACAAGACTGTGCCGCCGCCCGCGGGCGTCCCCGTACACCTGAAAGACATTCATCTCGAAAAGGGGATGCACTGCGTTGACTGCCACTTCCGGCAGGACGCGCACGGCAACGGCGTCCTCTACAACGAGCCGCGCGCCGCCATCGAGATTGACTGCATAGACTGCCACGGCACGATTAAGGAGCCGGCGAAGCTCACCGCCTCCGGCCCCGCCGCTGGCTTCAATCTCGTCGAGCCGGCCGAAGGCCAGAGCGTGAAGGACGGAGTCTACGTGAAGGGCGAGGGGCGCAACCTCCTGCGCGACTTGAAGACTCCGTTCACGCGCACGAGCGGCGGGCGTCAGGTCGCCATCCCCGTCTTCGAGCGCATCGCCAGCGACCGCGACCGCGCGGACTCGACCGGCAAGACCGTGCGCCTTCACGCCGGAGACGTTGTGCAGAACTCTATGGTCGAGCAGGGGCGCTGGTGGCGCGTCAAGCAGACGGCCTACACCGTGACGAAGACTGCGGGGCACGAACAGGATTACAACTGGCGCTCGGCCTACGCCAAGACCGTCCGCATAGACGAGAACAAACAAGAGGTCTGGGGCGACGTGCCGGCGGACGACAGCAAGCTCGCGCACAGGAACTCGCAGATGAGTTGCTACACCTGCCATTCTTCGTGGATGACGAGCTGCTTCGGCTGCCACCTCTCGATGCGCGCCAACGCCAAGATGCCGAACCGCCACTTCGAGGGCGAGCTGTCGCGCAACTACACGACGTATAACTTCCAAGTCCTGCGCGACGACGTATTCATGCTCGGCCGCGACGGCACGGTGACGGGGAACCGCGTCGCGCCCGCCGCCTCGCGCTCGGCCATCCTCGTCAGCTCGCAGAACCAGAACCGCGAGTGGATCTACTCGCAGCAGCAGACCATCTCGGCCGAAGGCTTCAACGGCCAGTCCTTCGCCACGCACGTCCCGCACACAGTCCGCACGACCGAGACGAAGACCTGCTCGGACTGCCACGTCTCAGACCGCGGCGACAACAATGCGTGGATGGCGCAGGTGTTGATGCAGGGCACGAACTTCGTCAACTTCATGGGGCGCTACGTCTACGTCGCCGCCCGTGACGCGCTCGAAGTCGTCCCCGTCACCGAGCGCGACGAGCCGCAGGCCGTCTACGGCAGCACGCTCCAAGAGGTCGCGTACCCGGACGACTTCAAGAAGTTCGTCGCGGACAGACGTGAGTTGAAGACCGTCTACGAGCACAAAGGCAATCCGGAAGTGCTCGGCGTGCAGTTGCGCGGCGAGTACGCGTACGTCGCGGCGGGCGAGGGCGGCCTGCGCGTCTACGACGTGGCGCAGATTGACCACAAGGGTTTTTCCGAGCGCATCACGACCGCGCCCGTCTCGCGCTTCGGACAGAAATTCTGGGTGGACACGAAGTACGCGACGGCCGTCGCCTCGCCGACGACGCTCGGCCTCGACCCCGCGCGCTGGCGCATGACCGCGGACGGCCGCGCGGTCTCACCGGCCGAGGCGAAGCAGATGTGGGACGAATGGATGAAGCTTCCCGTTAAGGAGCGCGAGAGCAGACCGGCGCCGCTCGTCAACGAGGAGCAGCCGATTCACCCTCTGTACGCGTACCTCTACGTCGTTGACCGCGAGGAGGGGCTGATACTCGTCAACGCCGCGACGCTCTTAGACGGCGACCCGCTCAACAACTACCTCAAGCGCGCCACGCTCACAGTTGACGGACAACAGACAGACCACTTCAACCCCGGCGGCCTGCTCACCGACGCGAACAACATCACCATCGCCGGCACGTTCGCATACGTGACGACCGCGAGCGGCCTCGTCATCATAGACATTGATAACCCGCTTGAGCCGCGCGTCGTCAAGGCCATCGGCGCGCCCGCGCTGCGACAGCCACATGCCATCGCCGTCCAGTTCCGCTACGGCTTCGTCGTGGACGACGAAGGGCTGAAGGTCATTGACCTGACGCTCGTGCCGCCCGACCCTTGCCGCGGCCCCGTGGCGGCGCCGTGCAAGTCGCTCCCGCGCGGCGAGGTGGTGCGCGGCGCGACCGTCCCTCTGCTGTACGCGCGCGACGTGTACGTCGCCCGCACCTACGCCTACGTCGCGAACGGCCCCGAGGGCGTCGCCATCATAGACGTGACGCGCCCAGAGGCGCCGCGGCTGCACATGAAGTTCAACGCGGACGGCGCGCTCGACGACGTGCATCAGGTGAAGGTCGCGATGACGAACGCGAGCCTCTTCGCCTACGTCGCCGACGGCAGGAACGGGCTGCGCATACTTCAGCTCACCTCGCCCGAGACGATGCCGACCTACGGCGGCTTCAGCCCCGCGCCCGAGCCGCGCCTCATCGCGACCTTCAAGACGAAGGGGCCGGCGCTCGCCGTCTCGAAGGGGCTCGACCGCGACCGCGCCGTGGACGAGACGGGCAACCAACTCGCCGTCTTCGGCCGCCGCGGCGCGCGCCCCTTCACGCTCGAAGAGATGCAGCGCCTCTACCTGCTCGACGGCCGCCTCCGCACAGTCCTCAGCCCCGACGAACTCAAGAGCCCGCCGCCGCGCACGCGCGACCCGCTGAGATAGGAATGTTGTCAGCCGAGTGATTCGGAGGCGCCGGCCGGCTCGAAGAGCGGGTCGCGTATGTCCTGTTCGACGCGGTTGAGGGGCCAGATGTCAACCTTCAATTCTTCGGCGTAGTGGAGGAGCGGGGCGCCGCCGGGCGCTTCGAGGCCGGCGGCTTCGAGCATCGTCTCTTCGCAGGAGGAGACTTCGGCCGCGGCGAGCGGCCAAGGCTCGTGGAAGACTCGGCAGCGGAAGAGTTGTTCGCGCTGGACGCTGTAGAGGCAGTAGCGCTCTGTGAGGAAGAATTCTAGCGAGTCGGGCTCGGCCTCCGGCAGTCGCTCGCCTATCGTCCAAGCGGCGTCGAAGGCGGCGGGCGGCGCGTCGTCGGACGTGCGGCGCAAGCTGTAGTTGATTGTCCGTTCTTCCTGACGAAGGCTGATGTCGGCGTTGTGGTAGGGCAGGAAGAAGAACTGGCGTCCGCCCCACTTCGCGACCGAGTTGTTGATGTCGAGCGACATGAACCAGACGCCGGGCACGCCCCGGTGATGTACGTAGGTGCGCACGTTCAGCTCGTGGAAGGAGTTCAGTCCCGGCACGGGTGGGCCGAAGTAGGGGCGCACGCCCCACATCGTGAAGGGGACGACGCCGACCCAAGCCTGCCCGTCGAAGGTGTCTATCGAGAGCTGCGGCGGGACGAGGGGCCTGAGCGCGCTGGGTGCGACCGGCCAGTGCATGAAGAGCAGCTTGCCCCACCACTGGCGTATGAGCGGCAGCCCCGCGGGGCGGCGGCGTATGGATAGGCGGTCGGGCGTCAGGCTCGGCATGCCTCTCTGGTCGGGGCGCGCGTCTGCGGCCGCGTGTGTGGTTTGACATCGAGTCCGGCCCGACGGAATAATGCCCGCGGCTCGTGCGTCTTCGGTTCGGCCGTCGCCCGGATTGCGCGAACGCTTTTTTACCATCAAACGCCCGTCCGTGAACAGCGCCAGAAGAAGTAAAACCAGATGAAGCTTTTGCCCGCCCTCGCACTCCTGCTCTCCCTACAACTCTGCGTCCCGGCAGCACAGGTCAGGAAGCAGGCGAAGACCAAGACCGCGCCGCCTTCGAAAGCAGCCGCGCCCTCGAAGACGGAAGCGCCCTCGAAGACCGACGCGCCCCCGAAGACTGAAGAGGCCGCGCCGGGCGCGTCCATTCGCACAATCGTCTGCATAGACCCCGGCCACCCTTCGGAGGTCGCGAGCGGCCGCAACGTCCAGAACGGGACGAGCGAGACGGCCGTTGACTGGGCCGTCGCCTCGAAGCTGCGCGAGGCGCTCGAAGCGCGCGGCTATGAGGTCGTGCTCACGAAGTCGGCCGAAGAGGAACTGGTCAGGAACAAAGAGCGCGCGCTGATAGCCAACCGCGCGCGCGCCGCGCTGATGATTCGCCTCCACTGCGACGCCAGCACCGAGCGCGGCTTCGCCGTCTACTACCCAGACCGCCCGGGCCGCGCCAAGGACGGAACAACCGGCCCGGCGCGCGACATCATCGAAGAGAGCCGGAGGGCGGCCGAGGCCGTCCACGCGGGGCTGGCCGAGGGGCTCGCGGGCGCGCTCGAAGACAACGGCGTCCGCACCGACTGGCAGACGAAGGTCGGGCGCGAGCAGGGCGGCGCCCTGACCGGCTCGATCTTCTCGGAAGTCCCGGTCGTGACGGTTGAAATGGTGGTGCTTTCAAACGCGGACGACGCCGAGTTCATCAAGACCGACGACGGGCAGCGCCGCATGGCCGAGTCGCTGGCCGAAGGCGTTACGCGCTTCGTCGGCCCGACGAGACAGGTTTCACCTCGCACAAGCAAGTCAAACTAACTTTCAGGTTTCACCCCTAACGGACGCGCGAAAAGGAGCGTTCCCCCGATGAGACACATCCACGAAAAACTCAGGCGCGTGGCCGCGGCGCTGGCGATAGTCTTCGCCGCGGCCACACTCTGCGCCGCTCAGGACGACGCCTTCGACAAGCTCGCGGCGATTGACTACGCCAAGCAGACGGTCGCGCGCGCGCAGTTGCAGGAGCGCGACCTATGGGAGTTGCAGCGTCTGCGCGGCGTCGTCTTCGGCCGCCACGGCCGCATCTTCAAAGACCGCGACATCCAGCAGTATCTAAAAGAGCAGGCTTGGTACAAGCCCGACCCGAACTTCAGCAACTCGATGCTGAACCAGACGGAGCGCACCAACCTCGACCTGATTCGCGAGCTCGAAGCCGAGAAGCACGACCAGATCGAGCCGGGCGATTTGCGCTGGTGGCAGGCCAAGGAGATGACCGAGGAGAAGCTCGGCACGCACTCCGCCGCCGAGTGGCAGGTCTTGCGCGCGGAGGTCGAGGCCGTCCGCGGCAAGCGCTTCGAGGACGACCCTTGGCTTCAGGGCTACTTCGAAGACCGCTACTGGTACAAGGCCGACGCGTCTTACGACGCCCGTTCCCTGACCCCGATGGAGCGCAAGAACCTCGCGACCATCGAGGACGCGCAGCGCAAGCAGCGCCACGCGGCAGTCTCGCCCGGCGACATGGAGCACTTCGAGAGCCGGCTCTTGACGGAGGACATGCTCAAGGGCCTGAGCCTCCACGAGCTTCGCCTGCTGCGCAACGAGGTCTACGCGCGCCACGGCCGGCAGTTCAAGACCGAGTGGCTGGCGCAGTACTTCTGGAGTCAGCCGTGGTACGAGGCGCGCGAGGACAACAAGGAGCCCGAGCTTTCCGAGACGGACAAGAAGAACATCGAGACCATCGTCGCCTACGAGCGCAAGCTCAAGGAGTCTTTGAGCACGGCGCCGGTCACGAACGCGCTTCTGGAAGGCATGTTCCTCGAAGACGCGCGCAAGCTCCGCAACGAGATTTACGCGCGCCACGGCAAGGTCTTCAAAGACCGCTGGCTGCAAAAATATTTCGCCAGCTTCGACTGGTACAAGGCGAACCCGAAGTACACTGACGCCGCGCTGACCGAAGTCGAGCGCCAGAACGCCGCGGCCATCGCCGCCTACGAGAAGAAGGCGACGAGCGTGCTCGACGCCGTCGAAGGTTGATAAGGCCAAACTGAGTCCCGCGTGACGGGACACGAAAACGCAGAGGTTAGAGGTTGGAGGTTAGGGGTTAGTAGTGGCGTCTGGCGCGCCGCCCGTCTTGAACGCGGGCCGCGGCCAGTTGCTTTCACTAACCTCCAACCTCTAACCTCTAACCTCTAACCTTTATGGACTGTCCGAACTGTCATCAGCCGCTCCGCGAGGGCGCGCAGTTCTGCACGCGCTGCGGGGCGCGCACGTCCGATGCGGGCGGCACTTCGCACGGCGGCGCGCAGACCGCGTCGGACGGCGGGTCGCAGCCGACGGTCGTCGGCGTGCATTTGGAGCCGGACGCGGCAGACCCTTTCGTCGGGCGCGTGCTGGAAGGGAAGTACGAGATCGTCGCGCCGCTCGGCGCGGGCGGGATGGGCGCCGTCTACCTCGCGCGCCGCGTGCTCATCGGCGACGAGGTCGCGGTCAAAGTCCTCCACTCAAGGTTCACCAACGACGAGAAGCTGGTCGAGCGCTTCCGCCGTGAGGCGCGCGCCGCCGCGCAGCTCCAACACCCGAACGTCGTCACCATCCACGACTACGGCGAGGCGCGCGGCCGCGACGGCTTCGCCTACATCGTGATGGAGCTGGTGCGCGGCGAGTCTCTGCGCCAACTGCTCAAGCGCGAGGGGCGGCTCGGCGCGGCGCGCGCCGTCGCGTTGATGCGCGGCGTCTGCGCGGGCGTCGGCGCCGCGCACCGACGCGGCATCGTCCACCGCGACATCAAGCCCGACAACGTCATCGTCAGCCCCGAAGACGACGACAACCCCGAGCGCGTCAAGGTCGTAGACTTCGGCATCGCCAAGATTCGCGACGTGGCCGCCGAGAGCACTCTGACCGAGGCCGGCTCGATGGTCGGCACGCTCTTCTACATGGCGCCCGAGCAGTGCAAGGGCGAGCCCTTGGACGCGCGCGCAGACGTGTACTCCTTGGGCGCGATGCTCTACGAGATGCTCGCGGGCTCGCCGCCCTTCACCGCGCCGAGCATCACGAGCATCATCCTCAAGCACGTACACGAGCCGCCTCCGCCTCTGCCCGCAGACCTCGGCGTCCCGCCCGCGCTCGCCGCCGCGGTCATGCGCGCGCTCGCCAAAGACCCCGACCAGCGTCCGCGCGACGCCACAGAGTTCTCGCGCGAGATACAGGCCGCGCTCAACGCGCCGGAAGCACCGACGCTCGCCATCAATAACTCGACCACGGCCTCGGGCTCGCTCGTTGATTCGGCCGCGGGACGTTCGACGCAGTCCGCGGAAGGTTCGACGCAGTCCGCCGAGCCCTTCTTCCCGGCGACCGCGCGCCCCGTGCCCGTCACGCCGACGAACCCGACCGCCGCGAACACGCAGTCTCAACCGACTCCGCCTCCTTCGACGACTCAACCGACGCCGGACGCCGCCGACCACGAAGAGGTGACCGTCGTGCGCAACACCGCCGGCCTACAGGCGCAGCGCACGGACGTACAAGCGCAACAACCCAACACCTACGCGCAACAACCGAACCCTTACGCGCCCGCGCCGCGTCCCGGCAATTACGCGCACGCGCAACAGCCCGCGCCGCACGGATACGCGCCCGCGCCGCCGCCGCACGCGGCGCCCGTCCGACGCTCGCGCAAGGGCTACGTGCTCGGGCTGCTCTTCGTGGCGCTCGTCGGCCTCGCGGGGCTGACGGTCGTGGGCGTGCTCCTCTACATGAACCGCGGCGGCGGCACGACCGTCAACGTGAACGCGCGGCCGACCCCGACGCCGCGCGCCAACACCAACGCCAACGCCAACGTGAGCCCGACGCCCACGCCGCTGCCCGACGCGATGCAGTCCGCCGAGGTCAAGGTGCTCGGCGGCACGCTCCTCTCGCCCGCCGACGCGACGGGGATGACGGCCTTGCAGTTGCGCTTCCTGCGCAACACCGTCTACGCGCGCCACGGCCGCACCTTCTCCGACACAGACCTGCGCCAGTACTTCCAGACGCGCCCGTGGTACAAGCCCGACTTCGGCTACGACGAAGACCAGCTCACGACGAACGACCGCGCCAACGCCGACCTGCTCAAGGCGTTCGAGGAGAACGACGGCCAGCCGCCGCGCGCCGACGTCGAGAAGGTGAAGAAGGATGTCCAGCACGCGCTCGAAGACTGGGCCGAGTCCACGCGCGACCGCAAGCTCGACGACCACATGAAGCACTACGCCGACATGCTTGAGACCTACTACAAGCGGCAGAACGTCGGCGCTGCTCAGGTGCGCATAGACCGCAACAGCGCCTTCACGCGCTACGACCAGATGGACGTGAAGCTCGACAACTTCCAGATCACGCCCGACCCGACGGGCCTGCGCGCCACGGCCGTCTTCGACAAGACTTGGGAGTTCGACTCGCCCGACAAGAACAACAAGGGAAGCGTCCGCCAGCAGCTCACCCTCATCCGCGCCGGCGGCCGCTGGCTCATCAACGGCGAGAAGGACGTGCAGGTCTACTACACCGACAGTCAGGACTACACGAATCAGTAGACAGTAGTATGGACGGCGTTGAGTTGGTAATCTTCGACCTTGCGGGGACGACCGTCGAGGACGGGGGCGAGGTGCCGGACGCCTTCGCGAGCGCGCTGGCCGCGCACGGCGTCGAGGTCACGCGGGAACAGTTGAAGGGCGTGCGCGGCTCTTCCAAGCGGCAGGCCGTGCTGCGATTCATCCCGGACGGCCCCGAGCGGCAGGCCCGTGCCGCGGCCGTCTACGCGACCTTCCGCGAACACCTCGCGCGGCGTTACGAGTCGGGCGGCGTACGCGCGGTCGCCGGCGCGGCCGAGACGTTGCGCGCGCTGCGCGGGCGCGGCGTACGCGTGGCGCTCAACACGGGGTTTGACCGCGAGACGACGGCCCTGCTGCTCGGCGCTCTGGGGTGGGACGGCCGTGTGGTTGATGCCGTCGTGTGCGGCGACGACGTGGCGCAGGGACGGCCCGCGCCGTACCTTATATTCCGCGCGATGGAGGCCGCGGGCGCCGCGAGCGTTCACAGAGTCGCCAACGTGGGCGACACCGCTCTAGACCTGCGCGCGGGCCACAACGCGGGCGTGCGCTGGAACGTCGGCGTGCTGTCCGGCGCACACGACCGCACGTTGTTGGAGCGCGAGCCGCACACGCACCTGCTCTCGTCCGTGGCCGAACTGCTCGGCCTCTGGGAAGCCGCCGTCTAACGTCTGACTCACATGCGTCTGGTAATCACAGAGAAGCCTTCGATGGGCCGCGACGTGGCGGCGGCGCTCGGCGCGACGCGGCGGGGCGAGGGCTTCATCTCGGGCGAGTCTGACATCGTGACGTGGTGCGTCGGGCACCTTGTCGAGTTGGATGACCCGCAGGCGTACGACCCGCGCTTCGAGAAGTGGCGGGTTGAGGATTTGCCCATCCTGCCCGAAGAGTTCAAGTACCATCCTTCCGAACGCACGCTCGAACAGTTCAACGTCATACGCGCGCTGCTCGGCCGCGAGGACGTGACCTCGGTCGTCAACGCGGCCGACGCGGGGCGCGAGGGCGAGTTGATTTTCGACCTCGTCTACACGCTCGCCGGCTGCCGCAAGCCCGTCCAGCGCCTCTGGATCTCTTCGCTGACGCGCGAGGCGATACTCGAAGGCTTCCGTAGGCTTCAGCCCGCGGAGGAGTACAAGGGGCTTCGCGACTCGGCGCACGCGCGCCAGCGTGCAGACTGGCTCGTCGGCATCAACGCCACTCGCGCGCAGACCGTACGCGCTCGCCGCGCCGGCCATCAGGGCGTCTTCTCGCTCGGGCGCGTCCAGACGCCGACGCTCGCGCTCATCGTCGAGCGTGACAGAGAGATTTCAGAGTTTGTCCCGAAGGATTACTTCGAGGTAGTTGCAGACTTTCGCGCGCCCGGCGGCGAGTACCGCGGGCGCTGGTTCGGGAAGGACGGCAGCCGGTTTGACAAGAAGGAAGACGCGGAGGCCGTTGTACAAAAGGTCGAAGGGAAGCACGGCGCCGTCCAGAGCGTCGAGAAGAAGGCGGCGCGCGAGAAGCCGCCGCTGCTTCACGACCTGACCTCCTTGCAGCGCGCGGCGAACGTCCGCTAC
This sequence comes from Pyrinomonadaceae bacterium, assembly GCA_035248785.1. Lineage (GTDB taxonomy): Bacteria > Acidobacteriota > Blastocatellia > Pyrinomonadales > Pyrinomonadaceae > QHXN01. The sequence goes on along the minus strand of DATFHD010000117.1, from coordinate 47,089 downwards.
GCCTTCACCGCGGCGAAGACTCTGGAACTGGCGCAGTCGCTCTACGAGAAGAAGTTCATAACTTACCCGCGCACCTCCTCGCGCCACCTGTCGAAGGCGGTCGCCGAAGAGATTGAGGCGCACGTCCGCGCCGCTTCGGTCGGGCCGTACGTGCCCTTCATCGAGAAGATTCTCGCGGGCGGAAAGCCCAAACTCACGAGCCGCCACGTTGACGACAAGAAGGTGACAGACCACCACGCCGTCATCCCCACGAAGCAGCAGATAAAGGGCGACGCTCTCTCGCCCGACGAGAAGCGCATCTACGACCTCGTCGCGCGCCGCTTCCTCGCCGCCTTCTTCCCCGACGCAGAGATCGAGCGCACGACCGTCGTCACAGAGGCCGAGGGCGAGAAGTTCATCACGCGCGGCACGGTCGTCCTCAAGGCGGGCTGGCGCGAGGTCGAGCCGCCCGCGCGCGGCGGCCGCACAGAAGAGGGCGTGAAGAAGCAGGGTGAAGAGGACGACGAAGAGTCGGCGGAACTACCGACGCTGAAGGCCAAAGACCCGGCCGACGTAACGCACGCCGAGGCGCAGGCGAAGCAGACGAAGGCGCCGCCGCGCTTCTCGGAGTCGAGCCTGCTCGGCGCGATGGAGACGGCGGGGAAGAAGGTCGAGGACGAGGAGCTGCGTCTGGCGATGAAGGAGGCGGGGCTTGGGACGCCCGCGACGCGCGCCTCCATCATCGAGACGCTGCTGAAGCGCGAGTACGTCGTGCGCGAGAAGAAGTCGCTCGTCGCGACGGCGAAGGGCGCGGCCCTCATCAAGATGCTGCCCTCGCCGCTGCTGAAGTCGGCAGAGTTGACCGGGCGTTGGGAGCAGAAGCTCTCGCGCATGGCGCGGCGCGAGTACGCGCTCGACTCTTTCATGGTCGAGGTGCGCGAGATGGTGTCGGAGCTTGTCGGGCAGATTGCGGGCTCCGAAGTCGAGCGTCCGGCCGAAGGCGCGTCGCCGGGAGCGCCGTCGCACGCGCGCCAACTCCCGCGTCCCGAAGGCGCGCTCGACTGCCCGAAGTGCAAGAGGGAAGAGCGCGCCGGCTTTCTAGTCGAGCGCGAGGGCGCATCGGGCAAGTTCCTCGTCTGCTCTGCGGGGCGCGAGGCGTGCGGCTACCTGAGCGACGTGCCGAAGAACGCCAAGCAGCGCAAGGCGCTCGTACAGACTCCCTGTCAGACCTGCGGCGGCGCGATGCGCCTGCGGCTCCCCAGAGAGAAGGGCAAGCACGCCTTCCTCTCCTGCGTACGCTACCCCGAATGCCGCGGCGCGCGCTGGTTCGACGACAAGGGCGCGCTGGAAGAGCCGCGCCCCGCGCCAGAGACCGGCCCGCCCTGCCCGCTCTGCGACACGCCGATGCTCAAGCGCGGCCCCACCTCTGCGGGTAGCTACTTCTGGTCTTGCCCCCGCTGGCGCAGCGACGGCTCGGGCTGCAACGCCAAGCCCGTCTGGATCAACGAGCGCGCGGTCTGAAGGCGTCGCCGGCCGCGCGATAAATTAAGTGTTGATTAAGGGCGGGCCGTTCGGCTAATGTGGAAAGTGCGGGCCGCCTCCGGAAGCCGGCCCCGCGACTTTGAGTCCGAGCCCCTGAGTCCGAACGCCTCACGCCGTCCGTTTAAGTCTCGCCCGCGTCTCGCGGGAAGTCCCCGTTTAAAACACCATGATCGAACCCGGCACACTGCTTCAGAACCGCTACCGCGTGACCCGACAGATCGGGCGCGGCGGCATGGGCGCCGTCTACGTTGCCACGGACGAGCGCTTCGACAGCACGGTCGCCGTCAAGCAGACCTTCTTCTCCGACGACGCGACGCTCGGCCGCGCCTTCGAGCGCGAAGCCGTCCTGCTCAACCGCCTGCGCCACCCGGCGCTCCCCATAGTCAGCGACCACTTCGTCGAGGCCGAAGGGCAGTTCCTCGTGATGGAGTACGTCGGCGGGATGGACTTGGGCGAGCTTCTGAAGAAGCGCGGCGGCTGGTTCCCCGTAGCCGACGTGCTCAGTTGGGCCGACGAGCTGCTCGACGCGCTCGAATACCTGCACACGCAGGAGCCGCCGGTCGTACACCGAGACATCAAGCCGCAGAACATCAAGCGGACTGAGAAAGGCCGCATGGTGCTGCTCGACTTCGGGCTGGCGAAGGGGACTCCGGCGGCGACCGTGACGGGGAGCGTCGTCGGCTACTCGCTGCACTACGCCCCGCTCGAACAGGTGCAGGGCACCGGCACAGACCCGCGCAGCGACATCTATTCTCTGGGCGCGACCCTCTATCACCTGCTGACGGGCGAGCCGCCTGTCAGCGCACTCGCGCGCGCCGCGGCCGTCGTCAACAGCGAGGCCGACCCGCTGCACCCCGCGCACGTCGTGCAGCCGCACGTCCCCGTCGAGGTCAGCCGCTGTATACGGCGCGCGATGTCGCAGAAGGCCGCGCTCCGCCCGCAGACGGCCGCCGAGATGCGCGGGCTGCTGCGTCAGGCGGCGGGCGGCGACGCGCGCACTTCAAACACGCCCGCGGCCTTCACGCGCGACGCGAAGCCGAACGGCGACGTGACCCTCGTAGACTCGTTGACGGTGGCGGCGGGCGCCGGGGCCGCGCAGCATTTCGGCGAGACGACGCTCGACGCCAGACGCGGCGGCGCTCATTATTCAACTCCGACCTACGTCCGCCCGCGCTTCGACGAGGAGCCTGAGCGGCGCTCGTTCGGCTCGACGGCGAAGCTGCTCGCGGCCGCCGCCGTGGTGGCCGTCTGCGCCGTCATCTCCCTGCCGCTCCTGCGGGGCACGGGCAAGTCGAACGTCCCCACAACTCAGCCCCCAAACTCGACGACGCAGACCGCCGACACGCCCGCGGGCACACAGACCGATACGCCTGCCGCGCAACACCCGGGCGGTTCCGGCACGAGTCTCAACACCTCCGGCGCCGCGGGATACGCGCAGACGCCCGCCCCGACGAACGCGACGAACGCGCCCTCTTCCGACGCACGTACGGCCGACACGGGCGGCGCCGACGCGAACGGCGGCGGAAGCAGCGCGGGCGCGTCCGACAGTTCGACACCCGCCGCGCCAAACGGGAACACCGCGCCCATCGTCATCGTGGTCAACCCGACCCCGACGCCTTCGGCCGCCGCGCCGGGCGCGTCCGACGAAGAAGCGCGCCGCGCCGAAGACGCACGACGCGCCGACGAGATGCGCCGCGCGGAGGACGAACGCCGCAGACAGCAGATGGGGCCTCCGCCCGACGGCGGCCCGTTCCCGCCTCCGGGCGGCCCGTTCCCCCCACCCAGAGGCGGCCCGCAGCCTCCGCCGCGCCGCCCGCCGATGTAGAGGCGCGGACTTCCCCGTCGTTATTCAAGAGGGCGCGGCCTTCATCATCCGACGATGATGGAGGCCGCGCCCTCTTCCGTCTTAACTTTTACCTTCGCCTCACTTCAAGGGTTCGGCGAGTTGACCGCCGCGTGGAGCGAGCGCCAAGACTGGTGGAGGAGTTCGTCAATCCTCTTCCAGTCCTCTTCGGTGACGCCGCCCTGTTCGGCCTTGGTGTCGCGTATCTCCATCGCCTCTGCGCGGAGGCGCGCGTGCTCGGCGAGGCGTTCGGCGGGGACGCGGAAGAGTTCGGCCTGAAGTTCCGCGAGCGCGCGTTCGAGGTCGCCGGGCGCGTGCGTGCGCCGTTCGCGGTGGACGATCCACCATTCGAGTTCGAGCCGCGCGGCACGCTCCACGTCGAAGTCCGTGTCCGAGACTTCGCGGATTGAGCGGTAGAAGCTGACGAGGTCGGGCAGCGCGCGCTCGTAGTCTGCGCGCGAGTGTCCGTCCTTGAAGACGAAGGCGGCCTTCGCGGCGCGGAAGGCGACGGCGTTCGAGCGCCAGAGCGGCAGGCGGTACTGCGTCCGCAGCAGCTCGCCTAACTGCCAGAACATTCTCGCCCGCTCGCGCGAGTAGTAAGAGCGCCACATCGCCGTGTCGAGCCGCGCCACCTCTTCGGGGTCGAACTGGCGCATCGAAGTCTGCCGCGGCGAGTAGAGGTCGTAGGCCACCCACGCCGCGAGAAGAATGACGAGGGCCGCGGTGAACGTCAGTACGCGCTTGAGCACGCGCCGCCGCGTGACGGGCTTGACGGCGGTGTCGGCCTGCACAGTCTCGGTGGTCGCGGTCGTCATAATCGTCTGCCTTTCCGTTCTGACTTAGTCGCCCTTCCTCGTCACGCGCCAGAGTTCGAAGTTTTCGTTGTCGAAGCCTTTGAGCATCGCCTCGGCGCGCAGGGCAGCGAGGCCGCTCGCGGGGTCTTCGAGGAGCGCGGAGACTTCGGGGTCGCGGCGCACGTCTTCGGTGATGACGCAGTCCTCGCCGGTCGAGAGCGGTTCGAGGCGGGCGGCGATGTTGACGTTCGAGCCGAAGTAGTCGAGCCGCTCGTTGAGCGTGACGGCGATGCAGGGGCCGGCGTGGATGCCTGCCTTGAGCGTGAGCGGGCGCACGCCTTCGGGCGGCGAGGCGAGCACGGCCTGCGCGGTGATGATGGCGCGCAGCGCGGGCGCGGGCCGCGGGAAGACGGCCATGATCGCGTCGCCGAGCGTCTTCACAATCGAGCCGCCCTCGCGCGCGATCTCTTCGCGCAGCACGTCGAAGTGGCTCATCACGGCGCCGAAGGCCACGGCGTCGCCAATCTCTCGGTAGAGCCGCGTCGAGTTGCGCAGGTCTGTGAAGAGCACGGTCATCTGCCCGACGTTGATGCGGTCGCCGGGCCGCAGAGCCTCCGACGCGAAGAGGTCTCGGAAGAGTTGGAGCGCCGTCACCTCGGCGGCCGTCGCCGCCTGATCGCCCCAAGCCGTGCGCTCGAAGACGAAGAACTGGTCTTCCGGCGTGTCGTTAGCGAGCGTGATTGACGGGCGCGGCGAAAGAGTCGGCTCCGTCTCGGGCCAGCCGGCATCGTCCGCGCTGAGCGTCAGTTCCTCCGCGCCCGAAGCGTTGACCAGAACATACTGCCCGCCGTCGAGCGCCGACGCGCGGAGGTAGTGGCGCCCCTCTTCGAGCAGCGGCGTGACCGTGCGTTGTTCGCCCGCGGGGACGAGTTGCTGTACGACGACGTGCGGCGTCACCTGCGGGCCGCCGACGCAGAAGTCGCGCACCTCGACGCGGCGGACTGAGGCGTTCGGGCGGAAGACGACTTCGACCGAGCGGTCGAAGTTGACGGTGAAGTCAACGCTGCAACTGTCGCAGTGCTGTTCGGCGCGCACGTCGCGCAAAGTCTCGGCCGAGTTCACCGCGCCGCGGCAGTGCGGGCAGAGCAGTTCCCAACGCAGGTCGAGCAGCCCCGCGCGCGTCGCACGCAGGAAGAGTTCGAGCACGTCGCGGCGCTCGGCGCCCCACGCGTCCGCGAGCGCGTAAGGTCGCATCCGCGCGAGCGTCAACTCGTCGCCGCGCTCGACCGTCTCGCAGAGCAGCGCGACAGTCCTTTCAGCGCTTCCTTCGTCAACGAGCTTGCGGCGGAGCGTGGCGAGCAGCGCGCGTTCGCTCGCGCCGAGCGCGGAGGGCGCGTCAGCGGCGCCGCCTTCGCGCGACTCTTCGCGCAGCGCGAGCGCGTCGTAGCGGCGGAAGACCGCGGCGAACCTGCGCGCGCTGATGCGCCCGACCTGAAGGGGAATGGCCGCGCGCCCGAGGACGCCGCGCGGGCGCGCAGTGACTTCGTAGACGAGGTGCGTGCCGCCGCCCTCGCGCGCGTCGAGCCGCGCGTTGACGCGCATCTCGGCGACGGGGCCGCTGCGGTAGCGTCGCACGACGCCGAAGCGGAAGGGGCGTATCCACTCGAACGGCTCCTCGTCCCACTCGACGCGGACGCCGAGCTTGGAGAGTCGCAGGCGGCGCGCGCCCCTGCGCGTCGCGGCGTCAGCCTTCATCTGCGTCACGTCGGGCACGCCCGCGTCGCGGTTGAAGCGGTTGGTGTCGGCGACGAAGGGCCAGAGCGCCTGCGGGCTGGCGCGCAGGTCGAACTCCCAGCGGTAGTGGAACTCTTTCACGCTCACGCCGCCCCGCTGTTTGAAGGGAAGGGGTCGGGACTCCGGCCGCGGCCGGGTCGGGCGAAGGGCCGACACATTCTTGACGGGCGCGCCCTTTGAGTCAACACGAATCTCGTCCACGCCCGTATCTACGCCGCCGCGGCGCGGCGCGGATTCGGCGCGGAGGGCTTCGAGAGAAAAGTTGATGACAGAGGGGCCGTCATTTGCTACAAGTTGGGAAGCTGTTCCAAACATCCACGGAGGAGTAAAGACATGGCTTCAAGGAAGTCGTCGAAGAAGTCTTCGAAGAAGGGCGACGAGGATTCGTCAAAGAAGGGCGGCTCGAAGGGCGGCGGTTCCAAAGGCTCGTCGGGCAAGGGCGGCGGCGCGAAGGGCGGCTCGAAGAAATCGGGCGGCAAGGGCGGCGCCAAGAAGGGCGGCGGAGGCGGCAGCAAGAAGAGCGGCGCCAAAGGCGGCTCGAAGGGCGGCGGCGGCTCCAAAAAGGGCGGCGGCTCGAAGAAGGGCGGCGCTAAGGGCGGTGCCAAGGGCGGCTCGAAGAAAGGCGGAGCGTCCAAGGGCGGTTCCAAGAAGGGCGGTTCCAAGAAGGGCGGCGGCTCTAAAGGCGGCGCCAAGAAGGGCGGCGCTAAGAAGGGCGGAGCGAAGAAAGGCGGCGCCAAGAAAGGCGGCTCGAAGAAGGGCGGCGGGAAGTCGCTCCTTACTCAGGCCAAAGACGTTGCGGGTGATATCCTCGTCGGCGCGGGCTTGGGCGCACTGGTCGGCGCCATCAAAGGCGGCGTCGAGCAGATAGACGAGAAGGCCGCCAACGCCGAGGAAGAGATTAAGCCCCCCGAGACTTCGGGCGGGAAGAAGTAGCGTTCAAGCCGCAAGGCGAAGGGCGAAAGGCAAAAGTGAAGAGATGAGGGGCGGCGTTCCCTTCGTCATCGGTTGATGATGAGAGACACGCCCTCCTTCATCCGCACTTTTGCCTTTCGCCCTTCGCCTTTTGCCTTCCGCGGAGCGGCCTGCCTTCTCAGTCGCTCTTGCGCCGTTTGAAGAAGTAGGCGCTCGGCGCGTTGATGGAGGGGCCGGGCCGCGGGTCGAGCGGGGCCGCGAGCGGGCCTTCGCCGACCATCTCCCAGCCCTCGTCGCCGAGCTTCGCGACGGCCTTCCCGAAAGAATTGCCCGAGACGCCGGACGCCTCGACCGGGTCAACCTTCACGCCCTCGCCCTTGAAGTAGACGATCCAGTAGACAATGCGTATCGAGCCGGGAATCTGCGCCTTCATGACCGCGCAGTACTCCCAGCCGTCGTCCCTCGGCTGCGCGGCCGCGCGCGCCTCGACCGTCCGCGGGGCCACGAGCGCGCCGTAGAGCGCGTGCCCCGCCAGCGCCGCGCACAAAGCGAGGACGACGTTCAGAACGTAGTGCCTTCTCTTCATCTCTGCTCTCCTTAAAAGGAAGGGAATCGTCCGGGGCCGCGCCCGCGCGGCCGGAAGCCCTACACGCGCGCCGCGTCGCGAAGTGCCTTAAATAAGGGGCCGGGCGGGACGAAAGTCAAGAGGCTCGGCGAAGTAGTTGAAGCCAGTTCGGACAGGAAAGGGGATTAACCGCGGGCGTGTGAAGGCAGAACGTGGGCGTTCGGTCTGAGCGTCAGAGCCGCGTCGTGTTGCCCTTGTCGCGCGCGAGGAGTTTGGACATGAGGTTGCGCAGGCGGTCGAAGTCTATGGGCTTGGTCAGGTAGCCGTTGAAGCCCGCGTCGAAGGCGGCTTGGCGGAAGCCGTCGGTGTCGAAGGCCGTGAGCGCGACGACGGGCACGTCCTGCAAGTCCGCCTCCTCGCGTATGCGGCGCGTGGCGGCCAAGCCGTCCTGCTGCGGCATGGCGATGTCCATGAGGATGAGGTCTGGGTGCGCGAGCTTCGCGACGTTGAGTGCGTCGGCGCCGTTCGTGGCCGTCACAACGCGATAACCCATGTCCTGAAGGGAGAGGCTAATCAGGATGATGTTGTCGCTCATGTCGTCAACGACGAGCACAGTCTGCCCCGTCTCCGTCTTCTGCTGAGGCGTCTCTTCACTCATGAACTTCATTATTACCCACCCGCGCCGAAAGACCCAAGCCCCGGCCGCCGCCGTGTAAAAGCCCTAGACAAAAGCTGAGGCCCGGCTGCGCTCTCCCCTTCACAGCCGGGCCCCGACTTTTTGGTTGCCGGCGCGACGGCACCGTAACCAGTCTCTCGCGAGACGCTTTAAGACTAAACAACCGGCGTGCCACGCGCGCGACGCCGCGACACGAACCCGTGCGGCGGAAGTTTTCGGGATTTTCCGTCAGTGGAAGAAGGGAGGTGCCGGAGAACTGCTTCGGTCGTCCGACGAAATGGTAGGTGGCTCTAACCCAAATCGGCGGTCGCGTCGCGCCGCGAGAGCCTTCAGAGGATGTACGTCCAACTATCCTCGCCGTTGAGCATGACGACGATGCGTACGCCCGCCGCCTTGAGCGCAGAGCGCAGGCGCGCGTTCCCGAGGAGCTGGTTACCGGTCGCGCGCGTGAGCGTCGCGCCGGAGATGGAGAGCGTCGCGGTCTGCGCGTCGCCGCTCAGGGCGGCGTGTACGCGGTGCCCCTTCGACGCGAGGTCGCGCGTCACTTCCGACACGGCGTCGGAGCGCTGGCGCGTTGGCGCTCCCGCGGGAGGCGCCGAGCCCGTAACGCCCTGCACCGTCGGCGGAGTCAACTGGCCGCCCGCGCCCCTCGCCTGCGGCGGAAGCGACACCGGACTGACCTCGCCGGGCGGGAGCGTCGCCAGCGCGGGCGCGTTTCTCTCCTGACCCGCGGGCGGCTGTTCCGTCTGCTCCGGCTGCCCCGAGACGTTCCCGAGCACCGCAGCGCGACCCTGCGCGCTGTGCCCGCCCTGCGCCTGCGTGTTCACAGACGTTTCCGAGGCGTGTCGTGCGACGGGCGTCGGCCCTTCGACAAGCCCCTTCGATTGGGGAATTTCCGCCGCCGCGTCGCGCAGTTCGTCCTGCGCGGCCGGCGCGAGGCCGCTGCGGTAGAACTCGTATGTGATGCCCCCGACCATCCAGAGGCAGAGGAAGGTCGCCAGCCCCGCCAAGGCCCAGACGGTCGAGACGTGCAGGCGTCCGACGACCGGGATGTCGTAAAAAACGCGCACGGCGCGTCCGTGCCCGCGCCTGTGGCCGTGAGCGCGCCTGCGGTCGGAGACGTAAATAAAGGCCAGCGCCGCCAAGATGCCCAAGGGGCCGCAGAAAAATCCCAGAATGAGCCCCGGCAGGAACCTTCGCCCGCGCTCTCGAAACATCCAGCCCGTAATAAGGCCGGGCACGACCGCCCAGAAGAGGCTGAGCAGCAGAGCCCAAATCCACACGGCCGAAGGCGAAAACCCCTGAATTTCCATCAGATAAAGGCGAAAAGCGAGAGCTGTACTTCAGAGAGAGGCGGCGCTCCGTCTGGTTGTACCACAGTTTCCCGCAATTCACGGCATGGTTTTCCGTTCCCCTTGCGCCGAAGCCCTTTCCGTCGGCCGGAAAGGGCGGATTTACAAAGGAAAAACGCTGAAAGCGCGCGGCGGCTGGAATATAAGTCTAAATTATGCTATTTCTTCGGTTAGGGGGCTCGGGTTATTCGCGTGGCACTGACAAACCGGCACGTTCTCTCGTGCATCACAGAGGCGTGTCCGTATTTCCTGCCTTTTCAGTCAACCGAACAAGCTGCGGCGCGAGTACAACTGGAACCCCGGGTGGGACATCTAATGTCTCCCGCATCAATAGGTTAATTGCGTGCGGGATGTGGCGGATTGCAGAGGCGGCGGGAAACTAAACTGTTCACAGCCACGTATGAGACGCTTTCCGGCGCGGACGCGCACGGCGGGGGGCCACGACTTGAGCGAGAAGATGAAGAAGCAGGGGCTTGATTTGTTGGAAACGGGCGGCGAAAAATTCTACGAAGGTTACGGCGAGGTCGTCTCGGGCGACCCCGTCGCAGACCGCGACATTGACGACGTTCTGCAAAAGCTCGAAGCGGCGACCATCGGCGCCGTCGAGTCGGACGAAGAACTCATCTCGGAAGTCGCCTCGCTCGCGGCCGACGTGGAAGAGGAAGGCACGCTCGACGAGGTTGACGACCTCGACCTCTCGGCCGGCGAGGACGAGAAGTCTGCCGACCCCGTCCGCGTCTACCTGCGCCAGATGGGCACCGTCCCGCTTCTGACGCGCGAGCAGGAGGTCTCCATCTCGCAGCGCATCGAGCGCGGCCAGATTAAGACGCACAAGGCCATCTCGCGCTCGCCCATCGCGGTTAAGGAACTCATCAGCATAGGCGACGAGTTGCAGTCGGGTGACTTGAGCATCCGCGACATCGTCAACTTCTCCGACCAAGCCGACGTGTCCGAGGCCGAGGACAAGGCCGACGAGTACCTTCAGTGGACTCTGGAAGGCGTCGAGAACATCCGCAAGCACTTCAAGGAGGGCTTGAAGGAGTGGGAGAAGCTGCGCGCCGAGCAGAAGCTGACGCGCGGCAAGCCCTCGAAGAAACTCCTGCGCCTGCGCCGCAAGGTCGCGCGCACGCGTCTGGAAATCTCGCAGGAGATTAAGAACCTCAACCTGAAGGAGTCGGCCCGGCTGCGTCTGATTGACGCCATCGCCTCTGCGCACAAGGAGGTGCGCTCGGCCGAGCGCGAGATTAAGAAGCTCTCGGACAAGCTTGAGAACAGGCGCATCAAGCCCGACGCCGAGAAGGAGTACAAGCGGCAGCTCTCGGCGGCCAAGCGCCGTCTGAAGAAGGTCGAAGAGGATCACAACATCTCGGTCGTCGAGATTAAGCGCACGTACCAGTCCATCGTCGCCGGCGAGGCCGAGACGCAGGAGGCCAAGCGCGAGCTGACGGAGGCCAACCTGCGCCTCGTCGTGTCCATCGCGAAGAAGTACACGAACCGCGGCCTACAGTTCCTCGACCTGATTCAGGAGGGGAACATTGGCCTGATGAAGGCTGTGGACAAGTTCGAGTGGAGGCGCGGCTACAAGTTCTCGACGTATGCGACGTGGTGGATTCGGCAGGCCGTGACGCGCGCGATTGTGGATCAGGCGCGCACCATCCGCATCCCCGTCCACATGATCGAGACGATTAACAAGCTCATCCGCACCTCGCGCGCTCTCGTGCAGGAACTCGGGCGAGAGCCGACGACCGAAGAGATCGCGCACAAGGTTGACATGCCGGTCTCGAAGGTGCGCAGCGTCTTCAAGCTGGCGCAGCAGCCCATCTCTTTGGAGACGCCGATTGGCGAGGAAGAGGGCTCGCACCTCGGCGACTTCATCGAGGACAAGTCGCGCGTGAGCCCGGCCGACTCGGTCGTGACGACGAACCTGCGGCAGGTGACGGACGCGGTGCTGGCGACGCTCTCGCCCCGCGAAGAGGTCGTCATCAAACTCCGCTACGGCCTCGGGCCCGCGGGCGAAGAGCACACGCTCGAAGAGGTCGGCAAGAACTTCGACGTGACGCGCGAGCGCATCCGCCAGATCGAGGCGAAGGCCCTGCGCAAGCTCCGCCACCCGTCGCGCGCGCGCCTGCTCAAGGCGTTCACCGACAGCTTGCAGTAGGCCAGCGTAATTTAACTGACTGTTAGAGGCTTGTGTTGAGGCCGTTTCCTCAACACAAGCCTCTTAACCTTTTACGCGCGAACTTGACGGGGACGCCGTAAGCGTACATCCTTCCCCGGTCGTCATAATCAATTCAGGACATTTCGGCTGGATGGAACCAAAGATTGACTCGATGTCGGCGTTCGAGCGCGTGAAGCTGGCGCGCCACCTCGAACGCCCCTACACGCTCGACTTCGTCGAGCGCCTGTTCGAGGACTTCGTCGAGGTGAAGGGCGACCGCCGCTTCGCCGAAGACCCGGCCATCGTCTGCGGCTTCGCGCGCTACAAAGGCTCTTCGGTCGCCGTCGTCGGACAGCAGAAGGGGCGCGACGCCAAGCAGCGCCGCTTCCGAAACTTCGGCATGACCAAGCCCGAGGGCTACCGCAAGGCTCTGCGGCTGATGCAGCTCGCCGAAAAATTCGGCCGCCCCGTCATCACCTTCATAGACACGCAGGGCGCCTACCCCGGCATAGACGCCGAGGAGCGCGGGCAGGCCGAGGCCATCGCGCGCAACCTCTTCGAGATGGCGCGGCTGCGCGTGCCGGTCGTCGGCGTCGTCATCGGCGAGGGCGGCTCGGGCGGCGCGCTCGCCATCGGGATCGCCGATCAGGTCTTGATGCTTGAGAACGCGGTCTACTCCGTCATCACGCCCGAGGGCTGCGCCGCGATTCTCTTCAAGGACGCGGCCGAGGCGCCGCGCGCCGCCGAATACCTGCGCCTGACCGCGCCCGAGCTTCACCGCGCGGGGCTGGTGGACGCGGTCGTCGCGGAACCGCAGGGCGGCGCGCAGACCGACTGGGACGAGACGGCGCGGCTGCTCGACGCGGCGCTCGGCGAGAGCCTACAGCGTACGGCCGCGCTCGCGCCCGAAGAGCGTCTGACGCGGCGCTACAAGAAACTCCGCGCGATGGGCAGTTGGGACACGCTCAAGTAACCGGGGCCGAGCGGAAGCCCGGCCGTTTCCCATTTGCCAAGAATTCGTGGATAATCGAAGAAATATTAAATAAGGAATGATTTAGAAGTGACCGTAGCCGACGTAAATAAGCCGCAGGAGTCTGATTTCGACCTCGCCAAAAAGGCCGCGGGGGGCGACAACAACGCGTTCGAGGAGTTGTACCGGCGCCACTACCGGCGCGTCTACGCGCTGACGCTCCGCATGATGGGCAACCCCGTCGAGGCCGAGGACATGACGCAGGACGTGTTCCTACAGCTCTACAACAAGATCGGGATGTTCCGCGGCGAGTCGGCCTTCACGACTTGGCTGCACCGGATGACGGTCAATCAGGTCTTGATGCACTTCCGCAAGAAGAGCACGCGCTCCGAGCTTCTGACCGAGGAGGGCGAGACCCCCGTACAGATTGTGAAGGGGACTGAGAACCCCGGCTCGATGCCCGTCATAGACCGGATTTCGCTGGAAAAGGCGCTACAGCAGCTCCCGACGGGCTACCGCACGGTCTTCGTCCTCCACGACGTGGAAGGCTACGAGCACTACGAGATCGCCGGGATGCTCGGCATCGCCGAGGGAACGTCGAAATCACAATTACACAAGGCGCGGCTCAAGCTGAGGCAATTAATTCGGGAGCAAGCCGCATCTAAATAACCTTCCGGCGCTCCTGCCGGGAGCCGACTCAATACCGCCCCAAAGGAACGGCCAATGGACTGCGCCAGAAGTATCGAACTGCTCAGCGAATACACCGCCGGCTCGCTCGGCGAGGACGACAGCGTCTTCATCCGTACGCACCTGACGGCCTGCGCCGACTGCAACGGCTTGCTCGAAGACCTGAAGCTCATCGTCCAGACCGCGCTCTCGATGCGCAGCGAGAACGGCATCGCCTACCCGGACGAGGAAATCCTCTGGCAGAGGGTCAGCGCGCGCCGCGTCGTCCACTGAGCCGCCTGCCGCGAGATTTTTAGCGGGCGCCGTCCGTTTCAGCCGACGGCGCCCGAACGAATCATTTCCAGCGCCTCTTCCAGCGCCTTCCTTTCGCCTTTAAAGGCCAGCATCCCCGTAGCCTCTTCCGACCCGACCCAACGCGCCTCGTTCACCTCTTCGTCGTGCCCCGACACGTCGCCCGAGACGTACCGCATCAGGTAGAAGTGCACGAACTTGTGGAAGCGCACGCGCCGCGCGCCGCCCTTCGAGAAGTACCAGTACTCGACCGTTTCGAGCGCTCCTTCTATTTCACAGGCGAGCCCGGTCTCCTCGCGCACTTCGCGCAGCGCAGCCTCCTCCGGCAACTCGCCGCGCCCGACCAGCCCCTTCGGCAACTGCCAGCGCCCCTGCTCGCCGACCGAAATCAGCGCCACCTCGACCCGGCCGCCGCGCCGCCTGTAGACGACTCCGCCCGCCGAAGTCTGCTCCTTCGTCTCGAACGCGCTCATGCTTGAAAGGTTAAGGCGGAAGGACGACCGGGCGCAAAGGGGGCGTGTGGCGCGTGCCGCGAACCCCCTTCGCGTCCGGACGGCTTGAGGGTGAGGGGAAAGTTAAAGTTTGAGTAAAACGTTAAAGTTTCAGGCCGCCTTGCGTCGCTGCGCGCGCGCCGCGGGCCTGAGCCCCAGACGCTCGCGCAGGCCCTCGCAGGCGTCCAGCTCGGCCGCGGGGATGCAGTGGGCGCAGACCCACTTGCCGTCCGAGTCACGCATGTGCAGCGTCTCGGACGCCGCGCGGCACGCCTCGCACTTGAAAGTCTTGCTGCTCATCAGTCCTAATCTCCCGAAAAGTTTTTACGCGACGCGAAACACCTGCCGCCCCGGCTCGTACTCGTAACGGAGGTACTGCCGCGCGATGAACTTCAAAACCGCGCCGACGTGCTTGCACTCGTAGCCCGGCTCGGCGTTGCCGCGGAAGATGAAGTCGGCGCAGGTGCAGGCGAGCGCGCGCGTGTCGGGGTCGCGGAAGAGGTGGTAGCCGCGCTCGACGCCCGACTCCGACTGCGCGATCCAGCCGTAGGGCTCGGCCTCGAAGACCTTCACGCGGTCGGCGCGCGCCGAACGCTGCTCGGCCGGCGTGAACTGCTCGACCTTCGCGCCGCGCTTTTTCTCAGTCGTTTTCATAGGAATGATTGTAGCACAAAATCGGCGAGAGTGAAACAATGTTTCGCCCGTGAAACAAAAATAATTTCGCGGGCACATCCCGAATCGGCCTGCCGCGCCCCCGGCTTGACCATTGTCGGAACGGTTCACTAGGATGAGTTCATATGAGTAGAGAGCAGAGGGGCGCGGGCGTGGCCGAGCCGCCGGCCGAGGGCGAGACGGTTCGCGCGCGCGCGGGCGGGCGGGACGGCGGCGACGCGTCGGCGTCGGCGAAGGACGCCGCGCAGAAGAAGCACGGGCCGCCGCACAGCGTCTTCCGCGAGTACTTCGAGTCGCTGGTCGTGACGGCCGTGATGGCGCTCTTCGGCATGACGTTCGTCGTGCAGGCGGTGAAGGTGCCTACGGGCTCGATGCAGAACACGATCCTCATCGGCGACCACCTGCTCGTCAACAAGTTCATCTTCGCGCCGGGGCCGATCCTGCCCTTCCTGCCGCAGCGCGAGATACAGCGCGGCGACATCATCGTCTTCAAGTACCCCGGCAAGTACCCTTCGGAGCAGTTCCAGTCGAAGCACGTCAGCGACACCGTCCCCTTCAAGACGAACTACGTCAAGCGCGTCGTCGGCCTGCCGGGCGACCACGTCGAGGTGCGCGGCACCGACGTTTACATCAACGGCCAGCCGCTCCCCGAGAACAAGGTAGCCGCGCTCAACCCGCCGGACGCGGACGACCCCGACACCTCCGGCGATGAAAGGGGCGCCCCGCTCACGGACGAGCAGAACGCCCCGCTCGTCGGCGGCCATGCGCCCGTCCCGTCCGGCGAGAGCACGTACAACGTCTACTGGAAGCCCGAGAACCTGCGCGAGCAGCGGCGCGTCACGCGCGGCGAGGTGTTCGACGTGCCCGAGGGCCACTACTTCGTGATGGGCGACAACCGCGACAACAGCGAGGACAGCCGCTACTGGGGCTTCGTCCCGCGCGACCTCGTCATCGGCCGCGCGATGTTCGTCTACTGGTCTTACGACGAGAGCGCGCCCTCGCACGGCAACTTCATCTTCGACTTCTTCCAGAACACGCGCTGGGGGCGCACGGGGACGCTGGTCAAGTAGCCTCACAAATCTTTAACAAATCGTGACGCTTTCGCCTCGCTCCGCGGCAAGACTAGGCGGCTGTTGAAGGGAGGGAAGGCATGTTCAAGGCGATGAGTCTCGGCGGGCTGAGTTGGAAGGAGCTTGGGCGGCGCGTCTACGCCGAGGTGATGGACGACGACGTTCTGGGACGCTCGGCGCAGCTCTCCTACTACTTCCTGCTCGCGCTCTTCCCGGCGCTGCTCTTCATCACGTCGCTGCTGGGCTACTTGGCGGGCGAGGACAGTCAACTCCGCAACGGGCTCTTCCAGTACCTGAGCGCGGTGCTGCCCGGCGACGCGTCGAAGCTCGTGGCCGAGACGGTCAACGACGTGACGCGTTCGAGCGGCGGCGGCAAGCTCTCGTTCGGCATCTTGGCGACGCTCTGGGCGGCGTCGAACGGCATGGGCGCCATCAGCGAGTCTCTGAACGCGGCTTATGATTTGAAGGAGACGCGCCCGTGGTGGAAGGTTCGGCTGACGGCCGTCGGGCTGACGCTGGCGCTGACGTTCCTCATCGTGACGGCGCTCGTGCTCGTGCTCTACGGCCACGACATCGCCGACGCCGTCTCGGTCTGGGCGGGTCTGGGCTCGGCGTTCGCGACCGCTTGGAAGATTTTGCAGTGGCCGCTCGTGCTCGTCTTCGTGCTGCTGGCCTTCGCGCTCATCTACTACTTCGGCCCCGACGCGCACGACCAAGATTGGAAGTGGATCACGCCGGGCGCGGTCGTCGGCGTCGCGCTCTGGCTGCTCATCTCGTTCGCGTTTAAGACCTACCTCAGCTACTTCAACAACTACAGCGCGACCTACGGCACGCTCGGCGCGGTCATCATCCTCATGCTCTGGTTCTACTTCACGGGCACTGCCATCCTCGTCGGCGGCGAGATAAATTCCGAGATCGAGAACGAGATGGCCAAGCAGGGCGCGCCCGACGCCAAGGAGAAGGGCGAGAAGAGCCCCGACGGCAAGAACCAGACCAACGCGCGCAGGGCGGTCTCTTCATCGTCATCTTCAAAGGCAGAACTCCCGCGCGGACGCGTCACGCGCGTCGAGCGGCTCGACGACGAGGGCTTCAGCTTCGGCAAGGCCGCGGTCGTCGCCGCCGCGTGGGCGCTTCACAAAGTCGGCCTCGGCCGGACGACCGAGAAGAGGCGGTAGTTCTTACTGACTCAACTGCGCCACGGCGACGCCGAGCAGGATGAGCTTCTGGATGCCTTTGTAGAGCGGCTCGATGTCGCAGTTCTCTGTGAGCGCGTGCGAGTCGCGGCAGGGGCCGGCGCCGGTCGAGATGGCCGAGAGGCCGGCGAGCAGCGCGACGTTGCCGTTGTTCGAGCCCGTCGTCGTAATCGAGGGTCGGAAGCCCATCGCGTAATGCACGGCCTCGGCCGTCTTCACCAGCAAAGATTCGCGGTGGCCGGGAATCTGCGCCGCGGGCGTCGAGGAGACGCGCTCGGTGCGCACGGTCATGTGCTCGCGCTCGGCCTCCTCCTTCACGATGTCAGCGATCTTCCGCTCCAAGTCCGCAATCACCTCGTTGCTGGTCGAGCGCAAATCCACGGTGAACCAAGCGTCGGCGGCCTTGGCGTTGAAGACTTCGGCGCCGCCCATCATGCCGATGTTGACGTTGACGGGGACGTTCTGCGGGAGCGGCAACTGGTAGATGCGCTCGATGGCGCGGGCGGCGGGGAGCGTCGCCGAGTAGGGCGGCGTCTGCGAGCGCGTGTGTCCGCCGGGGCCGATGAAGTGGTGCCGGTACCAGTTGATGCCGATGCCGCCGTAGGTGAAGCCCTCGTAGCCGCCGTCGAGCGCGATGTAGTGGCCGATGCGCGCCTTGTTGTCGGCGACGAACTGCTCGACGCCGCGGAAGCTCGTCTCCTCCTCGACGGTGAAGAGAAAGACGAGGTCGCCCTTCGTCTTCACGCCCGCGGCGTCTAAAGCGCGCAGCGCCGCGAGCATCGCGACGATGTTGCGCGTGTCGTCGCCCACGCCCGGCGCATAAATCTTACCGTCGCGCACCTCCACCTTTATCTTCAGCCCCTCCTGAAAGACCGTGTCCATGTGCGCGTCTATGACGACGAGCGGGCCGCCGCCCGTCCCGCGTCGCGTGGCGATGACGTTTCCGGCCGCGTCGCGCCGCACCTCCACAGACTTGTAGCCACGCAGAAGGCGCTCGATGTACGCGGCGCGCTCCTGCTCCTTGCCCGACGGCGCGTTGATTTCCGTGAGGGCGATCCACTCTTTGAGAATCCGTTCGTGGCTGCGGTCAACGTCGGCGAAGGCGGCGCGGATTTCGGGGCGCGCGAGCAGCCACCGGGCCTGTTCGTCGTAGGGCCGGCCGGCGCCTTCCGCCTCGGCGGCCCTCTGCGCGCCGACGGGCCGCCGCTGTGCGCCGCCGCCCGTCCGGGCACGAACAACAGAGGCGAATGAGAGCGCGAGACACAGGACGACGGCGAGCGAGTTGAAGGGCTTTTCCGTCTTCATAAGGTTTATTACTTTTGCCTTTTGCCTCTTGCCTTTTGCCTTCACTGCCCGCCTCTTACCTTCAACGCCCCCGGCGGAGCTGCTTTATCTTCGGGGCGAGCAGGTGGAAGGGGACGTGCTCGGCCTGCCGGCCGACGCTGCGGAGGAGCTCGACCATGCGGAGCGCGCCGTCGGCGTTGCGCGTGTGGACGATGATGTTGGCGGCGGCGTGGCGCGTCGGTGTCGCGGCGAGCCAGCGCGCGACGGCGTAGCCGCTGCGCTCGTCGTCGAACTCCTCGGCGTAGTAGTGCTCGGGCAGCAGGTCGTGGTCGAGGAAGATGAGGTCGTAGTAGTTCGTCGAGAGCAGCTCGACGGCGCGCGCGGGCTCCATCGCCACGTCCAGTTGGTGCCCTTTGAACTGCTTCGCGAACCACTCGTGGCGCAGCGTGTCGTCGTCGAGGAGGAAGACGCGCGCGGGGTGTTGCTCGCCCGCGCCGTTGCCCAGACCGATCTTGTGCAGAAGCCCACTCAGAATACTCATGCGCGAACCGAGTGCGCGCGTGCGGCCGTCGTCGCGCGCCATGCTCTCCCGGACGAAAATTGTTTTCGGTTAAATATAGCACACGCCCGTCGCCGCCGACTCGGGGGGCGTGTGCTATATTCCGGCGCGCGCCCGCCGGACTTGAATCGCGGGCGTGAGTCGTGGCATTTTTATCCGGCCCGACGCTATTTGCCGATGCCGAAATGTCCTTACTGCGCGAGGCCCATGAACGGCCTCAAGTGTCGCGCCTGCCGCCGTATTGTGCTGCGGCCCGTCCACGTCTTCTTCCTCGTCCTCGCCGCCGTCGTCGCATTCCTGCTCCTGCTCGAAATGTTCCTGCGGCTGACGCCGCCGCACATGTGACCTTGCCGGCCGCTCGGCCCGGCCGCACAACCCGAAAGGCTCTGAAGCGATGAAGACGAGAATCCCCCGACTGGTCTTTGCCCTCTCGGCCGTGCTGGCGCTCGCCTGCGCGCAGGCCGCCGCCGTCGGCGCGCGCCGTCAGCAAACGGCCGCGGCGCGCGCCGCGCGCACGGTTCTGTTCGCGGTCGAGAAGTACGAGGCGAACGTGACGATGGAGCCCATCGTCATCTACGAGCGCGGCGCGTACGCCAAGCCGCCGGTTGACGACGAGGCGGGCTCGCAAGCCTTCACGCGCGAGTTCTTCCGCGCGGGCCGGCAGTTCCGATTGCTCTCGGGCGGCGGCGACGCAGGGACAGTGACGGTGAAGAAGGCGATGGAGCCGGGCTGCGTCTTTCTGGCGGCGGAGGTCTCGGTCGAGACGCAGGCGCGGCTCGGCGGGCGCGTGCAGGCGCTCGCGACCGACTCGTCCACGCTCGGCCGCGGAGCCTCTTCGCGCCGCGCGCCGACCGAAGCCGAGCGCGCCCGAGCGATCGAGCTGGCGCGCGCCGCCTACGCGAAGAACGGCGCGCCCGCCGCTCTCGTCGGCAAGATGGAAGTCGCCAACCTGACGGCGACAGACCTCGACCGCGACGGCCGTGAAGAGTTGATAGGCAGCTTCGTCGTCGAGAAGAAGAGCGAGACGGCGGGCGACGCTTGGACGCTCTTCCTCATCATCGAGCCGGAGGGCGGCACGTTCAAGACCGCTTGGGAGTGGTTCCACCACGGCTTCGAGGGCGAGTACGCAGACCGCCGCTACGTTGACCAGATAGACCTCGACGGCGACGGCGTGGGCGAGGTCGTCGTCGAAGGCAGCTACTACGAGAGCAACGACTACATCATCTACAAGAAGCAGCAGGGGCGCTGGCGGCCCGTCTATCAGGGCGGCGGCGGAGGCTGTTGAAGCCCGTCACGTGAGGCCGTTGAAGCGCGGCGCGTGCGGTTCTTTCTGACAGTCGGAAGGCGCGAACAGTTTTCCACACTGTGGAAAATCTCGAACGCGAAAGAGCGTCTTGCAATCTCTCTTCACGGTGCTATAATCCGCTCGCCCTCTCGCGAGAAGGGCAAAAATTTTGTCCCGACGTAAGGCCGCGCACACGCTCCACCCCCCGCGCGGACGAAAGATAAAGAGAGAAGAGTTTTAGTTCTCCGGATGCCTTCGGACAACCGCAAAAAGATTCCACCCCTGTTCGCCGTCCCGGAGGCGAACGAGTCCGAGTCTCACCTCCAACAGGAAGAGAAGCCCGCGCGCAGGAAGAAGGCTGAGTCGCCCGCGGCCTGCCAGCGCTGCTTCGGCACCGGCTACGAAGTCATCCCCAACCGCGGCGCGCGCCGCTGCGAGTGCCGCACGCAGGACACGCGCTCGAAGCTGCTCGAACAGGCGCGCATCCCGCGCCGCTACCGCGAGCCCGCGCCGCCGCGCCGCGAAGCCTGCACGCTACAGAACTACTACCCCGCGCCCAACAACGGCTCGCAGCTAAAAGCCTTCAACTACGCTTTCCGTCTCGTGCGCGAGTACCCGGCTGTCGAGCGTGGACTCCTCCTGATGGGCCCCGTGGGCGTCGGCAAGACGCACCTCGCCGTCGCGATTCTTCAAGGGCTGATGGAGAAGGGCGTGCCGTGCCTGTTCTACGAGTTCGGCTCGCTGCTGAAAGAGATTCAGGACTCTTACAACAAGGTCTCGAACACCTCCGAGATGAGTGTGCTCGCGCCGGTCTATCAGGCCGAGGTGCTCGTGCTCGATGAACTCGGCGCGTCGAAGCCGACCGACTGGGTGCGCGACACGATGATGAACGTCATCGGCAAGCGCTACAACGACAAGAAGCTCACCATCTTCACCACCAACTACATGGACGCCCGCCGCAACCCCTCCGAGGAGACGCTCGAAGACCGCGTCGGCGTCCGCCTCCGCTCCCGCCTCTACGAGATGTGCCGCACCGTCGAGATAGACGGCGACGACTACCGCCGCCAGCTCGACACGGCCAAGGTCTAGCGCCCGCCCGCGCTCGCCCTCCTCGTCTCCTCGTCAGAGGCGCGTGGCACGAGAGTCACCGCGTTTCGGTTACCGGGAGTCATCACCCTTCAGGAGGAAAACCCAATGACGACGGAGGACGGATCGGGCAGCACGCCCACGGTGGTCATCGTCGGCGGCGGCGCCGCCGGCATCTTCACGGCCTATCAGATCAATAAGCAGTGGCCGGGGCAGTTCGACATCCAACTGTTCGAGGCTTCGCCGGAGGTCGGCGGGAACGTGTCGTCCTTAACCGTCGAGTACGGGGGGCAGACGTACACCATTGACGCGGGCGCGCAGTTCTTCTACGGCAACGCCCAGCCCAACTACCTGAACCTTATTCAGGAACTCGGCCTCGAAGACCAGATTGAGCTGTACCCGACGGGCTTGACGGTATGGGAGAAGTCCACGAACGAGCGGCTGCTGTGGGTTCCCTCTACGGTCAGCGGTTTCGCCAGCTACGCCGCGGACGATTGGCTGCGCATTATACAGTTCGGCGAATTTCTGGTCGCCGCGACCTTGCTGAACCGCGAAGGGCAGCCCGACTGGACGCTGAGCGTGGACGACTGGCTGGCAAGCCTGTCCCTCATCACCGAAGACTTCAAGCAGAATGTAATAAAGAATTTTCTCTACCAGTTCGTGTCGCTACCCTACGCCAGCATAGGCGAGGCGTCCGCCGTCTACGCGACCACGTACTTCGTGAGGAACGTGTTCGGCGGGCCGGCGACGCCGCAGACGGCGTCCGACAGCACGGCATCGTCCGAGAGCACGACGGCGTCGGCGTCCGGCATCGGCGACATCCCGACGTTCCAGACCAACCAGAGCCTCATCGGTCTACTGGGCGTGCTTGAGAAGGCGTTGAGCGCGTCCGGGGTTTCGGCGAAGGCCAACTCGCCCGTGACTGCCGTCGCGCCCGGCAGCAACGGCGTCACGGTGACGGTGAACGGCGAAACGATAAACGCGCAGTACGTGGTGATGGCGTGCGACCCCGGCGCGTCGGCCACGCTCCTTGCCAAGGGCGGGACTGCCGATCAGGATTTAATCACCATCCTGAAAGGGCTCGGCGACCTGTACCTGAACCTCGGCATCGTCATGCAGAAGGACGGCTCGTGCTGGATGCCCGGCGACCAGAGTTACTGGGAGGCGGTCAGCACGTTGGTTGACACCCCCCAGCAGGCCGTGTCCTTCAACGCGTGGTTCGGGCCGCTGCGCCCACCCTACGACACGAACCAACTGATTCCAGTCTTCAAGTCGTGGGGCGCGCCCGACCTGCAATCGCAGAGCTGTCAGTCCGAATTTTTCACGCACGTGCACGACGTTCTGCTACCCACGACCAACTTCATGCAGCTTCGCAGCCAACTCGGCGGTTACCAGAACCAGAACGGCCTGATCTTCGCGGGCGGCTGGACGAACTGGTTCGACAGTCAGGAGGCGGCGTTGATGTCGGCCATGAACGCGGCGCAGATGTTGCAGCCGACGGGCGAGGCGCAACAGGTGAGCCAGCCCGCCGCCGCGTTCGACCCGAGTGCGCTTACCGCTCAGGTGAAGTCGTGGATAGAGATGGTTGCGCAGGCCGCGCAAGAGCCGTACAAGAGCGCCCTGACCCTGTTGGCCGACGGACTGTCCGCGTGAGGCTGACTCAGGCCGGGGGCGCTGCGTGCGCCGTCACGAAAGGAGGCGTCTATGTTTGTGCCCGGGGGGATTCGCTCGCTGTTGCTTTCGGCGCTGGCGGTCGGGTGCGTGCTCGGCTCGGCCGCGTCGGCGCGCGCGCAGTTCAAGCTTGAGTTGCAGACGTGCGAGGACTTGAAGATCACGCAGAAGCAGTACGGCATCAGCGTGGTCGAGACGGCGACGTGCGTCAACCCGACCCAGAAGTTCCAGCCGAAGGGGACGCTGCGCAACGTCCACATCGTCGCGACCTTCCCGCAGGTGCCGACGGGCGCGGGCGTCACCTTCCTGATAACTAAAGACAACGCCGACGGCGAGCACGTGCAGTACGTTGACTACTCCGTCTCGCCCAACCACACGACGGCCTACGCGCAGTTGACCATCAACACGCCGGGCAAGTACTTCGTCCGCATGGCGAACTACTACGACAAGAAGCAGGTGTGGGCGACGGCCTCGTTCGAGGTCGGCGAGGACACCGTCGGGCCGCGCGCGGTCGGCAACACCGCCGCCGGGCAGGGACGCGTGAGCATCTGCAAGGAGATTGACGACGACTGGAAGTGCGTAGGGCAGTCGAGCCAGTGGGCTGCGAACGCGCCCTTCAACGTCCTCTTCGAGAACCCGGCGCCCGTGGGCGTGGACTTCATCGGCATCGTCTTCCACAGGCAGGGCGCCGACGGCAAGGACGTGGACTTCGTCAACGAGTACCAGCAGAACATCGGCGAGACCAACCGCAAGTACGCGACCGTGGGCGACGAGCTGAAACTCCCGGCAGGCACCTACAGCGTCTACATCATCGCGTGGGGCAAGCGCGAGTCGCTGGTGCACAACGGCAACCTGACGGAGTACTTCGCCAAAACGACGCTCACGGTCAAGTGAGCCGCGGGCGGCGCACGGCGGCGAGGGGTGAAGAGTTGAGGGTAAATGTCTTGCCTGCCTTGCTCGTCGCGGCCGCTCTGGTCGGCTCGGGATGCGCCGCCCTCACGGCTTCGCGGGAGAGTTCATTCTTCCGCGGCTTCTCCCTACAGAAGTCTGTCGAGAAGAACGCGTCCCGCTCGGGCCTTGATTGTTCGGGCGGTGGCGGTGGCGGCGGCGGGATAGGGTCGAGCGGCGGCGGCTTCGGCTTCGGCGGTAGAGAGTATCACTCTCACAAAGGGGAGGGCTTCTCGTGCCGTCTGGCCGGCGGCGGCGAGAGTTTCGACGAGCAGGGATTTATCTCCGCGCTGAGGCGGGAAGTCGAAGCGGCGATAACAGCGAGCGGGGCGAAGATAGTGGACGGCGGCGGTCAGAGCGCGGGCGGCTTTTCTTACGAGTACGCGTCAGGGGACGTGCGCGGGCGCGTAAAGGTTACGGGCAGGAGGCGCGCGGGCGTTTATTACAGCGTGGAGGCGGACTTGGAAGAGAGCGGCGGAAAGGGGGCGAGGTAGTTGATCCGAAATGAGTGAGACGTAGATGAAGCCATCACCCGATGATAAGAGTGCCCCTCGCGACCTTCTGAGGTTAGCCGTCGGCGCCGCTGCCGGCTCGCTTACGGGGGCGATTCTTGGCGCGGCCGCGACGGGTTACATGCAGTTGCTTGAGGAGAGTTCCGGCCTGCGCGATGTCGAGATGCAGTGGGTAATCCTCGCCGCAATAGTCGGGGGCCTCGGCGGGGCGGCCGTCGGGGCTGTGGTCGGGCTCCTCACCAGCCTGATACTGGTCGTTCGCAACAGCTCGGCCAAGGCCGTGCGCCTCCGCTAGTCAGCGCCGCCCGACAACGGCATGCACCCGACCGCCGAGACGCCGTCTCTCATTTGAAGGCGGCGCGGCGGGTAAGCGCGAAGAAGGCCCGGAGATTATCCTCCGGGCCTTCTTCATGTGCGGACGGGGCGCGGGACGCTCAGGTCGTCGGTTAAGAATCGAAACTCACGCCGCGGTAGATTTCGCTCAAAGGCAGCGCGCAGCCGAGCGACGACAGTTCCAGAGTCGAGTCGAGGTCGTTGAGTTCGGTGTGAACCCAGAGGCCGTCCTCCTGCTTGAAGAGGCGCGTGACGTGTGGGCGGTGCTGCGCGACGAGCAGGTACTCGCTGAGCGTTGGGATGGACTTGTAGTGCGTGAACTTGTCTACCCGGTCGTAGGTCTCGGTTGAAGGCGAGAGCACTTCGACGATTATCTGCGGGTTGGTCAGCGCGTCAACGCCGCCAATCTTCTCGAACTCGGCCTTACCGCAGAGCGCAGAAAAGTCCCCGTACCGATACGGCGGCGCGCTCGGGACTTTGATTCGCATATTCCCTGTAAATACGCGGCAACCACGGTCTCTGAGTTGAGGGCTTAAGAAGGCAATCAGATTCGCTTCTATCTCGACGTGTGCCTCGCTGCCTCCGCTCATGCAGAAGACTTCGCCGTCCCAGAACTCAAGGCGCTCTTCCGAAGTCCTGTCCAGTTCCAGATACTCTTCCAGCGTGTAGCGTCGCTCGGGGTTCGCGGCCATGTAGGTGTTCCTTCCCACGGCGTCTTAAAGGTACGCCGTCCGCTCAAGGTTTTCAATCCTTTGGGCGGGCGTGGCGGCGCTCGTCCGAGTCGGGCGTGGCGGGTTCGTGGCGGGTTGGCGGGAGTGTATAATGCCCCGAATCACGTGTAAAGGAAGGAAATTTCGCCCGCGGGGCGAAGCCCGAAGTTAGATGCCAAGACGCACGGACATCCGCAAGATTCTCATACTCGGCTCGGGCCCCATCGTCATCGGTCAGGCGTGCGAGTTCGACTACTCGGGCACGCAGGCGTGCAAGGCCCTGCGCGCCGAGGGCTTCGAGGTCGTGCTCGTCAACTCGAACCCGGCGACGATCATGACCGACCCCGAGTTCGCAGACCGCACCTACGTCGAGCCTTTGACGGTCGAGTCGGTCTCGGCCGTCATACGCCGCGAGCGGCCCGACGCGCTGCTCCCGACCGTCGGCGGGCAGACGGCACTCAATCTCGCGATGGCGCTCGAAGAGACGGGCGTGCTCGCCGAGTGCGGCGTCGAGATGATCGGCGCCAAGCGCGAGGCCATACGCGTCGCCGAAGACCGCGAGCTGTTCAAGCGTGCGATGGAAGAAGAGGGGCTGCCGATGCCGCGCGGCGGCTTCGCGCACAGTTGGGCCGAGGCCGAGAAGATTGTCGAAGAGACGGGCTACCCGGCCATCATCCGCCCCAGCTTCACGCTCGGCGGCACGGGTGGCGGCACGGCCTACAACCCCGAAGAGTTCGAGGAGATTGTACGCGGGGGCTTGGCCGCATCGCCCGTCAGTCAGGTGTTGATTGAAGAGTCAATCCTCGGCTGGAAGGAGTTCGAGCTTGAGGTGATGCGCGACCTCGCGGACAACGTCGTCATCATCTGCTCCATCGAGAACTTCGACCCGATGGGCGTCCACACGGGCGACTCCATCACGGTCGCGCCCGCGCAGACGTTGACGGACGTGGAGTATCAAACCTTGCGCGACATGTCCATCCGCATCATACGCAGGGTCGGGGTTGAGACGGGCGGCTCGAACATACAGTTCGCCGTCAACCCCGAGAACGGCGAGGTGCGCGTCATCGAGATGAACCCGCGCGTCTCGCGCTCTTCCGCCTTGGCGTCGAAGGCGACGGGCTTCCCCATCGCGAAGATCGCGGCCAAGCTCGCCGTCGGCTACACGCTCGACGAGATAGCGAACGACATCACTAAGAAGACGCCCGCGAGTTTCGAGCCGACGATTGACTACGTCGTCGCCAAGATTCCGAAGTGGAACTTCGAGAAGTTCCGCGAGACCGAGGACGTTCTGGGGACGCAGATGAAGTCGGTCGGCGAGGTGATGGCCATAGGCCGCACTTTCAAAGAAGCGCTCTTCAAGGGCTTGCGCTCGCTCGAAGCCGTCAAGCCCCTGCGCCTGCGCGACGTGCCCGAGGACGAGTTGCAGCGCAAGCTCGCGCGCCCCAACTCGCAGCGCTTCTCCTACGTCACCTACGCCTTACAGCACGGCGTCCCGATTCAGGAAATCTACCGCCTCTCGCGCATAGACCCTTGGTTCCTCGAACAGCTACGGCAGGTGATGGAGATACAGCGCGGGGTCGAGGGGCAGAAGCTCGAAGAGATTCCCACGGAGACTTTGCGCGAGTTCAAGGAGGCGGCGCTCTCAGACCGTCGTCTTGCTTATCTAACGGGCCGCACCGAACTCGAAGCGCGCGACTACCGCAAGTCGCTCGGCCTCAAGCCGGTCTACAAGCGCGTTGACACCTGCGGCGCGGAGTTCGAGTCGTACACGCCCTACCTCTACTCGACTTATGAAGAAGAGGACGAGGCCGCGCCGACAGATAAGCGCAAGATCATGATTCTCGGCTCGGGGCCGAACCGCATCGGGCAAGGGATAGAGTTCGACTACTGCTGCTGCCACGCCTCCTTCGCGCTGCGCGAGGCAGGCTTCGAGACGATCATGGTCAACTGCAACCCCGAGACCGTCTCGACCGACTACGACACCAGCGACCGCCTCTACTTCGAGCCCTTGACGTTCGAGGACGTGATGAACATCG
The DNA here is from genome assembly GCA_035248785.1 of Pyrinomonadaceae bacterium. GTDB lineage: Bacteria > Acidobacteriota > Blastocatellia > Pyrinomonadales > Pyrinomonadaceae > QHXN01. Next base: position 19,676 of record DATFHD010000117.1, on the reverse strand, counting down.
TGGACGTTGAGCGGCCCGAAGGCATCATCGTCCAGTTCGGCGGCCAGACGCCTTTGAACTTAGCCACGCGCTTACACGCGGCCGGCGCCCCGATTATCGGCACCTCGCCCGACTCGATTGACCTCGCCGAAGACCGCAAGCGCTTCGGCGCGCTCCTCAGCGAACTCGGCATCCCGCAGCCCGAGAACGGCACAGCCACCTCGTTTGAAGAGGCGAAGGATTGCGCCGAGCGCATCGGCTACCCGGTCATGGTGCGCCCCTCGTTCGTCCTCGGCGGGCGCGCGATGGCGATTGTCTACGACGACAAGATGCTCGACGAGTACATGCGCACGGCCGTTGACGCCTCGCCCGAGAAGCCCGTGCTGATTGACAAGTTCCTCGAACGCGCCGCCGAGTTCGACGTGGACGCGCTCGCAGACGAGACGGCCTGCGTCGTCGCGGGCATACAGGAGCACATCGAGGAGGCAGGCATACACTCCGGCGACTCTTCGTCGGTGCTCCCGCCCTTCAAGATTGCCGAAGAGCACCTTGACACGATGCGCCACTACACGCGCACGCTCGCGTCGGCCCTGAAGGTGCGCGGCCTCATCAACATCCAGTTCGCGATTAAGGACGACCGCGTCTACGTCCTCGAAGTGAACCCGCGCGCGTCGCGCACGGTGCCCTTCGTCTCGAAGGCGACGGGCGTTCCGCTCGCGCGCGTCGCCTCGCTCGTCATGGCGGCCCGCCCGCTCGCGTCCTTCGACCTGCCCGAAGATTTGACCGGAAGACTCGACCGCTTCTACATCAAGTCGCCGGTCTTCCCCTTCAAGAAGTTCCCCGGCGTTGACCCCGTGTTGAGCCCCGAGATGCATTCGACGGGCGAGGTGATGGGCGTGGGGCGCACCTTCGGCGAGGCGTACGCGAAGGCGATGATTAGCTCGGGGCTCGAACTGCCGCTTGAGGGCACGGCCTTCATCAGCGTCAACGACTCGGACAAGGGGCAGGCTGTCGTGCTCGCGCGCAAGCTCTCGCGGCTCGGCTTCAAGCTGGTGGCGACGGTTGGCACGGCCTCGCGCCTGCGCGAAGTCGGCCTCGAAGCCGAGACGGTCTTCAAGGTCAACGAGGGCCGACCCAACATCGCCGACAAGATACGACTGGGCGACATCGCGCTCGTCATCAACACGCCGCTCGGCCGCGCCTCGCACTTCGACGAGCGCGCCATCCGCCGCGCCTCGCTACAGTTCAACGTCCCGTGCGTGACGACGATGACCGGCGCGCAGGCCGTCGTCGAGGCCATCGCCTCGCGCAAGGAGACCGCGGCCTTTCAGGTCTACGCCCTCCAAGACCTCCACACCGTCGCGCAGGCCGCGGGCTAAAAGCCAAGGCGCTTATCAAACACGAGGCCCGCCGTCCGGCAGAGATGCCGGACGGCGGGCTTCGTGTTTTTTGCCATTGAGCTTACGGGCGGCCGAAGCGCGAGCGGTACTCGTTCGAGTTGATGAACGCCTTGACCATCTCGGCCTTCTGGAAGTCGCCGTTGAACTGGAACAGCTTGAAGAGCCAGAAGAGATAGCCGTTGTTGTTGAAGTCCGGCGCGTCGGTCGGGTTGCGGCGCAGGTAGCCGAAGTACTCCGAGAGCACGAAGGACGGGATGAACTCCGCCTGCCGCACCGAGGCCGAGTCGGCCACGGCACGCAGCGCCGTGGCACGCCCGGTCGTCCCGCCCGAGCCGAAGGCGCCGAGCGCTTGCAAGCGGTCGGCCGGCGTCGGGAACACCCCGGCCGAGGCGTAGAGCGCGTCAACGTACTCCTCCGCCGGCGTGATGGGGAACCGCGCGAGGAAGGCGGGGCTCGTCACGACCTGCTGCAGGTAGGCCTGCTTGTTCACTTCGAGTATCCCCTGATAGCCCGACTGGCCGACGACGACGCCCGCCCCGACCTGCCGCGTGTCGCGCATGAATTGCAGGTAGGGCAGGCGCGAGTCGGGGTCGTCCGACTGCCGCCCGAAGGCGACGCGCTGCGTGCGCAGGACGAAGCCGCTCGTCTCCTGAAACTCGATGGAGAGGAAGAAGGCGGCCGAGACGTTGACGCGCGCCGCCTCGACGCAGGCCGGGTTCGAGCCGCACGAGGTGATGTTGCCGACCCAGAAGTTGAGCCCCGCCGTGTCGGGCTCGCGGCCGAGGAAGTCGAGGTAGTGCTGGCGTACGAAGAACGTCGGGTCGTCAATCGGGTTGGGGGCCGTGCCCGAGTCGTCGTCGGAGATGGTGACGACGATCTGGCCCGGCGGGCCGACGGCCGAGTTGCCCGAAGGCGACGAGAGCGTGACCGCGAAGCTCTCCGCGCCCTCGGCGATGGCGTCGTTGACGAGCAGGACTCGGAACGTCCGAGAGGTCTGGCCCGGCGCGAACTGGACGACGCCGGAGCCGAAGGTGTAGTCGCCCTTCTGCGTCGCCACGATGTCGCTCGTCTCGTAGCGGACGCTGGCGGCGGCCGTCGTGTCGCCCGTGCGCGTGACGGTCAGCGTGACGGAGCCCGCGCCTTCAGCGACGGTGGCGCTGCCGGTGCTGAACTGGAAGATGTTGCTCGCGTCGTCGTCCGTGATGGTGGCGACGCCCTGCGAGTCGGCCAGCAGCGCGTTAGTCGGGTTCGAGAGATTAAGAATTACGGTCTCGTTGCCCTCGGGCAGCGTGTCGCCGTTGACGGGCACGGTGACGAAGCGCGTCGTCTGGCCGGGCGAGAAGGTGACGGTGCCGTTGACGACGAGGAAGTCGCCGGGCGCGGTGGCCGTCCCGTTGAAGGTGACGTAGTCAACGGTGACGGTCTGGTTGGTCGGCGCTTCGAGCGAGACGGTGAAGACGGCGCCGGTCGAGCCTGCGTTGCCCTCGGCCGCCGTCACGTCGTTGACCTTGATGGTCGTCGGGTTGACCGCCTCGACGGTCTGGAAGTTGACCGGCATGCGGTTGCCGAAGGTGTAGGTGCCCTGCGAGCCGGTCGCGGTGTTGTTGGCCGCGAGCGCGAGCCCGGTGACGCCGGTCGTGTCGAGTGTCAGGAGGTCGCCGGGGAAGGTGGGGGGCGAAAACTCGCCGCCGTTGATGTTGAAGGTGACGGTCGCGCTCGGCGTGATGTTGGCGGTGTCGTTGCCGAACATCCCGTTAAAGTTGACGGCGGTGAGGTCGTTGACGCCGACCAGACTCCCCGCCAAGAAAGTGTCGTTGCCGTTGTGGGTGCTGACCGTCAGCGTCTCGACGGTGCCGATGTCGAGCGGGAAGGACGGGGCTCCGGGAGTTACAAGGAGTCGCCCGGGCCCGTTCGGGGATGACGTTGCCGGCTGCGCGGAAATGAAGTCGGCGATGTTCAGATTGCCGTTGACGTTGACGAGGTCGCTGCCCGCGCCGCCGTCAATCGCCTCGGCCGGCCCGCCGTCGCCGAAGTTCCAGAGGAGCGAGTCGTTGTCGCCCTCGCCCTGCATCTTGTCGCCCCCAAGGGCCGGCCCGCCGTAGATGGTGTCGTCGCCGGGGCCGCCGCGCAGGGTGTCATCGCCAATGCTGCCGACGAGGCTGTCGTTGCCGTTGCCGCCGATGACCTTCGGGATGCCGACGATGCCGGCGACGCCAGTGGCCGTCGCCGACGCCGGGACGTAGGGGCCCGAGTTAGTTATCTGGCCGCGAACCTCTCTGCCGGGGAAGGCCGCCGTCTCGACCTCGACGTAGAGGAGGCCGCCGAAGAGCGCCGCCTCTTGCTCGGGCGGCAGCGGGACGGAGCTGGCGCTGTACTGGAAGCCGTCGCCGGACGGGTTAACTGCGCCCGTGCCCAGCAGGTCAACGACGACGGGGCCGGCGGCGTTGACCGCCCCGCGGCGGAGCTTCAGTCCGGTGAGCTGTGCGGGCGTGATGCCGCCGACGCCGTAGCTGAAGGAGAGAAACTGGTGGGTCGCGTTATCGTAAAACAGAGTGCCGCTGCCGTTCGCGGTGCCGGCGTTGGGCGGCGTCTCCTGAATGCCGCTGCCGCCGGCTTGAAAGGCTAACGAGGCCAGTCCCAGATTGACGGAGACGGGGGTGGTGTAGGCGCTGTAGTCCAGCGTGTCGGCGCCGCCCGCGCCGCCCGAGACCGCGCCGCCCTTCAGGGTCGCGCCGTCGCCGAGGGCGAAGGTGTCGCCGCCCGTGCCGCCGTTGAGGTTGATCTTCGCGTTGAAGCCGCCGTCCACGTTGTTGACCGTGATCTTCTCGCCGTCGTTGCCGGCGTTGACGGTCAGCGTGTTGGCGGGGTTGGCGAAGACCACCGTCACGAAGGAGCCGTTGCCGCTGCGCAGTTGCGACATGCCGTTGCCGGGCGTGCCGTCGTCTTCGAGGATGGCCTGATTGTCGCCGTCGCCGGAGGGGAGGTTGTATATCTGGTCGTCGGCCGTGCCCGAGTTGGTAACCACGGCGGGCGGGAGCAAGAGAGACCTCGCCGCGGCCGCCGGGCCGGAGTGGGCGAGCGAATAGATGACCAGCGCCGTCAGCGCCAGAAAGCCTGCGGCACGGGCTTTCCGCCGTGCTCGCTTGGGGCGAACCTTCATGTCTGATTCTCCTTCAGGGTTTGGGACAGGCCGGCAGGCCGGCTTCCGCCCCGCGTCGCGGAGCGGCGGCAGTGCGTCGGAGCCATCCGCGCAGACGGATACCCACACGCGGGAGATGAAAGTGATGCTCTGTGTTATAGGCGGAACGGACTGCGGGAGAGCTTGGCGCGGGAGGCGGTGGAAGTCTTAAATGATTGCGTGCCCGTGCGCCGTCGCGTCGAACGTGACCCGCGCTCGCGGCGCGGGTTCGGCAAGGTTGGATTAAAATACCAGACCGCGCGGCATTCTACATTTGCCGGGCGGTGATGTAAAAGTTCCGTGGGCTCAAACTTCATTTTCGGAGGTGAGGATGACGGTTCGGATTTCCGCGGTGGTGATTACGGCCAGCGACCGCTGCGCGCGCGGCGAGCAGGAGGACGTGTCGGGCGCGACGCTCGTCGAGTTGCTGCGCGAGGCGGGCGCGGAGGTCGTCGCGCGCGAAGTCCTCTCGGACGACCTCGAACCGCTCGCGGAGCGCCTGCGGGCCAACGCCGACCGGCCCGAAGTTAACCTCGTCATCACGACCGGCGGGACGGGGCTCGGCGCCCGCGACAACACTCCGGAGGCGACGCGCGCCGTCGTCGAGAGGGAAGTGCCGGGCCTCGCCGAAGCCATGCGCGCGGAGACCTTGAGGCAGACGCCGACGGCGATGCTGTCGCGCGGCGTGTGCGGCGTGCGCTCGGGCGCGCTCGTCGTCAACCTGCCCGGCTCGCCCAAAGGCGTGCGCGAGTGCTTCGAAGTCATCCGCCCCGTACTCCCACACGCCCTCGCGCTGCTCGCGGGCGACGGCGACGGCCTGCACAAATGAGAAGACGCCCCTTAACCTCCTGCTTACCCTTTACCGTCTGCGCGCTGCTGCTCGCGGCCTGCATCCGCACGACGCCGCAGACGCCGCCAGCACAAAACGTCCTCAGTCGTGAAGACCGCGCGGAGATTTTCGAGCAGGTCTGGAAGACCATCAACGAGGAGTATTACGACCCGCAGTTCCGCGACGTGGACTGGCGCGCGGTGGGCGAGCGCTACCGGCCGCTGGCCGCCGCGGCGCGGACGGACGCAGAGTTCTACGGCGTCTTCGAGTTGATGCTCGCGGAGCTGCGCGACGGCCACACGGTCTTCGTCCCGCCGCCCCCGCCCGGCACGAAGGCTGAGGAGGGCGGGCACGGCAGCGTCGGGGTGAAGCTCAGGGACTTGGAGGGGCGTGTCGCCGTCGTCGAGGTAGAGCCCGGCTCGAAGGCCGCGGGGCTCGGCGTACGCGCGGGGCAGTTGCTACGCGAGGTGAATGGCCGCCCCGTCGAAGAGCACATCGCCTTCCTGCGCTCGAAAATCGCGGGCTCGTCCACCGAGCGCCTGTTCAGGCTCAAGCTGCTCTCGGCGCTGCTCTACGGCGGCTTCCTCGCGAAGCCGCGCACGCTCGGCCTGACCGACGGCGATGGGCGCGAGTTCACGGTCGAGTTGGCGGAGGAGGTTGGACGCGCCGAGTCTCCGAACCTCACCTCGCGCCACCTCGACTCCGGCGCGGGCTACATCAAATTTCGCTCTTGGACTCGGCCCGTGCAGGAGGAGTTTGCGAAGGCGCTCGCGGCGTTGAAGGACGCGCCCGGCCTCGTCATAGACCTGCGCGGCAACGGCGGCGGCGAGGCGCGGATGGTGCAGGAGATAGCCGGCAACTTCTTCAAGCGCGAGACCTACTCGGGCGGCTTCCGCGCGCGCGACGGCGCGTTGCAGAGGTACTACACGCTGCCCGCGCCGAACCCTTACGGCGGCGCGGTCGTCATCCTCGTTGACGAAGCGTCGGCGAGCGCCTCCGAAGGTTTTACTGCCTTCATGCAGGAATCCGGACGCGCGCGCGTCGTCGGCCGTCCGACCGCCGGCTCTGTGCTCAACCGCGGCGGCCACAAAGAGTTCAAGGGCGGCTCGCAACTCTTCTTCAGCACGCGCACCTTCCTTACGCCGCGCGGGCGCGAGCTTGAGGGCTCGGGCGTCACGCCAGACCTCGAAGTGCCGCTGACGCTCGCAGACCTGCGCGCTGGTCGCGACGCAGCGCTCGCGGCCGCCGAGTCGTTATTGAAAGAGTCGGGCGCGCGACGTTGAAGCGTGCCGTCGGAAGGTGGTTGTTGACATCGCATTGAGCGCGGCCTAGAATCCGCACAGTTCTTCACTTTCGCCGCACGCACACCGACCGAAGGCGAGACAAGAGATGCTGAGCGTTTTACTCCTGCAAACAACCGCGACGGCCGGAGGCGCCACCGGCCCGGGCAGTCCGCTGACCGCCTACTGGCCCGTCCTGATCTTCCTTGCGGTGGCGGCGGTCTTCCCCGTGCTCCCCGTCGTGCTCGGCCGCTTCGTGCGGCCGAACCTTTACGGCAAGGCGAAGCTGCGCCCCTACGAGTGCGGCATAGACCCCACGACCGAGGCGCACGACCGCTTCACCGTGCGCTACTACATCGTGGCGATGCTCTTCCTCATCTTCGACGTGGAGACCATCTTCCTGCTCCCGTGGGCCATCATCTTCATGGGCGACGACTTCTCCTTCACCAAGTTCGCGCTCCTCGAAATGTTCGTCTTCATCGGCATCCTCGTCGTCGGCTACTACTACGCTTGGCGCAAGGGCGCGCTCGAATGGGCTTGAACGCTCAATCCTATGGCTGAACATCAAGAAGGAATCGTTCTAACCACTGTTGACTCCATCTTCAACGCGCTGCGGCGGAACGTGGCCGCGCCGGTGATGGGGGCGAAGCCCGTGCGTGGGTTGGTCAACTGGGGGCGGAAGTCGGCTCTGTGGCCGATGACGTTCGGGCTGGCGTGCTGCGCCATCGAGATGATCGCGGCCGGCTCTTCGCGCTTCGACATAGACCGCTTCGGCGCGGGAGTCTTCCGGCCAAGCCCGCGGCAGAGCGACCTCATCATCGTCGCCGGCACGGTGACGCTGAAGATGGGGCCGGTCGTGCGCAGGGTCTACGACCAGATGCCCGAGCCGAAGTGGGCCATCGCGATGGGCGCGTGCGCCTCGACGGGCGGGCCGTTCGACTCCTACTCGACGATGCAGGGCGTTGACCGCGTCATCCCCGTGGACGTATACATCCCGGGCTGCCCGCCGCGACCCGAGGCGCTGCTCTACGGCCTGATGTGCCTGCAAGAGATCATCATGCGCGAAGCACCCTCGGCCTACATCTTCGAGTCCGACGGCTCAGTCCACCGCAGCCGCTATCTCCCCGAAGACGACGACGAAGCCACGCTCGCCGAAATCGCCCCCCTCGACGCAGAGGCCGCAGAGGTCATCGCCGAAGTCAGGGGCTGACCTAAGGCGAAGGCGGAACCCCCTTTGGCCGCCGCGGCCTCAAAGGGTTGCGAAAAGTTCTTGACAGCCTCGCAGGGGAGGCATATATTTCTGCGCCGTCCCCCGTTTACAAACCATCCGACACCCCGTTAGGTCCGCACAGGATTGCCTCAATCCGGTGGCTACTCGGCATTCGCCGTTGAGTGCCGCGGTGTCGTCCCCCTCCGACTCTCCCCGTTTTGCCCTCAACAACCGCCCCCGCCATTCTTAGTCTGAGTAAGGTGCTGAGGTGTAAGTCTCGCCCTCCTGCCGGCCTCGCGAGAGGCGTCCGGCTGATGGGCGTGCTACCCGGCACCGGATGCGGCAGCGCCTCAACCTTGGGCAGAAGGGAGTAGCTACATGAGAGTGAAGTTCTTTGCGTTTCTGCTGCTGATCATCGCGGCGGTGCTAACCGCCCTCTCGACCCCAACCTCAAGGAGCACCGCCGAAAAAGTCCGGCAGGACGCCGGCCCTTCGGCGGCGCCCGGCCCCATGGCGGTGCAGGCGGCTAACCTGCCGGGCACGATCGACGGCGCGGCCCACCCCGAAATGATCCCGGACAGGACGGCCTACTTGATGTTGTTCCGGCTGATCGCCAACCGGCGGGGCGAGGCGGAGCAGCGCAGCATCAGGTCTTACCTGAGAACCAACGCCGGCCTAGGGCGGGCTGAAGCCCACCGGCCGTTCGACAACACCGACGCCGACATCGAGGCGGTCATCGCGGCGGCCGAAGAGTTTAACGAGAAGGTCACCGTCCTCGACGGTAAGGCCGCCGCGATCAAAGACCGCGCGTGGCCCAACCCGGCCGCGGCCGACCTCGAACAACTGTCCGTGCTACAGCGGCAGAAGGAGGCGCTGATTGACGGGGTGTCGGCCTCACTCCTCCAGCGACTGAGCCCCGGCGGCGCGGCCAAGCTCGTACGGCACATCAACCAGTACGTTAAGCGGAGGGTAAAGCTGACCCCGGAGCCGGCCACCCTTCCGGGCGGGGCCGGCTGGCAGCCGGGGACGCCGCCGGGGACGCCGGGCTCGCACCACTGACGAGCCCCGGCCGGGTTGAAGTGCCTGAATCTTAAGAAGGAGAAGGGAGAAAGACCATGACTTCTTACCGCATGCCTCCGGCGGCCCCGGCATCTCGTGACCTCTCGGCCCGGTTTGCGCAATGCCTCTTGGCCGGCGTGGTCGTCGCGCTCTTCTGCTGGGTGCCCGCGTCCGGGCAGAGCATGGGCGCCAACTACGCCGACATGTGGCTGGTGGGCTATAACCAGCCTTACACCGACGAGAACGGCGATCTGCACGTGGGGGAGTCCGGCCCGCCGGGAGCTTACGTGCAGGCGTCCCAGATCACCGACGGGACTTACGCCTCGTACAGCCACGATTACACCATGAACGCCAACCTCACCAAGGTCAACGGGAACACGACAACGTCGTACGGCTCGGGGTGGAACTACGTCAGGCTCGACCTGTCGATGCCGTTCGACTCGGAGGACGGCGGCACCTTCTACACCACGCACACCACATCCGGGTACTGCCCGGGTTCCAACTCGTACCACACGCTCGGCGGCGCGGGCACGTCCAGCATTTTCGGCGTGTCCTACTCCGTCTACCACAAAGTCCTGCAAATCAGCCCGAGCCGCGCGACTTACCAGTTGATACAGCCGTGCGACGTGGTCTGCCCGTACTCCTGGGGGACGGGGCTCTACCGCGTGAGCGGCGTCTTCCCCGAGTACCTGAGGTTCGGCGTCCCGTGGGTCGATTTCGGGAGCACGATCGGCATCATCTGCGAACACGCCATCACGGCGTACCACGAGCAGGACGCCCCGATGTCCTGTGACGAGCGGGGTCGCTGAAGGGTGGCACAAGATGATTAACGTGGCGTTCATGCTGTTGGTGGCGCTCGCCGTCTGCCTGTCGCTCGCGACGGCCGGCTCGCTGGCCGCGTGGCTCTGGGGCGTCGAGGCGCTGGCCTCTCCCCGCTTCGGCTTGGCCGTAGCCACGCCGGTCGTTGCCCTGCTGCTGCTCGTCGCACAGTTCCTTGCCGTGGGCACGGCTGTGATCGTCGCAAGGCACCGCCGCGTGACGCCGACGGTCGTGACCTTCTGACTCCGAACGCGAAGAAGGATGGCAGAACCGCTAAAGGTAGGCGAGACGGTACGCATCAAGTCTGGCCCCTTCGCGAGCTTCACGGGGGTCGTGAAGGAGGTGCGTTCCGACCCGGCGGAGTTAAAAGTCGCTGTGGAGGTCTGGGGGGAGGTCACGACCGTTGACGTGCCAGTCGCCGAGGCGGAGAGGGCTCCGCCGACGCCGCCGCTGACAGGCCCGAATTAAGCCGGTCGTACTCTCGTCTCAGCCGAGGGCGGCGAGGTGGCGTGTGTCGTTGGCGGCGGTGAGGCGTATGAGGCCGCCGTGCTCGACGGAGAAGCGCGTGACGCCGCAGTTGGAGGAGGAGAGCCAGACGGGTTTTAGGTTCGGCGCGTCGAGCGCGCCCATGAGGTGGAGGGCGAGGATGCAGATGGTGCCGGTGTGGGAGAAGAGGGCGACGGTGCCGCCGCGGTGGCGCTCGACGGCCGCGTCGAGTTCGGCCGAGGCGCGGTCGAGCAGTTGGCGGTAGCTCTCGCCGCCCGCGAGCACGTGCTCGAAGTCGCGCCGGAGGAGGGCGGCGTACTCTTCCGGGTGCGCCGCGGCGGCCTCCTCGAAGGTCAAGCCCTCCATCAGCCCGACGCTGCGCTCGCGCAGCGCCGCCGTCCGTCGAATCTCAAGGCCCGTGGCGCGCGCCAGAGGCTCGGCCGTCTGTACGGCGCGCAGCAGGTCGCTCGAATAGATTGCGTTGACGCCCTCTGCGGCGAGCGAGCGCGCCGTCGCCTCGGCCTGACGACGGCCCAACTCGCTCAGGGGAGTCGGCGAGTGGCCGCCGAAGCGATGCTCGGCGTTGCCCTGCGACTGACCGTGGCGGACGAGGAGGACGCGGGTCTTTTCCATAAAGGCTGTTGGCTATTAGCTGTTAGCTGTTAGCTAAAACCCGTCCCGATACGTGAGAGCTAAAAGCTAACAGCTAATAGCCAACAGCTTCCACTACGCCGCGACCGTCTCGGCCTTCAGCTTCTCGGCTTGGTAGTGTGTGACGAGGGCGTTGATGATTTCATCGAGCGCGCCCTCCATGACGAGGTCGAGCTGGTGGATGGTGAGGCCGATGCGGTGGTCGCTGACGCGGTTCTCTTTGAAGTTGTAAGTGCGTATCTTCTCGGAGCGGTCGCCCGAGCCGACCATCTGTCGGCGCTCGCTGGCCTGCGCCTCGTGCTGCTTCTGCTCTTCGAGCTCTTGCAGACGCGCGCGCAAAACCCTCATCGCCTTCTCGCGGTTCTTAATCTGCGACTTCTCGTCCTGCATCGAGACGACGAGGCCCGTCGGCATGTGCGTGATGCGCACGGCCGAGTAGGTGGTGTTGACAGACTGACCGCCGGGGCCGGAGGAGCAGAAGGTGTCTATGCGCAGGTCGTTGGGGTTGATTTTAACGTCAACCTCTTCGGCCTCGGGGAGCACGGCGACGGTGACGGCCGAGGTGTGTATGCGCCCCGAGGTCTCGGTCTGCGGCACGCGCTGGACGCGGTGGACGCCCGACTCGTGTTTCAGTTTTGAATAGACCTTGTCGCCGGAGATTTCGGCGATGGCTTCCTTCAAGCCGCCGATGCCCGACTCCGAGGCGTCGAGGATGTCCATCTTCCAGCCCTGACGCTCGGCGTAGCGGCCGTACATCCGGAGCATCTCTGCGGCGAAGAGCGTCGCCTCGTCGCCGCCGGTGCCGGCGCGTATTTCGAGGATGACGTTCTTCTCGTCGTTCGGGTCGCGCGGCAGCAGAAGCACGCGCAGGTCTTCCTCCGTCTTCTCGATGCGCTCTTCCAGAGAGGCCATCTCGGCGCGCGCCAGTTCGCGCATCTCCTCGTCTTCGCCGAGGTCGAAGAGTTCCTTCGCGCCCGCCAACTCCGACTTCATCTGCTTCCACTCGCGGTACTTCGTCACCATCTCGCCGAGGCTTCGGTGCTGCTTGTTCAGCTTCGCGTAGTTCGCCGGGTCGGAGTAGACCTCGGGCTGCGAGAGTTCCTGCGTCAACGCCTCGTAGCGCGCTTCGATCTGTTCGAGTTTGTCTAGCATGGCTGTTTACGATAGAGGCGTCAGCGCGGCCTCTTCCGGCTTCGGCTCAAGTTTCAGAGACTCTTTGAGGGCGACGATGGCGACTTCGAGTTGTTTGTCGTCGGGCTCCTTCGTCGTGATGTTCTGTAGCCAGACGCCGGGGCGCGTGATGAGCTTGAAGATAAGGCCGCCCTCCTTCTTCGCCGAGAGGCGGATTATCTCGTAAGAGAGGCCCGCGACCACGGGGATGAGCGCGACGCGCACGGCGATGTTGTAGGCGAAGGAGCTGAAGGCGACGACCGAGAAGAGCACGATGGAGACGAGCATCACGACCATCAGGAAGCTCGTCCCGCAGCGCGGGTGCTGGCGCGGCTGGACGCGCGCGTTCGCGACCGTCAGGGGCAGTCCCGCCTCCCAAGTGAAGACGGTCTTGTGCTCGGCGCCGTGGTACTCGAAGACGCGGCGGATGTCCTTCGCCAGAGAGAAGCTGAAGATCATCGTGATGAAGATGGCCATGCGTATCAGGCCGTCTATCAGGTTGAAGGTGACGTTCGGCTTGACGGGCTTCAGGTAGCCGCGCACGCCGTTGTAGGCGCGCGAGTACCAAGGCGCGTCGGCCGTCTGCGTACCGTTAACGGCTTCGCCCGCCTGCGCTCCGTTCGCTTGCGTCGCGTTCGTCGTCTGCGTGCTGTTTGAAGTCGCGGCGGTCTGCTGCGCCGTCGCCGCGTCTGTCGCCTGACGGTCGGCCCAGCCCATGCCGATGAAGAGCGCGTTCGTGAGCACGAGCGGCGCGACGACGAAGAGCAGGACGTTGAAGAGCATCGCGAAGGCTATCGAGCCGAAGGCCGCGGCCGAGCCGCGCTTCAGCTCCTCTTCGGGCCGCTTCTTCGTCGGGACGGGGAAGAGGCCGGGCACTCCGCCCGTTATCCCCGCGAAGTCGCCCTCGCCCTCGACGACCGCGGGCGTGAGCGCGACCGCCTCGGCCGCCTCCGCCTCCTCGTTGAAGGCTTCGGCCGCAGAGTAGTTGAGCGCCTTGATGCCGAGCGCCATTGATTGCACGAGCACCGCCGCGCCGCGAAGCACGGGGAACTTGAGCGCCGGGTACTTCTCGCCCCACTTCGGCAGGCGCGCGCCCGTGTGCGTGATCGTGCCGTCGGGCCGACGTACGGCGACGGCGTACGCGGAGGGCGTGCGCATCATCACGCCTTCGATGACGGCTTGGCCGCCGACAATCAGGTCTTTCTCGCTGGCGCTCACGGTCGTTCCTTTCGGGGAAAGTCAAAACGCCGACCTTCGGTGCGGCGCTTCTTTCGTCCGTCCCTCGCGGGTAGAAAGAGGTCGGCCGCGGGCGCGGAAGGTCGGCGTCCGGGTCTGGGTAGCTAATACTGGCGGCGTCGAACGGGTGTCATCGGCGCTGGCCGTTTAAGCTCAGGCGTTGGCGGTCTCGGTCGAAGCGGCCGGCGCCTCGGTCTTCTTGCCGTAGCGCTTGTTGAAGCGGTCAACGCGGCCGGCCGTGTCAACGAGCTTCTGCTTGCCCGTGAAGAACGGGTGGCACTCCGAGCAGATTTCGACGTGGAGGTCGCCCTTCTTCGTCGAGCGCGTCTGGAAGTTGCTGCCGCAGGCGCAGTGAACCGTAATCTCGTGGTAGTCGGGATGAATTCCTTGCTTCATTGCTGTTTCCTCTCTATAGGTGAGCCGCGGGCGCCCCGCACAAAGCCCCATCTTACCGGCGCTCTCGGCGCATCGTCAAGTTGTGCAAGGACTTGGATGCGCGACGCAGCGCCCTGATTGCCCGCGGACGGGGGTGCGCGGCGGAGTCTGTTGACACGCGTATAAACCGCGTGTTACAAACGCGCTGAACACACCTTTGAAGCTTTTCCGTTAGAGTACCTTGAAAGTCATACAAGCCGCACTCATAAGCGAGTAGGGACGCTTAAAGCAGTTCCCGACCTACGTCCTTACGCCGAGTCGGACAACGGGACGCGATGACGGACGAACCGAAAAACCCTCCGGAATCCAGCGATACCTCACCGTCTGAAGGCGACGAAACACGCCGCGCGGCAGATACATCCCTGACAGCGGACGAAGAGAAAGCACCGGGCTCTCCCGCGGCGGCCGACGCCCGCGCCGGAGAGCTTCCGCCGCCGCCCGACGCCGGCCGGCCGCGGCCCACGCCTGAAAGTCAGGCCGCACTCACAGGCAAAGCGCCCTCGGGCAGTTCCTCCTCCGGTACGACAGTCCCCGCCGACTCAGGCGCAGCAGCAGCGACGCCCCCGAAGCCCAAACCCGCGGCCCCGCCCGCCAACGAGACTCCCGAAGAGAAGAAGGCACGCCTCGAACGCATCATCGCCGAGGCGAAGGCCAAGAAAGAGGCGCGCGAAGCCGCCGCCGCGCAGGGAGAAGGAGGCGAGCCCGCGAAGCCTTCCGCCGCGCCTGCCGCGCAGGGCGGGGAAGCGACGCCGCCGGGCGGTAAGTCGCCGGAAGTCGGCGACCCTTTGAAGAGTCCCTCGCAGGCCGACTTGGAGCGCGCCGCGAAGATCGCCGAGGCGAAGGCGAAAGCCGCCGCGCTGAAGGAGGCCGCCGCCGCGAAGGCTGCGGACGCTTCGGGAGCCGGGGCCGCCGCGCCGAAGACACCCGCGGCGCCGGGTGCTGCGAAGCCTGCGGCACCAGCCGCGGCCGGTGCAGCGGGCGTCCCGAAGCCGCCGGTCAAGAAGAAGGACGAAGGGCCGAAGCCGGAGGACGCTTCAGACAACCCGCTCGTCAAACGCCTCCGCGAGCGCTTCGGCGAGACAGTCACCGGCGCCTTCACCTTCGTCGGCCAACTCTCGATTCACGTCAAAGCCGAGTCGGTCGTAGAAATCTGTAAAGCTCTGCGCGACGACGCGGAGACGCCCTTCGACTTCCTCTCCGACCTGACCTGCGTCCACTGGCCCGAGCGCGAAGAGGCGCCTTTCGAGGTCGTCTACAATCTCTACTCCATCTCGAAGAACGAGCGCGTGCGCGTCAAAGCAAACGCGGACGACGAAGGCATCGAGAGCGTCACCTCCATCTGGCCTTCCGCCAACTGGATGGAGCGAGAGGCTTACGACCTGTTCGGCGTCAACTTCAAAAATCATCCAGACCTGCGCCGCCTGCTTCTGCCGAAGGACTGGGACGGGCACCCTTTGAGGAAGGACTACCCGCTCGAATTCATGGAGAACCAGTGGACTGCGCGCCACCTGCCGGAGTTCACCGAAGTCCAGCGCGAGCAGCTCGCGCAGCGACGCGCCTACGGCCTCGAAATCCTACAGACGCCCGACGAGCGCCGCATACGCGAACTCTTCCGCGACGGCCGCGACCCGCTGCCGAAGGAGCACAAGTAGAAGCCCATGCACCCGAAAGACCTCGCCGCCAAGTACGACGTGAAGGTCTTCGACGCCCCCGCGGCCGCCGAGGCCGCAGGCTTCCAACTCGGCCAGCGCATGAGCCCGCGCAACGTCTGGAACCGAGACTCCGCCGCCTCCGCCATCCTCTTCGACTTAATCAGTAAACATAAGCGCGGCGAAGTCTCCGAGATAGCGCTCGTCCTCGAAACCAACAGCGTCGCCGGAGCATTCAAGAAGGCAGAAGCCGCCGATTCGGGTGAGTCGGCGGCCGGCGCGTGAAGCGACACGTGTATGCATCAAGTTGAAGTAGCGACAACGCAGGAGACCTTACTCGATAACCCCGAGATGGTCTTGAACATGGGGCCGCAGCACCCTTCGACGCACGGGGTGCTGCGCGTCGTCCTGCGCCTCGACGGCGAGACCGTCATTGACCTCGACTGCGACATAGGCTTCCTCCACCGCGGGATGGAGAAGATCGCGGAGAACCGCCTCTACCCGATGATCGCGCCCTACTGGGACAGGCTCGACTACATCGCCGCCGTCTCGAACGGCCTCGTCTGGGTCGAGACGGTCGAGCAGATGATGGGTTTGGAAGTCCCGCCCCGCGCCCACTACATCCGCACGATTCTGACGGAGCTGAACCGCATCTCCTCGCACCTGCTCTGGCTCGCCACACACGCGCTCGACATCGGAGCGTTCACGGTGCTTTTGCACGCGCTGCGCGAGCGCGAGGAGATTCTGAAAATCTTCGAGCAGCAGTTCGGCGCGCGCCTCACCTGCCACGCGTGGCGCATCGGCGGGATGCCGAACGACACCTACGAGGGCTTCACCGAAGACGTGCAGCGCTTCACGGACAACTTCCCGAAGCGCATTGACGAGTACGAGACGCTGCTCTCCGAGAACCGCATCTGGCTCGGCCGAACGGTCGGCATCGGCGTCATCTCGGCCGCGGACGCCATCGCCATCGGCCTTTCCGGCCCGGCGCTGCGCGGCTCCGGCATCGCGTGGGACATACGTAAGGCGAGACCTTACGCGGCCTACGCCGACCTCGACTTCGACATCCCCGTCGGCGAGAACGGCGACACCTACGACCGCTACCTCGTACGCCTCGCGGAGATGCGCCAGTCGCGCCGCATCGTCCAGCAGGCTCTCAAGCAGATGCCCGACGGCCCGGTCAACGCCAAAATCCCGAAGGTCATCAAGCCGCCCGCGGGCGACTACTACCATTCAATCGAAGGCCCGAAGGGCGAGATCGGCTGTTACCTTGTCAGCGACGGCACCAGCCGCCCGTACCGCGTACGCGTCCGCCCGCCGTGCCTGATAAACCTTCAGGCGCTGCGGCAGATGTGCGTCGGCCACCTCGTCGCCGACGTGGTCGCCATCATCGGCACGCTCGACATCGTGCTCGGCGAGATTGACCGCTAGACACAGATGAACGTCATCAGGCTATCAGTCCAGAAGATGACGCGCGAGGCGTTCGCGCCTTACGGGATTCTGCTCGACCGGCGCGGGTCGGTGGACGTGGACATCGGGATGGGCGTGCCGAGTATCACGGGCGCGACGGCAGACCCGCGCCCCTTCCAGTTCGATTTCATGGCGCGACACCGCCACACGATGCAGGTCTTCTCGCCGCTCGCGGGCTCGCAGGCCGTCATCTGCGTGGCGCCGCCCAACGGGCTCGACGCGCCCGACGTGGACAAGGTCGTCGCCTTCCACGTCGAGGGCCGTTTGCCCTACGCGTACTTCCGCGGCACGTGGCACACGCCGCCCTTCGCCCTCGGCGAGTGGTATTCGTACCTCGTCGTTGACCGCAAGGGCACGCTCGACGAGGACTGGGAGCTTGTTGACCTGAAGGCGACGCGCGACTGCATGTTCGAGATAGACGTTTGAGACAGGTTCGTCCCTCCACTCTAAGCTAAGGAGGCGCGCAAGGCGATGAACAGGCGAAGAGGACTGACTGCGGCGGCGAGGCTCTGCTGCGCGGCGGCGCTCGCGCTCGCTTGCGCCGCGGCCGCGAACGCGCAGGGCTCGCAGTGCAACGAGCCGATGAGCGCGCCCGTCTCCTACGTGCAGCTTCCCGGCCACCCGTTCAGCACCGTCCCTTCGCCCGACGGCTGCTGGCTCTTCGTCTCGCTCAACAGTTCCAACCCGAAGTCGCACAACGGCGTCGCCGTGCTCAGCCGCCGCGGCGGGAAGATAACTCTCAAGCAGGTCTTCCCCGTCGAGGCCGAGCCGACCGGCATGACCCTGACGCACGACGGCAAGCTCCTCGTCGTCGCCGACGGCGAATACGTCGTCTTCATGGACGCCGCGCGCATGACCGGCGGCGGAGGCGACCCAATCCTCGGCTACATCAGGGACGACGCCAACTACGCCGGCAGCGTCTACGTCAACACGACTGCCGACGACAAGCTCCTCTTCGTCAGCGACGAGAACGTCCAGACCGTCACCGTCATCAACCTGCCAAAGGCGCGCGCCGAGGGCTTCAAGGAGACGGCCGTCGTCGGCAAGATTCCGACGGGCCGCGCCCCGATTGCGCTCACCTTCTCGCCCGACGGCCGCTGGCTCTACACGACCAGCCAGATCGCGCCGGAAGATTACAAGTGGCCCGTCGAGTGCAAGCCCGAGGGCGCAGACCCGGCGACCGCGCAGCCGCGCTTCCCGCAGGGCGCGATTATTGTTGTTGACGTGGCGAAGGCCGCGACCGACCCCGCGAACTCTGTCGCCGCGAAAGTTCAGGCCGGTTGCAGCCCAGTCCGACTTGCGATTGCGCCCGACGGCTCGCGCGCGTACGTCACTGCGCGCAACAGCAACGCGCTGCTCGCCTTCGACACGTCGAAGTTTCAATCGGACGCCGCGAACGCGCGAGTCGGCAGCGTGCCCGTCGGCACTTCGCCCGTGGGCGTGGCCGTCGTGAATGAAGGTAAGCACGTCGTCATCACCAACTCGAACCGCTTCTCGCGCGACCAGACGAAGCGGCAGACCTTGACGGTGATTGACGCGGCGCGCGTCTCGGAGGGCGCGGCGGCCGTCATGGGGAGCATCCCTGCGGGCATCTTCCCGCGCGAGTTCGGGCAGTCGCCCGACCGCCAGACGCTCTTCGTCGCGAACTTCCTGACGGACGAGCTTGAGGTGATAGACCTCAAGCGCATGCCCGTCGAGCGCGGCGCGGCTGGCCGTTGAGAGCACGCGCAGAGATTTCATGATGAGCACCTTCGCACTCTTCGCACCGCCCAACTTCCTCGACGGACTGCTGCTGCGCTTCTTCAGCGCGGAGACGGTGAACTACGTCGTCTGGCCGTTCATACAGATAGGCGCGGTCATCACGCTCGTCGCCGTCTGGGCGCTCTACGCCAGCTACCTTGAGCGGAAGATTTCCGCCTTCATGCAGGCGCGTCTGGGGCCGATGCGCGTCGGCAAGTGGGGGCTGTTGCAGCCCATCGCCGACGCGGTGAAGCTCCTGACCAAGGAAGACCTCGTGCCGGAGAAGGCCGACCCGTACATCTTCCGCTACGCGCCCTACATCTCTGTCGCGGCGACCTTCATCACCTTCTCGGTCGTCCCGTTCGCGCCCGACTGGGGCGTGATCACGGACGTGAACATCGGCCTGCTCCTAATCCTCGCCATCTCTTCGGTCGGCGTCCTCGCGCTGATACTCGCTGGCTGGTCTTCCAACTCGAAGTACGCGCTCCTTGGCGGCCTGCGCTCGTCGGCGCAGATGGTCTCGTACGAAGTCTCGATGGGCCTCTCGCTCATCGGCGCGCTGATGTTCGCGCGGACGCTCTCCTTGTCCGGCATCACGCAGGCGCAGGCGAGCGACTCAATCTGGTTCATCCTCTACCAGCCGCTCGCCTTCGGCATCTTTCTAATCAGCGGCATCGCCGAGAACAACCGCGCGCCGTTCGACCTGCCGGAAGCAGAATCCGAACTCGTCGCCGGCTTCCACACGGAATACTCCGGCATGCGCTGGTCGCTCTTCTTCATGGCCGAGTACGCGGCGATGGTCGTCGTCTCGGCCGTCGCGGTGACGCTCTTCCTCGGCGGCTGGTACTTCCCCGGCCTCGCGAGCCTCACGGGCGGCAGCGGCAACCTGCACGTCATCTTGAGCCTCTTCGTTTTCATCCTGAAGATGGCCGTGCTGCTCTACGTCTACTTCTGGCTGCGCTGGACGTTCCCGCGCTACCGCTACGACCAGTTGATGGACTTGGGCTGGAAGTGGCTGATACCCGCCTCCATCCTCAACATCGTCTGGACGGGCGTGACCGTCTTCGCCGTGCAGGCGCTCGACC
>DATFHD010000116.1:0-60733 GCA_035248785.1 Pyrinomonadaceae bacterium | reverse complement strand
GCCTGCGGCGGCGCCTGTCGCTGCTGCTGCGCGGCGGCGCGCTGCTGCTCACGCTCCTGACGTTGGAGCTGTTGCAGTTGGCGACGCGCGTCGTGGTTACCATGCGCCGCCTCCGACGCGAGCGAGTTCATCTGCTGACTTCTCTGCTCGTCAACCGCCGGCGCGTTCGCGCGAGCTGGCGCCGTGTGGCCTGCGCGGTCGGGCGCCTGTGCCGCAGCGGCCTGCCGCTCGTCCCTGAACTGAATCTTCTGCCGACGCTTGTCGTCGGGCACGGCCTCGACGCGCATCCTACGCGCCGGGTCGGGCATGAACGGGAGCGCGGCGGGCGCCGTGCTCGCGATGACGCGCGTCTCTTCAAGCTTGCGAGCGATGCCGGGCGGCACGTCGAACGGGCGACGCCCCTTCGGCGGCTGAAGCGCGGCCTGCCGCAGGTAGTTGACCGTGAACGGGTCGAGCACCGGGCGTGCCTGCGCGAGCGCCTGCGGGTCAACGCGCCGCACGACTCGCTCGTTGATGACATCGCCGAGGTACTGCACTGGCACGACCGTCACCGCGTTCGGCACGCTCAGGTTCACAACCTGCTGCAAGGATGGCTCGGCGCCGACGTAGTGCGGCTGCCAGTTCTGGTCGTAGTAGGTCTGCACGTAAGGGTCGCCGGGGCCGAGCGGCACCCAACCGACCTCGTCCGCCTGCGCCAGCGGCAGGAACGCCACGAGCGCGGGCGCGTAGGCCGGTTGCGTGTTCACGGCCTCCGGCACCCAGTACCACTGATTGTTGACGAAGGCCCAGCGGCCGTAGTGGTAAGGCGCGTAGCCCCAAGGCTCGCTCGACACCCACGTCAGCCCGTACGGGTCGTCCGTCTCCCAGTAGCCCGCCTGATACGGCGCCCAGCCCGCGTCCACGCGCGGCCGCCAGCAGTGGCCGTAGGAGCAGTCAACCCAGTCGCCGTAGGCGTCTAGGTCTGCGACGCCGGGGATGTAGTCGCTCACGTAGCGGTAGCTGTCGTAGCGCCTGTACGGGTCGTAGTAGTTCGGGTCGTTCAGGTACGCGTCGTAGCTGCTGTAGCGTCCGTCGTAGACGTTCGGGTAGCGGTAGCCGTAGTAGTCGCTGACGAGTCCGCCCGCGTAACCGGGATCGAGTTTCGACAGGACTAAGTCGGCGGCGGTCTGCCCGAGCAGCGTCAGCATCTCGCCCTTACCGACCTGCCCCGAGCCGGCGAGGCCGACGACGCGCGCCAGCCCGCTCAGCACCGAGACGTAAGGGTTGCCGTCGTCGTTGTAGCCGACTTGGTAGAGCCCGGGCTGGTCGAAGTCCACCGCGCCGAAAGGCGTCGCCACCTCGAACAACTGCCCGTCCCCGAGCTCGCCCACGTCGAAGACGGCCGAGCCGTCGCGCAGTGCGAGCTGCGTCCTGTCGGGCGCGAGGTACATCACGTCGAGAGAGGTGCGCGGGTCGAGCCGCGCGAAGTTGCGCCCCGTGAAGGCGACCGACGCGCGCGAGTTGTCTCGCGCGTAGACGCGGTCGCCGACCGAGAGCGGCGTGTTCGGCGTGGCCTCGACCCACTGCGCGGCGTCGCCGTCTTCGCCGAAGTTGTGGCCGACGCCGACCTGTCCGTCCACGCGCTCGACGCGCGCGGCGCTCGCCAGCGTCTTCACCTCGCCGCCCTGCCTGTGCTTCATCAAGAGCGCCGCAGCGCCGCCGCCGAGCAGCGCGCAGGCGAGCGCGATTAAAGCCAGATGCGAACCTTTTAATTGCCTCATGAAATGACTTCCCCCTCGCACACTTCCGCGTCTCGGTCGGGTATCTTTACCCGGCTGAAAGTCGCAAGAAGTATGCCGAAACGCGAGGGCGAAGTGGCGGGAGCTTTAGTTGTTTAGATAAGGCACTTAGGGTTTCGGGGCAATTACGCAGTTCTCGCGCGGGCGTTTGGAAAGCGGGCGCCGTGGCCCGTACTGATCGCCCGACTGTGAGGCTACTGAAGGCTGAGGAGGACGAGTATCTCGCCCGTGCCCCTCTCCAAAGGCTCCAAAGCCTTGCCGATGATCGTGCCGGGGCGGTGGATGCTTACCCCCCCGAGTTCGACCGGCTCCGACTTCATCGCCACGCCTTCAACCTCTCCCGTCACCAATAAGTCTCCGACACGGATCGCCGAGCGCGTGGCGTCCACCTTAACTTTGACCCTGCCGGTCGTCGCCACCTTCAGCTTGCCGTCGCCTCCCTCGCCGAGGATGACGCCCGGCGAGTCCGAGACCACCCCGGCCACGGCGGTGTCGTAAGCCTTCGACGATGAGACGACGTGGTTCGTCTTTGTGGAGTCGAGCACGACTACGGTGCCCGCGGAGAGCTTCTGCACGGAGGGCACCCACTCGGCCACGTCCTGATACTTCGCGTTGATGTTGCCGTCCACCGTCACGTCCCCCGCGACGTGCAGCTTGGTGGCCGGCGCAGCCGTCCCGATGCCGACGTTGCCTGTCGCGTAGTCCCAGTACTGCACGGCGCTGATCGCCGTGGCCCCGTCCCACGAGTAGAGAATGAGGTCGTTCTGCTGCGCGGCGTTCGTAAACGCATTGCCGCGCGCCGTCAGGTGCCAGCCCCTCGTCCCCGCGCCCATCACCGTCTTCGACCCGTCGCCGAGCGTCATGAAGTTGAGTGTCGCCTGCTGGTTGCCGCTCGTCCCCTGCGCGTCTATGTTGACGGCGTGAGAGCCGTCCGACGTGGCGTAGACGTGCAGCAGCCCGGCCGGCCTGTCCGTCCCCAGACCGAGGTAGCCTGAGGCTTCGATGCGCATCCGCTCGGCGAACGCGCCGCCGTTCATCACGTAGAAGCGCAGGTTACCGGAACTGGTCGTCTGGCCGCTCCACCCCTGTATGGAGGCCAGCCGCTTCTCTCCCCCGTCGGGCAAGCCGCTGTTGACGAACGACAGCGTGCCGACGACGTTGCCGCCCGCGGGCGCCCCCGACAGGTTCTTGCTCATGACGAAGCTGGCGAACGGAGAGATAGAGGCCGTCGCCGTCGCGTAGCCGAGTTCGAGTATGGAGTTGCCCTGCGACTCGTAGCCCTGATAGAGCTTCGTGCGCGAGGTGACGTTGCCGGCGAGGATGTTGCCGACGACGACGAGCCTCTCGGCGGGCGCGGTCTGCCCCGTGCCGACGCCGACGTTGCCGACGTTGGTGTTACTGATGTCCGTGCCGGCCTGCGCCCACTGCGCTTGCGCGCGCGCGGGCGCGAGCGCCACGCAGAGCAGCGAGACGGCGAGGAGTACAATGGGCTTGAGGCACGTGCGCGAGGGCGACCATGCGTGAGTTTGCTTCGTCATCACTTCTCCGTCTCCGAGTTAAAAGGGCCGTCGGCGCCCGCGCGGTTGGGCGTCTGCTGGTTCATGGCTTCACCTCTCGGGATGTCAGGGGAGGGGGGACGCTGTGAGCGAAGTGGGGGCGCATCACGTAAGGCTATCTTGTCCGGTTCGCGTGAGACTAACGAAGATAGGTCTGATCGGTAGCCCGCGTGAGTTATGAAACGTGCGAAGAGCGCGCAGAATCTATAGCAGCGCCCGCGGGCTGTCAACAGATTTCTTCCGGAGTAGGCATAGCGACCTGCGTAACATGCCCGGCCTCGGGCCGATGAGGACTCGATGTACAAACCGGACTGCCCATTCTGTGACTTCTCGGGCCGTGAAGCCTTGGTCTATGAAGACGGAGTCGCCTTCGCCGTCATTAGCCTGCGCCCGACTAACAGGCATCACGTCATGGTCATACCAAGGGAGCATTACGAGTCCTTCGTGGAGTTACCTGACGAGCTCGCCTCTCACACGTTCCTGCTCTGCAAGCGCCTGTCGGCGGCGGTGCGGCGCGTCAGTCGTGCCGACGCGGTGACACACATCTCGGACGACGACGTGAACGGGAGTTGGCAGAACCGGGTCGCCCACTATAAGTTCCACATCATGCCCAGATTCAGGGGCGACGGGGTTGAAATCAACTGGAACCGGGAAGAGGCCGGGACGAAGGCGCGCGCGGAGTTTGCGCGGCAGATAAGGGAGGAGTTACTGCCCGGCGGAGTCGTCCCGTAGCCCACGGCCGCCGCCCGACATTTACCAGCGCGCCGCCTCTTGACTCCTCCCGTCGAGCAGGCCCCTCTCCGACCTCCTTTCCAGAAGGTCGAGGCAGTGCGCGCCAGAGACCAGCAGGGGGATTGTCGAAAACAGAAGGACGCTCCCCGCGCCGTGCGCAGACAGGACGCCGGCCTCGTCGCCGCGCAGCCACGCGGCCGCCGACAGCAGCGCGCCCGCGACGGCAAAGATGATTCCGCCGCCCAGACCCGACACAGCGCCGGTCGCCTGCCAAGTCCAGCCGTGCCGGCGCGTCCAGACGCACAGATTTCGGAGGCCGGCCCTCGTCTCTCTCCACTCTTCGAGCGAATCCTGTTCTTCGTCCACTCTCTTCACCTCAGACGCGTAGGGGGCGCGACGGACGACTTCGGCAGACAAGTTGTCAACGGCCGAATCGTACGCCGTCGCGTATAAGAAGGGGGTAAAAGGTTCGTAAATCTTTTATAAAAGCCCGATTCGGGTTAAGGTGGGGGTTTCCGGCGGGAGTTCGTTGGGGCAGAAAATTTAGTGGCGGCCGACTGTGTCAGGCAGGTATCATAGAAGGACAGCCGCAGGCCGTAGCGACGCCAAGCCCGCTCTACGTCGCCGGCCGGTGCCGCGGTTGCCAAAATTGTTGCATTCTGTGGCGCATAAGGTTACTCTCCCGCCTGTGGGCGTCACCTCCGTATTCCGCCGCTCGCGAGACACACTGCCACTTAGGCTGCCAGCCGGCAGCCTATCACGGTCGGGCTGAAGTTAGCTTTAGGGCAGGACGCTTACCAGCGTGGTGAGCACAATCAACGTCAATTCGTCCGTTGCCCCAGTCGCATCTTTATCGTCGGTCGAGACAGAGTCCTGAGTCGTTTCCGTCGGCGTCGGCGACGGCGTCGGCGCTTCTATACCGTTCGTCACCCAACCGGCACGGGCAGTGCAGGTTAGGGCCAGAACTAGGGCAGCAGCGCAGAGAGCTTTTCGCATCTTTCTTTCCTCTCGTTTTGTTGAGGGCATACCGAAATCGCCGCCGTCCCCCGAAGTTCCGGCGGCTTAACTGCGCATGACGAGTTGTCGTCATGCGCACGGAAGGGCTTACCTCACATGACTTTAGCAGATATGTGGATGAAGGAACTAGGTACCCCGTCTGTTACCGATAACGACAGCGCCTCGCAGCGCTGCCGCGCGGCGGCCGACCTTATACTTGCGGGCCAGTACGAGGCCGCGCGCGAGGCTCTGGGGGAACTCTGGCCGGGCGTCGGCGAGCGCCCCGATGTGAAGCGGCTCCCGCCGCTGGCGGCCGCCGAAGTCCTCTTGCAGTGCGGCGCGCTCTCGGGCTGGTTCGGCAGCTCGTGCAACGTCCCCGGCGCGCAGGAGAAGGCGCAAGACCTACTTTTTGAAGCACTCCGCGAGTTCCAGTCGCAGGGGCGGCAGGAGAAGGTTTCGGAGGCGCAGTACGAGCTCGGCATGTGCTACTGGTGGCTCGGGCAGTACGACGAGGCGCGCGTAGTGATGCGCGAGGCGCTGAAGCCGCTTGCGGACGAAGACTTCGAGCTGAAGGCGAAAATCCTGATCAGGCTCAGCAGCGTCGAGATTTGGGAGAACAGGTACTACGAGGCGCTGACCATCCTGAATGAGGCCGAGCCGGTCTTCGAGTCGGCGAACGACGCGCTCAAGGGGAAGTGGCACGGGCAGATGGCGATAGCCCTCGTCAGGCTCGCCATCACGGAAGGAAACGAGGAGTACACCGACCGGGCCATCATCGAGTTCACGGCCGCCATCTTCCACTACGAGCAGGCCGGGCACGAGAGGAACTGCGCGGGCAACCTGAACAACCTCGCGATGACGCTCAACAAGCTGGGGCGCTACCGCGAGGCTCACGAGAATCTGGATCGCGCGCAGGCCATCTACGCGAGGCTCAAGGACAGCACGCTGGCGCATGTGAACGAGACGCGCGCGCGCGTGCTCATCGCCGAGAAGCGTTACAGGGAGGCCGAGCGCGTCATCGAGGGCGTCGTCGCTGACTTGGAGAAGGCGGGAGAGCCGGCCCAGTTCGCCGACGCGCTGACGCTTCAGGGCATCGTCTGGGCACGGCTTTGCGGCTTCGAGAACTCCATGCAGGTTCTACGGCGCGCGATGAAGGTGGCGCAGGACTCCGGCGCCTCCACGCAGGCGGGGCTCGCCGCGCTCACACTGATAGAGGAGCACGGCGCGACGCGGCGCCTGTCGGATTCGGAGCTGTCGAAAATCTACTGGCGGGCGGACGAGCTCCTCAAAGGCACGCAGGACGAGGAAGACGTCGCGCGCCTGCGCGCGTGCGCGCGCCTCGTCGTCAGGCGGCTGTCGGGGCTGAAGCTGCGCGACCGAAACTTCTCGCTCTACAGCGCCGTGCACGAGTACGAGGCGAGGCTGATCGAGCAGGCTCTGGACGAGACCGGCGGCAGCGTGACGAGGGCGGCGCGGCTGCTCGGCCTGAAGTACCAGACGCTCGCCAGCCTCCTCAAGGCGAGGCACAGGGAGCTTCAGAAGAAGAGGACGCCCGCGAAGCGCCGTCTGCGGAGCATCATCAAGAAGGCCGAATAGCTGTCGGCCGACGACGCGAGAGCGATAGCTAAGGCGAAGGCCCCGCACGAACGCGGGGCCTTCGCTTTTAACGAAGCGTTTGACCTCCCGACCGGCGACTGGCGCAACGCCTCGACCCTCGCCCGCTCGTTCCGGGGGAGCGGTGCTTTCATCTCTAACCCTCCGCGGAAGAGATATCTGAGTACGCCGCTTTTATGACAAAGGCGGCGCGAATGCAAGGCTGCATCCCGCGACGCTCCTTAAACACTCACTCGGGGACGACCGCGACGCGGAAGCCCGCGAGCGCCCACTCCTCTTCCCCCTCGACCAGCCGCACGAACGAGAAGTCGCCCGGCGCGTTCGAGCCGACGGCGAAGCAGGTCGCGTTGCCCTGCCCGTCGCGGTAGAAGCCGAGTTCTAAGGTCTCCGTCTCAGACCACTCGGGGTGGAAGATCGAGCCGACGAGGTTGAAGACCACGGGCGGGCAGATGGTTGCGCGGTAGCCCGCGGGCAGCAGGCCGCGCGCGCGCCAGTCCTCGTTGACGACGCGGACGAATTCGCGGAGCGAGAGATAGTTGTGCGCGTAGCGCGTGCCGTTGACCATGCCGGCGCGGCCGAGGTAGGCGGCGAAGGGGTCGGCCGCGGGGTCGTGGCCGTAAGGCGTGCCGTAGAACTGCTTGTTGCCCGGCATGTAGCGCGGCTTCCGCGTCGTCTCGACGCCGACGACGCGCCCCTGATGGCGCGCGTGGCCGCGGAAGACCTGTTCGCGGTAACTCCCGCCGTGCTCGCGCGCACGCGCGAACTCGCGCGACGCGGTCGGGTAGAGACGCGCCGCGTACGCGTCGTCGAGCGGCACGGCTTCGGCCGTCGGGACTGCGTGCCATTCGATGTTGAAGCGTTCGAGCCCGGCCGCGCCCTCGGGCAACTCGAAGTCGCGCGCCTCCGGCGCGAGCAGTTCCGTACCGGCGTCGAGCCCGAAAAACTCGCGCAGCCTCTCAGCCCTCCCGTCGTCCCAAACGGCCATTACGTTCCCCCTTTTTCCGTGACACCTCCGACACTGTAAAACATTTCAATCACAAATTTCTTGTGACGAAGGCCGGCGCGACAAGGAATAGATTACTCGGTTAACCTACGCATTTTAGCATCGCGGCGCGGGCAGGAGACCGTAACCGGACGGGGCGGGGCGGCGTCTATCATAAAGACAGCATCAGAGAACAGTCTAAGGTATGCCTTTTCCATCATTCGCCTTTATGTTTCGTGCCGCGGCGCTCGCCTGCCTCGCCGCGGCCTTCGTGCTCTTCTGCGCGGCCTGCTCGCGCTCAGGCTCCGAGTCGTCCGCCCAGACGAAGGGCGGGAAGGGCGGCCCGCGCGCCGAGGGTGGGCCGCCGGCCGAGACCGCGCCGCCCGTCGCCGTCGCCGTCGGCAAGGCAGAGGCGCGCGAAGTCCCTTCGTACGTGCAGGCCACGGGGAGCCTCGTCGCCGAAGAGACTTCGGACGTGGCGCCGCAGGCTTCGGGTCAGGTCGTCTCGACGCCCGTCGGCGTCGGCGCCTTCGTGCGTCAGGGCGACGTGGTCGCGCGCCTCAACGACCGCGACGCTCGACTCCGACTGCAACAGGCTCAGGCCGGCGTCGGTCAGGCTCAGGCCGCCGTACGCCAAGCCGAGGCGCGCATCGGCCTGACGCCGGGCGGCAACTTTCAGGAGAGCGCCATTCCGGAAGTCCGCGCCGCCGGCTCGAACCTCGAACAGGCGCAGGCCCAACTCCGTCTAGCCGAGGCGAATGAGAAGCGCTACCG
Source organism: Pyrinomonadaceae bacterium (assembly GCA_035248785.1). Lineage (GTDB taxonomy): Bacteria > Acidobacteriota > Blastocatellia > Pyrinomonadales > Pyrinomonadaceae > QHXN01. The sequence goes on along the minus strand of DATFHD010000116.1, from coordinate 52,301 downwards.
CGCGCTCGTAGAGACGGGCGACGTGGCGATGTCCACCTACGACCAGTACCGCACGGCGCGCGACACCGCCCGCGCGCAGGTCAACGCCGCGCGGCAGGCGCTTGAAGTCGCCGTCAATCAGGCGCGTCAGAACAATCAGGCCGTGCAGAGCGCGCAGGCGGGCGTCGAGTCGGCGCGCGCGGCCGTCGCCATCGCGCAGAAGGCCGTGGCCGACGCCATCGTCCGCGCGCCCTACGCGGGCTACGTCAGCAGCCGCCCCGTCGCCGTCGGCGAGTACGTCACGCCAGCCTCGGTCGTGGCGACGGTGCTGAGGACGAACCCCATCAAGCTGCAACTGCTCGTCCCCGAGGCCGACGCGCCGCACCTCAAGCCCGGCATGGGCGTGTCGCTGGAAGTGGACGCGTTCAAAGACCGCAAGTTCGCGGGCCAAGTCTCGGCCGTCAACCCGGCGATTGACCCCGCGTCGCGCTCGGCGACCGTCGAGGCGCTGGTGCAGAACCCCGACAACGCGCTCCGCTCCGGCATGTTCGCCACGGCCCGCATCGTGCGCGAGGGCGGCGGCCGCTCGGTCTACGTCCCGCGCGCCGCGGTGCTCTCCGACCAGAACACGCAGTCCTACCGCGTCTTCGTCATACAGGGCGACACGGCCAAGCTGCGCGTCGTCCAGCTCGGCACGGAAGAGGGCGACTGGATTCAAATCCTCTCCGGCGTCGAGGCGGACGAAGTGGTTGCGACCAGCAACCTCCAACAACTCTTCGAGGGCGCGCGCGTCCGCGTCGAACAGTAAGCGGTTTAAGTTATGCAGAAGCTCGCAGAGATTTGCGTAAGGCGTCCGGTCTTCGCCACCGTCATCGTGCTGCTGCTGACCGTCATCGGCGGCTTCTCGTTCTTCACGCTCGGCGTTGACCGCTTCCCGAAGATAGACCTGCCGACCGTCACGGTCTCGACCTCGCTTCAGGGCGCCGCGCCCGAGGAGATGGAGACCGAGGTGACGGACGTTATCGAGGGCGTCGTCAACACCGTCCCCGGCATAGACGAGATGCGCTCGACCTCTTCGCAGGGCCGCTCGCAGGTGACCATCACCTTCAACCTCGAAAAAGACCCGGACGTGGCGACGCAGGAGGTGCGCGACAAGGTCTCGACGGTCATCAACCGCCTGCCCGAGACGGCCGACGCGCCCGTCGTCACCAAGGCCGACCCAGACTCGCAGCCGGTCATCAACTACGCCATCAGCGCCCCGCGCTCCGCCATCGAGTTGACCGACCTCGTAGAGCACCAGATACAGGAGCGGCTCGAATCGGTGGACGGCGTCGGCGAGGTGGTCGTCTACGGCGGCCGCTCGCGCCAGATAAGGATCTACATCAACCCCGAGCGTTTGCGCGCCTATAACCTCTCCGTGACCGAGGTGGTCAACGCGTTGCGCGCGCAGAACCTCGAAGTGCCCGGCGGCAGCCTTCAGGAGGGCGCGAAGGTCGTCTCGCTGCGCACGATGTCGCGCGTGCAGAAGGTCGAAGAGTTCAACCAGATCGTCATCGCGAACAAGAACAAGTACCCGGTCAAGATAAGCGACGTGGGGCGCGTCGAGGACTCGGGCGCCGACCCGACCTCCGCCGCGGCGCTGAACGGCACGCCCTCGGTCTCGCTCGCCGTCCGCAAGCAGTCGGGCGCGAACACCGTCGCCGTCATCTCCGCCATCAAGGCGCGCATGGCCGAGATTCAGCCCTTGCTCCCGCAGGACGTGAAGATTGCCGTCACGCGCGACCAGTCGGAGTTCATCGAGACGAGCCTGCACGCCATCGAAGAGCACTTAATCGTCGGCGGCCTGCTCGCCGCGATTATCGTCTTCCTCTTCCTGTGGAACTTCCGCTCGACGCTCATCGCGGCGCTCGCCATCCCGACCTCCATCATCTCGGCCTTCGCGCTCATCGCGTGGCTCGGCTACTCGCTCAACCAGATGACGATGCTCTCGCTCACGCTGATGGTCGGCATCGTGATTGACGACGCCATCGTCGTGCTCGAAAACATCTACCGCTTCGTCGAAGAGAAGGGAGTGCATCCGTTCCAAGCCGCCATCGAAGGCACGCGCGAGATCGGTCTGGCCGTCATGGCGACGACGCTCTCGCTGCTCGCGGTCTTCATCCCCGTCGGCTTCATGACGGGCATCGTCGGCCGCTTCATGTCGTCGTTCGGCCTGACCTCGGCGGCGGCCATCGCCGTAAGCTTAATCGTCTCGTTCACGCTGACGCCGATGCTCGCCGCGCGCTGGATTAAGCCGCCGAAGGCGCTGCTCACGCCCGAGGGGATGCCGATGACGAACGTGGACGCGGCGGGCGCTGGCGGCGGCGACGCGCACAACCGCCATACGGCTCCAGACCCGTCGAGAACCGACGCCGTCTTCGAGGAGGACGAGGCGCACGGCGCCCCGCAGCATCACTCTTCAAAAGAGGGGCGCTTCTACAAGCCGATTGACCGCACTTACACTTGGCTGCTCAAGCTCTCGATGGCGCACCGCTGGGCCGTGGTCGTCATCTGCGTCATCGTCATCGCGTCCATCGTCCCGCTCTACAAGTGGGTCGGCTACAACTTCCTGCCGGACGAGGACGAGTCTGCGTTCCAAGTCAGCTTGCGCATGCCGCAGGGGACGAGCCTGCCCGCGACGCAGTCGGTGCTCGAACGCATTGCTCGCGACATACGCGAGCAGATACCGGGCGTGCAGGATACGCTCTCACTCGCGGGCTTCGGCCGCGGCGGCGGCCCGAACGGCGGCACCATCAACGTCAGCCTCAAGCCGGTCGCGGAGCGCAAGTTCTCGCAGTCCGACCTCATCAACCGCACGCGCCAGATGATTCAGCGGCGGAAGTTCCCGAAGGATTACCAGATAGGCGTCTCGGGCACTTCGTCCATCGGCGCGAGCATCGGTCTCGGGCGCGGCGGCTCGTCGGTCGGCTTCTACATCAGCGGCCCCGACATGGCGAAGCTCGACGAGTACTCGAAGAAGCTGGTCGAGCGCATCAACGCCGACGACAAGAACTTCCGCGACGCAGACCGCTCGCTACTGCTCGGCAACCCCGAAGTGCGCGTGAACATAGACCGCCAGCGTGCGGGCGATTTAGGAGTTGAAGCTGGTGACGTGTCGCAGGCTTTGAACGTCCTCGCAGCGGGCCAGCGCGTCACGGTCTACAGCGAGAACTCCGAGCAGTACGACGTGGTCGTGCAGGCCGAGGAGGAGTTCCGGCGCACGCGCGAACACCTGAAGGACTTCACCGTCTCGTCCACGTCGGCCGGGACTGTGAGCCTCGACCGGCTCGTCGAGCTTGAGTCGGGGACGAGCCCGGCCTCGATTGACCGCCTGAACCGGCAGCGGCAGGTGACGGTCTCGGCCGGCGTCGCGCCCGGCGCTTCCGAGTCGGAGGCCGTGGCGGCGATTCAGCGTTACGCGGACGAGTTGAAGATGGAGCCGGGCTACCGCACGGGCGTCACGGGCCAGTCGAGAGAGCTCGCGCGCGCGAACCAGTCGTTCATGCTCGCGTTCCTGCTCTCGTTCGTCTTCATGTACCTGATTCTGGCGGCGCAGTTCGAGTCGTTCATACACCCCGTCACGATTCTCTTGACGCTGCCGCTCTCGGTTCCCTTCGCGCTGCTCTCGACGCTCATCGCCGGGCAGCGTCTCAACATCTTCTCGGCGCTCGGCATCCTCCTGCTCTTCGGCATCGTCAAGAAGAACGCGATTCTACAGATAGACCACACGAACGAGCTGCGCGCGCACGGCATGGAGCGCTACAGCGCCATCATTCAGGCGAACCGCGACCGCCTGCGCCCCATCCTGATGACGACCATCGCGCTCGTCGCCGGCATGGTGCCGCTCATCCTCGGCGCGGGCGCGGGCGCGGCGACGAACCGCTCCATCGGCGTGCTCGTCGTCGGCGGGCAGTCGCTCTGCCTGCTGCTGACGCTCTTGGCGGTGCCGGTCTTCTACTCGCTCTTCGAGGACATGAAGGAGTCTGCCGTCTGGTCGCGCGTCGGCGCGGGCTTCGGCAGCTTCGGCGGCGGCCTGCGCCAGCGCGTGCGCGAAGCCTACGCCTCGGCCACGCGCGGCGCCTCGCGCAAGCCCCGGCCGACGGCCGGCGCCCTCCGCCGTCAGGAGAACAAGGACAGGTATGCAGATCAGGCATCAGGAGATTAAGACGAGTTTGGTCGGGGTCGTCGCAATGGGATTTAAGTTTTTGATTCCGCGCGCGGGCGTCGCCGCGTCTGTTGTCGTCTTATCGTTGCTGGCGCCGCCGTGTGCCGCGCTCGCGCAGAACCAGACGCAGCAGACGCAGCCTTCGCAGACGCAGCAGCCCTCGCCGCCGGCCGGCACCACGCCGCAGCAGCAGAACCCCACGTCGCCGCCGACGCCGACGACGCAGCTTCCGCCGAACGCGCCGTCCTCGACGATTCGCCCCGGCAACGAGGCGCAGCAGTCCACGCAGCCGCAGACCGGCCCCGAGCAGGAGCGGCAGCAGACGGCGCCCAACACGCAGGGGCCGCGCCCTCCCTCGCCGCAGACGCCGGGCCAGCAGCCGGCCGGCGGCACAAACCTGCCGCAGACCTCCACGCCCGCAGGCAGCGCCGCGCCGCAGACGGGAACAAACCCCGGCGGCGCGCAGACGAACACGAACGTCGGCGTCGGGCAGACGCCGGGGCAGAACGTCGGCAACGCCGGAGTCGCGCCCGCGGAACTCCCGACCGAGCCGCCGCCCGTCGCGCCGAACTTCGAGGCGCCGCTCCGTCCGCTCCCCTCGGCCGAGCGCGTCGGCGTGGACGTGATGAATCAGGAGGCCCTGAGCCTTAACGACGCCATCGCGCTCGCGCTTCAGAACAACAACGACATAGACGCGTCGCGCATAGACGTGCAGGTCGCCGAGTTCAACCTGACGGCCGCGCGCGGCGTCTACGACCCCGTCTTATCCTCCGAGAGCTACTTCGAGTCGCGCACCACGCCGACCAGCTCGACCATCGCGGGCGGCCTCAACGGCTCGGTCACGCAGAAGGACGCGACCGGCGACCTGCGCTTCGGCGGCTTCTCTCCGTGGCAGGGCGGCTCGTACCAGCTCGACTTCTCCTCGACGCGCCTACAGACCAACAACCAGAACGTCACGCTCAACCCGCAGTACCCTTCGGCGCTTACCTTCACCTACACGCAGCCCATACTGCGCAACCGCCGCTTCGACCAGAACCGCCGCGCCATCGAGATAGCCAAGAAGAATCTGAGCCTGACCGACGCGCAGTTCCGCCAGCGCGCCATTGAGACCATCACGCAGGTCGAGCAGTCTTACTGGGACTTGGTCTTCGCGCTGCGCAACCTGCAAGTGCAGATTGACGCCGTGAGGCAGGCACGCACGCAGGTCGAGAGCAACCAGCGGCTCGTGCAGCAGGGCGTGCTCGCGCCGATTGACATCGTCGCCGCCAACACGCAGGTCACGACCTTCGAGCAGAACGTCTACACGGCGCAGGAGGCCGTCACCCGCGCCGAGAACACCTTGAAGACTCTCATACTCCCCGACCGCAGCGCGCCGCTCTGGTCGAAGCCCCTGACGCCTGTCACGGCCGTCAGCCTTGAGCCGCCGCACGTCCCGCTTGAGCAGGCGACGGCCGCCGCGCTCCGCAGCCGTCCCGAACTCGCGCAGCTACAGACCAGCGCCGAGATTAACCAGATAGACACGCGCTTCTACCGCGAGCAGACGCGCCCGCAGCTCGACCTCGTCGGCACCTACACCTCGGCCGGACTCGCAGGCGCGCAGGTGACGCCGAGCAGCACTTCCAGCACGAGTGTCAACGCTCTGCTGCGCACGCGCGTCAACGAGCTTTCGGCCATCGCCGGGCTCGAACCGCTCCCGACCACGACGACCGGCGGCAGCACCGTGCCAGAGAACCTCGTCGGCGGCCTGACCAAGTCCTACTCGAACCTGATACAACAGGACTACCCGACCTACCGCGTCGGCGTCACCGTGCAGATACCTCTGCGCAACCGCACGGCCGAGGCCAACTACGGCCGCACGCTCGCGGAGGGGCGCCGCATACAGAACCAGCGCGCGCAGCAAGAGCAGCTCATCGAGGCCGACGTGCGCAACGCCGTGCAGGCGCTCCGCTCGGCCGAAGCCCGGCTCGCCTCTGCGGCCGCCACGCGCCGCTCGGCCGAGTTGCAGTACGAGAGCGAGCAGCGACAGTTCCGCGCGGGCACGACCACCTTCTTCCTCGTCCTGCAACGCCAGAACGAGCTGGTCGCCGCGCGCGGCAGCGAGCTACAGGCGCAGACCGCCCTCAACAAGGCCATCGCCGAGTTCCAGCGCGCCACCGGCAACACGCTCGAAGCCAACAACGTCGCCGTACGCACCGACAGCCCCACGCGCGAGCTCGAACTCCGACCCGCGCCGGGCGTCGAGGCGAGTCTGAACGTCAATCAGGATGAGAAGTGACCAGCAACTTCCGCCGCCACGTTGGCTCGGGCGCAGCGCAGCGCTCGCCGCGCTCGGGCTCGTGCTGCTCTCCGCGCTCGTCGGCGCGAACGCGTGCGGCTCGCGCGAGGGCACTGACAACACGGACAGCGGCGTCGTCATCGTCAACGCGCCCGCGGCCGGAGAGGTGCGGCGCGTGCTTGCGAAGGAAGGGATGCAACTGAAGAAGGGCGAGGCCGTCGTCGAGATCGTCGTCCACGCCGAAGGGGCGGCGGCGCCCACGCCGCGCGGCGAAGACCCTGTGGCCGCCGCGGGCCGCAACATCGCCTCGGCGCAGGCCGAAGTCGAGGCCGCGCGCGCCGAAGTTGTGCGCGCAGAGGTGGAGGTCTCACGCCTGACGCCGCTCGTCGCCTCGGGTCAGGCTTCGCAGGGCGAGTTGGACGGCGCGCGCGCCGTCTACGAACGCGCGCAGCAGCGACTCGGCCGCGCGCAGGCGGCGGCGCAGGGCGCGCAGGCCGGTCTCGTCGCCGCGCGGCAGCCGAACCATAATTTCGCGCCCGCGCCGACGCCCGCCGAGCAGACTGTCTACGCCGTCGCCTCCTCCGACGGCACCGTCAGCGTCGTCAGCGTGCGCGTCGGCGAGCGCGTCACGGCCGGTCAACCGCTGGCGACCCTGCGCGCCAGTCAGTAAGAACCTTTTTCAAGTCTTTCCTTCATCAGTGACGAAAGCGGTGGATGCGACGACACGAGATGCGGCCAACATCGGCCCGCGCGAGCGGCGGAAGCGGCGCGTGCTCGGCGTCGTGTCTTTGACCGTGGCGGTCGGCGTCGCGTTCGTGCTGGTCGCGTTCGGTGCGCCGCGCTGGGCGAGGCTCGTCGTCTTCTTCCCGCTCTGGATGGCCGGGCTCGGGCTGTTTCAGGCGCGCGAGCGCGTCTGCATCGCGCTGGCCGCGCGCGGCGTCTGCAACATGGACGCGGGCGAAGTGCCCGTCGAAGACGAGACTCTCGCGGCGCGTCTGCGCAAGAAGGCGGCGGCCCTCCACAGGCGTGCGCTGCTCGTCGCCGCGGCGATTACGCTGGTCGTGCTCCTCTTCCCCAACTCCCTGCCCGGGACGAAGTGACGCCCGGGCGTCCGCCGCCGCGCCAACCCTGCGGCCGTGCTCACGCATCCGACGGGCGAAAGCTTTCCGCGGCGCACGCGCCGCAAACGTCAAGAGGGGAGTCTCACCCGATGCACACTCATTCGGCCGCGGCGATCCGCCGCGCAGTCTGCCGACTGTTCGCGCTGCTCCTTCTGCTCTCGGCCGCGCCCGCGGCGTTCGCGCAGGACGCCGCCGCCCCCGTGCGCGCGAGCCTCTCGCTCTCCGGCGAGAAGAAGGTCTTCAGGGCCGGCGAGCCTATCCGCCTCCGCATGTCCTTCACCTCCGAGCGCGAGGGCTATCAACTGGACACGACGACGACGAAGCCGCCCCACGCCATAGACAAGGTCACGCTCTCGCCCGACGCGGGCGCGTACGCGTGGGCCGCGGACTACACAGGCGGGGGCATGAACCATCCGGACTACGCCGCGTTTCAGAACCTCTCGGCGACGCCGACGACCATCGAGCTGACGCTCAACGACTGGTATCGCTTCGACCGCCCCGGCAAGTACACAGTTAAGATTTCGACCGCGCGCGTCGCTGGCACGGGCACGGGCCCCGGCCCGCACATCGGCGACGGCCCGCGCCTGAATCTGACGACGAACGAGGTGAGCTTCGAGGTGGTCGAGATGAGCGAGGCGGAGGAGGCGGAGGAGGTCAAACGCCTCTCGGCGCTGCTCGACGCGGCGCAGGGCCGGCAGGCGCAGGCGCAGCTCACCGAGGAGCTTTCCTACCTCGCGGGCGAGCCGTCCACGCGCGAGAAGGTGCGGCGCTTCGTCGGCGTGGGCTCGGGCAACTCCGCCGGAGCCTCCGACCTCGGCCTCTTCATCGCGCGCGACCGCGCGCTCGCCGTGCGCCTGCTGGAAGCGGCACTCCGCGACCCTTCCGTCCCGGCCACGCACGCGCTGCTCGGCGTCACGACCTCGCTGCGCCTGATGCTCGAAGGCGTCCCGCGCCCGCCCATGTCGTTCATCCTTACGCCACAGGGAGACTCGCGCACGGCCGAGGTGCAGCGCGAGTACGCCCTTGAGCTGCTGGCGAGCCTGCCGAAGCGGAAAGGAAAGAGCAGGACTTCGGCGGCGATGGCCGTCTTGACGAGCCTGCCGCGCGACGGCTCGGCCGGAATGCCGACGGCGCTGCGCGACGTGTTCGTCGGCGAGTTCGAGACGTTCCACCCCTACGACCAGCACTACCTGCTCGACTACTACTGGGAGCAGTTGCGCGACCCCGTGCTGCTGCCAGTGGTCGAACGGATGTACCTGAGCAACCCCGGGCCGCAAGGCTACCAGATGCGCACGACGGCGCTGCGCCGCATCAAGGAGCTGAACCCCGAGAAGGCGCGCGCTTACATCATCGCGGAGATACGCGACCCTTCGTCGGGCGTGGACGAGGAGCTGCTCGCCTCGCTGCCCGACCAGACGCTGCCCGAAGTGGACGACGCGCTGCTCGAACAGATTAAGTCTGCGGCGCCGCAGTCGCGTAGGTACGACTTCCTTGCCCTCAGGCAGAAGGCGCTGCTCGCCGCGCGCTACGGCTCACCGGCCATCTACGACGGGCTGCTTGAGGCTTACCGCGCGTGGGGCGACAAGTGGCAGCCGGACGCGCGCGGCGCCCTGCTCGGCTACCTCGCGCGCTACAACCCGCAGCAGGCCGTGCCGCTCGTCGAGCAGGCGCTCGCGCAGGTCGGTCAGGGGAACGACTCGACGCTGCTCTTAGAGGTCGCGCGCGCGAGCTACCCCGCAGAGCTGCGCGAGCTGCTGCGCCGGAGGCTCGAAGGCGAAGACCCTTCGGCCGTCGGCTCGGCCGCCTACGTCATGTCGCAGCGCGGCGTCGAGTCGGACGCGCCCCTGTTGGAGGCGCGGTTGGAGCGCTGGCGCAAGGACTGGGCCGGCCACGCCGCCGAGCTTGACGCGCCCGAGGGCGTCTTGCAGCGCATGGCCGAGGTCAACCTCGTGTCGTCGCTGCTGATGAGTAAAGTCTGGAAGCTGCCGAAAGAGAAGGCGGCGGCCCTGACGCGCTCGTGTGTCACGCAGGACTGCCGCCGCTACGGGCCGAAGTGAAAGGCCGCCGCTCAGCGCTGGTGGGCGGGCATCTCGACGCAGGCTTCGGTGAGCTTGCGGAAGTGATAGCCCATCGCGGCCAGCGTGACGGCGTGCGGGAAGTTGCGCCGGTGCTTGGTGACGGCGCGTTTCATGTAGCGCCAGAACTCTGCGCGGGCGCCGTCGCGCACGCCGAGCGCGAGCACGACGCGGACGAGGGCCGCCGCGTCTTCCAATAGACCGCTGCTGCGCGGCTCGGGCGCCTGCGTCAGGTGCGAGAGGCAGTCGAGCGCGCGCCGGTAGTACTCGGCCGGGCTGTAGATGGTCGCGAGGATACGCTTGTAGCCCTCGACCAGCCGCGCCGTCTCCATGCGCGGGACGAAGTTGAGCGACGTTTCCGTGTTGCTCCCCCCGCTCTCCTTCAACAGCCTTCCTTCCGTCTTGAGCCGCCGCCAGAGCTGCGTGTCCGGGAGCGCCGTCAGCAGCCCGACCATCGCGAGCGGGATGGCGCTCTCGCGTATGAAGTTTATCTGGCGGTCGAAGATGTCTTCGGGGTCGTGGTCGAAGCCGACGATGAAGCCGGCCATCACCTCCATCCCGTGCGACTGAATCTTGCGGACGGATTCGAGCAGGTCGCGCCGCGTGTTCTGCCCCTTCTGCGCCTCCTTCAGACTCTCCTCCACGGGCGTCTCGATGCCGAGGAAGACGCGGCGGAAGTTCGCGCGCTGCATCTCTGCGAGCAGGGCGTCGTCTTCGGCGAGGTTGACGCTCGCCTCCGTGATGAAGGAGAAGGGGCGGCCGTGGGCTTCAGACCACTCGGCCAGCTCGGGCATCAGCTTCCGCACGTTGCGCTTGTTGCCGATGAAGTTGTCGTCCACGATGAAGACGAGCCCGCGCCAGCCCGTCGCGCGCAGCGCGTCGAGTTCCGAGAGCAGTTGCGCGTTCGTCTTCGTCCGCGGCACGCGCCCGTAAATCTCTATGATGTCGCAGAACTCGCAACTGAAGGGGCAGCCGCGCGAGTACTGCACGCTCATCGCGCTGTAGCGCTTGAGGTCTGCGAGCCGGAAGTGCGGGACGGGCGTGGAGGTGAGCGCGGGACGTTCGGCGGCCTTGTAGAAAGGTTTGGCCTCGCCGCGCTCAAGGTCTTTGAGGAACTCGGGCAGCGTCGCCTCGGCCTCGCCGACGAAGATGTGGTCGGCCTCGGGCAGGTGCTCGGCGGAGGTCGAGACGTAAGGGCCGCCGACGACGACGCGTTTGCCGCGCTCCTTGGCCGCGCGCACGACGCGCTCCAAAGACTCCTTCTGCACGATCATCGCGCTGGCGAAGACCACGTCCGCCCATTCGATGTCTGCGTCGCGCAGGCGCCGGACGTTCATGTCCACCAGACGCCGCTCCCAGTTCTCGGGCAGCATGGCCGAGACCGTCAGCAGCCCGAGCGGCGGGAAGGCCGCGCGCTTGCCCTCGAACTTCAGCGCGTGGCGGAAGCTCCAATAGGTGTCGGGGAATTCAGGGTAGACCAGCAGAACCTTCATCTCGCGTCCTCCTTGCACGGGGCGATTGGTACGTCTCCACACGGGAACGTCTGGACTTCGGGGGAAGCTCGATTCGGGGCAAGTCTCTAAAAGGGAAACCTCAGTCGGCGCCCCACGAAGCCGCGGGCGCGCGGGCGACTTCGGGCGCGGGCGCGCGGCGCGAGCGGCGCCACGCCCTGAAGCCTTCGCGCGCGAGCGAGAAGATCGTGCGGCGGTTCTCCGCGAGCAGCCTGAGCCACGCGCGGCGCGTCATCTGCGGGAAGTAGATGCCGCGGAAGAAGAGGCGCGCGACGAGGTGGCTGATGCGGTAGACGATGTGGCGCTCGGCGATTGACTCGATAGCGCGCCTGTTCCGCTCGGGGCTGTAGGACAACTCCCACGCGCGGCGCGTCTCAAGCCGCGCCTCCTCAATCGTCATCTTCAAAGGCGCGTGCGCCATCACGAACGGCGCGAAGTCGAGCCAGTGCTTCGGGCGTTCGAGCCGGCCCGCCTTCTCAAGTCTCGCGTAGAGCGGCGTCGCGGGGAACGGCGTCAGTTGGCCGAAGACGGGGAGGCCCGGCGGCCACGACTCTATCTCCCGCAGCGTCCGGTCGGCAACGCCCGGCGCGTCGTTGTCCATGCCGAAGATGAAGGAGGTGATGGCGTAGATGTCGCGCCGCGCGAGCCGCTCCAACACCGCGCCGTATTCCGAGGGCTTCGAGAAGTTCTTGTTCACGTCGGCCATGTTCGCCGGGTCAACCGACTCCATGCCGATGAAGACCCAGCGGCCGCCCGACGCGTGGATGAGGTCAACCAGCTCCTCGTCGCGCAGGAGGTTCGCGCTGATCTGCGCCACCCACGGCAACTGCGCGCCGGCCTCTATGATGTCGCGCAGGAGCGACTTCGTACGCTTGACGTTGATGGCGAGGTTGTCGTCAATGAAGAAGACGGCGACCTGCCCTCGCTCGCGCCGCGCGCGCTCCTTGAGCCGGAGCAGTTCTTCGACGACCGACTCGTTCGTGCGGAAGCGTATCGAGTCGCCGAAGAAGCCCGTGACCGTGCAGAACTCGCAGCCGTACGGGCAGCCGCGCCCCGTCTCGACGGGCACGACGTGGAACTGCCCCCAGCCCGCGCCCATCTTCGAGAGCAGCGGGCGCAGGAAGCCGGGGACGAGGCTGAACTGGTCGAGGTCTAAACTCTCCCAAGGGATCGTGGGATAAGGGCGCAGCGAAGGCTTCTTGTCCAGACCCTTCGCGTCGCGCTCGGGCTCGTAAACTTCTTTCAGTTCCCCGCGCGCCGCGTCCTCGACGATGAGCGGCCAAGTCTCGTCCGCCTCGCCGAGCGCGACGGCGTCGGCGTGGCGCGGGCCGCCGTTGCGCCCCAAGGCTTCGTCCGGGCATTCGGTTACGTGCGGGCCGCCCATGACTACGGGGACGCCGGCCGCGCGCAGGGCGTCGGCGAAGCGGTAGGCGCGCGCGACCATGCGCGTCATGGCCCCGATGCCGACCAGCCCGACGCCCTCGCGCCGGACGAAACTGACAAGCTCCTCCTCGGTCATCGCGCGCGCGTTGCCGTCCACGAGGATGACCTCGTGGCCCGGCGGCGTCAGCGCCTGCAAGAGGAACATCCAGAGGTGAGGCATGAAGTTGCGCGTCACGCCGTTGTCAGGGTTGTACAGTAAAATTTTCATCAAGCTCTTTCGCGTCAAAGCCGGGCGCTCGTCCGCGCGGCTGCGGGGACGACAGCCAATACCAGCACCAGAGTAGATTCGCGCGCTCGTTCCCGGTTTCAGAGGGGATAAGTTCCGAAGAGATAAAGCGGGGGGGAGTATAGCAGCTATGCGCCGGGGCGTGTACTGTAATTTACACGCCCCGTGCGGAATCTACCCGCGCCGACGTGCGCGGCACCGTACAGTCGCCGCACGGCCGCCGGGCCGCCCCGAATCTCAAACTTCGTACGTCCCGCCGCGGCGTTGGATGTTTGGCGCCCGCCGTTGTACATTTACGCGGCTCTAACATCCCCTTGCCCCCGCTCTCCCAAGTACGGAGGAACCTTTGAAACTGACGAAACGACTCACCCTCTGCTGTACCCTTCTTCTGCTCCTCGTCGCGCCCGCCGCGGCCCAGAAGGGCGCGTCCGCCGCCAAGGAGAAGACCTTCTACACCGAAGGCGTCTTCAGCGACATCAAGGCCGGCGAGGGCGGCGATTACGGCGGAATGCAAATCTACCTGACCGATTCGGACGGGCAGTTCTACGCCGTCGTCACCGTCGCGCAGGGCGTCCTGCTCCCGCCCGTGCTCGTCAAGGCGCAGGTGGACGTAGACTCGCGCAAGGTCGAGTTCACGCTGCCGGGCGACGGCGGCGGGCGCAAATTCTCGGGTCGGGTCACGGCCGACGGCCTCACGCTGACGGAAGAGGGCGGCGAGAAGCAGTTTCTTAAGCGGAAGTGCTACTGACCGCCGCCGCCGCGGCCCTTAAATTTCTCCGGGGAACAAAACAATGACCCGAATGAGCCTTGCCCGAAGCGCGACGCGACTCGCGCTGCTCGCCGTCTGCCTCTGCGCCCTTCCCTGCGCCGCCGCACGCGCGCAGTCGGGGCAGGACTTGCAGGAGTTGAAAAAGAAGGCGGGCGCGCTGATAGAAGCGCAGCGATACACAGAGGCGCTGCCGCTGCTTGAGAAGATCGCCGCGGCCGAGCCCGACGACGCGGCGACGCAGTTCTACCTCGGCTTCGCGCTCGTCGCGCAGGCCAACGTCTCGAAGGACGCGGCCGAGCGCACGGCGCTCAAGGCGCGCGCGCGCACAGCCTTCCTCAAGGCGAAGGCGCTCGGCTACAACAAGCCCGTCCTCGACGCCGTCATCCAGAGCCTCGACCCCGACGCCCCGCAGGGCAAAGGGTTCTCCCGCAACGCCGAGGCCGACCGCCTGATGCGCGAGGCCGAGTCGTTCTTCGCGCAGGGCAAGCTCGACGAGGCGCTCGCCAACTACCAGAAGGCGCTCGCGCTCGACCCAGACATCTACGAGGCCGCGCTCTACTCGGGCGACGTTTACACGCACCGCGGCGACTTCGAGCAGGCCGAGGTCTGGTATCAGAAGGCCATCCGGATAGACCCGACGCGCGAGACGGCCTACCGCTACTCGGCGACGCCGCTGATGAAGCAGAAGAAGTACGAAGAGGCGCGCGACCGCTACGTCGAGGCGTTCATCACCGAGCCCTACAACCGCTACACCGCCGCGGGCCTGACCCAGTGGGCGCAGGCCACCGACACGCGGCTCGCGCACCCCAAAATTGACATCCCGGCCAGCGTCACCTTCGACGCGAAGGGCAACACGAACATCAACCTCGACCCGGCCGCCCTGACGGGGAAAGACGACGGCTCCTTCGCGTGGGTCGGCTACGGCCTGACCCGCACGGTCTGGCACAACGAAAAGTTCGCCAAGACCTTCCCCGGCGAGAGGGAGTACCGCCACAGCCTCGCCGAGGAGGCCGACGCCCTGCGCACCGTCGTCAAGATGGCCGCCGAGGACAAGAAGACGAAGGCGCTCAGCCCCGCGCTCGCCAAGCTCAAGAAGCTTAACGACGAAGGGCTGCTCGAAGCCTACATCCTGCTCGCGCGCCCAGACGAAGGCATCGTGCAGGACTACGCGGCCTACCTCAAACAGAACCGCGAGCGCCTGCGCCGCTACGTCGTCGCCTACGTCCTGACGAACGGCGGCGAGATGCAGTGGCCTTCGGCGCCCTCAAACCCGTAAGCTCACGCGGCGGCGCCCGTCCCGCTTCGGGGCCGTCCCGTCCCTTTCCGGTTGGATTTTCGGCCCTTTTCGATGTAACTTTCTTGCCGTAACTTCGTCTTTCAAGACGTAAACCGTCTCCCCTGCTTTTCGCACTCCCGCGCGCCCCGACGGCGCGGGACTTACTTTAAGAACAGAGTGAGAAACCCCTCATGTCCAAATTTTTCGCACGCAGCGCCTCGCTGTTGTTTGCGGCCGCGCTCGCCGGCTGCCTCATCGTTATGAAAGTCACCGCACAGGGCGGCGCGGACACGCATGCCGCGCAGACTAACACCTCCTCGCCGGGCTCGGCGCAGAACCCTCTGCTCGCCGAGTGGACGGGGCCGCACGGCGGCGTCCCGCCCTTCGACCACGTAAGGGTCGCCGACTTCAAGCCCGCGCTCGAAGCCGCGATGGCCGAGAACTTGGCGGAGGTTGACAAGATCGCGGCCGACAAGTCGGCTCCGACCTTCGACAACACGCTCCACGCTTTGGAGCGCGCCGGGCGCACGTTCGACCGCGTGACGACCGTCTACGGCGTCTGGTCTTCGACGATGAACTCACCCGAGTTCCAGAACGTCCAGCGCGAGATGGCGCCGCGCCTCGCCGCCTTCGGCGACAAGATTACGCAGAACGAGGCGCTCTTCAAGCGCATCGAGACGGTCTACAACTCGCCCGACAAGTCGAAGTGGACGCCCGAGCAGCAGCGCTTGGCGTGGCTCTACTACAACAACTTCGTACGCTCGGGCGCCAAGCTCGACGCCAAGTCGAAGGCGCGGGTCGCGGAGATCAACCAGCAGCTCGCCAAGCTCTTCACGCAGTTCAACCAGAACCTCCTCTCGGACGAGAATGACGTTTTCCTCGTCCTCAAGAGCGAGGACGAGCTGGCCGGCCTCCCGCAATCACTTCGCGACGCCGCCGCCGCTGCCGCCGCGTCGAAGAAGCAGCAGCCGGGCACTTGGGTCATCCTCAACACGCGCTCTTCGGTTGACCCGTTCCTGACCTACTCAGACCGCCGTGACCTGCGCGAGAAGGTCTGGCGCATGTTCATCAACCGCGGCGACAACGGCGACAAGAACGACAACAACGCCATCATCACCGAGATTCTTCAGCTCCGCGCCGAGCGCGCGAAACTGCTCGGCTACCCGACGCACGCACACTGGCGCGTCTCGGACAACACGATGGCGAAGACGCCCGAGCGCGCGATGGAGTTGATGATGCAGGTCTGGAAGCCCTCCGTGCAGCGCGTCCGCGAGGAGGTCGCAGACATGCAGGCGCTCGCCGACAAGGAGGGCGCGAAGATAAAGATCGAGCCGTGGGACTACCGCTACTACATGGAGAAGGTTCGCAAGGCCAAGTACGACCTCGACCAGAACGAGCTGAAGCCCTACCTACAGCTCGACAAGCTGCGCGAGGGCATCTTCTGGGTCGCGGGCGAGCTTTTCAACTTCAAGTTCACGCCCGCGCCGAACATCCCCACCTATCAGGAGGACGTGAAGGTCTGGGAGGTGTCGGACAAGACCACGGGCAGGCACATCGGCTACTGGTACTTCGACCCGTACGCGCGCGAGGGCAAGCGCTCGGGCGCGTGGATGAACGCGTACCGCAGTCAGGAGCGGATGGACGGCGAGGTTACGACCATCGTCTCGAACAACTCGAACTTCGTGAAGGGCAAGCCGGGCGAGCCGGTGCTCATCTCTTGGGACGACGCGACGACGATGTTCCACGAGTTCGGCCACGCCCTGCACGGCCTCAACTCGAACGTCACCTACCCTTCGCTCTCGGGCACGGCCGTCCCGCGCGACTACGTCGAGTTCCCTTCGCAACTGCTCGAACGCTGGCTGCTGACGCCCGAGGTCTTGCAGCGCTTCGCCGTACACTACCAGACGGGCAAGCCCATCCCGCAGGACTTGGTTGAGAAGCTTCGGCGCACGGCGACCTTCAATCAGGGCTTCGCGACGGTCGAGTACCTCTCGTCGGCGCTCGTGGACATGAAGCTCCACCTCGCGGGCTCGGAGAAGATTGACCCGGACGCCTTCGAGAAGAAGACGCTCGCCGAGCTGGGCATGCCCGACGAGCTGGTGATGCGCCACCGCACGCCGCAGTTCTCGCACGTCTTTTCGAGCGACGCCTATTCGGCGGGCTACTACAGCTACCTCTGGACGGACGTTATCGCGGCCGACGCCTTCGAGGCTTTCACCGAAGGAGGCGGCCCGTACGACAAGAAGGTGGCCGAGCGTCTGCGCAAGTTCATCTTCTCGGTCGGCAACACGATTGACCCGGCCGAAGCCTACCGCAGTTTCCGCGGCCGCGACCCGCGCGTCGAAGCGCTCATGCGCAAGCGCGGCTTTCCCGTCGCCGACTCGAAGGCTTCCGACAAGTCGGCGGTCAAGTCCGGCGGCAACGAGAAGTAGAGCCTCCCTTTCGATATCGGCCCGAGGTAGCACTACGGGCGCCAACCGCAGAGACGCAGCGGCGCGGCTAAATGCTCTTAGCCGCGCCGCTGCGTCTCTGCGGTTAACTGCTTCTCCCCGGCCGGGCCGCGCTACTCTTCGCCCTCGATCACATCCTCCGAGAACTCGAACCCGCTCATGAACGCGTCCCACTCGGCCATCTTTCGCGGATGGTTGGCGAGCACTTCGTGCATGAACTTGTCGTACTCCCTCAGTTTATCCATCGTCTCCTCCCCCGCCTCGACTTTCTGCGCGATCAGCTTTCCCACGGGGATGCACGCATCCCTGAACTGCTTGACCATCACCTCAAGCTCATGCCGCGCAAGGTTCACACGCATCTCGAAGAACTTCTCATCAAGCTTTTCTTCAAACATCGGCAGCCTCTCCCTGCTTCCACCATGACGTGAGGATAGACGGCGACGCATTATGAATTTTCAGGCATGCCACCACCACTTCTGCCAGAGTTGGCCGTCCTCTCCTCTGGCGAAAAGGTGAACGTGGTTCGGCCCCATCGAGTCCGCTACCGGCGAGGAGCCGAGGACGAACCCGTCGTCGTGCGGGTTCCACCCAGTCCACCCGCTGCCGCCCACGTAAGACTTCTGCCAGAGTTTACCGTCGAGTCCCTTCGCGAACACGTCCGTGATCGTTGACTGCCTTGACCTCACCCCCGGCGCGCCAATGATTCCGCCGCCCAGAGGATTCCAGCCGCTCCAGCCACCCGCGGCCGTCCACCACTTCTGCCATAAAGCACCGTCCTGCCCTCTGGCAAAGAGGTGAACGTGATCCGGCCCCATCGAGTCTGCGACCGGCGAGGAGCCGAGAATGAACCCGTCATTATGTGGATTCCACCCAGTCCACCCGGTGCCCCCGACGTAGGATTTCTGCCAGAGCTTATTGTCAAGTCCTCTCGCGAACACGTCCGTGATCGTTGACTGTCGCGACCGTACCCCCGGCGCACCGATTATTCCCCCTCCGAGTGGCGTCCAGTTGCCCCAGCCGCCTGCGGCCGTCCACCATTTTTGCCAGAGCTGGCCGTCCTGCCCTCTGGCAAAAAGGTGAACGTGATCTGGCCCCATCGAGTCTACGACCGGCGACGAACCTAAGATGAAGCCGTCGTTGTGCGGGCTCCACCCAGTCCACCCGCTGCCGCCGGAGTAGGACTTCTGCCAGAGCTTATTGTCCAAGCCCTTCGCGAATACGTCGGTAATCGTCGGCTGTCTTGAGAACGCGCCGGGCTCGTCAATAATCCCGCCTCCCTGTGGCGTCCAAGCGCTCCATAACGATCTTCGCCTGACCCACTGTCCTTCCTGCGGGGTTCCCGATTTCACATACGAGAAGGTCTTCCCCCCGTCAGTTGAAACGTCATAATCCATGAACTGAGACGGCATGGTGTCGTAAGTGGCAGGGGTAGGTATCGGTTCGTTTGATAACGCGATGTGCAGGTGAAAGTTACCTATCTCCGTCCCGGTATCCCCGACCGATGCGATCTGTTGACCCATTTGAACCGTGTCGCCTACCTTGAGTCCCAAAAACGTACTTGAACCTTGTTTGATGTGGATGGGCACGCAGACCTCGCCGGCAGCATGCTCAATTTTTATGCCGTTAGTCACTCCCTGTTTTCCTACCGAAGGGTGGCTATCGTTGATGTCAACGATCTTACCTTTTGCGGTTGCAAATACGGGGGCGCCCCCGCTGCTGCCATTAACGCGCGCAAAGTCATACGCGAAACGATTTAATCCGTTATGCGTGCCCGCAGTATTGTTGTTGCCCTGAATCACGGCCCACCATTCCATAGGAGCGAACGGCAGTTGCATCGGAACGGTCTGTTGCTTGGTCATTTGTGAGTCTCCTTATCTGAGGTTTTGCCGCCTAACGCTGCCAATCACACGCCGCCCCGAGCCTCTGCTCGCCGCCGCCGCGTGCAAGCCTTTGTTAGACCGCCCACGCATGGCTGGTTGAGACCCCATGCGTATCGGCCCACCACGTTCAGGCGGTTCTAACTACTATTTGCTGAAAGGTTCGGTCAGACTATGTGACGGAGCGTGAAAAGCCGAACGGTTCGGCCCGACTCCGCGGCGAGGTGGAAGTCGAACTGTGCGGCCTGAGTCGGCGGTAGCGTATAAGAAGACGGGCCGTCTGGCAAGGTTTTTGCGCGCTCTCGCCGAACAGGTGGGTTCGGGTTTTTACTTTCGGGCGGCGGGCTTGCCGAGAATCTTGTCCACCTTTTTCGCTTCGTGAGGGCGGCTATATCTCTTTCGAGGCGATTGCCTGAACCACCGCGCCGACGCCTGTGTGGTATATACCTTCTCTTACGTCGCGCTCAAGCTCGACGAGGTGCCTGAACTTCAGGCCGGGCAGCTCAAGCCTCAGAGACTCTTCAGTCTGCATCACGTCTGCCGAGCTTCCGCCGCCGGTGCCGTGCTTCAACTGGTCGGGGGTGTAGGCTTCGAGCAGAAAGACGCCGTTCCGCTTGAGCCCCGCCTCCACCCTCTTATACAGACTCTTCCTCAGAGAGGAGGGCAGCGGGCAGAATATGGAGACGATTCCGTCCCACCTCTCTTCGCCCAGATCGTAGTCCGCCAGATCGGCGTGAACCAGCTCGACGACCACCCCGTTCTCTTCGGCCAAACGCTTGGCTTTATCCAGACCGACCCGAGAAGCGTCTACGGCGGTGACCGTGTAGCCCTGTCTGGCGAGAAAGACTGCGTTCCGTCCCTCGCCTTCGGCCAGACTGAGGACTTCGCCCTTCGGAATGTGGCCGAACTTCTCTAACAAAAACTCGTTCGGCTGTGTGCCGTACGCGTACTCTTCGATGCCGTACCTTTCATCCCACATCTGTTCTCTCCGATGTATGAACTCTATCGCGCCGGCTGCCCCGTGCATTTCGTCGTCCGGCGGCAGTAATCGCCGAGCTGCGCCTCGACGAAAGGGAACACGTACTCGGCGATAAGCGCTGCGCCGGCCTCGTTCGGGTGGCCGTCCCCCTGAATAATATACTTGTCCGCGTCGCCATCCATTCGCGCCCGCAAGTCGCCCGAAGGGTCTTGGAAGGGGACGGAGAGTTCCGAGAAGAGCGTCCGCGCGCCGGACATGAAAGCCCTCGTCGGCTCCGTCGAGTCGGCGTAAGGCGGCTTGTGCCATCCGGTGGTGGTCACGAGTAATTTTACGTTCCGCCCCCTGCACCACTCTCCGAGTCGCCGGAAGAGCGCCGCGCCGAGCGCCTTCCCTCGCCGCGCGGCTTCGGCGTTCTGTTCGGAGCCGGGGCCGAGCGACTGGGGCCTCTGCCCCGCCCCCGAATTTTTCCTCCTCAGTGACTCCGACTCGTTGCGCAGCAGTTGGACGAGGTGGGAATGTTCCAGAAGCCACTGATATCCCGGCAGGTCGTTCAGTAGAACTTTAAATCTCCTCCGCGGCGGGACGGCGCGCGAGAGTTTACCGTCGGCGGGGCTGAAATCCCACAGAGGGCTTTGCAGCGCCCTGCCTATGTCGTCCGTGTTGAGGAAGACGAGAATCACGTCGGGCGATATCTGCTCGCCGAAGTCTTCGACGAAGGCCGTGTAGTCCCCCGCCCCCCAGCCGCCCACGGCGGCGTTAAGCAGGGAGAAGACGCCGGCCCCGAACTTCTCGTCGAGCCGCGCCTGTAAGAGGCTGACGGGCGTGTCTCGGTCGCCCAGCAAGTAGCCGAAGGCGTAGGAATCCCCCAACACCAGAACCTTGACCGACGCGTCGGGGGCGGGCGCGCGCAGGTGCGGCGCGGTGAAGCTGTAGTAGACGACGCGCCCGCCGAATTGGTGCCGCGCTACACCCGAGGACTTGTTGACGACGAGCCCGCGCTCGGTCTGCTCGCCCCACGAGCCGCTGAGGTCTTGCGGACTGACCAACCGGATGACTATTTCGGCGATGAGCAGAGAGACGGCCAGCGAGGCGCACAGCAACAAGGCTTTCTGAGCCAGCTTTCTCATAAACCTCGGGCCGATGAGGTGCTAACGAAATTATAGCGGACTGCGGGACGCGCCTTTTAGCCGGGAGCGCGGGACACCCTACAGCCCGCTATGCGCGCGTCAGCGCGAAGGCAGAGAGATTTTAAGTCTCAAGGTTGAAGTGAAGCGGGAGACGGTCAGCGCGCTCCGGCGCGCTTGCGGGCAGGGATGCCCGCGCTCCCGGCGTAAAGGGGCGCATTCATGTCAACGCCGCGGCGCCGACGCGCACGCGTGTCCGGCGGGGCGACGGCCGCGGGGAGTTATTCCGGTTCAAGAACGGACAAGGTCTGTTTTCTCCCGAAGCGAACCGACTTCCACGTACTGAATCTGCCTGATCATCTCCTTGTTAAGCTCTGTCATTTCGGCTACCAGCCTGTCCCAGACGGGGAGATACTTTTTCCTGAAGTCGTTCTTGCTGCCCTCCTTGTCCTCGATGTACCACTTGCTGGTCGTCCTCTTGTAGTAAGCGGCGTTAATCTGGTTCTCTAAAGTATCGAAGTCCTCCCGAATCTTTCCGAGGGTCGCGGCGCAGTCCGCGCCGAAATACATCTCCACTTGAGCGAGGACGGTTGATTTACTACTCTCCCACTTTATCAACGCCTCCTGATACATCTTCCAAGTCGCCTGATCCTCGGGCGCGCTCAGTTTTCTGAAGACGATGCCGAACATTACCTGTTTGCTGAGGTAGGCCAGATTATCCGTCGTGCCGCTGACCGCAGTGGCTATCTGATTGGCCTGTGTAAGCTCGGAATTTCTGTGAGACGCCTCGGCAGCCAGCTTGGCTCTGCCCGCATTTATATGATCCATGACGAACGGGGCCGCGACCGTGGCTATGCCCAGAGGGTTGCCGAGGACGGTCATCAATACTTGGGAAATCATTTTACACCTCCTGTTAGATTCACGATGGTGAGACGGCAGGGCGGGTTGTCGGTACTTTCTGACTCGCCCGCGTGAACGTTTCGAGCGACGAGCTATCACAAGCCTGAGCAAGATATCTTCAGTCGCGGATACATGTCAACGTTTTGTCATCAACCAGCCGCGAGCCGCGCGGCCCCGGGCCGGTGACGACGTGTGGGGAGGCGTGCGGCCTTTCTCTTCCGGGGGCTTGTTTCGACGCGCGGCCGTCGGCCCGCGTCTCTAACTCACCCCCGGTCAATCCCCGAAAGCCCCGCCGCGGCCTTTACCGCGACCCGACGACGGCGTCCGTCTTTGCGCGCTCCTCTCGCGCTAGGTCTGTCCGTCCGTCGGCTCGCCGTTCGAGTCCTTCGACGCGGCCCGCCTCGCAGGTTTCTCAAGCCGGCTCGCGGCCTCCCAACGTGCGAGCTTCTCGGGGTCGTTCCTGTACTTGTTACGCACGATCGGGTCTAACTCGCGCCTGATTGCGAGCACGCGCGCGCAGACTTCTTCCAGCATCGCTGTCGCGGCCGAGGCGTTGCGCGCGTGCGTGTTGTATTCGTCCACGGCCCCCTCGAACCCTCCGACAGCGATTTCGAGCCCTAGCAGAAAGTTTTCCGGCATCTCGCGGCTGAGGAAGAACGGCTTGAAGTCAGTGCCGGACGCGATGAAGGCGCGCGCCGCTTCGATAAGAGATTCTTCACTCTTGGAAGTCGGCATGTTGAAGTGCTGCGAGATGCCGGGCTGTTCCGACTCGCCGGAGACGGACGTGCGCCGCATCTCTTTCATCCGCCGCTCAATCTCTTCCTCGAACGTATTCTTCTTCTGCGTCTCCGCCTTCGCCGCGTTCCTCTCCTGCGCCTGCGTGCTCCCGTACTGGTCTATTTTTACCTTCTTCTCGCCCAGTTCATTGCGAAGCCGCCCGCCGACACTGTTCGCGGGGAAGTCATCCTCCACCTCCGCCAAAAATCCGTACATGTTCGTCGCCAACTCCGAGACCCGTCTAGTCTTGTCCTTCATGGCATGAGTTCCTTTCTTGAGCTTCCGTGAGAAAAGGTCTTTCCCAACGGGATTCCACCCGCGGACGCCCGCCGGGGCGCCCCTGAGCCTCCTTGACACGTATCCTCCATACCAATTCGGCAATTCGGTGAGCGGAATAAGCGTTTCGCTCGGCCCGATAATTAACCGCACGCGAGGAATCTCTCGATTTCCCAAGAAATTTACTAATCAGGCGTCACTGATAAGTCCTCGCCTCAGTCAATTTGATAACTTTGCGCGGCTATTTTGTCGTTGGAACAGTTCATTTTGTCGTTGGTGCGCTCCATTCTGTCGTCGGAACGCTCTGTTCTATAAAAAAAACTTATCTGACAACGATTGTGTATAAACGGACAGCGATTTTTTCACGCCGATGAGCGATTTTTTCACGCCGATGAGCGATTAGTTCGCGCCGTTCTGTCGTTGGAAACGTCCGTTCAGTCATCGGAAACGACTCCGCGCTCGTTGGAAACGACTTGGCGACGATTAGAGCGCGCCCGGCAACGATAAAATTCCCGCCGCGGTGGTCGAACGCGCACGGCCGCGTCGAAGCGCGCGGACGCGAACCGCCCGCGTCCTTGTCGGCGGACGCGGGACAGACCCACTCTGTTGTCTACAGTTGACGTGAGCTTTGACGGAAGGCGGAGGGCCACGTGCGGCGGCCCGTTTCCGTCATAAACTTCTCAAACCACCAGTGAGGCCCACAGGGCGCGAGGATTACGCTGGCAAACCAACTACACCAACAACCCGACTTGTCCCTTGAGTAACGCGCGAGACTTTATGCCCGCACGCGTTTCCTGTCAAGAAAAATGTTATCCCGCTCTGCCTACTTACGCTCAGCGATGGCGAAGGCAATCACCGTCCCGGCGAGTAGAATGGCTCCGCTAATGATAAAAGCCCCTCCGACATCCCGGTCGCTATTTACCAAGAACAAGAGGCCCACGACCGAGGCCGCGGCGCCCATGATTCCCGCTATGATTCGTAAAGGCTGCATCGCTGCTCCTTCTCATCGCGGCACTAAGTAATGGAGCATGAAAAGCCGAACCGTCTGGCCTGACGCCGCGGCGGTGAGCCGTGCGGCATTGAGTCCGCGATAGAGTATAGAAAGACGGATTGTCCGACAAGAGTTTTCGCTTGTGCGACGGGGGCGCGTGTGAGGCAGATTCAGGCGTTCACTTTTTGGCGGAGGGCTTGCCGAGAATCTTGTCTACTCTTTTCGCGTCGGGCGGGTGGCCTTCGGGGAAGACGAAGACGTGGTAGTGGTCGCGTAGCTCGCGGAGGGCTTCGACGCGGCCCTCGCGTTCGAGCCGCGCGATCTCGCCCATGACGAACTCCTGCTCGGCGGCCGTCATGAAGCGGTAGTAGATGTCGAAGGCGAGTCCCGTCGTGTGCGGCGGCGGTTGCACGTCGGCCGCGTTCGGGTTGCCCGACTCGCGCAGGAGCCTCTGGTACTCCTCAGTCCTCACGAGCGAGGTCGCCGGGAGCGGGCGCTCGAACTTCGCCTGATAGGCCGTGCCCAACTCCTCCAATACCGCGAGCGCGGGTGGCCGAAGGAAGCTGAGCAGTCGCGCCTGAAACTCGCGCGCCGATTCTTTGTCGTGCAAATCGTACGAGCGCCCGCCGAAGTCGCGCGCCAAGTCGGCCAGCAGCGCGTACTCCTCGAAGAGCCGCGCCGCACCCTTCGGCTCCGGCGCGGCGCTCGGCTTGTCCGCGGCCGTCTGCTTCGTACTCTCCTTCGCTCCCTTCCCGGCGCTTCCCTTCGCACCTTGAACGCCCGTGGTCTTTTTCCCGTCCGCGCCCTTTCCCTTGTCCGCAGTCTTTGCGCCGCCCGCGTTCTTCTTCCCGGCCGCGGTCTTCGCGCCGCCCGAGGGCTTCGCGCCGGCCGCGGGCTTACCCGCATCCGCGGACTTCGCTCCGGCATCGGCGGCTTTGGCTCCGGCGTCGGCGGATTTACCCGGCGTGGTCGGCGTTTGAGCGGCGGCCTTTCCGTAGTAAGCGGCGACCAGCTCACCGCTCTCCTTCAGACGCGTCAACTCCTTCCTGCGCGTCGCGGTCTCGGAGAGGAGGCGCGTGCGCTCAGCCCTGTCGCCACGCGCGACTTGTTTGAGCTGCGCGTCCAAGTCCTTCAACTCCGATGTGATGCGCTCGCGGTCTGCGGCGAGGCCGTCCACGTAAGCCTTCAACTCTTCGGCGTCGGCGAATAGCGGCACGACCTTCCGCGCGCGCACGTCGTAGTGCGTCAACTCGCCCGTCGCCGTCAGCCCGACGCCGTAGAGTACGTAGCCGCGCCCGAGCCTCGGCGCCTCTACGTAGTCGCGGCCTTCGCGAATCATCCCGGCAAGCTCCGCGAAGTCGTGCGGCGGGCGGATGCCGGCCTCGGCCGCAGCCGCGCTCTGGATGGCGAGGAAGCGGCGCGGCTCTTTGTACTGCTTCAGCTCGACGGGAATCTCCGCCTGCGCCGCGCGCCCGGTCGCTTCTCCCCTGTCGGCCTCGACCAGCTTAACCGCCTCGGCGTATGGGTCGCGCGGCGGCGACGGCTCGCCGGTCAGGACTTCCTTGGCCTTGTCGGCGCCGGCCTTCAACGCGCTCGAAAGCTCGCGCCTGTTTCTGACGTAGATGAAAGTCGAGGTGAGTGCCGCGATTAGAGCGAAGGCGATGAGGAGCGCCCTCTTGCGTGTGTAGAATGCCTTCTTCCCGACGAACGGCCGCTCGTCAGACGCCGACGGTTGCGCGTCCGTCTTTACTGTTTGCGCGTCGGCTGTCGCCGTTTGCGCGTCGGGTGTTACGGACTGCTCGTCGGCCGCTACCGATTGCTCGTCGGCCGCCCCGGCCGTCGGACTCGGCTCGGAGACCGGAGCCTGCTCGTCGCCGAACTGTCCGCCCGTCCCTTCCCGCTTCTCCCCGTGCTCGCCCTGCATGGCTTAACAATAGCACGGCGGGCGTTCGCGGTTCCCGTTTTTCAGGCGGAGGCGGCGCGCGCCCCCGCGTACCACTCTATCGTCCTGCGCAAGCCTTCGAGGAAGCCTGTGCGCGCGCGGAAGCCGAACAGCTCTTCGGCCCGCGTCGTGTCGAGCGCGCGGCGCGGCTGCCCGTCCGGCTTCGACGCGTCCCACACTATCTCGCCCTTAAAGCCAGTCTCGCGCGCGATTGTCTCCGCAAGCTCGCGTATGCTTATCTCGCGCCCCGCGCCGAGGTTGACGGGCTCGCGGCCGTCGTACAACTCGGTCGCAAGCACGATACCTTCGGCCGCGTCGTCCACGTAAAGAAACTCTCGCGTCGCCGTGCCCGTGCCCCAGACTTCGACTGTCGGCGAGCCCGTGTTCACGGCCTCGACGAACTTCTTCACCAGAGCCGGGATGACGTGCGAAGTGTTCGGGTCGAAGTTGTCGCCCGCCCCGTAGAGGTTGACCGGCAAAAGGTAGACGGCGTTCAGGCCGTACTGGTCTCTGTAAGCCTGACACTGCACGAGCAGAGCCTTCTTCGCCACGCCGTACGGCGCGTTCGTCTCCTCGGGGTAGCCGTTCCAGAGGTCTTCCTCTTTAAACGGGACGGGCGTGAACTTCGGGTAGGCGCAGATGGTGCCGACCTGCACGAACTTCTCTACGTTGTTCACGCGCGCGCCCTCGATTAGCTGCGCGCCCATCATCAGGTTCTCGTAGAAGTAGCGGCCGGGGTTCTCTCGGTTGGCGCCGATGCCGCCGACGACGGCCGCGAGGTGTATGACTACCTCTGGACGCCCCTCCGCGTAGAGCCTTTCCACGTCCGCGCCCTTCACCAAATCATAGTCGCGCTTGCGTACGACGTGGACGCGCTCGCAGCCGCGCTCGCGCAGCTTCCTCACCACGACGCTACCGAGGAAGCCGCCGCCACCCGTCACACTGATTCTCTTGCCCCGAAGGTCTCTCCCCATAAACCCTTAAACTTCCAAGCCGCACACGCCCGAGAGGTCTTCGAGCCACGCCGAGAGCAGCGGCAACTCGCCCTCGCCCACGAGCGACATCTCGACGAGCTTCCCGTAACACCTCTTCAGCTTCTCGCCGACGCTCCCCGAAGAGAGTTCGAGCGCGGCCAGAGCCTCGCGTATGGCCGCGTTGTTCAGGTAGCCGGGCACCTCGTCGCGGAAGTCGCGCAGGAGGTTGTGCTCGTTGCGCTCCTGCCGGACGGTCGGCTCGTGGAAGAGCACAGACCAGCCCATCTCCCACGCGACGCGCTGCGCCACGAAGCTGCGCCAGATATCAGTCATCCGAAAGGAGCAGAAGGCCGGCAGGTAGAGCAGCGGGAAGGCTTCGCGCCACCAAGTAGTGTTCTGACTGTTGAAGGGACACCATGAATCTCTGGTGAGAGCGACGCGCCTGTCCCGTCGGAACGAGACGGGGAGCGGAGAGACGAGGCGGTAGACTGCGTCAACGTCCGGGTTCTCGTCCGCGAGCCCCTGCTGTATGGGGCAGTCAACGTCCGCGACCGTGAGCGAGTCGAAGTCGGGGATTTCGTCCTTCACGCGTTCGAGCGGCAGCCCGCGCGGCCAGATGTTCTCGTCGGTGAAGTAGCGGTAGACGTTCACCCAGCCCGCGCCGCCGATGGCAGGAACCGATTGATGCCGACGCCGCTCGCCCCAGAAGCTCTCGCGCGGAATGTTGTCGTCGTCAGTCTCGACGATGACGCTGGCTCCGCCCTTTATCGCCAGAAGGTAGCCGATGTTCTTGCGCGCGTAGTGTCGCGTCGGGCAGGCTTCGGCGAACTTGAAGCCGGTCTCGCGCTGCTCCTTCAGGCCGTAGAAGCTGCAACCGTCAAGCCGGAAGTTTTCGGGGCTCGCCACGTCGCCGACGACGATGAACTCGTGCCCGCGCTCGCGGCATCCGTCGGCCAAGGCGCCGAGCACCGAGTTGGGCGCGGCGATGGAGGTGACGACAACGGACAGCGTCTCTTCCTTCGTCTCCCTCATCGCACCTCACCCGTCTCGACGCGCGGAGCGCCGTGCGCGCCCGAGCCCGTCCCGCGCCGCGCGCGGTAGAGCCGCCAGAGATTGCGGAAGGCGTCTTTGAGTACGCTCTTGTTGACGCTGTCGCTCGCCGAGCGGTAGTGGATGGGGACTTCCGCGACGCGCAAACTCTGGCAGTGCGCCTTGATTTCGGTCTGGAAGAAGTGGCCGCGCGAGTGAATCCCGCTGGCGAGGACTTGTTCGAGCGCGGCGCGCGTGAAAAGCTCGAAGCCGCTCGTCATGTCCGTCAGCTTCGTTCCTAACAGAAGGTTCGCCAGAAACGTTCCGCCGCGGCTGATGACTTTGCGCTTGAGGGAGCTGTCCGTTATCTGTCCGCCCGCGCAGAAGCGGCTGCCGAAGACGCAGTCGAAGCCTTCCGACATCTTCTCGAAGAAGGCGGGGATGTCCGTCGGCTGATGGCTGTAGCCCGCGTCTATCTCAAGAATCCACTCGCACCCTGCGTCCAGAGCCTCGCGGTAGCCGCGCAGGTACGCGTCCACGACCGAGCGGTTCTCAGGCGCCCAGACGACGCGCACGCCTTCGCGCGTCTGCTCAAGCCCGCGCATGAGTTCGAGCGTGCCGTCCTTGCTTACACGGTCTAGCACGGCGAAGAACGTCACGGACTTGAAGCCGAAGGGCGCGCACGCCGCCAGCACTTCCGTCACGAAGTTGACGGCGCTGTCGCGCTCGTTCGCCATCGGGCAGACGACACCCAGTTCGACGTTTGAATAATCGGCAGAGCCAGCCCGTGAGGCCGGGGAGAGTGTGTGCGAGTTCAGACCGAAACCTTCCTTGTGCAAGTTTGAGCCCTTCGTTACAACCGGCAGACTTTAACACGCGCGCCCGACACGCGCGAAACGGCGCACGTCCTTCTCTACACGGCGCGCGCACTTCCCTCTCCGCACGCGTCAGACTTCTGGACGCGTCCTTCAGACTTCACCCGCGGCGAGTCTTTCCGCGCGCCCATCCTTCAAGATGCCCCACAGCCGCAGCGCGACGAAGCACCAGAGCGCGAAGGCCGCGAAGAACTTGACGCAGTTCACGACCGAGAGCGCACCCTTTATGAAGTACATGTCGTCGCGCGGGAAGTCCCACGCGATGACGAAGAGCGCGGCCAACGCCGTCAGAGCCCACGCGCGCCCGACGCCCCCGCCCAACAGAAAGTGCGCCGCGAACAGCGCCGCCGGCAGCACGTAGACGAAGTGATGCTCCCAAGAGAGCGGCGCGACCAGAAACATCATCAGCAGGTATAGCGACACTTCAACGTCGAGCGTCGCTTTGCCCGCCCCCTTCCGCGCCGACAAATACGAAAGCCCTACGGTCGCCGCCCCGACCGCGCCCGCCAAGAGGTACGTCAGCGGTTTAGTTATCAAGCGCGTCGGGATGCCGAGCAAATCGGGACAGCGATCCTGCACGAAGAGGAAGAAGCCGTTGATGCTGTGGTTCCACGGCTCGACCGGCAGGAAGCCGAGGTTGAACGGCGTCAGCCCGTAGCCGCCCGTAGGCAGAACGTTGCGCGCCCAGTCGCCCCAGAGCTCGCGCGGCAGCACCGCCCACGACGCCAACGCGTAAAGGATGAGTAGCAACACGACCGCGACTGCCGCCGCATACCTCTTCCTGATAACGAGCAGCGGGAGCAGAAGCACCGGGTACGTCTTCAGCAGTACGGCGAGCGAGAGCGGCACGGCGACGCTCAGTGCGTGCCCGCCCCTCTTGAACGCCAGCCACGCCAAGCAGACCAGCGCCAACACAACCAGATTGATTTGTCCCCACGCGAAGTTATCAACAATGGGGTTGTATGTAAGTACGTAAACGGTCACTAACGCGGCCGCGAGCAGGCGCCTTTCGGGCGGCGGCTCGAACGGTCGTATGCGGAAGAAGAAGAGGTAGAGGATGACGAGCAGGCAGGCGTGGCTCATCGCGAGCAGGATGATTTTCGCCGCGTCGTAGCCGACCAGCGTGAACGGGTAGAAGGCGAGCAGGCTCGGCGGCGGGTAGAGGTACGGGAAGACGCGGCGCTGGACGGCCTCCTGCGCTTCGGCGAGCGCGCCGTCCACGTAGGGCGAGCGTTGCTCGACGAAGGCGAGGCGCGCGCCCCAGTAGATGCTCGGGAAGTCGCCGGGGTTATCGCCGGTGCGCAGGTAGAACTGTTGATACAGGAAGGGGACGTAGAGGAAGACTATCAGGCAGACGACGGCCCGCTTCAGGGTTTGCTCTTTCACGCGTGTTTAATTCTAACCCTGTGACTCCTTCACATCGGCTCGCTCAGAATCTTCACGAAGTCGGAGCCGTCGCCGTAGAGGATGTTGGAAATCTTCCAGCCCGTCCCGGTCTTCACGAGTTGGAAGGTGATCTTCACCTTCTGGTCGTAGTTCATGAAGGTGACGGGCACAGTCGCCGCGTCGCCGTTGACGGACGCGGCGCCGACGGCGAACTTCGTGATCTTCATGTCCTGCGCGTTGAAGAGCGGGTCGCCGTCTATGTGTCCGACCTCGCCCGCGGGCGTCTCGGTCAAATCTTTCCAGATGAGGCCGGCGAGTTTCTGGTCGAAGAACTGCTCCTGATACTTCCTGCCCTTCTTCGTGAAGACCGGGCCGTTGCCGTTCCTGTGAACCTTGTACAACTCTCTGACGACCGCGGCCGGGTCG
This sequence comes from Pyrinomonadaceae bacterium, assembly GCA_035248785.1. GTDB lineage: Bacteria > Acidobacteriota > Blastocatellia > Pyrinomonadales > Pyrinomonadaceae > QHXN01. The sequence continues at coordinate 21,416 of DATFHD010000116.1, read as the reverse complement.
GCGGCGGCCGGCTGCGCGCCCTTCGCCGCGCCGTTCTGCGCGCGTGCGTCCGTCCCGCCGAACAGTCCTATTAACACTAAGGCCAAGGTAAGACCTGCCGTCTTCGTCCGTTTCAAGTTCGGGTTCTCCTTCTGATTTCGTCTTCGACCTTTTCGATTATCGAGAGGAAGTATTGCCTGTCCTTCGGGTGCGTCAGCGTCTCGGCGACGCGCCGCGGCTCGACCCAGCGCGCCTCCGGGTTCTCTGCGTCCACGGGCGCGAGCGTCGTCTCGGTCGTGCGGAAGAGGAAGAGGTGAATCGTCTTCAACTCCGACTCGTCCTCGCCGCCGTCCCTGCCGATGCGGTGCCGCGTGTAGCTGCCGAGTTCGCCGACGAGTTCCAACTGGTTGACGCCCGACTCCTCGTAAATCTCTCGGCGCGCGGCGGCGAGCGCGTCCTCGCCCGGCTCGATGTGCCCCTTCGGCAGAGACCAGCTCGTGCCGTGCTGGCTGACGAGCAGCACGCGCCCGCGCTCGTCCAGCACGACGCCGCCCGCGCTCTCCGTGTGCAACTTCTCGGGCCGCATGAGTCGAACAATTTACCATCAACGCCGCCCGTCATCTAACGCGCCGCACATGGCCTTTGGGCTTCGGCCGAAAATATTTCCCCGGCGCCGCACGCCCGCCTGACCCTTTTTCGCCCCCGCCGACGCGTTTGTGATGTGGGGCGGATGGGATAGAATCCGCGACCGCGCTCGGGAGCGTAGACGCAGGAGCGTGTAGTTTTAGAAAAGTTTGCCGACGGAGGAGACTTGATGAGTACGCAGATTAACGATGAGGCGGCGGGGTCGGTTGGGTTCGAGGGCGTGGGCGAGGCCGCGGGAGAGGCGGCGTCGGCGCAGGCCGCTCCGCCGCCCGAGGCGATTCTGACGCAGATGTTCTTCGGCGCGATGTTGACGCAGGCGCTCTACGTCGCCGCGAAGCTGAGCATCGCTGACAAACTCGCCGCAGGGCCGCGCGCCGTCTCGGAACTCGCGGCCGAGACCGGCACGCACGAGCGCTCGCTCTACAGGCTTCTGCGCTCGCTCGCCAGCTACGGCGTCTTTCAAGAGACGGCGCCGAAGGTCTTCGCGCTGACGCCTCTGGCCGAGCTTCTGCGCGCCGACGCGCCCGGCTCGATGCGCAACGGCGTCCTCTTCATGGGCGAGGAGTGGCACTATCGCGTCTGGTCGAACATGGAGTATAGCGTGCAGACGGGCAGGCCCGCTTGGGGGCACACGCACGGCGGCGCGGAGGTCTTCGACTACTTCGCGGCCAACCCCGCGCAGGCCGAAATCTTCAACGGCGCGATGACCGACATGAGCGCAGCGGTCGCGCCCGTCATCGTTGAGGCTTACGACTTCTCGGGTGTGGGGACGCTCGCCGACATCGCGGGCGGCCACGGCTACCTGCTCGCGCAGATTCTCAAGGCCAACTCGGAACTCAAAGGCGTCCTCTTCGACGTGCCGCCGGTCGTCGAAGGCGCGGCCGCGCTGCTCGAACGCGAGGGCGTCGCGGGGCGCGTCGAGCGCGTCGCGGGCGACTTCTTCGCCGCGGTGCCGCGCGCCGACGCCTACGTCATGAAGCACATCATCCACGACTGGGACGACGAGCGCGCGGCCCTGATCCTGAAGAACATCAATGCCGCGATGGGGCCGGACGCCCGTGTGCTCATCGTCGAGACGGTCGTCCCCGAGGGGAATGAGCCGCACTACAGCAAGCTCCTCGACCTTGAGATGCTGACCTCGCCCGGCGGCGTCGAGCGCACCGAAGCTGAGTACGCCGCGCTGCTCGCCGAGGCCGGGCTCCGGCTCACGCGCGTCATACCGACCCGCTCGCCCTTCAGCATCGTCGAGGCGGTCAGGGCTTAAGGGTTCAGGTAAGGACGCTTCAATTTCTTTTTGCTCGGGTGTCGCGGGAAGGGCGCTTCACCACAGAGACACAGAGGACACGGAGGCTGCACAGAGGATTTGAATTACTCTGTGCCCCCTCTGCGTCCTCTGTGTCTCTGTGGTGAATGTGCGTTCCGAAACCCTCAAGCAACTTGTCACCCGCCCGCCGCAAAAAAGTAGTTGCGCCCCGTCCGAAAGCTGGTATATTGCACGCACTCACGAGGTAGACCTAAGCCAGCAGACCTGATGGGCGGCCCTACTTTTCCGCTCTTGCCCGCTCGAAGCCCTTTCCCGTGACTTGAAGTATGTCCGCGTGTGCGCGGCCTGCGCCGCGTGTCGCGCGCCGTCTCGTCTTCACTTGTGTCCAAGACCCCACGGCGGCTACTGCCGGCCGCCGTACGGCCTCAGCCTTCTACCTGACCGTTTGGAGGTAAAATGAGAAAGAGTCTATTACTTATCGCCACCGTCGCCCTGTCTCTCACTGCGCTGCTCGCCGCCAACACGCCGCGCGCGCGCTCCTCCGCCGCCTCCGCCGCCCCCGCCCGCAAGGGCGACAAGCTCCACAAGAAGGGCGCGAAGGCCATCCCCGGCAACTACATCGTCGTCCTCGACAACGTCGCGGCGGGCGAGCCCGGCGAGGCTTCGCAGGCACGTCAGGTCGCAGACGTGCTCGTCGCCGCCTACGGCGGAAGAATGAAGGCGCTCTACAGGAACGCGCTCAACGGCTACGCCGCCGAGATGACCGAGGACGAGGCGCTCGCGCTGAGCGAAGACCCGCGCGTCCAGTTCGTCGAAGAGGATCAGGAGTACACCATCAACACGACGCAGTCGGGCGCGACGTGGGGGCTCGACCGCATAGACCAGCGCGACCGCCCCTTGAACGGCACGTACGTCTACAACTGGACGGGCTCGGGCGTGCGCGCCTACGTCATAGACACCGGCATCCGCACCACGCACACGCAGTTCGGCGGGCGCGCGGCCGTCTCGGCTGACTTCGTCGGCGACGGGCGCAACGGTCAGGACTGCAACGGCCACGGGACGCACGTCGCCGGCACCATCGGCGGCTCGACCTACGGCGTCGCCAAGAGCGTGCTGCTGCGCGCCGTGCGCGTGCTCAACTGCTCTGGGTCGGGCTCGACTTCGGGCGTCATCTCGGGCGTTGACTGGGTGCGCGCGAACCGCGTGCTCCCGGCCGTGGCCAACATGAGCCTCGGCGGCGGCGCCTCCTCGGCGCTCGACACGGCCGTCAACAACGCCATCAACGCGGGCGTCACCTTCGCCATCGCGGCCGGCAACAGCAACACCGACGCCTGCACCACCTCGCCCGCGCGCGTCGCCGCGGCCATCACCGTCGGCTCTACGACCTCGACCGACGCGCGCTCGTCCTTCTCGAACTTCGGCACCTGCGTTGACATCTTCGCGCCGGGCTCTTCGATCACTTCGGCGTGGGCAACGTCCGACACGGCGACGAACACGATCTCTGGAACCTCGATGGCGACGCCGCACGTCGCTGGCGTCGCGGCGCTCTACCTGCAAGGCCACACCACTGCTTCGGCCTCGACGGTTCGCAACGCCATCGTCAACGGCTCGACGACCGGCAGGCTGACGGGCATCGGTTCCGGCTCGCCCAACCGCCTGCTCTACTCTCTCTTCTTCTGAGGCCGCACGGCCCCGCACACGCTCGGGCGCGCGGCCCGGTCTCCCCGCCGCACGCTCGGACGAAGCCCGCGCCAGCGCACGCCGCTGGCGCGGGCTTTTTTTTTGCGACGCGCCCGCCGTGACGTAGAATGTGGCGGAACGGAGGTGTAGGAGATGTCCTCTCAGACAGACAAGCGGGCGCTCATCGTGGTGGACGTGCAGAACGACTTCTGCCCGGGCGGGTCGCTCGCCGTCGAGCGCGGCGACGAGGTGGTCGCGCCGCTCAACCGCCTCATCGGTGAGTTTCTTGAGCGCGGCGAGCCCGTCTACAAGTCGCGCGACTGGCACCCGCGCACGACGAAACACTTCGCGGAGTTCGGCGGGACTTGGCCGGTTCATTGTGTGCAGAACACGCGCGGCGCCGAGTTCCACGAAGACCTGCTCGACGACCCGCGCGTCGAAGTGGTCTCGAAGGGCACGGGTGACGAAGACAGCTACTCCGCCTTCGACGGAACGACGCTCGCGGAAGATTTGCGCCGCCGCGGCGTGCGCGAGGTGTGGGTCGGCGGACTGGCCACGGACTACTGCGTCAAGAACACTGTGCTCGACGCCTTGCGCGAAGGCTTCCGCGTCCGCGCCGTGTCTGACGCGATGCGCGCCGTCAACCTCAAACCCGGCGACGGCGAGCGCGCTCTCTCCGAGATGCGCGCGGCTGGCGCCGAGGTCGTGTGAGCCGCGCACGCTTCAAATGGTCGTGTTGATAAACGGCTCGTTCGGCGTGGGCAAGAGCACGGTCGCGAGGCTTCTGCGCGGCGCTCTGCCGAAGAGCGTCATCTATGACCCCGAGCCGGCAGGTGTCGCGCTCATGCGCCTGTCGAAGCTGGCCGGACTGAAGCGGCCGGGCGTCGAAGACTTTCAGCACTTCCGTCTCTGGCGCAGGTCTGCGGTGGCGGGTGTGCGTCTGTTCCGCGGCCTCGCGCGCGGCCCCGTCATCGTCCCGATGACGTTCACGCACCGCCCGTACTTCGATGAAGTCGTCGCGGGCATCCGTCGTTTCGAGCCTACACTCCGCGTCTTCTGCCTGACGGCAACTTTGCCGACGGTGAAAGAACGTCTGTCGGGGCGCGGCGACAGAATCTCGGGGCCGGGCTCAGAATGGCTCGCGCGCCGCATCGTCGAATGCGCCGAAGCCCACCAAGACACGCACTTCGGCGAGCAGGTCGAGACCGAAGGCCGCGACGCACGCGAAGTCGCCGACGACCTTCTCCGAATGTTGCGAACGCCGAAAGTTCAAACCGTCTGACGGCACGACCGATCGAAAACCCGAAAACAGATGCTCAACATTGACCGTTACCACGCCACGATGGGCGACGCCGCTTACAAAGAGGCGACGCGTCTGCGCGGGGGGCTCCTGAGCGACACGGAGGCGACCTTCTACGTGACGCAGCGCAAGCTCCCTTACGCGCCCTGCCTCGGCCACGAGCGTCTGCTACGCTCGCTGCTCGACCTGCGTCTCGACCGGCCGCGCCTGCGCACCCTCGAACAGGATCGCGGCGGGCTGCGTCTGTTTGCGAAGGCGGTCGAGGATATCTCCTTCGCGGGCACGGTGCGCGCGGTGCGCGCGGGCACGCTGATGTTCGCGGGCCAGCCTTTCGCAGACATCACGGGCGCCTTCGGCTTGGCGCAGGCGCAGGAGATAAAGTTCGAGCACGCCTTCGATTTGCCGATGACGACCGCCTCCATCGCGATGCAGATTCGCAGGGCCGCGGGCGAGCGTTGGCTTTCCGACTTCAGCTTGCGCCGCAACGGCGACATCGAGCGCGCGGTGGACGTGGCCACCTACGCTTTCATCGGCGGCTTCAACGACACCTCGAACATGGAGGCGGCGCACCGCTTGGAGATTCCTGCCGTCGGCACCGAGGCGCACTACTGGCAGCAGTCCTATATAGAGTTCATGGACGAACCCGAGGTCGAGCCGCGCACGGGCAGGCCGAAGCATTTCGAGCAGGTCGCGTTCGAGCGCTGGCTGGACGCCAACCCGCAGGGCACGACGCTCCTGCTCGACACGATTGACGTACACATGGGCGCCGTCCACGCGGCGCTGGCGGCGACTTCGAGCGAAGAGCGGCGGCGCGCGTTCAAGGGCTACCGGATAGACTCGGGCGACCTCGCGCAGCTCGGGCGCTGGTGCAAAGAGTTCTTCGACGCCAACGGGCTGACGGATTTGATGCCTGTCCTGACCGGAGATTTAGACGCGGAGGGCGTGCGGAGCATCGTCGAAGAGTTCCCGGAGGCGGCGGGCTTCGGCGTCGGCACGAAGCTCTCGGGCGAGGTGCGGCGCGTCGCGGGCGTCATCTTCAAGGAGTGCGTGATTGACGGGCGGCCGACGCTCAAGGCTTCCAACACGCCCGAGAAGTCAACGCTGCCCGGCCGCCTGCAAGTCTTCCGCGGCGTGGGCAGCGACGGCCGCTACGTCGCGGACGTGACGGGGCTCGAAGAGGAGCAAATAGAAATCCCCGGCGCCGCGCGCGTCGAGCGTCTGCTCCAACCTTTCTGGGAGGGCGGGCGCCACGAGTCAATCCCGTCCATCCTCAAACAGAAGGCGTTCGTCGAGGAGCAGCTCAAGCGCTTCCCCTCTCTCGACGAATACCCGCACACGCTGAGCGACAGGCTGAGGTGCATGCGCGACGAGCTGACGGCGCGGATGCGCGCGGACGATTCGGGCTGGCGAGAGCTTTTGACGGTGCCGGACTCTCTGGCTGTCGGCGCGCCCGCGGAGGGCGCATGAAAAAACTCCTGACGGTGCTGCTGCTGCTGGCCGCGGCCACTTCAAACGCGCGGCAGCAGGGCGCGAAGCCTTCGGCGCGTCTCGTAGACTCGTTCGGCGAGATTCAACTCTCGTACATGGTGGCGCGTCTCGACAGCTTCGCCAACGAGTTGCAGAACGACCCGGCCGCGCGTGGGCTAGTCGTCGCCTACTCCGAGCGAAACAAGTTCCCCGGCTGGCCGATGCGGCGCGCGCTCTGGTCGGCGAAATACCTCGCGGACTCGCGCGGTCTGGATCGGGCGCGGCTCGCCGTGATTGATGGCGGCCGGGGCGAAGAGACGAAGTCCGAGCTGTGGGTCGTCCCGGCGGGGGCGGAGTCGCCCGTGAAGCCTTACGACGCGGCGCTGACGATGGCGGGCGAGAAGGCGCCGCTGCCGTTCGACCGCATCGGCGTCGTCGAGCGCGGCGACCCTGACTACTCGATATACGGACAGCCCCACCCGGACGACGAATACCTCTACGCCTATTTTTCAGAGGTGCTGCGGCGCGACCCAGCGCTGCGCGGCTGCGTCATCGGCTACACTTCAAAGCGCGGCCCGCGCGCCGCCGGGCGCCGCATCGCCTCGCGCGCGAAGTTGACGATGGCGAAGGCGCACGGGACGGACGTAAGTCGCGTCTACGCCTTCGGCGGCGGGCGGCGCGAATACAAGACGATTGAGCTCTGGCTCGTCCCGCCCGGCGCGGAACTCCCGAAGCCTACGCCCGACCTACGTACGCCGCGTCGAAAGCGCCAATAATTTGTTAAGTCGCGGCGGGAAGAATGGGGCCGCCCGCGACGGCGTCTCTGCAACGCTCGCACGCGGCGTCGCCGCAGTGTGTGATTGAGGGGTCGGAGCGGATGGCGTCGGCGGCGAGTGATACGGCTTCGCCCGCTGGGAGAAGCGTCCAGAGGCTCTGCCCGACCTTAACCTTCCGCATAATGGGGCGCAGGTACGGTTCGAGCCTGCCGAAACCTTCGGAGCAGCCGCCGACCTCCACGGCGGACGGCCGTCCTTTCGAGTCGTTCGCCCAGCGACGAAACAGAACCCTCCCGGCCGCTCCTTCGGCGAGGTGGAGCAGCGTCAGACGCTCAAGCCCCACGCCCAACAGGAGCACGAAGCCGTCCACGCTTACGAGAGCCTTGAGCGGCGCGTAGACGTTCGAGGCCGACTGCCCCGAGACGAGTTCGGCGGCGCGCGGCCCGACCGCGGCGAACGAGTCCAACGGGTGTCTGCCGCGGACGCGCCCCGGCATGGCGAGAACCGCCGCCGGAATCGCGCCCATCTCGCGGTCTACTTCAGAAGAGTCGGGCGTGTACACCCTCCCCGAACCTTCCCGCGCCGGCGCCGAGTCGTAGTCCCAACCGTTGCGCTCGAAACGCAGGTGCGCGGGCGGCGCGATTTCAAACCCGGACGAGAACACGGGGACGAGGACGGTACAACCTTCATCCAGAAAGGCGCGCACCAAACCCTCCGCGCCGCCCTCGACGTGCCCGTGCGAACGCAGCGAGCCGTGCAGACACACAGCGCGCCCCGCCAGCCCGAGCCCGCGCAGAGTTTTCCGAATCTCCTGCCCGTTGACAGACATAAGAAGCGAGTTCAGAAATAACTTCGCACAGAGCCATTCGTCCGTCTTCAAGACGCCCAACGCCCTGCATCACCCGCCCCCTTACGGCAACACTATGTTGCGGATGATCTTCCAATCCCCGTCGGCCGCTCGCTGCCAGACAGTGAGATACCTGCCCCCGCGCGTCAAAACCTTGCCCTCTTTGATTCGTCCGGTTTCGCCGTAGCCCGACTCATACGCGAGATCGCCGTCTACGACGAGCTTCCTCGAATCTATTCGTGCCGAGGCCGCGACGCCCCCGCGCTCGAATCCCTCACGGTACATCTTCTCGATCCCGGCCCGACCGCGGATGCACGTCCCGTCGGCCAAGATGAATACGGCGTCGTCCGCGTAGGGCGCGGCAATCGTTGCCGCGTCGCCGGTCTTCACGGCGGTCACCCAGTCCGCATTCGCCTTCCGGACAGCACGCGCGAGCTTCGCGTCCCCGGAACCGGCGAAGAGAGGATTGGCTCCCGCGGAGAGCAGAAGCACCGCAACGACAAGCCTGACGCCGGCTCGAAAGTTATTCGTCATCATCGCTCCCAACCTCAGTTAGTATTACGAGGCCGCAAATGCCGAATCGCTCGGCGGGACTCCGTGATAGCGTTGCAAAAGCCGAATCGGCCGTCAACTTTTCTCGAAAGTTACGGCAAGGGTGCGGCTCGGCGTGAGCCCGCGCGCGCCCCTGAAGTCTGCGGGGCGTTGGTGTATAATTTGGGGCGTCTTCCGTAAACAATTCAGCGAGAAATTGGAGTCGAGACGCCATGAGATATCTGATTCTCGCCGCGCTCATGCTCGCACTGCCCCTCGTCGGCATGGCGCAGCAGCGCAGTAGCGGCGGCAGCAAAATCTTCACCTACCCGTACACCATTGACGATTTGCCGAACGGCCTGCGGCTCGTCACAGTCCCGACCGACTACCCGAACCTCGTCGCGCTCTACGTCGTCGTGGCCGCGGGCTCGCGCAACGAGATAGAGCCGGGCAAGAGCGGCTTCGCGCACTTCTTCGAGCACATCATGTTCCGCGGCAGCGAGAACTACACGCCCGAGCAGCGCGAGGAACTCTTCAAACGCGCGGGCGCCGAAACCAACGCCTACACGACCGACGACCGAACGGTCTACCACGCCACCTTCTCCAAGGAAGATTTGGAGGAGATCATGAAGGCCGAGGCCGACCGCTTCCAGCGTTTGAAGTACTCGCCCGAACAGTTCAAGACCGAGTCCAAAGCCATCAAGGGCGAGTACGACAAGAACAGCGCGAACCCTTTCTCGAAGATGCACGAGGTTCTGCGCGAGACCGCCTTCAACAAGCACACCTACTCGCACACGACGATGGGCTACCTCAAAGACATCGAGGACATGCCGAACCAGTACGAGTACTCGCGCCAGTTCTTCCAGCGCTTCTACCGCCCCGAGTACACGACCGTCCTTATCGTCGGCGACATCACGCGCGAGCGCGCGCTCGATTTGACGAAGAAGTACTGGGGAGACTGGAAGCACGGCGACTATAAGGCCGACATCCCGGAGGAGCCCGCGCAGAAGGAGTCGCGCACCGCGCACATCCCTTGGGACGCGCCGACGCTGCCGCACCTCGCGGTCGCCTTCCACGCGCCGAGGTATTCGGATTCGTCGAAGGACGTGGCGGCGCTCGACATCTTCCAGCAGATCGCCTTCGGCGAGAACTCTGACATCTACCAGCAGTTGGTCTTGAAGGAGCAGAAGGTGGACGTGCTCGAAGCGGACTTCGAGTACAAGGCCGACCCTGAACTCTTCACCGTCTACGCGCGCGTCAAAGACCCCGCGCAGGTCGGCTACGTGCGCGACCAGATCATCAAGACCTTCGAGCGGTTCAAGACCGAGCCGGTGGATCAGGCCAAGCTCGACGCCACGCGCGCGCGGCTGCGCTACGGCCTTGCGATGGCGATGAACAGCAACGACCGCATCGCCGACACGCTCGCGCCCTACCTCGCGCTTGAGCGCACGCCCGAGACGCTCAACCGCCTCTTCGAGACCTACAAGACCATCACGCCCGACGACATACGCGACGCCGCGAAGAAGTACTTCCGCGAAGAGAGCCGAACGGTCGTCACGCTCGCGACCAAGGGGCAGAACATCGCCGCGCGCGGCGCCGAGAAGGGAGGGCGTAACTGATGCGACGCACAACAGCCACGCTCCTCTTCGCGCTCCTTCTGCTCGCTAACTTCCCCGCCGCCGACGCGCAGAGACGCGTCAGCCGGCCCGCGCCGAAAACGCCGATGACTACAGCCAGCCAAACGGGCGGCGACGCGTCCGCCTCGAAGATCGCGACCGTCCTTGAGCCGACGCAGTCGCCGCTCGTCTCCTTCCGCCTGCTCTTCATGACGGGCGCGGCCTCAGACCCCGCGGGCAAGGAAGGCGTCGCCGCTCTGACGGCCTCGCTGCTCTCCGAAGGCGGCTCGCGCGCGATGCCTTACGAGGAGATCACGGAGGCTTTCTACCCGATGGCCGCCGGCTTCGGCTCGCAGGTGGACAAGGAGATGACCGTCTTCTCGGGCACGACGCACGTGGATAACCTTGAGAAGTACTACGACATCATCCGCGACATGCTGCTCGACCCCGGCTTCCGCGAGGACGACTTCGCGCGCCTGAAGGAAGACGCCATTAACTACCTCAAAGTCTCGCTCCGGCAGGGCAACGACGAGGAACTCGGCAAGGAGTACCTCTACAACATCATCTACGCCGGCCACCCCTACGGCCACAACAACACGGGCACCGTCTCGTCGCTCGAAAAGCTGACGCTCGACGACGTGCGCGCCTTCTACAGGCAGAACTACACGCAGGGCAACCTCGTTATCGGGCTCGCGGGCGGTTACCCTTCGGACTTCCCCGCGCGCGTCGCGGCCGACTTCGCGAAACTGCCCGCGGGCGCCGCGGGCGCCGCGAAGAAGTTCGCGCAGCCCGTCTTGAAGCCCGGCATGCGCATCGAGATTATCAAGCGCGAGACGCGCGCGACCGCCATCTCGATGGGCTTCCCCATCCCCGTCAACCGTTCGAACAAGGACTGGCCCGCGCTCGCGCTCGTCGCCTCGTACCTCGGCCAGCACCGCTCAAGCGTGAGCCACCTTTACCAGCGCTTGCGCGAGGCGCGGGGCTTGAACTACGGCGACTACGCCTACGTCGAATACTTCCCGCGCGGCATGTTCCAGTTCACGCCCGACCCGAACCTCGGCCGCTCGTCGCAGATTTTCCAAATCTGGATTCGGCCAGTCGAGCCGCAGAACTCTCTCTTCGCGCTGCGCGCCGCGCTCTTCGAGTACGACAAGCTCGTGCGCGAAGGCATCCCGCAGAAGGACTTCGAGGCGATACGCGACTTCCTCGTCAAGTACGCCAACGTTCTGACCGCGACGCAGGGCGCGCGTCTGGGCTACGCGCTCGACAGCCGCTACTACGGCACGCCCGAGTACACGGCCTTCATACGCGACCGCGTGTCGAAGCTGACGAAGGCGGACGTTGACCGCGCCATCAAGCAGTACCTCGCGCCCGGTCAGATGCGCGTCGTCGTCATCACGAAGGACGCCGAGGCGCTGCGCGACGCCATCGTGAAGGGCACGCCCTCGCCCATCACCTACAACTCGCCGAAGCCGCCCGACATCATCGCCGAGGACAAGCTCATCGAGAAGTACAAGGTGAACGTCCGCCCCGACCAAGTCGTCGTCGTGCCGGTCGAGCAGGTGTTCCAGTGAGGTAGACAGTAGTCAGTAGTCAGTAGTCAGTAGTCAGTAGAAAAGAGAGGCGGCGCGTTCGGCTTAAAGCTGAGACGCGCCGCCTTTGTTTTACCTACTGACTACTGACTACTGACTACTTCCCGACTTACTGCCCGAGCTTCGTCGAGTAGAGAATCCCGTACATCGCGTCCTCGTGGCGGGCGAAGTATTTGCCCTGCGAGGCGAGCATGATGCTGACGAGCTGCTTCTGCCCCTTGTAGTCGCGGTAGCCCATCCACTGTAGGCGCTGCGGGTTGTCGGGGCTCTCGGGCGAAGACTCGCGGAAGAGCACGCCCTTCACGCCGTCGAGCTTAATCCACTTGACCTCGTCCACCTCGCCCTGCTTCTTGCGCTGCTCGGCGCCCGAGTAGAAGGCGTTGATGCTCAGGTCGGAGGGGAAGTCGGCGCTCATCGGCGAGATGCTGACGATGAGCGACGCGGCGTCCCAACTGCCCGGCGAGCGCCACATGAAGCTCTGGCTCTCGGCGCTGGCCTTCTTCCACTTCTGCGGCACAGTCCACGTAATGTTCTGCTGCTCCCACTCGGCCGTCTGCCCGCCCGCGATGGCGGCCTGCTGGTCGGCCGTGGGCGAGGGCGGCTCGGCGGCGTCGCCGGCCGAAGAAGAAGAGCCGGTCAGCCCCGAGACCGGCCGCTGGCCGCTGGCGGTCGTCACCACCTGCTGCGCACGGTTCCTGAGCCAGAAGTAGCCGCCGACGCCGATGGCGAGCAGCAGCGCGCCCCCGCCGACGACGAGGACGAGGACGACGATCAAGACCTTCGCGCCGGTGGACATGCCCTTCTTCGCGGGCGGCTGCGGCGGCATGCCGTAACCCGGCGGCGGCTGCGAGGGGTTGTTGTAGTTCTGCATGGGATGGAATCTCCTTTGCGGGGTTTTAGTCCGGACAGGGATGACGGCGCGCGACTATACCACGGCCGGCGCCCCGGCGAAGAACTTTTTCCGAAGCGCTGACGGCTTGCCCCCGCGTCGCGCGGCAAGTTAAGTTCTGGCGTCTCGTCTGACTTAAGGAAAACTTTCGGGGGTTGGGAATGGTCTGGCTCTACCTGCTCGTCTGTCTACTGGCCGGCGCGCTGATGCCCTTGCAGGCGGGCGTCAACGCGCAGCTCGCGCGCTGGGTCGGCAACCCGGTCTCCGCCTCGCTCGTCTCGTTCGCCGTCGGCACGCTGGCGCTCTTCGCCTACAGCGCCGCGACGCGCCCCGAGCTGCCCGCGGCCGCGACGGTGGCCGCGGCGCCTTGGTGGGTCTGGGCCGGCGGACTCTTCGGCGCGGTCTTCGTCACGGCGGCCGCCGCCTTCGCGCCGCGTCTGGGCGCGGCGACCTTCATCTCCATCACCATCGCCGGGCAGATGTTCGTCTCAATCCTGCTCGACCACTTCGGCCTCGTCGGCTTCGCCGCGCGGCCCGCCACGCCGCTGCGACTCGTCGGCGCGCTCCTGCTCGTCGCGGGCGTGCTGCTGATAAGAAAATTCTAGTAGACAGTAGTCAGTAGACAGTAGACAGTAGGTGGAAAGCGAAGCAGCTCTCTTTCTTTCTACTGACTACTGACTACTGTCTACTGTCTACTGTCTACTTCCTCAATAGATGCTGAAGTTGTATTCGAGGAGGACGTACTGCGGGACGGGGCGGCCGCCCTTCTCGGCGGGGAAGAAGAGCATGTGGCGCGCGACGCGCATGGCGCTGTCGGTCAGGCCGTGCGGCAGCCAGCTGACGGCCGACACGTCTGTCACGCGCCCGTCCGGGGAGAGGACGGCCCGCAGCCTCAGCGCCCCGCTCACTCTGTTCTGCCGCGCCTCCTCCGTATACGGCGGCTCGGGCTTGTAGACGATGAGAGCCTTGCGCTCGACATCCCGCATTGTGAAAGGCCCATCGGCGGGTAGCGCCCCGCCGCCCTCGCGGCGGACTAGTTTTAGCATCTCCTCGTCCGCAGCCTGCGTCGAACCGGCGGCCTCCGGCGGCACGAAACGCGGGACGGGCGCGTCCTCCTTCACCGACTCGCCCGCGGGGTTCTCGTCTATCGTGAGCGAGTCGAGAAACCGCGCGACCTCCGGCCGCCCGTCGGCCGTCGAGAGGGCGACGACGACGTACGCGTGCCGCTTCGTGCGGAAGGCGCGCGCCTCGCCGTACAACTCCTGCGTGTGCGACCTGACCGTCCGGCCCTCGACCTCGTACGCGCCGCCATTCATGCCGCCCTGCGTCGCCTCTCCCTTCGGCTTGAGCGTCCACCAGCCGTGCAGGCCGCCCGCGAACGTGTCGAGCGACTCCGACTTCTGCGGCTCGTCGTTCGCCGCGACCATGTAGACGATGCCGTCAGAGTAGAGTCCGAAGACGCGCACCTTCAAGCCGGCGGGCCGGAGACCCTTGCCGCCCCGGAACGTGTGAAAGACCCAAGGCATCGCCGGCAGCTCGACCGAGAACTCGTCGCCCGGGTACGTGTAGCGCGTCCAAGTGGCCCCCTGCCCCGCGGCGCTCGGCGCGAACGCGGCCAGCGTCAGGATGAGAAGCAGCCCTACCTTCTTCATCGTCAAGCTCCCTCGCCGGCCACCCCCGACAGAAACTCTTCAAGTAGATTCTGCGCGACGCGCAGGCGGTAGCGCGCCGTCGAGCGCACGTCGTCAATCGGCGCGATCTCGCGCGCGAGTTCTTCCAGCGCGGCCTTCGTCAAATCCCCGCCGGGCCGCCCGCCCTTCAAAACGTCCTCCGTCCGGCGGCAACGCAAAACCGTCGGCGCGACGCTCCCGAGGGCGATGCGCACTTCCGCGAGCCTGTCCCCTTCAAACTCTGCCAGCGCGGCTAAGCAGACCTTCGAGATGGCCTGCGCGCGGCGCGTCCCGACCTTCCGGTAGAAGTGGCGCGCGCCTTCGGCCGGGCGCGGCAGGCGCACGCCCGCAATTAACTCGTCTTCGCGCATGACGGTCTGCTTGTAGCCCGTGTGAAACTCCGCGTACGGCACGACGCGCGTGCCCGACGCCGAAACCAACTCGACCTCCGCGCCGTACGCGAGCAGCGCGGGCGGCGTGTCGGCGGCCGGGCTCGCGTTGGCGATGTTGCCGCCGACAGTGCCTCGGTTCTGAATCGCGATGCCGCCCGTCTCGCGCGCCGCCTGACCCAGCATCGGGAAGTGCCGGCCGAGCAGTTCGCTCCGACGAACCTGCGTGTAGGTCGTCAGCGCGCCGATGCGCACGTAATCGCCCGACTCTTCGACGCCGCGAAATTCGGGCAGGCCGCGGATGCTGAAAAACTTCCTGTGCTCAAGCTTCCCCGCCTCAAGCAGCACCATCAAGTCCGTCCCGCCCGCGAACGGCCGCCACGCGCCCGCGCCATTGCCCATAAGCGCCAACGCCTCGGAGAGCGTCCGCGGCACGACCAACTCGTAACTCGGCAGGTAAGCCCTCATCCTTCTTTCACCGCGTGGACGACCGCGTCGAAGATTTTCATGTAGCCGGTGCAGCGGCAGAGATTGCCGGCCAAGCCTTCGCGTACGTCTGCTTCGGAAGGCTGAGGCGTGTGCTTCAAAAGGCTGACGGCGGCGAGCACCATGCCCGGCGTGCAGATGCCGCACTGCGCGCCGCCGCACTCGACCATCGCGCGCTGTACGGCGTGAAGGCGTTCGCCGTCGGCGACGCCCTCGACGGTCGTAATCTGCGCGCCCTCAACCTGCGCCGCCGGTACTAGGCAACTGTTGACCAGCTCGCCGTCCAGAAGCACCGAGCACGCGCCGCACTCGCCCTCGCCGCAGCCCTCCTTCGTCCCCGTCAAACGCAACTCCTCGCGCAGCACGTCGAGCAGCCGCGCGAAAGGGTAAGCATGAAGGGTGACGGCCTCGCCGTTCACCTTACAGTTGATTGAAATTTTACCGGGCGCGTCTGTCATCAATCTCTTTAAGCTTCGACCGGCTCGCCTTCGAGCGCGTCGAGCAGCGCCTCGGGCGTGAGCGGGACTGTGTCGAATGCGACGCCGACGGCGTGCTCGACGGCGTTGAGGATGGCGGGCGCGGGGCCGTCCATCGGAAGCTCGCCGATTCCTTTCGCCCCGCCGGGGCCGCCCTCGTAAGGGTTCTCGAAGAAGTGTACGCGTATGGGCGGGATGTCGGCCGAGGTCGGGATGATGTAGTTCGTCATCTGCCCGTTCGCCATACGCCCTTCGCGCCAGACGACGTTCTCGTAGAGCGTCCAGCCTATCCCTTGCGCCACGCCGCCCTCTATCTGCCCGGCCGCGAGCACGGGATGGATGACTCGGCCCACCTCCTGCACGGCGACGAAATCCTCGACTCGCGCCTCGTAGGTCAGTGTGTCAACGCTCACCTCCGCGACGTAGACGGCCCAAGCGTACGCGCCGTAGGCGTCGCCGCGGTAGTGCTCGTCGTCCCACTCGATGTCTTTGGGCTGCTGGTACTGCACGTGCGTCCTGAGCGCGCCGTGCTGCCGCACGTACTCGCCGCACGCGCGCGCCCACTCGTCCTGCGTGTAAGAATCGCCGATGAGACCAGCGCCCTTCAGCGTCTCCTTTATCTGAAGCGCGGCCGACTCGACGAGCTTGCCGACGATCATCGTGGTGCGCGAGGCGACCGTCGGGCCGCTGTTGGGCACGTCGGCCGTGTCGGGCTGGACGACCTCGACCGTCTCGTAATCGAGCCCGAGCGCGTCGGCCGCGATCTGCGCGAAGACGGTCTTCGTCCCCTGCCCTATCTCGGTGCTCGCCGCGAGCACACGCACGCGCCCCTCGGCCGTCGCCTCGCAGCCGACGATTGATTGCAGATACTTCTCGCCCGAGCCGGTGAAGCCCGCGCCGTGCATGAAGGACGCGAAGCCGATGCCGCGCTTGACGCGCGCGCCCTCGTTCTCGCGCGCGAAGCGCTCGCGCTTCTCCTGATAGTCGGTCAGCTCAAAGGCGCGGTCGAGCAGCCCCGGAAGGTCTACGTCCTCACGTATGACCTGCCCCGTCGCGGTCGTCTCGCCCTTGGTGATGAAGTTGCGGCGGCGAAGCTCTTCCGGCGAGAGCCGGACGGCCGCCGCGACCTTATCGAGATGGCGTTCGAGCGCGAATATGGATTGCGGAGCGCCGAAGCCTCGGAAGGCGCCGTGCGGCGGGACGTTCGTCGCCACCGCGCGCGAGCGTATGCGTACGTTCGGGCAGTTGTAGGGGCCGGCGGCGTGAATCGTGCCGCGCGAGAGGACGACCGACGAGAGCGTGGCGTAGGCGCCGCCGTCCACGACGAAGTCTATCTCCATCCCGACGAGTTTCCCGTCGCGCGTGACGGCAGTGCGGTGGCGCGTGCGCGAGGGGTGCCGCTTGGTGGTGGCGACCATGTCCTCGGCGCGGTCGTAGACCATCTTCACGGGCCGTCCCGACTTCCACGCCAGAAGCGCAGCGTGGCCCGAAATCATGGACGGATATTCTTCCTTGCCGCCGAAGCCGCCGCCCGTCTCGGTCTGTATGACGCGGATTTTGTCTTCCGGCAGGTCGAAGAGTTTTACGAGCGCCTTGTGGACGTAGTAAGGGCACTGCATCGAGCCGCGCACCGTCACGCCCTCTTCGGCGTTGGCGGTGGCGATAACGCCGTTCGTCTCAATGTAGAGCTGCTCCTGCGCGCCCGTGCGGTACTCGCCTTCGATGGTGATGAGGTCAGGGCTGTCCCAGACCTCGTCCACGTTCCCCTTCTCGACGAGGAAGGTCTTGAAGACGTTGTCTTCGCCCCAGATGACTTCCTTGGGTTCTAAAGATTCCTCGATGGTGAAGACCGCGGGCAGCGACTCTGTCTCAACCTTAACGGCGCGGCGCGCCTCTTCCAGAAGATACTTGTCGGGGTGCGCGAGCAGGAGGATTGGCTCCTCCGCGTGGTTGACGACGCCGTCGGCGAGGTACGGCTGGTCGTTGAGTATGAGCGCGACGTAGTTGGCGCCCGGCACGTCGCGCGCGGTGACGACGGTGAACTCATCCCAAGGGATTCCTTCGCCGAACTCGACGCCGACGATGCGGCCGCGCGGGACGTGGCTGCGTACGGTCACGCCGTAGAGCATGCCGGGAAGCTGTAGGTCGTCAACGTACTGCGCCGCGCCCGTCACCTTCGCGCGCCCCTCCTTGCGGGGGACGGGCTTGCCGATGTTCTTGTCTGAAGCCATGTGGTAGTTCAGGGAGCGCGGCAGATTGTAGCACGCCAGCCGGACGTTCGGGTTAATCCCCGCCCGCGCTGGCCTCGACGTGCGGGCGTTCGACTTCGACCGTCTCGTCGGTCAGAGCCTCGGCGCCTTCGGCTTCACCCCCGGCGGAGCGGCGGCGTGCGAAGGCGGCGCGCGCGGCCCGCGCGGTGCGGAAGGGGTATTCGAGCGCGTGGCCGACGTGTCTGCGCCAGAAGGTCGTGTGGCCGATGTCGTCGAAGATGGAGTAGGCGACCGGCGTCACCAGCAGCGTTAGAAGGAGCGAGAGCGACTGACCGCCGATGACGATGACGGCTATCGAGCGTCGCTCCTCGGCGCCGGGGCCGGTGCCGAGCGCGAGCGGGAGCATGCCGGCGACGAGCGCGAGCGTCGTCATCAGGATGGGGCGCAGACGGTCGCGGTTCCCCTGTATGACGGCCTCGAAGCGCTCCATCCCCTTCGCCCGAAGGTTGTTCATGTGGTCAATCTGTAGAATCGAGTTCTTCTTCACCACGCCGAAGAGGACGAGGATGCCGAGCGCCGAGTAGAGGTTCAAAGTGTCGCCCGTCATGTACTGCGACAGGAGCGCGAAGGGCACGGCGAGCGGCAGGCTCAGCAGGATGGTGACGGGGTGAATCGTGCTCTCGAACTGCGACGCGAGAATCATGTACATGAAGATTATCGAGAGCATGAACGCGAACAGGAACTCGGTGAACGTGCGCTCTAGCTCGCGCGCGCGGCCCGAGACGGCCGTCGTGTAGGCCGCGGGCATGTTCATACGCACCGACTCGGCCCGCAAAGCCTCGATGCGGTCGGCCAGCGCGAAGCCGGGCGCGACCGAGGCGCGCAGAGAGACTTGGCGCTGGCGGTCTATGCGGTCAATGCGCGAGGGGCTGACCTCGCGCTTGATGTGGACGAGGTTGTCGAGACGGACGAGCCCGCCGCGCGCGGAGGGGACGTAGAGCTGGCCGAGCGTGCGCGGGTCGTTGCGGTCGCGCTCGTTGAGGCGCAGTTGCACGTCGTAAGCCTGATTGACCGAGGCGTCGTGGAAGCGCGTCACCTCCTGATCGCCGCCGACCATGACGCGAAGGCTGTTGGCGATGTCTGCGGTCGAGACGCCGAGCGCGGCGGCGCGCTCGCGGTCTATCTCGACGCGAAGCTCGGGCTTGTTGAGCTTCAAAGTTGTGTCGGCGTCCACGATGCCGCCGAGTTTCGCAGAGCGCGTGCGCAAGTCCTCGGCGTACTCGGCGAGCTTGTCGAGCTCGGGGCCGCGTATGACGAAGTCTATGTCGAAGCGTCCGCCCGCGCCGAAGTTGAAAGACTGCGCGTTGCGCACGCCGACGCGCATCGGCGCGTACTTCTGAAGGCGGCGGCGAACCTCCTGCATCACGTCCTGCTGCGTGTAGTTGCCGCGGAAGGCTTGCAAGGGGTGTCCGGCGATTAGCTCGCGCCAGAGGCGCGTGACGGAGAGCGTGCGCTCCTCGTGCGGCGCGATGCGTATGTACATGTCGCTCTGGTTGACGCCGCCGAGGAAGCTGCCGCCGGCCGAGGCGAGGACGAGGCGGACGCCGGGCGTCTTCATGATGTCATCTTCCATCGCCCGCATCGTCTCGTTCATCGAGGCGAGGTTCGTCCCCTCCGGCGCGTTGACGGAAACTTCGAACTCGGCCTCGTCAACGTTGGTCGGGATGAACTCCTGCTTGACGGCGCGGTAGAGCGGCACGCTCGAAGCGATGACCGCGAGCGCCAGCACAGAGACGACGGCGCGGTGGCGCATCGAGAGCGTCAAGAGCCACGTGTAGGCGCGGTCAATGTAGCCGTAGAAGCCGCCGCGCGAGCCGGCCGCGGCGCCGACCTCGTGACCTCTATAATCATCGGCGTGGTGGCCGCCGCCGTGCCCGGCCGCGTCCTCGGTGCGCAGCAGGCGCGACGACATCATCGGCGTCAGCGTGAAGGAGACGAGCAAGCTCACCATGATGGCGACCGCCGCCGTGATGCCGAACTGGTAGAGGAAGCGCCCCGAAATCGAGGACATGAACGAGACGGGCAGGAAGATGACGACGAGCGAGAGCGTCGTCGCCAAGACCGCGAGCCCGATGTCCTTCGTCGCCTCGCGCGCGGCCTCGGCCGGGCGCATGCGCTTCTCCTCGACGAAGCGGAAGATGTTTTCGAGCACGACGATGGCGTCGTCAATCACGACGCCGACCATCAGCACGAGCGCCAGCATCGTCACGCTGTTCAGCGTGAAGTCGAGCGCGCGCATCATGGCGAAGGTCGAGACGACCGAGGCCGGGATGGCGACGGCCGCGATGAGCGTCGAGCGCCACGAGCGCATAAACAGCAGCACGACGAGCGACGCAAGGATGCTGCCGAGAACAAGGTGGACGGTAATCTCGTGGAGCGCGGCCTCGATGTAGCGCGACTGGTCGCGTATGACCTCCATCTTCACGTCAGACGGAAGCTGCGCCCCGACGCGCGCGGCCGCCTGCTTGACGCCCGCGATGACCTCCATCGTGTTGGCGCCCGACTGCCGCTGCACCTGAAGCGTGACGGTCGGTACGCCGTTCAGGCGCGCGAGCGAGCGCTGCTCCTTCGTGCCGTCCTCGACGCGCCCCACATCTCGCAGGCGCACCGCCGAGCCGCCGATGTTGGCGATGACGAGGTCGTTGAAGCCGCGCGGGTCTGTGTAGCGCCCCATCGTGCGCAGCGTCAACTCTTCGTTATTCGTCGTGAGGTTGCCGCCGGGGATGTCCGCGTTCTGGCGCGCGAGCGCCGACTGAACGGAGGTGATGGGAATCTGGTAGGCTTCGAGCCGTGCGGCGTCAACCCAGACGTTGATGGCGCGGTCGAGTCCGCCGACGATCTGCACCTGCCCGACGCCGCTCACGCGCTCAAGCTGCGGGCGGACGATCTTGTCGCCTAACTCCGTCAGCTCGCGCAGACTTCTCTCGCCAGTGAGCGCGATGGTGATGACGGGCGTGCTGTCGTTGTTGAACTTCTGGACGACGGGCGGGCGCTCGCGCGCCTCCTCGGGCAGTTGGTTGATGACTGTCGCAACGCGGTCGCGCACGTCCTGCGCCGCCGTCTCAAGGTCGCGGTTGAGCTTGAAGGTGGCGATGATAATCGAGGTGCCGGGCGCCGAGACCGAGCGCAGCTCGTCAATGCCGTCCACGGTGTTGACGGCCTCTTCGATGGGCTGCGAGACGAGCGTCTCGACCTCCTCGGACGAGGCGCCGGGCAGGACGGTGCGCACGCTCACCGTCGGCAGGTCTACCGACGGGAAGCGGTCAACGCCCAGACGGAAGTAGCTCGCCGCGCCCACGACGACCAGCGACAGCACGAGCATCGCCGCGAAGACCGGCCGCCGGATACATATTTCCGCGAGCTTCTGCATTACGTTAGTTCTTCTTCTGCTGCTCCGCCGCCTTCAGCCTCTGCGCGACGTATTCGTCCGCCGACAGGCCCTTGGCGCGCGCCGGGTCAATAGTATAAGCCTGCCGGTAGTTTTCCTCCGCCTCCGCGGTGCGGCCTTTGCGCGCGAGGAAGTCGCCGAACAGTTCGCG
>DATFHD010000115.1:0-51825 GCA_035248785.1 Pyrinomonadaceae bacterium | reverse complement strand
TCGCTCTTCGCGCGCACGATGTTCATCAACGACGACGCGGGCGAGTCGAAGCACACACCTGAGTTCACGGTCGTCAACATCCCGAGCTTCAAGGCAGACCCCGCCGCGGACGGCACGCGCTCCGAGACCTTCATCCTTGTGGACTTCGGGCAGCGCCTCGTCCTCATCGGCGGGACGAGCTACGCGGGCGAGACGAAGAAGTCGGTCTTCGGCATCCTCAACTACCTTCTGCCGCAGCGCGGCGTGATGTCCATGCACTGCTCTGCGAACGTCGGACACGCGGGCGACGTGGCCGTCTTCTTCGGCCTCTCGGGCACGGGCAAGACGACCCTCTCGGCCGACCCCGAGCGGCGCCTCATCGGCGACGACGAGCACGGCTGGTCTGACGACGGCGTCTTCAACTTCGAGGGCGGGTGCTACGCCAAGGTCATCAAGCTCTCCGAGGAGGCCGAGCCCGACATCTACCGCACGACGCGCATGTTCGGCACCGTCATGGAGAACGTCGTCTTCGACCCCGTCACGCGCGTCCCCGATTTGGACGACGCCTCGCGCACCGAGAACACGCGCGCGGCTTACCCTCTGACGAGCATCCCGAACATCGTGCCCGAGGGCTACGCGGGTCATCCGTCGAACATCATCATGCTGACGGCCGACGCCTTCGGCGTGCTCCCGCCCGTGGCTAAGCTGACACCCGAGCAGGCGATGTACCACTTCCTCTCCGGCTACACGGCGAAGGTCGCGGGAACGGAGCGCGGCGTGACCGAGCCGCAGGCGACCTTCTCGACCTGCTTCGGCGCGCCCTTCATGGTCTTGCACCCGGGCGTCTACGCCGACCTGTTGGGGAAGAAGATTCAGGAGCACAACGCCGACTGCTGGCTCGTCAACACGGGCTGGTCGGGCGGCCCCTACGGCGAGGGCTCGCGCATGAAGATCAAGTACACGCGCGCCATGATACGCGCCATCCTTAACGGCTCGCTGGCTCAGGTCGAGACGCGCCCCGACCCTGTCTTCGGCGTCCACGTGCCCGTGAGCTGCCCCGACGTGCCGGCCGAGGTGCTTCAGCCGCGCGGCACTTGGGGCGACCCCGCGCGCTACGACGAGAAGGCGCGCGAACTCGCCCGCCGCTTCAACGAGAACTTCAAAAAGTACGAGGCCGGCGTCTCGACGGAAGTGCGCGCCGCCGCGCCGAAGGCCGACTGACTTTCACCACAGAGACGCAGAGGCACGGCTTGTTGAGTTATAGACTCCAAGCCGTGCCTCTGTGTCTCTGTGGTTAACTTTGATTCTTTAGAACCTGTAGCCGAAGCCGACGCTGAACTGGAAGTTGTGCGTCGTGTCGGTGGTCGGGGTCAGGCTGCCGAGGATGAGGCTGCCCGTCGCGCTGCGTATGCGGACGATGGTGTCGCCCGCGTCGAGGCGGATGATGGTGCGCGGGGACGGGTAGAACTCAAGGACGCCGCCCGCGTCGAGCGCGAAGTTGTTGTGGCTCGGGCGGCAGGTCTGGCCGAAGCTCGTGCTGTTGCAGTTGAAGCCCGAAGTAATCTCGCCGATGAACATCACGCCGGGCCGCGCCTTGGCGAAGACGCCGACGTAGCGCGAGCGCGCGCCGGCCCTGACGCCCGCGAACGCCTGCATCTTCTGGCCGACTTGGCTGTTGCCGAGGTGCGTCTCGGGGAAGAAGCTGAGTTCCGTGTCGAGCGCGAAGTGCCGGTTGAAGTTGTAGCCGAAGCGGCCGCCGAGCCCGTTGACGGTCTCGCCGAAGTCCTCAAGGTTGACGCCCGTGTAGAAAGCGCCGACCTCCGTCTTGTGCTCGCCTACGTCCGGCGCCGCGCCCGTCTGCGCGCGCGCCGCGGCGGGCGCGAGCAGCAGCATGAAGAGAAGCGTGAAGAAAATCCTGTTTCGCATAAGTCTTCCTTGAAAGGTCGAGGTGGGTACAGTCCCTTTGAGCGGCCGGGGCGCTCCGAACTCACGCCGACGCGGCGAAGACCGCGTGGCCGGCGAAGGCGAGCAGGGCGACGGCCGCGAGCCACGCCAGAACTTCCAGCGCCCTCTTCATGACGAGCAGTCGCCTCGCCTCCCGCTCCGCTTGTTCGTTAACCTTGTTCATAAACCTACGACCCGCGCCCTCGGGGGTTGGCAACGGCCGTGCCGCCGCGTCAGCGCCGGAAAATCGGCCGACGAATGCAGAATCTCGGGCGGCCCGCAGGAAGCGTCTGCGTCAGGTGAAAGAAAATTGTGACGGGGCGTGCGGCGTGGACGTTTTAAACTCTCAGAGAGGCGGGAGCGTATAAGAGACTTTGGCGGCCGATTCTGTCAAGATAAAAACGAGATGGTAGAGGGCACCGAAAACGTCGCGGCCGGTGTGGGGCTCGCGGAGGGCGCGGCCACGCTCGACACGGTCGTCGAGACCGTCCGGCGGATACTGCGCGCCGACACGGCTGGCATCGCCAGCTTCTCCGAGTCGGAGCAGACGATGACTTGGCTCGCGACGAGCGGCTTCCAGAGCGTCGAGGCCGCGGAGAGGCGCGGGGTCGTCAACCCCGTGCGCGGCGAGTTCGCCGACCGCGTCGCGCTCTTCGCCGAGAGCGAGGACGAGCCGATCATAGAGGTGCGCGGGGTGGGCGGCGACCTGCCCGAGAGTGAGTTCCCGCTGCACAGCGCCGAGGGCGTGCGCCACCTCGGCATCGCGCGTCTGCGCGCGCGCGGCGAGAACTTGGGCGTGCTCACCGTCGGCTACCGCGAGCACCACCGCTTCACGCCCGACGAGCGGCAGCAGTTGGCGGGGCTCGCCGACATGGCCGCGCTCGCGCTCGACAACGCGCGTTTGCTTGACACGCTCGGCGCGGCGAAGCGCGTCTGGGAGCAGACCTTCGACGCCATCCCCGACGGCATCATCGTCCACGACGACCGCATGACGGTCGTGCGCTGCAACATGGCCGCCGCAGAGGCGATGGGCCTGCACCCTTCGGACGTGGCCGGGATGAGTTGTGCCGAAGCTTTCGCGCGACTCTTCGGCGAGCGCGCCGCCGCCTACCACATGCGGCCGGGGACGCCGCGCACGACCTCCTCCTTCGAGCTTCAGGCCGAAGACGGACGCCGCTACCTCGTCGCCGTCGCGCCGCTCTCGGGGATGGAGGCGGGCGTGGCGAGCGTCATCACTTGGAGCGACATCACGACGCTCGCCGAGGTGCAGGAGCAGCTCGCGCGCTCGCGCCGTCTGGCGACCATCGGGCAACTGGCGGCGGGCGTGGCGCACGAGATCAACAACCCGCTCGCGGCCATCACAACCTGCGCCGAGGCGACGCTACGCGACCTGAAGTCGAGCGAAGAGACGACGCGGCTCGCCGAAGGCAGGCAGTGGGACTACTATCTCGAAGAGATAGTCCGGCAGGCTTTGCGCTGCAAGGAGATTACGCGCGGGCTGCTCAACCTCTCGCGGCAGAAGCGCGCGCGGCGCGAGGCCGTTGACCTCAACCGCATCGTGACGCAGGTCGCGCAGCTCTTCGAGCGGCGCGGCGCGGACGAGGGCGTCGCCGTCAACGTCCGTACAGACCCTTCGGTCGGCGAGGTCGCGACCGACGAGACGATGGTTCGGCAGGTCTTGGACAACCTCCTGTCGAACGCGCTCGACGCGTCCGAGGGCGGAGGCAGCATCGAAGTCTCGACCGTGCTCGAAGGCGAGCGCGTGCGCGTCGAGGTGGCCGACACGGGCGCGGGCATCCCGCCCGACACCTTGGCGCGCGTCTTCGACCCGTTCTTCACGACGAAAGACCCGGGGCGCGGCGCGGGGCTCGGCCTCGCCATCTCGCTCACGCTGGCCGAGGCGATGGGCGGCGCGCTCACCGTCGAGTCGAAGCCGGGCGCGGGCAGCCGCTTCCGTCTGTGGCTGCCGCGCCGCACGCCCGAGCGGCAGTAAAAAGTACGTGACAACCGCCGCGCCAGCGGTTATAAGATTCGCGCCCGACACTCTCTGCCATCCCTTGTCTCTGCCGTTGTCTCTGCCGACGCCCCTATGAGCAGAAAAATTCGCGTGTTGGTCGTTGACGACGACGCCGTGCTGCGCAAGCTGGTGACGGATCAGGTCGCGCGCATGGGCTTCGACTCGCAGCCGGCCGCGTCGGGCGAGCAGGCTTTGGACGCGCTCGCGAAGAGTGACTTCGACGTGGTGCTGCTCGACATACGCATGCCGGGCCTGTCGGGGCTTGACACGCTGCGCGAGATACGCAAGCTCGAAGACGCGCCCGAGGTCATCATGCTCACGGCCGACACCTCGCTCGGCACAGGCATCGAGGCGATGCGGCTCGGCGCCTACGACTACCTGACCAAGCCCGCCACGCTCGACGAGATCGAAGCCGTCATACGCAAGGCCGACGAGAAGCGGCGCCTCGTCCGACAGAACGCTTCGTTGAGAGACGCCGTGCGCCAGCCTTCCGAAGAGGCGCAGGGCGCGCTCGTCTACAAGAGCAAGGCGATGGAGGGGCTTGTCGCTCTGGCCGAGACGGCGGCGCGCGCCGACTCGACCGTCGTCATCACGGGCGAGTCGGGCACGGGCAAGGACGTACTCGCGCGCTTCGTCCACGCGCGCTCTTCGCGCGCAGACTCGCCGATGATCTCCGTGAACTGCGCGGCGCTTCCCGAGACGCTCTTCGAGTCTGAGTTCTTCGGCCACGAGCGCGGCGCCTTCACCGGCGCGACCTCGACCAAGCGCGGACTCATCGAAGCCGCCGATTCGTCAACCCTCTTCCTAGACGAAGTCGGCGAGATGCCCTTGCAGACGCAGGTCAAGCTCCTGCGCTTTCTCGAAGAGGGACGCTTCCGCCGCGTCGGCTCGACGCGCGACCGCGAGGCTGACGTGCGCGTCATCGCCGCCACCAACCGCAACCTCGCCGAAGACGTTTCGTCGGGTCGCTTCCGCGCAGACCTCTTCTACCGGCTCAACGTCATCTCGCTCCACGTCCCGCCGCTCCGACAGCGGCGCGAAGACATCCCCGCGCTCGCCTCGCACTTCCTCGCAGTCTTCCGCGAGCGCTTCAACCGCCCCGCGCTCGACCTCTCGGAAGAGGCGCGCGTCCGCCTCGCCGCCTACGACTGGCCCGGCAACGTGCGAGAGCTGCGCAACGCACTTGAGCGCGCCGCCGCCCTCGCCGCCGCCGACTCCGACCGCATCGAGCCCGACCAGATTCTCCCGCCCACGTCCGCGCCCGCGGGCGAGACGGACGCCCCCGCGCCCGACGCAGCCGCGCCCGTCACGCTCGAACAACTCGAACGCCAGCACATCCTCCGCGTCCTCGAAGAACAGGGCGGCAACCGCGAACGCGCCGCCGCCCTACTCGGCATCTCCGCCCGCACCCTCTACCGCAAACTCCGCGAGTACGAGACCGGAGTGGGCGGTTGAAGGCGTGAAAAATCGTTGACAGGCACGCCGGGCCGCTCATAGAATGCGGCCGCGTAAAGGATTGAAGGGGCTCCTTTCGGGGACGCCCCTTTCTCATTTCCCGCCGCCCCCGCCCGAAGGGGGTACTCACGAAAGGAGAGACTCACGTGAAGAGACTACTCGTGCTCACGCTCCTCGTACTCTGCTGCGCGCCCGCCTCGCCCGCGCAGTCCAACCGCGACGATTACAGCCGCTTCGAGTTCTACGCCGGCTACTCCTTCAACAGTTTCGACTTCAACCGCGGCTCGACGCCCGTGGCGACCGCGCCCGACGGGATGCCGATGGTCTTCCGCCGCGGCCGCCAGCACGGCTTCGAGGTGTCGGCCACCTATAACGTGACCCGCTACGTCGGGGTCAAGGGCGTGTTCACGGCGACTTACGACACGCGGCAGTTCGTAGATGTCTTCCCCTTCCCGTGCGGGCAGGAGGAGCTGACCTGCGAGCCGCTCGGATGCAACGGGCCGAATGATACGCGGCCGCAGTGCGTCTGTATCACCGCGGGGACGTGCCCGGACAACCCCGTCGGCTTCAAGCGCGACTCGTCGCTCTACCAGTTCCTCGGCGGCGTGCAACTCAAAGACAACTCGCGCGCGGCGCGGGTCAAGCCTTTCGCACACGGGCTCGTCGGCGTGGCGCGCCTCGGCCAGACCTTCTACCCCAACCCGGACGACCCGAACCCGCCGCTCTGCGCGGTCTGCGGGCGCTTCACCATCAAGCGCACAGACCTCGCGCTCGACTTCGGCGGCGGCCTTGACCTGCGGCTCAACCAGCGCTTCGACTTCCGCGCCTTCCAAGTCAGTTACAACCCGACTTTCTTCGGCAACGGAACCCAGCACAACATGCGCGTCGGCGCGGGCCTCGCCTTCCGCTGACGCCTCGCCCTACGCCGACGGCGCAAGCGCGCCGAAGTGTTAACCGCGGCCGCCGCGCTCGACGTGAGCGCGGCGGCCCTTCTTTTTTGACGCGCGACCCTGACGAACTGACGTTTTGTCAGTCAGGCTGACAGAATTTCAGCGCCGGTTGTCATAGACGCGCCCCGGCCACGCCGCCCCGCACGCCCACCCGCAGGCAGAAGTCGCAATATTTCAACGTTTACGTCCGCAACCCAACGCGCACGGCCGCGCGGTATGGGGCTTGTAAAGAGATGTGTGCCGGGGAGTGTGTCTCCGGGCGACGGACAGAGGGAAGTTTCATTCAGTAAAGGAATTACAGGGATGGCGCGGGTGATGATTTGCGACGACGACAGGGCGGCGGCCGAGGGCCTCGTGAGGGCTTTGCGCGCCGTGGGGCACGACGCCGAGACCTGTCGGCACACGATGGACGTTCTGAGGGCGGCGGCGAGGGGCGACTTCGACCTCATCGCCTTCGGCCTCGACATGGCCGGCTTCGGCCGCAGCGGCGCGCTCGACGCCCTGCTCGAAGTCGCGCCCGGGACGGCGCTCATCGCCATCCACGACCGCCCCTCAGAGATCATGCGCGCGCACGCGCACTCTCGCCTCGCAGCAGTCCTGCCGCGCCCCGTGCGCGTGCGCGACTTCATGTACGCCGTCGCCTGCGCCCTCAAGGAGCCGGCGATGGCCGACC
Organism: Pyrinomonadaceae bacterium; assembly: GCA_035248785.1. Classification (GTDB taxonomy): domain Bacteria; phylum Acidobacteriota; class Blastocatellia; order Pyrinomonadales; family Pyrinomonadaceae; genus QHXN01. Next base: position 44,807 of record DATFHD010000115.1, on the reverse strand, counting down.
CGGCCTAAAGCCGGCCCACCACGGCCCCGCAAGACGGCCTCAACATTTTTACCGGCGTCCCGCTTCGCGTGACCCCAAGCCGCAAGCCTCGCGCCCCAAGCAGACAAACTTTCGGAGGAGAAGAAAGATGAACAGACTTAAGAAGAGATGGGGCGCCGGCCCGCTCGTCGCCCTGTGCCTCGTCGCCGCCCTCGGCGCCGCGGCCTTCGCGCAGCGACAGATGGGCGCGAAGAACGGCCGCCCCGAGGTGAAGGTCGAGCTTTCGGGCTCGGTCGAGCGCGCGGGCGAACGCCTCTCGCTCGAACGCGTCGAGAACGTCAAGCCCGGCGAAGTCCTCGACTGGCAGATTCTCTCGTCGAACGACGGGACGGGCGCCGCGCGCGACTACAAGACCGTCGGCCACATCCCCGCGGGCACGACCTTCGTGCAGGGCAGTGCGGAGGCCGAAGGCGGCTCGACCGTCACCTACTCGATTGACGGCGGCAAGACCTTCTCGACGCAGCCCGTCATAGAAGAGAAGCAGCAGGACGGCTCGGTGAAGACCGTGGCCGCGCCCGTCTCGATGTACACCGAAGTGCGCTACGAGTGGTCTGACGCGCTCGCCGCCGGCGGCAAGCTCTCGGCCTCCTACAAGGTGCGCGTCAAGTGACCGAGGGAGCCCGCGCGTCCCGCACAAGCTCACGCCTACCGGCGACACGCCAAAGCAGGGACGCCCGAAACCCCCACCGACCACCCAGAGGATTTCACACGATGAGAACCAGACACGACTCCCCCAGACGCTCCGGCGCGCTCGCCTCGATACTCGTCGCGCTCGCCTGTCTGTGCCTCGCCGCCGCGCCCGCGCTCGGGCAGGCCACCAGCGGCGAGACGCAGATACAGAACCGCGCCTCGGCCACCTACTCCGACGGCACGAACAACTACTCGGTCACGTCGAACACCGTGACGGTCACGGTCGCCAACGTCGCCGGCCTGACCATCACGCCCGACGGCGGCTCAGTCCCGACGGTCGTCTCCGGACAGACCAGCGTGGACTTCACCTTCACCGTCACCAACTCGGGCAACTTCCCGACGCAGGTGCGCTTCCCCGCGCTCGGCGCGGGCATCGCCACCACCGGCCCCATCACGGTGACGAACGCCGTCATTGACCTTACGGGGAACGGCTACGACGCGGGCGACACCGACATCCTCGGCAACGCCGCGCCCGTGCTCTACCCGGCCTCGCCTTACTTAGCGCGCAACACCTCGTTCAACGTCATCGTGCGCGTGAGCGTCAACGCGACGGCCAACCCCGGCGACGCCATCAACGTCCGCCTCGGCGACGCCTCGGGCGACAACGTCGCGTCTGACGGCTCTGCGGGCGAAGTCCGCACGTCAGTCCCTGCGGGCAAGACGCTCGCGGGAAGCGAAAGTGAGGCCGTCGGCAACATCACGACCTCGGTCGAGAACGACGCGCGCTTGCAGGTCGAGCTGACCGTGCCGGCCGGCCCCGTCGCGCTCGGCTCGAACATCACCTACTCCTCGACCGTGCGCAACGTCGGCCTGCGCCCGACGGGGACGCAGACGCTTCAGAACGCGCCCGCCGGCTCGAACACGGGCGTCTACGTCGTCGTGCCCATCCCGGCGGGCACGTCGCTGCAATCGGTGCCGGCGCCGCCCGCGGGCGTGACGGTGCTCTACTCCATCTCGCCGCTCGGCGCAGACCCCGGCCCGGGCGACCCGCCTTCGAGCGGCCCGCTCTCGAACGCCGTCGCTTGGACGACCACGCCGCCGGGCGTGCTCTCGACGACGACGCGCGTCGCCTTCCGCGTCAACAGCGGCAACGCGCTTCCGCCCAACTACGTGCAGGCGAACCTCGACGTGGTGCTCACCGTTCAGACCGGCATCAACGCGTCGAACAACGTCTGGGGCATCGCCGAAGGCTTCGGCCGCAACAGCCTCGGCACGCAGATAACGGATCAGTCGGACAACCCCGGCGGCGACGTGCCGAACAAGGGCGACGGCAACGCCAACTTCAACGAGCCGAAGTTCGGCGTTGACCCGCTGAGCGCGTCGAAGGGCTACCAGCAGCGGACGCTCTTGACGCTCGCGGGCGCCGTGCTGCTCGGCCCGTCGGGCGCGCCCGGCGCCGTGGGGCCGACCAACAACAACGACGACTACACGAACAAGAGCGTGGCGCCCGCGGCCATCGCCAACCTCTCCTACGAGAACACGCTCTCCGGACAGGTCACGGTTGACTTCGTCAACACCGTGCAGAACACCGGCAACGCCAACGACACCTTCACGCTCACAGCGCCGACGGTGCCGCCGAGCTTCACCGTCCAGATCAGCACGGACGGCGGCACGAACTTCGTGCCCGCCTCCTCGAACCCGACGCTCGCCGTCGCCTTCGGCGCGTCGGCCAACTTCATCGTGCGCGTGACGACGAGCGCCAACGCGGCAGTCCTTCAGGGCTTCGCGACGACGGTGCGCGCCACCTCGGGCAACTCGCCCGCGCAGTCGAACGACACCATTGACCGCCTCTACACGGGCTTCCTGCGGCTCGACAAGGCGGCGACCGTCATCAACAACACGTCGGTCGGCAACAACCAGAGCACGCCCGGCGCAGACGACGCCGTGCCCGGCGCCGACATCGAGTACGTCATCACGTACTCGAACGTCTCGGTGGGCGGCGGCGGCGCGGGCTGCGTCAATCTGGTCGCGTCGTCGGTCGTCATCACCGAGCGCGGCGACGTGGCGCCGAACAACTGGTCGGCGAACACGACGCAGGTCACTTCGCCCGCGCCCGTTGACGCCAACACCACGGGCACGCCCGGCACCATCACGGACGAGAACACCAACGGCGCGGTGACACCCGCGACCGTCCGGCTCAAGGACGCGGTGCCCAACCTCAACCCCGGCGCGTCGGGCACGTTCACCTTCCGCCGCCGGATCAACTAGGGAAGAGAGGTTAGAGGTTAGAGGTCGGAGGTTAGTAAAAGCCTGACTCCAACTTCACTAACCTCTAACCTCTAACCTCTGCGCTTGGTCTCCTCCGATGACTGACGCCCGCCCCTCCATCCTCGTCCGCGCGCTCGCGCTCGTGCTGCTCGTCGCCTTCGCGGCGGGCGGCCGGGCCGCGGCCGCGCCGGACGGCGAGGCGGGGGCGGGCGCCCTTATTTCCAACCGCGCCGAGGCGACCTACGCCGACGAGAACGGCGTCGAGTTCGCCACCGTCTCCCCGACCATCAGCATCACGGTCTCGACCGTCGCGGCCGTCACCGTCACGCCCGACGAGACGGAGGCTTCGGCCACGGTCTCGCCCGGCGAACGCGTCACGCGCCTCTTCCGCGTCTGCAACACCGGCAACACTCCCGACTTCTACACCATCGCAACGGCCGAAGTTACGCAGCCCGCCGCGCTCGTCTCGCTCCACTTCGACGTGGACAACTCGGGCACTCTGAACGACGGCGACCGCCCCGTCACGCTCGACTCGACGATGAGCCCGCGTCTCGCGCGCGGCCAGTGCGTCGGCGTCCTCGCGGTCGTTGACACGAACACGGCGCGCGTCGGCGAGCAGTTCACCATCCGCCTCGTCGCGCGCTCGTCCGTCTCCGACGCGGTCAACGCGGGCGCGCAGGACTCGGGCACCATCGTCAACGTCTACGGCAACGGCGCGCGGCTCACGTCGCCGGCCGACCCTCTGCTTCCGCCGCTCAAGCTCGTTGACGGCAAGGCGCAGGTCACTTCGTCGCCCGGTCAGGTTCTCTCGTACACGGTCTCTTTCCGCAACAACGGCGACGTGCCCGCGCGCGGCGTGCGTTTGCAGGACGAACTGCCCGACGGGCTCGAATACGTCGTCGGCACGCTCCGCCTCGGCGGGCGCTCGCTCACAGACATCTCGGACACGGACGAGGGCTCGATCGCAGGCCGCCGCGTCGAAATGAAGCTCTCGCAGGTCGCCGTCGGCGAACTGGTCGAGATGGGCTTTCAGGCGCGCGTGACGCAGGCAGTCGCGCCCGGCTCAGGCATCGTCAACACGGCCACCGCGACGGCCGATAACGCCGCGGCCACGTCTAGCACTTCCGCCACGGCGGTCGTCAACCCCTTCGGCGTCGTCTATCAGGGCCGAAGCGCCGGCACGCCCGTGCCCGGCGCGCGCGTCTCGCTCTTCACGGACAACTCGACGGGCGCGCTCGTCGCGCTCAGCGCGGGCGAGGGCGCTGGCTCCGACCCGAACCTTCAGAACGCGAACCCGTTCGGCACCGACGGCGCGGGCCGTTGGAGCTTCGTGCTTCAGCCCGCGCAGCTCGGCACGCCGACGAGTCCCGCGCGCTACTTCCTGAACGTCACCGCGGCCGGCTACCGCTCGCGCCTCATCGAGACGACCATCACGCCCGCCGCCAGCGGACTCTTCACGCTCTCCGTGCGCGCGCTCGACGGCCTGCCGCTCGCGCAGAGCGGCAGCTACGAGCTGACGGAATCCGAGGTTGACATCCCGCGCCTCGCCGCTTACGCGCTCAACGTGCCGATGTTCGAGAACTCCTCGATGGAGATCACGAAGTCGGCCGACCGCCCTTCGGCCGAGGTCGGCGACACGATCACTTACCGCGTCGAGCTGCACAACGCGACGCCCGTCGTCGTGGACGACGCGCAGGTGCGCGACCAGCTACCTTCGTCCTTCGTCTACGCCGAAGGCACCGCACTGCTCGAAGCGCCGCCCGCCTCGCCGCGGAGCGTCGAGCCCGAAATCGCTTCGGACGGACTGCTCCTCTTCCGCTTGGGCCGCATCGCGGCCGGCGCGCGCGTGACGCTCGTCTACCGCGTGCGCGTGGGCGCGAACGCGCAGGAGGGCGAGCAGTTCAACTCGGCTTCCGCGGCGGGCACACTCCCTTCGGGCGAGCGTGTGTCTACCCCCCAGACGCGCGCCTCCGTGCGCGTCCGCCGCGGGCTGTTCTCGTCGCAGCAGGTCATCGTCGGGCGCGTCTACGCGGACGCGAACCTCAACGGCCGGTTCGACAAGGACGAGCGCGGCATACCCGGCGTCCGCATCTACCTCAACAACGGCCAGTCGGTCATCACAGACTCGGAAGGTCTCTACAACTTCCCCGTCGTCAACGAGGGCTCGCAGGTGCTCTCGCTCGACCCCGTCACGCTGCCGCCCGGCTACGCGCTCGCCGACACGGGCCGCCGCGACGAGAAGAGCTGGACGCGTCTGCTCCGCACGCCGCTCGGCGGCGGCGCGCTGCTTCGCCAGAACTTCGCGCTCCGTGCGCCCGACAGTGACTCCGCGTCCTCCGCGTCCTCCGCGAACTCTGCGTTAAAGAACAGTCTCGCTCCACACTCAAGCTCGAAGACGACGGACGCGCCGCTCGCCGGCTCGCTCTTCACCGACTCGGACGGCGCGAAGGCGGAGCCGAAGTCCACGCCGGAAGTGAAGGGGACTGCCGCGCCGGTCGAGTCGGGCACGTACGAGGTCGCGACCAACGAGACGCTTGAGCCGGTCGCGCCGGGCGAGGTGCGTGTTCTCTCGCCGCAGCCGGACGAGGCCGTCGCGGGCGCGGCGCTCGAAATCGAGGCGCGCGTCAACGGCGCTTGGAAGGTCGCCGTCGAGGTCGGCGGCCAGCGCGTCCCCGACTCGAAGATCGGCGAGACACGTCTCGACCGCAAGAACAACCTCGCCACCTACACCTTCGTCGGCCTCGGCGTGCAGCCCGGCCCGAACCGCGTACGCGTCACGGCCATCGGCCCCGACGGCAAGCCGGGCAAGACCGTTGAACTCACGGCCTACGGCCGCGGCCCCGCGAAGCGTCTTGAGATTGTGACGGACAAGCAGGAGCTTTCGGCGGGCGGGCGCGACACGACGACCGTTCGCGTGCGCGCCTTCGACCAGTGGAACCACCCCGCGGCTGACGGCTCGGTCGCGCTCGAAGTCTCGGGCGGCCGCCTGCTGCGCGTTGATGAAGGCAACGCTGAAGGGAATCAGACGGCGACGGCGGACAGCAAGGCTGCGGCCGACGCTTTGAAGCGTTCGGGCGACGTGAATCACAACAACGCGGACGGCGAGAGCACGAACGGCGCGGGCCAGCAGATCGTGCCGCTCGTCGGCGGCGAAGGCCGCGTGCTGCTCGTCTCGGACAACGCGCCGGGCGCGGTTCGCATTAACGCGACGACGGGCGCGGTCGAGGCCGAGCGGCAGGTGAGAATCACGCCCGAGGTTCGCCCCGCGCTGCTCGTCGGCTTGGCCGAGTACACGGTCGGGAGCCAGCAACCGGAACTCTCCGAGTCGGCCGCGCGACGCCGCCTCGCCTTCTTCTACCGCGGACAGTTGTTGGGCAACAACCTCCTGACGCTCGCGTACGACAGCAACCGTCCCATCAACCGCACGGGCGGCCGCGACCGCCTCTTCCAGTTCGACCCGCTCGACCGCGCGTACCCCATCTTCGGCGACTCTTCGACGCGCTACGAGGACGCGCAAAGTAACTCGAAGCTCTACGCGCGGCTCGACCGCGGCCGCTCATACTTCCTCTTCGGCGACATGGACACCGAGAACCGCGCCGCCGGGCTCGCCTCCTACAACCGCCGTCTGACGGGCGTCAAAGTTCATCTTGAGAACTCGAAGGGCGACTACATCTCTCTGACGGGCGCGCGCCCCGACACCGCTTTCGCGCGCGACGTGTTCCCCGGCGGCGCGCTCGGCTTCGCGCGTCTGTCGCACGGCGAGGTGCTGCCCGGCTCCGAGACGTTGGTGATTGAAGTTCGCGACCGTCGCAACCCCGAGTTGCTCGTCTCGCGCGAGTCGCTGCTGCGTTCGGTTGACTACAACCTCGACGCCTCGACCGGCGAGATATTCTTCCTGCGCCGCATCTCGCCGTTCGACTTCTCGTTCAACCTCGTGCAGGTCGTCGCCACCTACGAGTACAGCGCCGACGGCATGTCGCAGGCGGTCTACACCGGGCGCGCTTACAAGAACTTCGAGAGCCTCGGCCTCAAGCTCGGGCTCTCGGCCGTCGAGCAGAAGCAGGGCGAGTTCGGCTCGTTCTTCATCGGCGGCTTGGATGCGGAGAAGACGCTCTGGCACGGCGGGCACATGCGCGTCGAGTTCGCCACCTCGCGCGGCCGCGTCGTCTCGGGCGGAAACGTCTTCATGGGCGAGGCGGCCGACGACCGGCACGACGGCAACGCCTACCGGCTCGAACTAGACCAGCCGCTCCCGTTTCGCGAAGGGCTGTTCCACGCTTCGTTCTCGCGCGCAGACGCGGGCTTCCTCAACCCCTTCGGCGCGACCGTCACGCCCGGCTCGCAGCACGCCGAGGCTTCGGTCGAGTTAAAAGTTTTGAAGACGGCCCACGCGCGCTTCTCCTTCACGGACGAGCGCAACCGCACGGCGAACGTTGACAACATCCGCCAGACGGCCTCGCTCCTCTGGACGCAGACCTTCGGCGAGCGCCTGCGCGCGCAGGTCGGCCTCGACATGCGCCGCTTCCGCGACGAGGAGACGGGGAAGGGCACCGACTCGACGCTTTTGAGCGTCGGCGCCGAGTACAAGGCGACGGACAAGCTCAGCCTCTCGGCCAAGCGCGAGCAGAATTTGACGGGCGAGGCCGACCCGACCTACCCCGACCAGACGACGCTCGCCGCCACCTACCAGTGGAACCAGTACACGAAGCTCTTCTTCACGCAGCGCCTTTCGTCCGCGCCCATCACGCCTATCGGCGACGTGCTGGGGACGGGCTTCGCGGCGACGAGCGCGCAGAACGAGACGGCCGTCGGCGTCGAGACGAAGCTCGGCCGCTACGGCAACCTCAACACGCGTTACCAGCTTGAGAACGGCATCAACGGTACCGACAGCTTCGCCGTCATCGGGCTCGCCAACCGCCTGCCCGTCAACAAGCAGCTCTCGCTCGACCTCGGCTACGAGCGCGGGATACACCTCGCTGGCGCGGGCGCGAGCTTCAACGCCGCGCATCTCGGCTTCTCCTATCAGCCGACGGAAGACTTCCGCACGACGGGGCGCTACGAACTGCGCGACCGCGGCGGCGCGGGCAGCGTCCTGACGTTCGGCGCCGCGGGCCGTCTCGCCGACAACGTGACGAGCATGGGGCGCTTCCAGCTCTCGCACGCGAGCTTCGGCGGGCAGGAGAGTTCCGCGATGATGGCGACGGCGGCCGTCGCGTGGCGCCCGTTGGAGAGCGACACGGCGGGCCTTCTCTTCAGTTACACGCGGCGCGACATCTCGCAACAGGGCGGCGGCACGCAGGGCGAGACGCGCGACCGCTCCGACACGCTCTCTTCGGATGTCTACTATCAGCCGGCGCGCGACATCGAACTCTACGGCCGCTTCGCGCTGAAGTTCGGCGACACCGCCTCGCAGGGTTTGGCGCCGGTCTCGACGCTCACCTACATGTCGCAGGGTCGCGTCGTCTACCGTCTGGGCCGCTACTTCGACGTGGCGGGCGAGGGGCGCTGGATGGCGCAGCCCGTCTCGCGCACCGCGCGCGCCTCCTTCGGCGCCGAGGCAGGCTTCTGGGTTCTGCCCGACCTGCGCCTCGGCGGCGGTTACAACTGGACGGGCTCGGCCTCGTCCAACCTCATCGGCCTGCGCCCCGTGCGGCGCGGCTTCTACTTCACAGTATCCTCAAAACTCTCCAACCTCTTTGACCTCTTCGGCACCCCGGGCCAGAATGCGCAGGCGGAGGCCGGCGCGAAGAAGCCGGAGTAATGAAGCGCGGGCGGCAGGTGTGGGTGAAGACCTTGAGGGAAGCGCTCGGACACATCCCTGAGTTTTTCTCAAGCAGAGCGGCGCGCCGCTGCCTGCTCGCGCTCTTCCTCTGTCTGGTCGGCGCGCAGGCGGCGCGCGCGCAAGTGACGGTCACGCCCGTCACTTGGAACGTCATCGGGCTCGACAGCAACAAGTGGTCGCAGGGCGTCGGCCCCGACACCTTTCAGGTCGGAGCGCGCGCCTGCAACGTCGGCGCGACGGCCGTCCCGAACATCACCGGCACGCTCGTCTGGGACAGCTCCAACCCATACATCAACCTCGCCACCGGCGCGCTCAACCCCGTCACATACAACTCTCTGCCCGTCGGCACCTGCACGGACTTCTACTTCCCCGTCGTCGTCAGCCGCGTCAACGCCGTCTTCACCACCAACCCCTCGCGCCGCTACCACATCACCGTCTCGGGCACGGGCGTCTCTTCGGTCAGCACGCCGACGCCGCGCGAGCTTTACGTCGAGCAGTTGCTCTCGCAGAACCGCAACACCGTCACCTCCATCACGGGGCCGACGAGCGTCTACGTCGGGCAGTCCTACACCTTCCGCCTCATCGCCGACACGGCGACGCAGGGCTACGACCAGCTCGAAGCCTTCATCAACCTCTCGAACGTCGTCTTTCAGGTGCAGAGCATCAGCACGACTTACTCGGCGCCCGCGGGCGCGACCAACGACAAGTTCTACGGCGACGCCTGCGGCTGGAACAACGTCCCCGGCTCGGCCGGCTACCTCGACTGCACCAACTCGGGCAAGGTCGGCGGCACCATCGTCACCGACTACACCGTCAAGATTCTGGCCGTCAACGGCGGCCCGATTACGCTCGGCGCGCTCATCCTCGACCACTCGGGCGGCAGCTTCCACTACAACGCGGACAACGGCGACCCGGCCAAGCAGATAACCATCAACGTCCAGCCGCCGCCGCTCACGCTCTCGAAGACGGCCTCCGCCTCGCCCGTGCTGACGAACGGGACGCTCACCTACACGCTGCGCGTCACCAACAGCGGCAACGTCTCGTACACGCTCAGCGACTTCGTGGACACGCCGCCGACTTCGCCCGGCACGCCCGCCTACGTCGCCGGCTCGTCGAAGTTCAACGGCGCGGCCATCGCGAACCCGACCGCCTCGGGCGGCAAGCTCACTTGGTCGGGCAGCTTCGTCGTCCCGGCGAGCTCGACGCGCGACCTGACGTACCAGATGACGATGCCGAACACGCACGGCTCGTACTCGAACAGCGCCATCGCGCACTTCGACGGCTACCAGCTCGACACGACGCAGGACGTGACCGACAACGTCCCGGCCTCCGCGACCGTGCAGGTCAACACGCCGCCCTCCATCGCGCTCTGCAAGACGGTCGTCGGTCAGACCTGCCCGCCGCCCGCGACGCCGCTCTCGCAACTCCCGGGCACCGACGTTAACTACCGCATCACCTTCGTCAACAACGGCGACACGGCCGCGCAGCAGTTCGTGCTCATAGACCCAGACCCTTCGACCACGCTCAAGCTGAACACCAACACAGACTTCAAGGTCGGCTCGGTCGTCACCGTGCTCGGCAGCCTGACCTCCGCGACCGTCGCCTACTCGAACGACAGCGGCGCGACGTGGACTTACGTCCCCGCGTCCGGCGCGGGCGGCGCGCCCGCGGGCTACGACCGCAACGTCACACACATCCGTTTCAGCTTCGCCGGCTCGCTCACCTCTGCCAGCAACGGCAGCGTCACCTTCACCGTCCGCATACGCTGAGCGCCCCTCTCGGCCGCGCTCCTCGCAAACAGACCCAGCCGCACAGTCCGCCCTTAACCGGACATGAGAAGAGCCAGCGCCCCACTGCTTCGAGAACGTCTGCCCGCCCGCTTCACGGCGCGGGCCTGCGCGGCGTTGCGCGCCTGCGCGGTCGCGCTCGCCGTCGGGCTCGCGGCGCAGGCGGCGCGCGCGGCCGACAACACGGTCTACGCCAACGACTACCAATCGCCCTTCGCCGTCTACACGGTAGACCCCGCGACCGGCGCCATCTCGGCGCCCGTCGGCAACCTCTCGTTCAGCTCAATCGCGATGGCGCGGCGCGCGAGCGACGGCCTCGTCTTCTACACCGAGTACGGCGTCACGAACGGCCGCGTCAACACTTGGAACCCGGCGACCGGCGCCAACGCGAACGTCGGCCGGCTCGGCACCAACATCCGCAACTTCCCACGCCTCGCCTTCAACGCGGCCGGCGTCCTCTACGGCATGGACGACCAGTCGCGCCTCTACACCGTCAACACCGCGAGCGGCGCGGCGACGCTCGTCGGCACGGTCGCCAACCTCCCGGCCAGCATCCGCGGCGACATGGCCTTCGCGCCGAACGGCACGCTCTACGCGACCGCGGGCGACAACTCGTCGCTCTACACCATCAACACGGGGACGCTGACGGCGGCCCTCGTCGGCGCCACGGGGCAGACCAACATCGCCGGCAACGCCTTCGTCAACGGCGGCCTCCTGCTCGCCGTCGAGAGCGTCTCGCCCGACGACGTGACGACCCTCAGCCTCTCGAACGGCGCGGCCAGCCTCGTCTCGTCGCAGGCCACAGACCTCTACGACCTCGCGGCGATGACGAAGTTCGCAGACCTCTCGATCTCCAAGACTTCGTCGAGCACCTTCGTCGTCGGCTCGAACGCCGTCTACACCATCAGCGTCACGAACAACGGCCCGCACAGCGCGAGCGGCCCCATCACGGTCAAGGACACGCTGCCCGCCGGACTCTCTTACGTCTCCGCGACCGGCACGGGCTGGACGTGCAGCAACGCGAGCGGCGTCGTCACCTGCACGAGCGCCGGGCCGGTGGCGAACGGCGTGACGATGAATGCCATCACGCTCACCGTCGCCGTCGGCGCGGCCGCCGCCCCGAGCGTCACCAACACCGCGACCGTCTCGGGCACTACCTTCGACCACGTCTCGACGAACGACAGCAGCAGCGTGACGAAGGCCGTGCTGACCCCGACCGACCTGACCATCGCCAAGAGCCACAACGGCAACTTCACGCGCGGGACGACCGGCAGCTACACGCTCACGGTCACGAACTCCGGCGGCGTCGCTTCGAGCGGCACGGTGACCGTCACGGACACTCTGCCCGCGGGACTCACGCCCTCGACGCAGACGGGGACGGGCTGGTCTTGCAGTGCGTCGGGGCAGACAGTTACTTGCACGCGCGCGGACGCGCTCGCCGCGGGCGCGAGTTACCCGGCGATAACTCTCGTCGTGAGCGTCTCGCAAACGGCCGCGTCGAGTGTGACGAACACGGGCGCGGTCTCGGGCGGCGGGCAGTCCAACACCTCGAACGACAGTTCGAGCGACCCGACGACGGTCGTCTCAAGCTCCGACCTGAGTCTGACGAAGACCGTCAACAACCCGAACCCCGTTCAGGGGCAGAACGTCACCTTCACCGTCACGCTCGCCAACGCCGGGCCGACGGGCGCGACAAACGTCGCCGTCGCCGACGCGCTCCCCGCCGGGCTCACCTTCGTCTCCGCGACGCCGAGCGCGGGCAGTTACGCGAGCGGCACGGGCGTCTGGTCTGTCGCGAGCCTCGCGAGCGGCGCGAACGCCACGCTGCAAATCGTCGCGCTCGTCGCTAACACGGGGACGATTACGAACACGGCGCAGGTCACCGCCTCAGACCAGCCCGACCCCGACTCGACGCCCAACAACAACAACGCGGCCGAGGACGATCAGGCGAGTGCGAGCGTCGGCGCGGCGGCCCCGCCGAGCGTCGGGCTGGTGAAGTCTGTCTCGCCTGCGGGCACGCAGTCGCCCGGCGCGCAGCTCACCTACACCATCGCCTTCTCGAACACGGGCGGCTCGCCCGCCTCCGCCTTCGTCCTGACCGACCCCGACACGGCGACCGTTCTGAAGATTAACGACTACATGGACTTCAAAGTCGGCTCGGTCACGAACAACCTCGGGACGACGGGCCTCGCCGTCGCGGTCGCCTACTCGAACGACGGCGGGGCGACGTGGACTTACACGCCCGCCTCGGGCGCTGGCGGCGCGCCTGCCGGCTACGACCGCAACGTCACGCACGTCCGCTGGTCTTTCACCGGCAGCCTCAGCCAGACCGCGCCCAACAACTCGGGCAGCGTCTCCTTCATCGCACGCATACGTTAGAGGGAAGTAGATAGTAGACAGTAGTTAGTAGACAGTAGGAATACGAAGCGGCGCGCCCGACCTGAAGGTTGAGACGCGCCGCTTCCGTTCTTTCTACTGACTACTGACTACTTGCTCGCGGCTTGACATTTCGGCGGCGCTGACTACAATACGCGCTGCTCGAAAGACTCCGAGGCTGAGTCGCTGCCCCGGCTCCGCCCTACAAGCACAACCTCTCAATCTTACCCGAAAAGATTTAGAAGTCCCCGGCGTTGCTTGAGTCCATCTGTAAATAATCCCTTCGCGGGATGAGTGCCCCCGACCGCACTCCGCCCCGCGCCCACTAGTCCGTCCGTACAGCACCGCTCGACCAGAGTCTATTCCGAGGGCCGTCCCCAGCGGCCCACGTGGCCCTCAACACGCTCGTCACAAAGAGGAGACCAGCCCCAATGTATTCGCGCCCCACGAAGCAACTGTCCGCACTATTCCTGACACTCACGTTCCTGCTCAACCCCCTCGCCGCCATGTGCGCCGCGCGCACGCACGCCGACGCCCCGCGGCGCACGTCCGCCGCGAAACGCGCCGCGACGCCCGCGAAGTCCGGCGCACAGCACAAGCGCGCTTACGGCGACCTGCCGCTGACCTTCGAGATCAACCGCGGGCAGGCGCCAAAGGAGGTCGAGTACCTCGCGCGCGCGGGCGGCTTCAGCCTCGCGCTCGTGCGCGACGGCGCGCTGCTTACTCTCTCGGGCGAGGCGAAGCGCGGCTCGCGCCGCGCCGCGAAGTCCACGCTGCGCATGCGCCTCGCGGGCGCCGACGCGCACTCGCGCCTCGAAGGGCGCAACATTCAGGAGGGCAAGGTCAACTACCTCCTCGGCAACGACCCTTCACGCTGGCGCACGAACATCGAGACGTTCGCTGAGGTCGCCGCCGAAGGCGTCTACCCCGGCGTCAGCCTCTTCTACCACGGCGCGCCCGGCGGGCGGCTCGAATACGACTTCCACGTCGCCCCCGGCGCAGACCCGGGCGCCATCGTCTGGCAGGTCGAGGGCGCGCGCCGCGTCGAGGTGACGCCCGAGGGCGCGCTCGCGCTCGACACTCCCGCGGGCCGCCTCACGCAGCACAGGCCCGTCGCCTATCAAGAACTGAACGGCGCGCGGCGCGAGGTCGGGTGCCGCTACGTGCTCGCGGGGCGCGACCGCGTCCGGTTCGAGCTGGACGACTACGACGCGAGCGCGCCGCTCGTCATAGACCCGGTCATCACCTACTCGTCGTACCTCGGCGGCTCCGGCAACGACTCGGTCAAGGACATGGCCGTGGACGCGCAGGGCGCGGCCTACCTCTTCGGCTCGACCTCCTCGCTCGACCTGCCGACGACGCCGGGCGCCGTGCGGGCGACCGCGCCCACCGGCGTCACGAACGGCAACCTCTTCGTCGCCAAGGTCAACCCGGCGGGCAACGCGCTCGTCTACTGCACCTACCTCGGCGGCTCGGGCAGCGACAACGCGGGCGGCATAGACGTGGGCCCGGGCGGCAACGCCTACCTCACGGGCGGCACGCTCTCCTACGACTTCCCAACCACGCCCTCCGCGCTCTGGCCCAACGACCCCGACGGCGTCGGCAGCACCGAGTACGGCGACAACATGGACGCCTTCGTCACCAAGCTGAGCGCCGACGGCTCGTCCTTCGACTACTCGACCTACCTCGGCGGCCCCAACCGCGGCGTCTCGCCGGGCGGCGTCACGACCGGCCCCGACTCGGGGAGCGACATCGCCGTTGACGGCAACGGCAACGCGTGGGTCGGCGGCACGACGACCAGCGACAGCTTCCCCGTCACGTTGGACGCCATCCAGAAGACCAAGTCCGCCAGCAACGCCTTCCTCACCAAGTTCAGCAACGACGGCAGGACGGTCATCTACTCGACCTTCATCGGCGGCAACATCAACGTCGGCGGGGTTGACGTGGCGCCGAACGGCGACCTCTACATGACCGGCAGCGTCTCTTGGGACTGCACCGTCTTCGGCTGCAACATCGAGCCGAGGCTGCCGACGACGGCGAACGCCTTCCAGCCGAACCACAGCGCGGTGAAGAGCACCGACGGCTTCGCCATGAAGTTCAAGCGGGTGATGGACGTGCCGGCGCCGACGGCGCTCCTGCCCTCGACGACGCTCGACTACTCGACCTACCTCGGCGGTTCGAGCACCGACTCGATGAACGACATCGCGGTGGACGCGGGCGGCAGCGCCTACATCACGGGCGGCACGACCTCGTCGGACTTCCCCACGACGCCCGGCACGTTCCAGCCCGTCTATCAGGCTTCGAACAACGGCCGCCAGCCCGGCCTGCTCCTCAAGCTCAACGGCGACGGCTCGGCGCTCATCTACTCGACCTTCTTCGGCGCTAACCTCGGCGTGACCGGGCAGGCCGTGGCCGTTGACTCGGACGGCCACGCCGTCGTCACGGGGCAGGCGTTCGCCGGCTACCAGACGACGGCCGACGCCTTGCAGCCCGCCGCGCGTCAGGGCGGCGACGCCTACGTCACCGTCTTCGGCACCGGGGGCGAGTCGCTCGTCTATTCGAGCTACCTCGGCGGCGACGCCTCGGACACGGCCGCGGCCGTCGTCGTGGACGCGCAGAACTCTATCTACGTCGCCGGCTCGACCCTCTCGCTCAACTTCCCGACGGTCGGCGCCTTCCAACCGGCGCGCGGCGGCGGCGGCAACAGCGACTCCTTCATCACGAAGTTCGGCGGCATACTCTCCGCGCCGACCCCGACGCCCACCCCGACCCCGACCGCGACTCCGACCCCGACGGCCACGCCGACGCCGACGCCCGCGCCCTCCCCCTCGAACGGCGTCATCGCCTTCCGGCGCTCCGACTCGGACTACACGCTCAACGGCGTCTACACCATCAACCCCGACGGCACGGGCGAGACGAGGATTCCGGGCGCGCAGTCAGACTTCACGCCCGTCTGGTCGCCCGACGGCAGGCACATCGCCGCCACGCGCATCGCAGACCAGTTCAGCGGGAGCGTCTCCGGCTGGGGCGTCGAAATCTACAACCCGGACGGCACGGGCCGCGTCCGGCTCAACGACGACACGGACGGCGGCCGCGTCGCGTGGTCGCCCGACGGGCAGAAGATCGCCTACGCCAGCAACGGCCAGTTCGGCGCCAACGCCGACATCTACTTGATGAACGTGGACGGCACGAACGTCGTCCGCCTGACAGACGACCCGGCGTACGACCAGTCACCGGTCTTCTCGCCCGACGGGACGAAGATCGCCTTCGTCTCGAACCGCACGGGCAACGACGACATCTACGTGATGAACGCCGACGGCACGAACGTCGTCAACATCACCAACCACTACGCGCCCGACTCTTGGCCCGCTTGGTCGCCCGACGGGAGGAAGATTGCCTTCACCAGCCGCGACCGCGCGCCCTCGTTCGACCGCTCGGAGATATGCGTGATGAACGCCGACGGCACGAACGTCGTCGTCCTCACGGTCAACCAGTTCACAGACCTCAGCCCCGCTTGGTCGCCCGACGGGACGAAGCTCGTCTTCATGAGCGACCGCGACGGCAACCGCGACCTCTACTCGATCAACGCCGACGGCACGGGCGAGGCGCGGCTCACGACCGTCGCCTCGCAGGACGATACGCCGAACTGGCAGACGCTCGGCATGCCCGCGCTGCCGTACCCCACGCCCACCCCGACGCCGACCGCAACTCCGACGCCGACGCCGACGCCGACGCCGACCCCGACGCCCACGGCAACTCCGACACCGACTGCGACTCCCACTCCCACGCCGACGGCCACGCCGACGGCGACCCCGACTCCGACAGCAACTCCGACGCCCACGCCCGTGCAGCCGCCGGCCAACAGCAAGATCGTCTTCACGAGCTACCGCGACGGCAACAACGAGCTGTACACGATGAACCCGGACGGCTCGAACCAGACGAATATCACCAACGACCCGGCCTCCGACGAGTACCCGGCCTTCTCGCCCGACGGGACGAAGATCGCCTTCTCAAGCAACCGCGGCTACTACAACATCTGGGTAGTGAACGCCGACGGCTCGAACCCGACGCAGGTCACGCACGACCAGTCTTACGACTCGCGCCCGGCGTGGTCGCCCGACGGCACGCGCCTGCTCTACACGGGCGGCCCCTCGGGGCAGGAGGGCATCTACGTCATCAACGCCGACGGCACCAACCCGACGCGCCTGCTCGCCCCGACGAGCACGCTGGCCGGCGGCACGCCCTCTTGGTCGCCCGACGGGACGAAGATAGCCTTCATGGGCTCGGCCTCCGACCACACGGCCATCTACGTGATGAACGCCGACGGGACGAACCCCGTACGGCTCACCTTCTCGCCGCTACCCGGCGGCGACTTCGAGCCGAAGTGGTCGCCCGACGGCACGAAGATAGTCTTCGCGAGCAAGCGCGGCGGCACCTACGGCAACGCCATCTTCGTGATGAACGCCGACGGCTCGAACCAGACGCGGCTCACGGCCGGCGTGGTCGGCGACAACATGCCGGCCTTCTCGCCCGACGGCACGCAGATCGTCTACTGGGGCTACCGCGACTTCTCCGTCAAGCCCTCCGTCCGCGTGATGAACGCCGACGGCTCGAACCAGCACGCTCTGACCGACGAGACGACCATCAACAACTTCCCAGACTGGCAGGCCGTCCGCTCGGCCGCGACTCCGACGCCGACGCCCACTCCGACGCCCACGCCGACGCTCTTCGACGGCAAGATCGTTTTCGTCAGCGAGCGCGACGGCGACCCGGAAATCTACGTGATGAACCCGGACGGGAGCGGGCAGACGAACGTCTCTAACAACCACGGCGCGTCGTGGTCGGCCGACCTCGACCCGGCCTTCTCGCCCGACGGGACACGGATCGCCTTCGCCAGCAACCGCGACTTCTTCTCCGGCCTCTACATCATGAACGCCGACGGCTCGAACGTCGTCAACGTCCCGAACGTCGGCGGCACGCGCCCCGCGTGGTCGCCCGACGGCTCGCAGCTCGTCTTCACGAACAACCTCGAAATCTACAAGGCCAACGCCGACGGCTCGAACGTCGTGCGGCTGACGAACAACTCCGTCAACGACTCGAAGCCTTCGTTCTCGCCCGACGGGACGAAGATCGTCTTCGAGAGCTGGCGCGACGGCCAGCCCGAAATCTACGTCATGAACGCCGACGGCAGCGCGCCGACGCGCCTGACGAACACGCCGGGCGCGTCCAACGTCGTCCCCTCTTGGTCGGCCGACGGGACGAAGATAGCCTTCACGAGCTTCCGCGACGGCAACGACGAGATTTACGTGATGAACGCGGACGGCTCGAACCAGACGCGCATCACCAACAACCCTGCTGACGACTTCGAGCCGTCATGGTCGGCCGACGGCAGCCGCATCATCTTCCGCACCGACCGCGACGGCAACTTCGAGATTTACACGATGGGCGCTGACGGCTCGAACCCCGTCCGCCTCACCAACGTCGCGGCCAGAGACTACACCCCGTCGTGGCAGCGACTCCTGACGGCGCCGACCCCGACGCCGACGCCGACCGCGACGCCTACTCCGACGCCGACGGCGACGCCCACCCCGACTCCCAGCCCGACGCCAACGCTGCGCGCGGCCGGGAGCATCGCCTTCACGAGCTTCGGCAGCGGCACCGGCGAGGACATCTACACCGTCAACGCCGACGGCACGGGGCGCGCGCCGCTCCTCAACAGCTTCAGCCACGAGGAAGACCCCGCGTGGTCGCCCGACGGCCGCTACATCGCCTATTCGAGCGTCGCGCGCGGGTACTTCGAAATCTGGCGCGCGAACGCCGACGGCACGAACCCCGTCAGGCTCACCGACGGCTTAAGCCAGAACGCCAACGACGACTATCCCGCGTGGTCGCCCGACGGCTCGCGCCTCGTCTTCGTCCGCAGGGGGCAGCTCTGGACGGTAAACGCCGACGGCACGCAGGAGGCGAAGCTGAGCACCGGCTCCGACTTGGACGACCAGCCCTCTTGGTCGCCCGACGGCGGCAAGATTCTCTTCGTGCGCAACTGGATGAGCTTCGACGCGCAAGTCTTCGTGATGAACGCCGACGGCTCGAACCAAGTGAACCTGAGCAACTACCCCATCGGCCCCAACCGCTATCCCGCTTGGTCGCCCGACGGGCGCAAGATCGCCTTCCAGCGCTGGGGCGAAATCTGGGCCATGGACGCCGACGGCTCGAACCAGACGCAGCTCACCTCGCCGCCCGAGGGCACGCAGCACCTCTACGGCAAGCCCGCTTGGTCGCCCGACGGGACGCAGCTCGTCTTCGAGACCACGCAGAACAACGTCGGCGAAATCTGGGCGATGAACGCCGACGGCTCGAACCAGCACAAGGTCACGGACAGCGGCGGCCACCCGACGTGGCGCTCGCTCCCGCCGCTGACTCTGACGACCGCAGACTCGCCCGACCCCGTCAGCTCCGGCACCGAGCTGACCTACACGCTCAACGTCACCAACAACCACACGCTCACGGCCGCGTCCGCGACCCTGCTTGACGCTCTCGACTCCCGCTTGGACTTCGTCTCGGCCGACGCGAGCCGCGGCTCCTGCTCGGTGTACGGCGACGAGGTGACGTGCGCGCTCGGCGACCTCGCGGCGGGCGAGCAGGCGACCATCACTATCGTCCTCCACGTCGGCGCCACCAACGGCGCGACGCTGCCCAACATTGCGACGGCCAAGGCTACTTACGCCGGCTACGGCCAGCAGACGTACTCGGTCGAAACGACGACGCAGGTCGCGGCCGCCGCGAGCGCGGACGTGTCGGTCTTCAAGTCGAGCCCCGGCACGGTACAGCCGGGCGAGCTGGCCTCCTACGTCGTCTCCGCCTTCAACGTCGGCCCGCAGCAGTCGGAAGGCGTAGTGGTGACGGACGAACTGCCCGCGGGCCTCGCCTTCTCCTCCGCGTCGCCGTCGAAGGGCACCTGCACGACGCCCGCGGCCGGCGCGAGCGGCGCGGTCACCTGCACGTTCGGCAGCCTCGCTCCCTACGAGGGCGCGTGGGTCACGGTCTACGCCAACGTGACGGCGCCGGGCGGCACGACCGTCCGCAACAACGCGAGCGTGACGGCCACGACCGCAGACCCCGACGCGTCGAACAACGCGACCTACGCCGACGCCTACGTCGTCGTCCCGCCGCCGACGCCCCCGCCCACGCCGACGCCCTCGCCGATGGACGCCTCGGCGGGTCGCATCCTCTTCGTCTCGCAGCGCGACGGCTTCGATCAGGAGATTGCCACGGCCAACGCCGACGGCAGCGGTTACACCAAGCTCACCGACAACGACGCGCGCGACTACGAGCCCGCGTGGTCGCCCGACGGGACGAAGATCGTCTACGCCAGCACCGACGGCACGGCCAGCGGTTGGTTCGAGGTCTTCGTGATGAACGCCGACGGGACTGACAAACGGCAGCTCACCACGAACGCCGCCGAGGGAATCAACTTCGCTTGGTCGCCCGACGGCTCGAAGATCGCGTGGGAGAACTACGACGGCAACGCCGACAAGTACACCATCGCCGTCATCAACGCCGACGGCACGGGCTTCCAGAACCTGACCGACGGGACGACGCTCGCCGACCGCCCCGTCTGGTCGCCCGACGGGACGAAGATCGTCTACGAAGACTACGGCACGGGCTTCACCTCCGACGTGTGGGTGATGAACGCCGACGGGTCTAACAAGACGAATCTCACCAACCGCCCGAACGATCCCGACTACTCGCCGCGCTGGTCGCCCGACGGCCAGAAGGTCGTCTACACGCGCGGCGGCAGCGGCGCGGGCGTGTCGGTCGTCAACGCCGACGGCACGGGCCAGACGAGTCTCACGACCGACGCGAGCGACGACCGGCCCATCTACTCGCCCGACGGGACGAAGATCGCCTTCATGCGGAAGGTGTATCAGTACTACGACGTGTGGGTGATGGACGCCGACGGCTCGAACCAGCGCGCCGTGACCGTGGGCGCGATCAGCAACAGCCAGTTCGGCCCGCGCTGGTCGCCCGACGGCTCGGCCCTCGCCTTCAACAACTCCGTCGGGTCTGACAGCGAGGTCTTCGCCGTCAGCCTCGACGGCACGCGCATGAGCAACGTCTCGAACGGCGCGGGCTCAGACCGCAACGGCATCTGGCAGCCCGCCGCGTCGTCTTCGCGCCCGCCCAACGACGACTTCGCCAACGCGCAGGAGGTGTCGGGCGCTTCGGGCGGCGTCACCGGCACGAACGAAGGGGCGACGACCGAGGCGTTCGAGCCGGGCGACTTCGGCGGCCCGAACGCGACGGTCTGGTACAAGTGGACGGCGCCCTCCGACGGGATGGTCGCCTTCGGCACCATCGGCAGCGACTTCGACACGACGCTGGTCGCCTTCGAGGGCACCGGCCTGTCCGACCTCTCGATGATTACGTCCAACGACGAATGGGGCGGCGACAGCACGAGCGTCGTCCAGTTCTTCGCCACCGCGGGCAAGACCTACTACCTCCAAGTTGACGGCTGGGGCGGCGCGACCGGGCACGTCAACTTCCTCTGGGAGTTCCTCGCCGGCAGCCGCCCGCCCAACGACAACTTCGCCGACGCGGAGGTGTTGACGGGCGATTCGGGGACGGTGACCGGCTCGAACCTCTTCTCGACCGAAGAGTCCGGCGAGCCCACGCCCGCGCACCTACACAGCAGCACGACCGTCTGGTACAAGTGGACGCCCGCGGCCGACCAGCGCGTCTTCTTCGACACCGAGGGCTCTAGCTTCGACACGGTGGTCGGCGTCTACACCGGCGCCCTCTTCGCCCTGCGCGACGTGGTGAGCAACAACGACGACGTGCCCGGCAGCGACGCGACCAGCAGGCTCGCCTTCGACGCCGTCGCGGGCGAGACCTACTACATACAGGTCACCGGCTATCTGAACCAACAGGGCGATGTCACGCTCTCTTGGGGCGTGAGCCCGCCGCCGACGCCCGCCGTGCGCGTGCCCGGCGCCGGGCAAATCGCCTTCGCCACCACACGCGGCGACACGCACACGCTCGACCTCTACCTGATGAACAAGGACGGCGGCTCGCCCGGCGCGCTGGCCTTCAGCACCGACCTCGAATACGACCCCGTCTGGTCGCCCGACGGGACGAAGCTGCTCCTGCGGCGGGTCGGCCAAGACCAGTCGGCGCACCTCTACGTCATCAACTCGGACGGCACCAACCCGGTCGAGCTGACCTCGCCCGGCGTCGAGTACAGGTACGCGGCCTTCTCGCCCGACGGGACGAAGATCGCCCTGACCCGCGTGGCCGACTCGGAGTCGAAGCTCTACATCATCAACTCGGACGGCAGCAACCCCGTTGACCTGTCGAACGGCGGGAAGGATGACCTTGCGCCGAAGTGGTCGCCCGACGGGACGAAGATCGTCTACCGCAGCGGCCGCGACGACCATTTCGGCGACATCTACGTCGTCGGCGCCGACGGCTCGGGCCTGACGCGGCTGACGAACGTCGTCGGCTTCGACGAGTTCCCAATCTGGTCGCCCGACGGCCAGCACATCCTCTTCAGCAGCTACCGCGCCGGGGGCAACGGGTTCTACCTGATGAACGCCGACGGCACCAACCAGACCTACCTCGGCATCAACGGGCAGGAAGGGTACTCGTACTCGCCCGACGGGACGAAGATTCTCTTCATGCACTACGTTGACGACGACGCCGAGGTCTTCGTGATGGACGCCGACGGCGGCAACCAGACCAACCTGACCAACAGCCCCGGCCCCGACGTGATGCCCGCGTGGTCGCCGGACGGCTCGCGGATCGCCTTCGTCACCACCCGCGACGGCAACGCGGAAATCTACCTGATGGACGCCGACGGCGGGAACGTCACCAACATCACGAACGACCCCAACGCCGACGTGCAGCCGACTTGGGAGCCGCGCGCCAACGCGTCGGGGCCGCCCAACGACAACTTCGTCAACGCGCAGACGGTCGGCGGCGCTTCGGGCTCGGTCGCGGGCACGAACGTTGACGCGACGACCGAGGCGGGCGAGGTCGGCTACGGCGGCGGCGACCCGGCGGCCTCCGTCTGGTACAAGTGGACTGCTTCGGGGAACGGGCTCGCCACCTTCACCACCGACGGCAGCGACTTCGACACGCAGCTCGTCGCCTTCACCGGCGCGT
This sequence comes from Pyrinomonadaceae bacterium, assembly GCA_035248785.1. Classification (GTDB taxonomy): domain Bacteria; phylum Acidobacteriota; class Blastocatellia; order Pyrinomonadales; family Pyrinomonadaceae; genus QHXN01. Next base: position 21,761 of record DATFHD010000115.1, on the reverse strand, counting down.
CGCTCGCCGACCTGCAAGTCATCACCGACAACGACGACGACGACGCGGGCCTGACGAGCAGCATCACCTTCCCCGTCACCGCCGGCACGACCTACTACATCTCGGTCAACGGCTACGGCGGCTCGACGGGCCAGATAGTCTTCGCTTGGAGTTCGGTCACGGGCAACCCGCCCGCGAACGACAACTTCGCCGACGCCGCGCAGCTCGACGGCATCCCGGGCAGCGTCGGCGGCAACACGGACTTCGCCACGGCCGAGCCGGGCGAGCCCGACCACGCCGGCAGCGCGGCCTCTTCTACCGTCTGGTACAAGTGGACGCCCGCGACCGACCAGCGCGTCATCTTCGACACGGACGGCGCCGCGTTCGACTCCGTGCTCGCCGTCTACACCGGCGCGTCGCTCGACTCGCTCAACGTCGTCGCGGCCAACGACGACGACCCGTTCGTGAGCGGCGGCCCGAGCCGCGTCGCCTTCGACGCCGTCGCGGGCACGACCTACTTCGTCGCCGTCGGCGGCTACGACGGCGACTCACACGGCGCGTTCACGCTCAACTGGCGCGTGAGCCCGCCGCTCCCGCCCGCCGTGCGCGCGCCCGGCGCAGGGCAGATCGCCTTCGTCTCCAACCGCGCCGACGACGGAAACAAAAACGTCTTCCTGATGAACGGCGACGGCACGTCGCAGGGCTACCTGACTACGGACGCGGCCGACGACACGAACGCCGTCTGGTCGCACGACGCCACGCGCCTCCTCTTCCTGCGCAAGGTAGCGGGGCGCAACCACATCTTCGTGATGAACGCCGACGGGACGGGTCAGACCGACCTCACGCCCGGCGGCGCCGACAACGACCAGCCCGCGTGGTCGCCGAACGACACGAAGATCGCCTTCCACACCGTCGGCGCGCAGGGCAATCAGGTCTACGTGATGAACGCCGACGGCACGAACAAGGTCAACGTCTCGAACTACACGGGGCCGGGCGCCTCCAACTTCGAGCCGGCTTGGTCGCCCGACGGGACGCGCATCGCCTTCCGCAACGACCGCTACGGCAGCGGCGACATCTTCGCCGTGGGCGCCGACGGCACGAACCTCGTCCGCCTGACCACGGCGCTCACGGCCGAGGACTCGCCCGCGTGGTCGCCCGACGGGACGCGCATCGCCTACACGAGCGACCTCGGCGGCCGCACCGACATCTACACGATGAAGGCCGACGGCACGAACGTCGTCCGCGTCACCAACGACACGGCGCAGGAGACCGGCTACGCTTGGTCGCCCGACGGCACGAAGTTCGTCTACTCGGCCTTCGTCGGCGGCAACAGCGAAGTCTTCGCCGTCAGCTCGTCGGGCGGCGCGGCCGTCAACCTGACCAACAACCCGGCGGACGACAACGCGCCCGCGTGGTCGCCCGGCGGCGCGAAGCTCGCCTTCGTCAGCAACCGCGACGGCAACCGCGAAATCTACGTGATGAACGCGGACGGCACGTCGCAGACGAACCTGACCAACAACCCCGCCAGCGACACCGCGCCCGCGTGGGAGCCGCTCAACACGCCGGCCGGCACGAACGTGACGTTGACGCAGGGCGGCGTCAGCGTCAGCTTCTCGAACGTCACGACGGCGGGGCAGACGACCGTCACGCCGATTGACATCAACTCGCTTCAGGGCATCCCCGGCGAGTACGTCCTCGGCCCGGGCAGCCTCGCCTTCGAGATACACACGACGGCCGTCTACACGGGGCCGATCACGCTCGGCTTCCAAGTGCCCGGCATCAACAACCCCGTCACCTTCTCGACGGTGCGCGTCCTGCACGGCGAGCCGCCGCCCGTCCCCAACTTCGTTGACCGGACGGTGCTCGCGCCCGACTCGCCCGCGCCGGACTTCTCGACGCGCACGGTCTACGCGCGCGTCACGTCGCTCAGCCCGTTCGTCGTCGCTCAGCTCAGGGAGACCGACGCGCCCACGACGACGGCCGCGCTCTCCGCGCAGCCCAACGCGGCCGGCTGGCACAAGGCCGACGTGAGCGTCACGCTCACGGCCTCGGACGGCGAGAACGGCTCGGGCGTCGCGTCGCTCACCTACTCGGCGTCGGGCGCGCAGGTCACGCCCGCGACGACCGTCGCCGGCAACACCGCGACCATCAACGTCACGGCCGAAGGCACGACGACCCTGACCTTCTACGCACGCGACAACAGCGGCAACACGGAGCAGGCGAAGTCGGTCACGGTCAGGCTCGACAAGACGGCACCCGTCGTCAACGTCAGCTCGCCGACGGCGGACGCGGCCTACACCGTCGGCCAGTCGGTCAACGCCGGCTTCAACTGCAACGACGGCCTCTCGGGCGTCGCCGCCTGCACGGGCACGGCGTCGAACGGCTCGCCCGTCAACACGTCTTCGGCGGGCACGAAGGAGTTCGCCGTCACGGCGACGGACGCGGCGGGCAACACGACGCAGAAGTCCGTGAGCTACGCGGTCTCCTACGGCGTGGCCGCGCTCTACGACCAGACGAGTACGCACAAGAGCGGGAGCACCGTCCCCGTCAAGCTGCAACTGACGAACGCGTCCGGGGCGAACCTCTCGTCGCCGTCGCTCGTCGTGACGGCATTGGGGACGACGCTCCTCTCGACGAACGCGTCCGGCGCGCTCGAAGACGCGGGCAACTCGAACCCGGATTTCAACTTCCGCTACGACGCCGGCGTGGGCGGCTACGTCTTCAACCTGAAGACGACCGGCTACGCGCCCGGCACGTACGCGCTCACCTTCCGCGTCGCGGGCGACCCCGCGACACACACCGTCCAGTTCCGCATCGCGAAGTAAGACGCGCGCCGAGGACTCAAACGCGAAGGGCGGCGGCCTCCATCAAAGGCCGCCGCCCTTTCCACTTTCTCTGAATTTCAAATCTCAAATTTGAAATTTCAAATCACTCTTCCCGACCTGCGCCCGAGGGACAAATGCTGTAATCTGCAACCCGACACGATGACAGACGAAAACCTTTTTCACGTCGCCGAAGAGGTGCGCGTGGCGCTCGACGCGGGCCGCGCGGTCGTGGCGCTCGAATCCACGGTCATCTCGCACGGGCTGCCGCGCCCGCAGAACCTTGAGACGGCGCGGCGGCTTGAGCAGGCCGTGCGCGAGGCGGGCGCGGTGCCGGCGACCGTGGCCGTGCTCGGCGGACGTTTGTGTGTCGGCCTTGAAGACGCGCAGCTCTCGCATCTTGCCGAGGCGGACGGCGTGCGCAAGGTGAGCCGGCGCGATCTGCCTCTGGCCGTGGCGCGCGGCGAAGACGGCGCGACGACCGTCGCGGGCACGCTCTGGGTCGCGAGCCGCGCGGGCCTGCGCGTCTTCGCCACGGGCGGCATCGGCGGCGTACACCGCGGCGCGCTCCCCGACGTTTCGGCCGACCTGCCGGAACTCGCCCGGACGCCGATGACGGTCGTCTGCTCGGGCGCGAAGTCCGTGCTCGACCTGCCCTCGACGCGCGAGTGGCTTGAGACGTACGGCGTCTGCGTCCTCGGCTACGGTTGCGACGAGCTGCCGGCCTTCTACACGCGACGGAGCGGGCTCGCCGTTGACCTGCGCGCGGACTCGGCCGCCGACGCCGCGCGCGTGGCGCGCGCGCGCGACGCGCTCGGGCTCGAAGCCGCGCTGCTCGTCACGGTGCCCGTGCCCGAAGGCTTCGAGGTTGACGAATCGTTGATGGAGGAGTCGCTGTCGGAGGCGCTCGCCGTCGCGGCCGAGCGCGGCGTCACGGGCCGAGACCTCACGCCCTTCCTGCTCGCGCACATGAGCTGGCGCTCGGGCGGCGCGACCCTGCGCGCCAACGTCGCGCTGCTTGAGAACAACGCCCGCGTCGCCGCCGAGATAGCCGTCGCCCTTCAAAACTGAGAACTTCCGCGCCGCGCCCGTCGTTCTCACCCGTGGAAGAGTCGGGCGGGGTTTTCAAAATACTTTGGAGAGGGCGGCGGGCCGCGGCGTCGGCTCGGCCGCCGGAAGGTGTTAAATGAAGGGCAGAGTATTCGTCGCCATCATTCTTGTCGCCGCGGCGGCCGTCGCCGGGCGTTGGGTGAACAGGTCTATGAGTCCGAAGACGGCAGGGCGGGACGAGGCGCGGCAGACCTTCCGGCTTGAGCCGGGCGCGCGCGTCGAGGTGCGCGGCATCAACGGCCCCGTCGAGGTGGCGACCACGGACACGGACACGGCCGAAGTCCGCGTCGTGCGCACGGCCGACGACGCCGAAGACCTTGAGTACGGCAAGGTCGAAGTCAGCGGCGCGGAGAATTACCTCTCCGTCAACGGCTCGCAGAACGGCGCGGGCGGCCTGTGGCGCTGGCTACAGGGGCGCGGGCGCGTCCGCCAGCAGGTGACTCTCGTGCTGCCGCGACGGGTCGAGTTCGCGGCGTCGCGCGTCAACGGGCAGTTGCGCGCGGGCGAGATCGAAGGCCCGGTCGAAGTCTCGCGCGTCAACGGCAGCGTCGAAGTGGCGCAGGCCGCGGGACGCTTCGAGGTCGGCCACGTCAACGGCGGCGTGAAGCTCACGCTGTCGCGCCCGGGCGAGCAGGGGCTCGACGTGTCGCACGTCAACGGCAACATAGAGGTTCGCCTGAAGGAGTTGGTCAACGCCGACATTGACGTGGAGCGTCAGAACGGCGGGCTCGCCTTCAACGTCCCCAACGTCACGATGCAGGAGCGCTTCAGCCGCTCGAACGCGCGCGTGCGTCTGGGCTCGGGCGGCTCGCCCTTCCAGATAAGCCACGTCAACGGCAACGTCCGCTTCGAGTCTGACGCGGACGCGGGCGCGACGACGTTGACGAACGCCGTGGTCGTCGTCCCCGCGATGAACGGCGACGAACTGCCGCCCCCGCTTCCCACAATCCCCCCGACGCCGCCCGCGCCGTAAAAGTTCCACGCAGCCTGACCTGAGAGAGTTGTACCCAAGTCGAAGCCCCGCGCGAGCCGAACACTCGCGCGGGGCTTTGTTTTTCCGCGCGGAGGGAATAAAACAGAGGGCACACTCGACAGGAAGGAAGGCAACGAGGTGGGCGAAGAGGAACGGCTCTGGGAGTCGGAAGACCAGCAGGAGCGTTTGGCCGAACTGACTGCGCGCGACGGCGAGGAGAAGGTCGCGCCGCTCAAGCGCGACGTGCGCTCGCTCGGGCGTCTGCTCGGCGCCGTGCTCCGCGAGCAGGCGGGCGAGGCGCTGTTCGACGCGGAGGAGGAGCTGCGCGCGCTGACGACCGCGCACCGCGAGGCGGCCACGGCCGAAGAGCGCGAGGCCGCGATGGAGAATGCCGCGGCGCTCGTCGGTCGCGTGTCGGTCGAAGAGGCGCACCGGCTGACGAAGGCTTTCGCCATCTACTTCGAGCTGACCAACCTTGCCGAGACGAACCACCGCAAGCGCCGCCGACGCGCCGCCGAGGTCACGGGCGGCGAGCCGCAGGCGGGCACCTTCCGCGGCACGCTCCGGCGCGTGCGCGACGCGGGCGCGAGTGTCGAGGAGGCTCTTGATTTTCTGAGCCGCGTCGAGGTCGTGCCCGTCTTCACCGCGCACCCGACCGAGGTCGCGCGCCGCACGATTCTCTTCAAGCGCGCGCGCATCGCCGCCGAGCTTGAGAGGCTCGACAGGCTGCCGCTCTCCGACCGACGCGCGCGCGAAGCTGCGGAAAGAATCGCGGCGGAGATTACTGCGCTCTGGCAGACGGACGAGGTGCGACGCCGCCAGCCGACCGTCCGCGACGAGATTAAGATGGGGCTCGATTACTACCCGGCCTCGCTCATCGTGACGGTGCCGGAGGTCTACGATGAGATGGCTGACGCCTTCCGCGAGACGTTCGGGCGGGAGCTTGAGGCGGCCGAGTTGCCGCGCGTGATGCGCTTCGGCTCTTGGATAGGCGGCGACCGCGACGGCAACCCGTTCGTCACGCCCGGCTGCACGCGCGACGCGCTGCGGATGGCGCGCGAAAGCATCCTCGACTTCTACGTCGCGGCCGTGGACGAGCTGCACGAGCGCCTGAGCGCTTCGACCAAGCAGTCGTGCGCCTCCGCCGCGCTCCTCTCCGCGCTCGAAGAGTACGAGCGCGGAGAGGAGCGCGCCGCCTCTTCCGCACGTTCGGCGGAAGAGGTCTACAGGCGCTTCCTCTCGGTCGTGCTGCGGCGGCTGCGCGCTTCGCGCGAGGCCGGCGCGGGCGAAGGCGGAAGTGCGGGCGCGTGCGTGGCCGATGAAGCTTACGCGGACGCGGCGGAGTTCGCCGCGGACTTGCGTCTGTTGCGGGCGAGCTTGGCGGACTGCGGCGGCGTCAGGCTCGCGCGGCTGCTGGTTGACCCGCTCGTGCGACAGGTCGAGACCTTCGGCTTTCATCTGCACACGCTCGACGTGCGCCAGCACGCGCGCGTCCATGCGCGAGCCGCGGAAGAACTCGCGCGCGGCGCGGCGATTGTTGATGAAGGCGGCGCTGTCGGAAATGTTGATGAGGGCGGCGCGGCGGGGAACGGGTCTGCGTTCAAACCTTCCGCTCAGTCCGGAGTCAAACTCCCCGAAGCGCCTTCGGCTGATACGGCGGCCGTGGTGGACGCGCTGCGCGCGGTCGCGGAGTTGAAGCGCGAGTTCCCGCCGGAGTCCATACGCACGCACGTCATCAGCGGGGCGCGCGGCGTGGCGGACGTGCTCCGGCTCGTGTGGCTGGCGGAGAGTTGCGGCGTGAGGGTGGCGGGCGACGCCGAACGCTGCGACCCGGGGCTGATGCCCGTGCCGCTCTTCGAGTCAATCGAAGACCTGCGCAACTGCCCCGAGGTGTGCCGCGCGCTGTGGAGTTCGAGCGAGTACGAGCCTTACCTCGACTCTTGGGCGCGGCGGCAGGAGGTGATGCTCGGCTACTCGGACTCGAACAAGGACGGCGGGATGCTGACGAGCACTTGGGAGATTTTCAAGGCGCACCGCGCGCTGTACGCGGTCGCGCGCGAGTGCGGCGTGCGGCTCGAACTCTTCCACGGGCGCGGCGGCACTGTCGGGCGCGGCGGCGGGCCGACACATCATTCTATCGTCGCGCAGCCGGCCGGCGCCTTCGAGGGCTCGCTGAAAATTACGGAGCAGGGCGAGGTCTTGAACTGGAAGTACTCAGACCCGGTGCTGGCGGAGAGGAATCTTGAGTTGATGGTGGCGGCTTCGCTCGAAGCTCTGGCGCGGCCGAGTTGGGGCGGGTGGCGCGACGAGTGGGAGGCGGCGCTCGAATGGATGTCGCAGGCGGCCTTCGAGTTCTACCGCGAGAACGTGGCCGAGAACGAGGACGTAGTGCCGTACTTTGAAGAGGCGACGCCCGTGCTTCAGTTCGACCTTGCGAAGATTGGCTCGCGCCCGGCGAAGCGTTCGTCGCGGCGCGGGCTCGAAGACCTGCGCGCCATCCCTTGGGTCTTCGGGTGGATGCAGAGCAGGCACGTTCTGCCCGCGTGGTTCGGCGTCGGGCACGCGCTCGAAAGGTTTCTTGAGGAGCGCGGCGAGGGCGGCGCGGAGCTTCTGCGCGAGATGTTGGAGGGGCTGCCGCTCTTTATGAACCTCGTCGGCGACGTGGAGTTGGGGCTGGCGAAGGCAGACCTCGCAATCGCGCGCAGGTACGCGGGGCTGGTCGAAGACGCGAGCTTGCGCGAGCGCGTCTTCAAGATGATTGAGGACGAGTTCGAGCGCACGCGGCGCGTCGTCCTGCGCGTGAGCGGCCAGACGCGGCTGCTTGAGCGCAACCCCGTCCTCGCTCGCTCCATCGAACTGCGCAACCCTTACGTTGACCCGATGAGCCTCGTCCAGATAGAGCTGCTGCGCCGCAAGCGCGCGGGCGAAGAGTCCGAGGAACTCGACTACGCGCTCGCCGCGACCATCAACGGCATCTCGGCGGGGTTGAGGAACACGGGATGAGGAATTTGAAATTTCAAATCAACTCAGTCGGAGGTGACCATCCGCCAAGCCTCGCCGATGGAGCGGGCGCGGGGGGCGGCGCGTTGGAGTAGGTAGCCGGCGGCGGTGAAGGTGGCGAGCGTGAGGAGGACGGGGAGAAGCGTGCGGCGCAGGGCCGCGCCAAGCCAGTGGCCGCCGTCGCGCCGCGCCTTCTTCAGGCCGCGGTGGAGGCCGGAGAGCAGGACGCCTTCGACCAGAATCTCCGCGAGCAGCAGCGGCGCGGCGTAGACGACGTAGAGCGCGGCGAGCGTGCCCGCGACGATGAGCGCCGCGGCGAGCAGGAAGAGGACGCAGCCCTCGTCGTCAACGTCGAAGTCGAGCGAGTCGAGTAGCCCGCCCCCGCCTCCGCCTCCGCTGCTTCCGCCGACACCGGCAGAAGAGAACTGCCCGCCCGCGCCCGTGACTGAAGAGGCCGGAGCCCGGCTCAGTCCTTCACTCACGCCTCCCCAACTCCCGCCCGCGCCGCCGCCGCCGAAGTCTCCGCCGCCGCCGAAGGGGGACGCGCCGCCTGCGTGCGCGCCCGCGTCGCCGACGATGTCGGACGGCGTCAGGTCAACTCCCAAGTCGGGCAGGTCAGGCAGCGGACGGCGGCTGTGCAGGAAGAGCCAGAGGCGCAGCAGCAGCAGGAAGACCGCGTAAGCCGCGAGCACCGAGAGCGCGTAGCGCAGCCACATCAGCGACAGGCCCGCGCGCAGCAACGCGAACGACGCGAGGAAGCCGGCCGCGCCCGTCGCCCCGAGAATCAGAGACATCTCGACGCGCGGCGTGCCGCGGCGCATGAGCAGTCGCCGCACGCGCTCGACCCGCCTGTCGCCCGCGCCCTCGCGCACCTTACCTGTACCGCGCGGCGTTGCTGTTGTTGGCCGCGTTGGCGGCCAAGAGCGGCGAGATGATCATCGCGGCGAGGAAGCACAGCGGCCACGTGATGAAGCCTATGAGGACGAAGCAGAGCAGGAAGTTGATGAACGTCAGGAACCAGTAGCCGAACATGAAGAGCAGGCCCGCCGGGACGTTGCCCGCGTACATGTGGCCGATGCCGAAGGTCTGGAAGAAGAAGCCGGGCAGGAGTTCGAGCAGTACGGCCGTGCCCGCGGACTTCGGCGGCTGCTGGTAGTGGTGTACGACGTGCTGCACGGGCTGCTGCGGGTAGTAGGGGTACGACTGCGGCGGCGGCGGCTGGTAAGGCTGCTGCGGCTGGACGGGCCGCGGCGGCTGGTAGGCGGGGGGCTCGTACTGGCTCATCGAGGGGGAACTCCTTTCGGGCTTACCGAGACTTGCGGAGGACTTCGCGCTTCCGGGCTGAGGCGCGTGCGCGCCGCGTACTATAGTGCCCGCGCGCGTCGAAAGCAAAGAAATTAAGGAAGTGATGAGCGATGAGTGATAAGAGGCGTGCCCCTTCTCATCACTCATCGCTCATCGCTCATCGCTTCAGAAGTTGAAGGGGCCTTCGCAGGTGACGGCGGAGAGCGGCTTGCGGTCGCTGGGGTGCTCGCGCTCGCGCATCTTCTCCGGCAGCTTCGCGGGGTCGCCGGGCCGCCCTATCGCCGCCATCGCCTCGACGCGGAAGCCCTCGGGGACGTTCAACTCCGCCCGCGCGCGCTCGTAGTCGAAGCCCTGCATGCCGTGCGTCACGAGCCCCATCAGCGTCGCCTGAAGCGCGAGGCTCGCCCACGCCGCGCCCGTGTCGAAGGAGTGCGTCGGGTAGGGCTGGCCGTTGAAGTCGAACGTCTCCTTCGAGACGAAGAGGACGAGCGCCGCCGCGTCCTTCGCCCAAGCCCGGTTGCCCTCGACGAGCAGGTTCAGGAAGACCGGCCAGTGCTCCGTGTCGCGCCGCGCGTAGAGCAGGCGCCACGGCTGGTTGTTGTACGACGAGGGCGCCCAGCGCGCCGCCTCGAAGAGCGTCATCAACTCCTCCTCGCTCACGGCCTCGCCCGACAGCGCACGCGGCGACCAGCGGTTGAGAAACAGCTTGTCCACCGGATGCCCCGCCTTCCGAACCTGACTCCCGTTAATCATCGTCCGCCTCCTTGTTTACCCTTCGGACTCTACCGCCAACTCCGGCACATGCTCATCCTCGTACTTCTCAACTAGAACTCCCACTATCTCCATTAACGACGCGAGCGGGTGCGACTCGTCCTCCCCGACCTCGTCAATCAAACCGTCGAGGAGCGCGACGAGCCTCCTGTACTCCTCCTCCGTGTGTGGCACGAAGACCGCCCCCGATAGGGAAGACCACGCGTCCGCCGTCTTATTCACGTCGAGATTCTGCATCGTCTATTCCTTCCACCTGCCCTCGTCGTATTCGGCATGGGTGAGTACAGCCCGAATGTATACTTTCTTGCGATTATAATGAATCGCCGCGACCAGCCGAACTTTGTTGCCGCCGATATTGAATACCGTAAGTTTACCCACTTGGTCGGCGTGGGGGAAGACCTCGCGCACCTCCGCGAGCGAGCCGAAATTCGCGGCTTTGACGAGCCCGTACCACTTCGCAAGGGCCGTCCGTGTCTCGGGGAATTTCTCCGCAAACTCGTTAAGCCGCTTCCGTGTGATTACGTGCATAAGGCGGCGCGCCGATGCCGGTTCAGGAGTTGCGGCGCGCGGCGAGCGCGATGGGTAGCCCGACCAGAAGCATGTGCCCGGCCCCGTTGAGGGATACGGTGTAGGGCGTGAAGGTGGGCTTGAAGTAGGCCGCCGAGAGCGGCACGACGACGAGGTACATGAAGGCGTAGACCGCGAAGCCGTAGAGCAGCCCGCAGACGACGGGGCGGCGCACGAGCACTTTCAACTTGCGGCTCAGGAGCCAGAAGACCGTCGCCCAGATGAACGCGATGAGGAAGTGCAGCACCGCCCCGAGCGCCGCCGCCGCCAGCCCGCCCTCCTTCGCCGCCTCGCCGAGCAGCCCGCTCGCGACCGACTGCAACACGCGCACCGGCCCCACCCCGCGCAAGCCGCTAACGACGAACGCGAACGTGATGTCGCCCAGCCCCGCCAGCAGCCCGCCCCAAAGAATCGCGCGCGCCGCCCTCGCTCTGGCCGCTGGGAGCGCCGCGGAAACAGCACTCATAAACTCGCCGCCCTCCTCACTGATTCGCTTGGGTCAGCTCGACCTTCTCGTAGACTTCGCGCAGCGCGAGGGTGCATTCGATGGAAGCAAGCTCGGCGGAGTCTTCCGGCGAGCGGTGGTCGGTGAGGAGCCATCGTCCGTCCGGCTGCTTCGTGTACTGCTCGACTCTGTACTCGTCCTGTGCGACCAGAACGCACTCGGCCAGAGACTCGATGGTGCGGTAGAAGCCGAACTTCCGGCCGCGGTCGTAACGTTCCGTGGACTCGGACAGCACCTCGATGATGAGGGTCGGGTTGAGGAGCGTGTCGAGTTCGTCATCCTCGAACTGCGGCTCGCCGCAGACGACTACTAGATCGGGATAGAAGTATGTGCTCTCTGAGGGAATCCTTACGCGCATGCGGCTGACATATGCTTCGCAGGGGCAATGCCTTAATTGTTGGCCTACCTGACCCGCGACGTTGACGGCGATTAAGTTGTGCTTCCGGCTGGCGCCGGTCATGGCGACCATCTCGCCGTCTATGTACTCGCTCTTGTATTCGTTCCGGCGTTCGGCGGCCAGATACTCTTCGGGCGTCAGGTAGGTCTTCGGCTGGCTGGACATAAGTTCCTCCCAGTCTCCGGGCGCAATATAGCACGAGACGGGGGCCGCCCCGGCCCTAACTTTCCGCCGATTCGGCGTCGGGGCGCGGTTTTCGGCGCGCGGGGTGGAAACGGCGCGGGATTGGGAGTTTTGGAAGGTTGTAAAAATACCATTGTGGGGGCGCGGGGTTTTGGTTTAACCTGTGCGCCGTATCTGTCACAAAGTACAAGTAAGGAGTCGGACATGCTTTCAAGCAAGCGCCTCGCGGCCGTCTTCGCCGCGCTGCTGTTCGCGACCGCGGCCTTCGTCTACACCTCTTCGCAGGCTTCGCAGCAGAAGAAGCAGCAGCCGGTTCCGGACGCGCCCACGCTCCAGAACCCGCCGCCGACCATCACGCTCGACTCGGACGCGCAGGTCGTCACGCTCTGCCCCGACTCCGAGTCCATCGCCAACCCGCGCGTGCGCCTGCGCGCGCACGGCGTGAGCCCCGAGGGCAAGCCCCTGCGCTACAGGTGGAACGTCTCGGGCGGCCGCGTCGAGGGCGACGGGACGGACGTGGTCTGGGACTTGTCGGACGCGCAGCCCGGCGTCTACAACGCCGCGGTGACGGTCGAGAGCGGCCCCGAAGGCAACCCGCTCTGCACGGCCTTCACCTCGACGAAGGTCGTCGTGCGCAACTGCCCGCCGCCGCGCCCCGTCTGCCCGAACGTCTCGATCTACTGCCCAGACGTGCAGCAGGCCGGCACGCCCGTCACCTTCACGGCCTCCGTCTCGGGCGGCACGCCCGGCGTCACGCCCGTCTACAACTGGAAGGTCTCGGCCGGCTCGATCCTCTCGGGGCAGGGCTCGCCGACCATCACGGTTGACACGGCCGGGCTCGCCGGCCGGCCCATCACGGCGACCGTCGAGGTCGAGGGCTACAACCTCGAATGCCGCGCGACGTGTCAGGCTTCGGTGCCCGTGCCGCCGAACCCGACCAAGTTCGACGAGATCGGCGAGATACAGCGCGACGACGAGAAGGCGCGCTTGGACGTGTTCGCCATCGAGTTGCAGAACAGCCCCGGCGCGCAGGGCTACATCATCGGCTACGGCGGGCACAACAAGCGCTTCGGCACGGGGCAGCAGCGCGCGCAGCGTGCGCGCGACTACGTCGTGACGACCCGCGGCATAGACTCCTCGCGCATCGTCGTCCTCGACGGCGGCACGCGCACGACCGGCTCCACCCAACTCTGGATCGTCCCCGCGGGCGCCACGCCGCCCCGGCCGTAGGGAAGGCAAAAGGCAAACTTCAAAAGGCAAAAGTGAAGGAGGATGAGGGCCGCGCTGCCCGTCATCCTCCTTTTGCCTTTTGAAGTTTGCCTCTTGCCTTTTGCCTTCCTTACCTCCTCGGGTAGAGCGGGCTGGAAGACTTGATGCGTGCGACGGAGGTCGGCATGGCCGACTCGCCTTGCAGTAGCACCTGCTCCTCTTTGAGCTGGACGGACGTGGGGTCAATCATGTTCGAGGCCCACGTCGTCTCGTTGGCGAAGGCGGCGCTGCCGCGCAAAGAGTCGCCGAGCAGAATCCCGTCGCCGAGCAGGATACCGCAGCCGAAGGTGAAGCTGTCGCCCAGAAGAATTCCGTCGCCGAGCAGGATGTTGTCGCCGAGCAGAATCCCGTCGCCGTAGAGAACGCCGTCGCCGAGCACGATGCCGCTGCCGACGATGTAGCCGCCCGTCACCGTGTGGCCGTCGGTGAGGATGTACGTGCCGTCCGGCAGGAGTCGGCCGTCGGCGATGACCCAGCCGTCCTTGAGCGTGCGGCCGTCGGGCAGACGGAAGCCGCCGGTCAACGTCAGCTTCTCGTTGAAGGCGACGCCCTCGACCCAGATGACGCCGTTGTTGAGCGGCATTGTCTCGCCGGCTATCGGCGAGGTCAGGCCGAGCGTCGAGTAGGTCGTCTTCCTCGCCGTGATGAGGTCGTCGCCCACGCGCGCGCTGCTTGCGTCCTTGCGCACGGCATTGGCGACCGTCAGCGCGGCGCTCGCGTTCAGCTCGCCCGCGCCCTCCGTGATGACGCGCATGAACGGCGACATCTTCCCGTCGGCCACCATCTGCTCATAAAGCGGGAGCCGCTGCGCCGTCCGCATCAGAATCGCCTTGACCATCGAGGGCGTGAGCGAAGGGTTCGCTTCGAGCATCAGCGCGACCGAGCCGGCCACCGCGGGCGCGGCGAACGAAGTCCCGCTCATCACCTGATAGCTGCCCGTCGCCTCGGGCGTGTAGGTGTAGGTGCTGCCGCTCACGAGCGAGCCGAGCAGCCCGCCGCCGCCCGAAGTGCTGTAGGAGTTGCTGGCCGTCGGCGAGCTGGCGGCGGTCTCGGCGGCGCCGAGCTTGTTGCCGGGCGCGACGAGGTCGGGCTTCATCACGCCGTCCACGAGCGTCGGGCCGCGCGAAGAGTAGGTGGCGACTAAGTCGTCCGAGCGCGCGTTGGTCTGCTGCGTGTTCGTCGCGCCGACCGTAATCACGCGCGGCGAGTTGGCGGGCGAAAGTATCCCGCCGTAGATAGTTCGGCCGTCGGCGTCCTTGCCCCAGTTGCCGGCGGCGACGACCACGACGATTCCGGCGTCAACCGCGCGCCCGACCGCCTGACACAGAGGGTCTGTCTTGTAGCTCTGCGAGGGCGGCGCGCCGAGGCTCATGTTGATGACGCGCACGTTGTAGGTCTTTTTGTTCTTGATGACCCAGTCAATCGCCTTGATGACGTTCGAGACCTGACCGACGCCGTTCGAGTCGAGCACTCGCACGTCTACGAGGTTCGCGCCCGTGGCGATGCCGCCGTAGGTCGGCGAGCCCGCGTTCTTCGAGGCGTAGTCCTCGCTCGCCTGACCCGACCCGGCCGCGACGCCCGCCGTGTGCGTGCCGTGGCCGTAGGGGTCGTCCGTGCGGTTCTCGCCCGTGAAGTCAACGTGCGTGAGCAGGCGCGGGTAGGAGGCGAGGTACTTCTGCGAGAAGAGGCCCGTGCCGAGCGTGCCCGAGGAGTAGCGCCACTCGTAGCCTGTGAACTCGGCCGCGTCGGGCGGGCTGATGCCGCTGTCGAGGATGGCGATGCCGACGCGGTTTCCGCCGCCGCCGTTCGCCAGAGCGTCGTTACCGACGGGCAGAGACTTGCTCGCGCCGGTCGTCACCTCGTGGTGGCTGGTGTTGTCGAGGCTCGTCGTGGCGGTCGAGCGGACGGGCTGGTCGGAGGAGACCCAAGAGACTTCGTCGCGCGCCGCGAGTTCCTGAAGCTTGCCGACGGGCACGTCGGCGACGAGGAGGCCGAGCGAGTCGAGCTGCGCGTGGACTCGCGCGCCGACGCCGCTGAGTGCCGCGGCCGCCGCGTCGTCCGTCTGGTCATCGGCCGTGCGCAGGATGACGCGCGCCGTCTCGCCCGCGCGCGGCGAAGATGCGCGCGCCAGAAGGTCATCCGTCATCTTCTTCAGAGCGCGCCGCGCGGACGCGCCCTGCGGCGTCGAGCGCGCCGAGGCTTTGGGGGCGGGCGCGAAGGGGGTCAAGAGAGAAAGTGCCGCGAGCGCCGCGAGTAATGTGTTTCTGGTTCTCACTTCGGTGGTTTCCTGAACGGTGATTATTTCCGCGCCTTCTCCCGCGGGGGATTATTTCACCGTGAGTCGAAGGGCAACGCCCGTGCCGCCCCACTCCCCTTTAAAACGCCCGCGAACGGCGACGCGCACGACCGCCGTCAGTCAATTTGGAAGAAGGCGGTTGACAGGATTTCTGTCAGGAAGAACAAAGCTACGGCGGTTGCCGTTTGTGCGGGGGAGAAATAGAATCGCGCCAGAGGATACAAAGTCTTGGCCGAAGGCGAGTCAATAGGCGCGGGCGCGCCGCGCACGGGCGTCTGCCGCCACTGCGGCGCGCTCGTGGGGGCGGGCGAGTCGCGCTGCATGGTCTGCGGGACGCCGGTCGCGTCGGCGTCGCAGGCGCCCGCCGCGCGCCGCCCGCAGGCAGACCCAGAGACGCTGCGCTTCCTGCGCGCGGTCATCTCGCGCCGGGCCACCTTCACGATGATCTTCATCGTCGCCAACGTCTTCCTCTACCTCCTGATGTGGCTCTCGGGCGGCGCGCAGGGGGGCGTGCTGCTGGCCTACGGCGCGAAGCTCAACGTGCTGATTCAGCAGGGGCAGTGGTGGCGCTTCGTGACGCCGGTCTTTTTGCACGTGCAACTGCCCGGGATGGGGCCGCTGGTGTCGCACCTGCACCTGCTGTCGAACATGTACGGCCTCTTCATGCTCGGGCCGTACGTGGAGAAGCTGTACGGGTCGGCGCGCTTCGTCGTCTTCTGGGTGCTGACGGGCGTGGCGGGCGTGGCGGCGAGCTACTTCGCCGTGCGGCCTGAGTGGGCGGACGGCACACTCGGCCAGTTCCTCTTCAAGCCCTTCGACACGCCCTCGGCGGGTGCGTCGGGCGCGCTCTTCGGGCTGATGGGCGTGCTCTTCGTCTTCGGCATCAAGTACAGGCACGAGCTGCCCGAGGGCCTGAAGCGCGTCTTCGGCACGGGCCTTTTGCCGACGCTCGCCATCAACCTCTTCATCGGCTACGTCGGGCGCCGCTTCATAGACAACGCGGCGCACCTCGGCGGGCTGCTGTCGGGGATGGCTCTGGCGCTCGTCGTCGGCTACAAGCGGCCGGGGGCGCGCGGGGCCGTGGCGCACGCTTGGCACGCTGCGCAGGTCGCGTGCCTGCTGCTCGTCGCCGTCAGTTTCCTGATGGTCGTGCGCCACTTCGACGCGCCGCCGCCGCGCCTGTCGAACATCGCCGACAGCACGAAGTCGCCCGGCGGAAAGAACCCGGTCGTCCCCTACATCGAGGCGATTAACGCCGGCCAGAACGCGCTCGTCGCCTTCCTGCGCGGAGACGACGCCGCACTCGGCCCCGCCGCCGAGAAGCTCGGGCAGGCGCCCGCGCCGAGCCCCGACTCGGAGGCGCTGCGCGACGACCTCAAGGCGCTCGTCACGCGCGCGCAGGAGACGGCCGCCGACAAGTCGCTCAAGCCGGCCGAGCGCGGCCGCCGCATGAAGCAGCTCGACGCGGACTTCGGCGCGTGGCAGGAGCGCTTCGCGCAGTGGGTCGAACATGAGGGCGGTAACTTCGACATCGGCATCCAGAAGGACGAGAAGAAGCCGGAAGAAGAGAAGAAGTAACGGCCTTAATTAAATTCTACGCGAACAAAAATCTGAACAGGAGAACTTGAAGAGATGGAGATTAAGAAAGTCGGCGTGCTCGGCTGCGGCCTGATGGGCTCCGGCATCGCGCAGACCGCGGCGTCGGCCGGTTACGAGGTCGTCGTCCGCGAGGTGACGGAGGAGCTGTGCGAGCGCGGCTTCAACGGGATAGAGAAGTCTCTGGCGAAGTTCGCCGAGAAGGGAACGATTACCGCAGAGCAGCAGGCCGAGATACGCGGCCGCATCAAGGGCACGACCGCGCTCGAAGACCTCGCCGACTGCGACATCATCATCGAGGCCATCGTCGAGAACCTCGAAACCAAGCGCGAGACCTACAACCGGCTCGACGCCGTCTGCAAGCCCGAGACCATCTTCGCCTCGAACACCTCTTCGCTCTCGATAACGGAGATGATGACGGCGACGAAACCCGAGCGTCAGGCGCGCTTCGTCGGCCTGCACTTCTTCAACCCCGTCCCCTTGATGAAGCTGGTCGAAGTCGTCCGCACCATCCTCACCGACGAGGCGGTCTACGAGACGGCGGTCGAGTTCGGCCGAAAGCTCGGCAAGGTGCCGGTGCGCGCGTCCGACAAGTCGGGCTTCATCGTCAACCGCCTGCTCGTCCCATACCTGCTCGACTCCATACGCGCGCTCGAAGAGGGCGTGGGCTCAATCGTTGACATAGACAACGGCATGAAGCTCGGCTGCGGCCACCCGATGGGGCCTCTGACGCTCTTGGACTTCGTGGGGCTGGATACGACCTACTACATCGCCGAGATAATGTTCGACGAGTTCCGCGAGAAGCGCTTCGCGCCGCCGCCGCTCCTCAAGCGCATGGTCAAGGCCGGGCTCTACGGGCGCAAGTCGGGCCGCGGCTTCTACGACTACACAGACCCGAAGAAGCCCGTGCCGATGTCGCTCGTCTGAGCGCCACCGTACGCCGCGCGTGGTGCCTTCTACGCTAAGCTGCCCTCAAACACCAACCGGGCAAAGGGGGCAACGATGGGCGAGCAGAATGCACACGCTTTAACTTTGGAGTCGGGCGGCGCGGCCGCGGACTTCTCCAAGGGCTCAATCTTCTTCGTCGGGACGGCGACCGTGATTCTGCGCTACGCGGGCTTTACGATCCTGACCGACCCGAACTTCCTGCACGCGGGCGACCACGTGCATCTCGGCTACGGCCTGACGGCCGAGCGCCTAACTAATCCGGCGTTAGAGATCGAACAACTTCCGCCGCTCGACTTCGTCGTGCTCTCGCACTACCACGGCGACCACTTCGACCGCGTGGCGGAAGAGCGGCTGCGCAAGGACGTGCCCATCGTCACGACCGAGCACGCCGCCGGTGAGCTGAAGGACAAAGGCTTCACGGCGACGGTCGCGCTCGACACTTGGGACGCGTTCACGGCCGAGAAGGGCGGGGCGCGCGTGCGCGTCACCTCGATGCCGGGGCGGCACGGGCCGCCGGTCGTTGAAAAATTCCTGCCGCCGGTGATGGGCTCGATGCTTGAGTTCGAGTCCGGCACGGGCCGGACTGCGCTGCGGCTCTACATCACGGGCGACACGCTCGTCTTCGACGACCTGCACGAGATACCGAAGCGCTACCCCGACATAGACCTCGGCCTCTTCCACCTCGGCGGCACGACCATCATGGGTATCTTGCTGACGATGGACGCCGAGCAGGGCGTCGAGGCCGTGAAGATTATCAACCCGCGCAAGGTGATTCCGATTCACTACAACGACTACGAGGTCTTCAAGTCGCCGCTCGAAGACTTCAAACGCGCCGCGGACGCGGCGGGGCTCGCCGAACGCATGATCTACCTCAGCCACGGCGAGACCTACGACTTCGAAGTGCCCGCGAGCCGCTGGCAGCAGAGCGCAACGCCTTGACGAAGGAAAAGGGAGAAGAGGACGCGCGCCGCGCCGACGACGCAGCCGAAGCCGTCTCGGAAGAGACCGGCGGCGAGGTCGTCGTCGAAGAACGCGGCGCGCTCCTCTTCGTCCGCCTCGAACGCCCCGCCAAACGTAACGCGCTAACGAGCGCGATGCTCGAACGGCTCGGCGAACTCTTCGCCGCCGTCGCCGCGCGCCGAGACCTGCGCGCCGTGATTCTGAGCGGCGCGGGAAAAGACTTCTGCGCCGGCACCGACATAAACGAACTGGAAGGCATGGACGAGACGGCCGCGCTCGACAAGGCACGGCGCGGTCAGGAGGTCTGCGACGCAGTTGAACTATGCGGCACGCCCGTCATCGCGGCCGTGCAGGGCGTGGCGGCCGGCGGAGGCTGCGAACTCGCGCTGGCCTGCCACCTTCGAGTCGCCGCTGGCGGCGCGCGCTTCAGCCTCCCCGAAGCGCGCCTCGGCGTCCTGCCCGCCTACGGCGGCACGCAGCGGCTCGCGCGAGCCGTCGGCACGGGGCGCGCTCTCGCGGCGATGGTCGCGGGCGAAGAGGTTTCGGCGGAAGAGGCGCTGCGCCTCGGCCTCGTCAACCGCGTCGTCGAAGAGGACGAACTGTTGGACGCAGCCGAAGCTCTCGCCGACTCGATCATCAAGACGGCCGCGCCGCTCGCCGCGCGCGCCTGCCTCGAAGCCGTCACACGCGGCGCACGCCTCCCCCTCGACGAAGCCCTCCGCCTCGAAGCCGAACTCTTCGCCGGCCTCTTCTCCACCGAAGACGTGCGCGAAGGCACCCGCGCCTTCCTCGAAAAACGAAAACCCGTCTTCAAAGGCAAGTAGAAAGTAGACAGTAGTCAGTAGTCGGTAGCGCTCCGCGTCGCCATCGTTGAGGACGACAGACGAACGTTTTAGCTCCGAAGGCTTTTCTACTCACTACTGACTACTGTCTACTTTCTCCCCTCACTTGTAACTCGTCACTCACTTTTCTATACTGCGTTCAGCTCTAACTCCTACACGAATCGGAGAAGTCGAGGAAGACTTTGCAGCCTGTGACGCATCAGGGTCGGTTGAGCGCGGGGGGCTTTCGCTTCGCTCTGGTCTCCAGCCGTTGGAACGACTTCCTGACGGCGCGTCTGGTCGAGGGCGCGCTCGACGCGCTCGAACGTCTGGGCGCGGACGAGGGCGCGGTCGAGCACTTCCGCGTGCCGGGCTCGTTCGAGATTCCGCTCGTCGCGCTGCGGGTCGCGCAGTCGGGACGCTTCGACGCAATCGTCTGCCTCGGCACGGTCATACGCGGGCAGACGCCGCACTTCGAGTACGTGGCGGGGGAGGTGACGAAGGGCGTCGCGCACGTCGGCCTACAGACGGGCGTGCCCGTGCTCTACGGCATCGTCACCGCAGACACTTTGGAGCAGGCCATTGACCGCGCCGGGGTCAAGGCCGGGAACAAGGGGTTCGAGGCCGCGATGTCGGCCGTCGAAATGGTCAATCTTTTGAAGTCGGTGAATGGTGAATAGTAAATGGTGAATGGAAAGATCGGCTGTCTCCATTCACCATTTACTATTCACCATTCACATTTACGAAATCATACATATGGGTTCAAGGCGTAAGGCGCGCGAGTGCGCCTTGCAGATGCTCTTTGCGGCTGATCTGGGTGGCGCTACTACGGCGGTGCGGCCTGACGAGTTGGTGCGCGACTACTGGGAGGAGCTGGGCGAGCCGGAGATGGACGAGGGCGCGCGCGAGTTCGCGACGCGTCTGGCGACGGGCACGCTCGCGCACCTCGAAGGCATAGACGACCGCATACGCTCGCGCGCAGAGCACTGGCGCATCTCGCGCATGGCCGTCGTGGACAGGAACATCCTGCGGATGGCCGTCTACGAGTTCCTCCACGAGCAGACGCCGCGCACCGTCGCCATCAACGAGGCGCTAGAGATCGCGCGCCGCTTCTCGACCTACGAGGCGACGCAGTTCATCAACGGCATCCTCGACGCCATCAAGCGCGACCTCGACCGCGAGCGCCCGCAGCAGGACGCCGTCCGACACCCCGACGAGGAGCCAGAGCCCGACGGCGGCGAGAAGCCGGACGGCGAGAAGTCGGCCTCGGCGAAGTAGGGCGAGAAGTAGACAGTAGTCAGTAGACAGTAGACAGTAGTAGTCTAGGAGGCGGTGCGAAGGCCGTTGTGCCGGAACGCCGCCTCCTGTTTTTTCTACTGACTACTGTCTACTGACTACTGTCTACTCTTCTTCATGGACGAACGCCTCCTGAGAGAGTTTCTAGGCGAGGCCGAAGACCTCGCGGAAGGGCTGTACGGCGACGTGGCGGCGCTGCGCGAGGCGCGCGCGCGCGGGCCGGAGCGGCGCGAGATTCTGGCGCGGCTCTTCCGGCGCGTGCACACCTTGAAGGGGACTGCCGCTGCCGCCGGGCTCGACGCCGCGGGGCGCGTCGCGCACGAGTTCGAGTCGCTGCTCGACTCGGTGCGCGCGGGCCGCGCCGCGCTCGACGACGAGGCGCTCGACGCCTGCGACGAATCGGTCGGCGTCCTCGCAGAGGGGCTGGACGCGGCCGCGCGCGGCGAGGCTTGGGAGGCGCCGCCGGCGACGCTCGCGCGCCTGCGCCGTTTGGCCGAGGCCGGGGCTTCGCGTACGACGGCCGACGGCACGTTGACGATAGACGACGGCGCGTCGGCCGAAGGTGCGGCGGGCGACGCATCCGTGTGGAAGACGGCGGACGACGCGAGCGTGTTTCTGCCTTTGGAGGTCGCGCGCGCGCTGACGGCGCAGGAGCGTCGGCGTCTGAGCGAGGCGGTCTCGGAGGGCGCGCGCGCGTACGTCGTGACGGCGGACTTCGACCTCGCGGACTTCGACGAGCAGTACAGGCGTCTGAGCGAGGCGCTGGCGGAGGCGGGCGAGGTCGTCTCGACGCAGCCCTTCGTCAGCGACCGCGGCCCCGAGCGCGTCGGCTTCCGCGTCGTCTACGCGAGCGCGGCGCCGCGCGCGGGCGTCGAAGAGCGCGCGGCCCCTTTCGGCGCGACCGTCGAGCCGGCTGCGGGCGCCGGAGAGGTTGAGCATGAAGGCCGCGCTGAGTTTGAGCAC
>DATFHD010000114.1:0-22292 GCA_035248785.1 Pyrinomonadaceae bacterium | reverse complement strand
TGCGCATCTCCGTGATGGCGCGCTGCGCGGCGACGCCCAAGACCTGCGAGAGCGCGAAAGAGGTCACGGCCTGCACGACGGTCGCGCCGCCCGCGGCGAGCGCCAGCGTCACGAGCATCTCCGAACGGTGCTTGACGATGACTTCGTCAATCAAGTACTTCGAGCTGGCGGGCAGGACGAGTCCGACGAGGCGGTTGACGATCATCAGCGCCATGCCGAGCGCGAGCCGCGAGCGGTGCGCCCAGACCAACTCCCTCGCGTCGCGCCAAGCCTGCGAGAACGAGAGCTTCTTTTTTTTCTTCTCTTCCGGCATCTAGGGTTTTAAGGCTGCGCGACGAGCTTTCCTATCTCGCGCCACGTGACGAGCGTGACGTTGTTCTCTTTGAGCAGGCGGCGGAAGGCGGGGCTCGTGACGAAGTCGAAGTCGCGCTGGCGCCACGCCGCGCCCCAGTTCGGGTGGTCTTGCGTGACGGCGCGCAGTTCTTCGTCGTCGTAGCCGAGGTGGACGATCAACTCCGACACGCCGGGCCGCAGGTTCTTGATTAAGTCCGCGTAGAATTCGGGCCAGCGCGCGGGCGCGACGGAAGGGTCTGCGCCGAGGACGCGTTCGACGACGATGCCGTCGGGGCCGAGGGCCTGTGGGAGAAAAGGCATGTCGGCGAACCACTCGCGCGAGACCATCACCGGCAGGCCGTTCTCGCGCGCCACGCGCAGCAGCATCTCGAAGAGCGGGCGCGTCGTGTAGAGCGTCCGCATGTGCGCGTCGAGGTGCGTCGGGCGTATGCCGAAGGCGCGCGCGCGTTCGATCTGCGCGCGCACCTCGGCCTCGGCCTCGCTCACGCTGATGTGTGCGGCGGCTTCGGACTCGGTCGGGTAGAGGTAGCCCTCCGCGTCGTAGAGCGTCGGCGTGCGGTCTGCCGGGACGACGCCGCGCCAGCGGTACGTCTTCCACTCGCTCGTCAGCGTCAGGTGAAGCCCCAAGTCTGCTTCCGGGTGAGCGCGCGCGTAGGCGGCCGCCTCCGGCAGCCAAGGGCACGGCACCATGACGCTGCCCGAGTTGACGAGCCCGGTCTCGAAAGCCTTAACGGTCGCCGCGTTGACCGAGTGCGCCGCGCCCACGTCGTCCGCGTGGACGATCAGAAGCTTCGCGCCCTCCGGATACCCGAGCCGAGCCGCCAGAGATTTCACCTCAACCGTCGCCTGCGCCATGGAGGCTCCCGCGCAAAGCAGCACCGAGGCGATTATTAGTATTACAGTCTGAAGCTTGCTCTTCATACCGTTAACGAAATGACCTCCGCCGAAGGACGGAGATTAACGCAGGCGGGCGGGAAGGTAAAGACGGAGGGCCGCGGTGTGGGTCGGCGGCCGGACAGCGGCGCGGCTGGACACGGGCGCGGGCGTGGCAGTACGCTACGCCCCCGCGTGTTTTAATAGGTCGGAGGCCGGGCGGCACGAACGTCCGGCGCGGCAGTTTAATGTTGAGGAGGAATCGGCATTGCCTCAGAGTCGTAAAAGGCGCACTCATACGCGGAGGGCTTCGAGGGGCGCGTACGCGCAGGGCGGGCAGGGGCGCGGGAGGTCTTCGAACAGCAAGAGCAGGGTCGTCGCGGCCGTCATCATCGTCGCGCTCGTCGCGGCGGGCGCGGCCTACCTGTTCGTGCCGAGCCTGACGCGGCAGACTTCGGGCGCGGAGGTGACGACGCCGTCGGGCCTGAAGTACACGGACATCACGGTCGGCACGGGGCCGAGTCCCCGGCCGGGGCAGACGGCCGTCGTCCATTACACGGGGACGCTCACGGACGGGACGAAGTTCGACAGCTCGCGCGACAGGGGTCAGCCCTACGAGTTTCAGCTCGGGCGCGGGACGGTCATTCAGGGTTGGGACGAGGGCGTGGCGACGATGAAGGTCGGCGGGCGGCGCAAGCTCGTCGTGCCGCCCGCGCTCGGCTACCGGGACGTGCCGAGGCCCGGCATCCCGGCCAACTCGACCCTCGTCTTCGACGTGGAACTGCTCGGCGTGAAGTGACGCGCGAAGAGTGCGGTCAGAGGCCGCGGCACATCTCGCCGCTCCAAGGCGTGGAGGTGGCGCGTGCGACGGCCGAGCGAACCTCCGCGTAGTTCCAGCCCTTGCGCTGCCAGATGGTGCCGTCCGAATACTCGACGCGGTTGACGACGGCGTTCTCGCGCAAGTTCGCCGCGGCGTTCGCGCCCAGACTCTCGGCGCTGACGACTGGCGTCGGCCCCGAGCCGATGAGCGCGAGCAGTTCCTTCTCCTTGCCGGGCTTGATGCTCACGCCGCAGAGGAACTGACGCCGCGAGGGGCTGTCGGCGTTCGACGGTTCGGCGAACTGATACTCCCAGAAGACGACCTCGACCGACTGCTTGAAGTCGTTCCTGACCTTCGCGTGGTACTCGTAGACCTCCGAAGGGCCGCGCACGTTCGAGCGCGACTCCTGCACACTCTTCTCAAGTGCGGCGCTGCGCGCGTCTATGGTGTCGGCCTTCGGGTCGCGCACGCCCGCGGGGTCGTTGACGCGGCGGTTGCGCTCGAAGTTCTTGTCAGACCCGGTCACGGCCGCGGCCGGGCCGGTCTGCGGCGTCTCGCCGTGCGGCGAGGTGCGCGTGCTCTTCGACCACTTGAAGGAGAGGACGGGGAGCGGCGCGTCCGACGCGTTCGGCGCGGGCTGCTGCGCCGCGGCGGCGGCCGGCAGGAGCAGAAGCAGCGGGAGCAGGAAGACTCTCATCTCGGTTCCTCCTTCTCAACAGACGAGCTAGTTGCAGAGGGTGACGGGGTTGGGGCACTGCGAGTCGGCGTCGAGCCAGCCCGTAAGGCTCCTGTATCTGACCTGCACCTTCTCGGCCTCGCAGCCGAAGATTTTCAACTCGGTCTCGGGCGGCACGGTGCCGAGAACTTTCGCCCCGCGTGCGGCGGCCCCGTAAAGCTTCACGCCCTTCGTGCCGTAGCCGCGCGTCTCAGTCCCGAGCATGTTGCCTGAGACCCAGCCCTTCCTGTCTAAGACGACCTGCCCGCCTATTGTCTCGGCGCGGTCAATGCGCACCCAGCCCTTCGAGTCGGCCGCGATGAGGTGGACGATTGTCCCGTCCTCGTCCAGAGGGATGACCGCGACGACGCGGCCGCCCGTGCCGGGCGTCTCGCGGACGTTCAGGCCCTTCGGGTCTTTGTCTATGACGTAGGCTTCAGCGTCGCAGCCGGAAGAAGGCGAGGCCGCGTTCGCGCTCGCGGCGGCGGGTTTGAAGGACGAGGAGAGAACCGCGAGCGCGGCGACGACGACGAGCGCCGGGATGCTTCTGTTTCTCATCAGCGTTTGCCCCCGCCGCGCGGCGACCCGGGCGCCGAGTTCGGGACGGACTGACGTATTACACGGCCCGGCTCAGTTGACGCCCCAGCCGGCCGTGGCCATCGCGCCTTCGTGGTGGCTGGCGCGCTGCTCGCGCTCGGCGAGCTTCATGTCCGAGTCCACCATGATGCGGACGAGTTCCCTGAAGCTCACCTTCGGCTCCCACCCCAAGACCGTCCGGGCCTTCGTCGGGTCGCCGAGCAGGAGGTCTACTTCGGCCGGGCGGAAGTAGCGCGGGTCTATCTCGACGTACTGCTCCCAATCCATGCCGAGGTAGCCGAACGTCTCTTCGAGAAACTCCCTGACCGAGTGCGTCTCGCCCGTGGCGATGACGTAGTCGTCCGGCTCCTCCGCCTGCATCATCATCCACATCGCCTCGACGTAGTCGCGCGCGTAGCCCCAATCCCTCCGCGCGTCGAGGTTCCCCATGTAGAGCTTCCGCTGCAAGCCCAGCTTGATGCGCGTCGCCGCCCGCGTGATCTTGCGCGAGACGAAGGTCTCACCGCGCCTTTCGGACTCGTGGTTGAAGAGGATGCCGTTGCAGGCGAACATCTGGTAGGACTCGCGGTAGTTGACCGTGATCCAGTAGGCGTAAGCCTTGGCGCAGGCGTAAGGGCTGCGCGGGTAGAAGGGCGTGCGCTCGCTCTGCGGCGTCTCGACGACCTTGCCGTACAACTCGGACGAAGAAGCCTGATAGAACTTCGGGGAGATGCCGGCCTCGCGTATGGCTTCGAGCAGTCGCACCGTGCCGAGGCCCGTCACCTCGCCCGTGTACTCGGGCACGTCGAAGCTGACGCGGACGTGGCTTTGCGCGCCGAGGTTGTAAATCTCGTCGGGCTGCACTTGGCGGATGAGCGTGTTGAGCGAGGAGGAGTCGTTCAGGTCGCCGTAGACGAGCCGCAGTCGCGTGCCCTCTTCGTGCGGGTCTTGGTAGAGGTGGTCAATGCGGTCGGTGTTGAAGGACGAGGAGCGGCGGATGATGCCGTAGACCTCGTAACCCTTCTCAAGGAGCAGTTCGGTCAGGAACGAGCCGTCTTGGCCCGTGATGCCTGTAATCAGTGCGCGTTTTGTCATCTTAAAGAAACCCGGCGGGTCGAAGCGCCGGGCGGGAATCCTTCCGAAGCCGTGTGATCCGTCCGGATAAAAATACCGGCTCGCGGCCGGAAGGTCAAAGAGAGCACGCACCGCGCTGACTACGAAGGGCCGCCGGGAAGTGACTCCCGGCGGCCCTTCGCTCTTTCAGCCCGACAACACGCCGACGACGAATCGGCCGATTAACTCACTCCTGCCTTTTCGTCCTCGTCGGCCTTCCTGTCAGAACGAAGCGGCTTCCGCTCAGCCTGTAGTCGAACTTCGCCACGTTCTCGGGCGAGGCGAACGAGCCGTCCGTCAGCGGCCTGAATATCAGGTGCCTACCGACGACCGTCGGCGCGCTCACGCCCGGGTAGAAGACGATGCCGCCGGGGAAGGTCTTCTGGTAATCACTCTCCACCTGACTGCTGTCGAGCCGCGCGAGCAGCGTCGCGCTCCCGCCGCGCAGCGTGAACGCCTGAAGCTCGAAAGCCCGGAGCGTGCCGGCCGAACTGCCGCACCTGATCTGCACGATTGCCTCCTCGCTGCCGTCGCCGTTCAGGTCGCCGTAGCCGATCTCGTCCGCCCTCACGTTGTAGAAGAGGCTCTCCTCGTTCTTGAACTCGCCGCCCGTGACTTTCACCGTCTTGGGTAGTTCCGCGTCCGCGGCGCAGCCCGACGCGGTGTAGGTGAAGTTGAGAAAATCCACGTCGCGGATGCTCGAAGCGGCCGCCCCCGCGCCCGTGCCCCGGCCGACGCCCGTGCCTACCCCGTCGCTGGTTGCGCCGCGCACGTTGCCAATCGCGCCCGCGGCCCCGGCCTTTTGCAGGAAGACGTGCTCGGTCTCAGAAGGGTCGTCCGGCGCGAGGTTGGCGCAGGTGAGGTTGACCTCTTTGACGGCCGTCGCGTAGCCGCGCTTCGAGACGGTGACGCTGTACCTGCCCGCGGGCAGGCGGCCGAAGACGGGCATGCCCTCGAACGCGACGGCCTTGAACCTTCTCTTCGTCTTCAGGCTCGTCGCCGTCGCCGATGCGTGCTCGACGGGCGGCCCGTCGGCGTTCGTCTCCTGAACCTCTATGTTCAGGTTGCAGGACTTCGCCTGCGCCTGCGCCGCGGTGAAGCACGCCGCCGAAACGAGCGCGAGCGCCAGCGCCGCCCGCCGTAAAATCTTCATCTTCAAATCTTCCCTCCGACCGTTAAGTCCGTATTGTAAGAGCCTCGGCCACACTACCATCTAACGCACGCGCTTGGAAGCGGGTCATGAGCCCGCGCGATGCCCGCGGCGCGACTTAAAGAGTCAACCTTTGCTATATTCGCTCCCAACTTACGAAAAGTCTGCGGGCCGGCAGCGGGCGGAGGTTTACGGAAGCCGTGGGCAAACTCAACCGTCGGAAGTTTATCGGGACAGTGGCCGCGTCCGCGGCCGGCGCGGCGCTGGTGGCCAAGGTCGTCGCGGGCGGCGAAGGCGCGCTTCGGGAGGACGCCGCCCTTAACGCCGAGCCCGTCCGCATAGACCCTTCAATCAGGCGGCCGACCGACCGCGTGATTTTAGGCCGCAGCGGGTTGAAGGTCTCGCTCGTGGGCATCGGCACGGGCAGCATCGGCTACGCGGGCCACTCGAACCAGACGCAGCTAGGGCAGGCCGAGTTCACGCGCCTGATGCGCCACGCATACGAGCGCGGCGTCAACTTCTTCGACCTCGCCGACTCCTACGGCTCGCACCCGTTCTTCCGCGAGGCGATGCGCGGCGTCGAGCGCGCGAGCTACGTTCTACAGACCAAGACCGACAGCCGCGACGCCGAGAGCGCACGCGCCGACGTTGATCGTTTCTTAAAGGAACTGGCGACGGACTACATTGATTCCCTCATCATCCACTGCGTCACCGCTTCGGACTGGACGACGCACTACCGCGGCGTGATGGACGTATTCTCCGAGGCGAAGCGAGCGGGCAAGGTGCGCGCAGTCGGCGTCACCTGCCACAGTTTCGGCGCGCTCGAAGCGGCGGCCGCGAGCGACTGGGTGCAGATCAATCAGGTGCGCTGGAACCCGCGCGCCGCGCACATGGATGCGGAAGTGGAGAAGGCCCGCGCTCTCTTCAAGAAGATGCGCGACCGCGGGCAGGGGATGATCGGGATGAAGGTCGTCGGGCAGGGCGACATCGTGCGCGGCGGGAAGGCTCTGACGCCCGCCGAGTGCTTCCGCTTCCAGATCGAGTCGGGCGTCGTGGACGCCTTCGTCGTCGGCGTCGAGCGCGCCGAGCACATCGAAGAACTGCTCGGCGGGACGCAACTCGCGCTCGACGAGTTCGGCTACCGCGCGGGCGCGGCGGCTTAAAAGCAGGGGCTCCTTAAAACAACATCAATGACAACACGCACGACGCGTCGCGTCTTCTTGCAGGCCGCGGGTTCGGGCGCGGCCGGGCTCGTTCTCGCCGGACGTGCGGCCGGCGCCGCGCGCCGCGTCATAAAGCCGCGCGAGCTGCTCGTCTACGTCGGCACCTACACTTCCGGCAAGAGTGAAGGCATCTACCTCTGCCGCCTGCGGCTCGACACGGGCGAGCTGCAAAGGGTCGGCGTGACGCGCGACGTTTCCAACCCGTCCTACCTCGCGCTCGACCGCACGCGGCGGCGACTGTACGCGGTCAACGAGGAGACCGAGTACGAGGGGAAGCCGAGCGGCGCCGTCAGCGCCTTCTCCGTCGAGAGGACGGGCGAGTTGCGCTTCATCAACCGCCAGCCCTCGATGGGTGGCGCGCCCTGCTACGTCAGCGTGACGGGCGCGGGGCGCTTCGTGCTGGTCGCGAACTACGTCGGCGGGAACGTCGCCGTGCTGCCCGTGCGCGCCGACGGCGGGTTAGACCCGGCCGCGGACATCAAGCAGGGGACGGCGGCCACGCACGCCGTGCCCGACAGGCAGGAGGCGCCGCACGCCCACTGCATCGTGCTCGAACGCGGCGAGCGCCACGCATACGCCTGCGACCTCGGCGCGGACAAGGTGATGGTCTACGGCTTCGACGCGCGAACCGGAAAGCTGACGCCCTTGCCCCCCGCCTCGCTCGTGCCCGGCGCGGGGCCGCGCCACCTCATCTTCCACACGCGACTCCGGCGCGCGTACGTCTTGAACGAGTTGGATTCGACCGTGACCGTCTTCGCGCACGACCCGGCGGGCGGCGCGCTGCGTGAGCTACAGACCGTGCCGGCGCTGCCCGCCGATTTCAAAGACCCGAACACGGGCGCCGACATTCACCTCACGCCCGACGGACGCTTCCTATACTGCTCGAACCGCGGGCACGACAGCCTCGCCATCTTTAAAGTCGAAGCGCGCGCGGGCACGCTCACACTCGTCGGCCACGAACCGACCCGAGGCCGTACGCCGCGCAACTTCGCCATTGACCCGACGGGGAACTTCCTTCTGGCCGCGAACCAGAACTCCGACAACGTCGTCGTCTTCCGCCTCGACCGGCGCACGGGCAAACTCGACTTCACGGGCCACACGCTCGAAGTGCCCGCGCCCGTCTGCCTGAAGCTCGCCGAGCCCTTCTCTTAAACGCGCGGAAGTCGAACGCCGACTCTCGAACGTCGAAGTCAGACGCCGGCCCCGGGCTGCGGCCGTCTGCGCTTCATGATCATCAGGACGAGGCCGACCAACGCGACGACGAACGAGATGCACAGCAGCAGCGCGCCGGGGATGATGCCGAACATCGCCTCGTCCCAGCTCGTGCGCCCGTCGGTCAGGGTCGGCAGCAGCAGCGAGACCAACAACGTCCCGCCCCCGAGCAGAACCCCGAGCAGCCCCAGAATCAGCGCCACCAGTCCAACTTTACCCACTCTTCTTCCTCCCTCTCCGGCGAATCAAGAAAGGCCGTGCTGTCTGGCCGTCTTCTTAGGCAGCTTGGCTTTGACGAGGTCGTAAGACTGCCTGAGGTAGTGCTCCCACTCCTTGCGGCCGAGTCGGCCTGCGTCCTCGACGAGCACCCACTTGTAGCGCGCGACGTCAGGTCTTCGGACTAGTAGAGCGTCGTTGGTGCGCGGGGAAAGATATTACCGGGAGGGCCGCGAGTCAACGTTTAGACGGCCGCGGCGCGCGGGCGCTAACGCGGGAGCAGGCCGGCGAACGTGCGTGTCGCTCTGGGCGAGACGACTTCGTACTCGGAGCTGACCGTGATGGGGAGCGGGACGGCGCGGCTGGCGGCGCTGCGCGTGAACGTGAGCCGTCGGCCGTCGGCAGACTTCTCGTAGACGAGGCGGAGGCGGTCGCCTTCGGGCCAAGCGAAGTCTACGACGAGGCGGCGGCCTTCCAGAGAGGCGCGCAGTTCGAGGAGCCCCGCGCCGCGTACGCGGAAGCGTCGGACTTTGCCGTCGGCCTCGAAGGGGACGCGCCGGCCCGCAGGGTAGTTGATGGTGACGGTCGTGTCGTACTGCTCGATGGCGAAGAGCGGGTCGGCGGCGAGCACCTTGTAGAACTCCTTCGCGTACTTCTCGCGCTCGTCGCGTTCGAGGTGCGAGGTCTCGGCCAGAACCTTGCGGCCGATCTCGTCGTCCTGACTCTCAAGCTCGCGGTAAGTTCCCGTCAGAAAGTTCGTGTCGTCCGTCTGCCCGGTCTGGACGTTCGACACGGCGTACGCGACGACGACTCGCGCCGCGCGCGGCTCATGCACGGCGGCGAGTGCGAGGAAGAACGTCAGCAGAAACATCGAAGCTCTCTTCATCTACGCATGACGCCGAGGAAGGGCGCGTACAGGTATTGGACGCTGAAGTCGTCGCCCAGACGGAAGTGCCGCTTGACCGTCCCGGCCGGGTCGAAGAACCACGCGCCGGCCGGCTCGGCGCGCTCCTCCCGGTCGAACCAGCCCCAAGGCGGCCGCGCCATGTTCGCGGCGCCGACCTTGCCGAGAAAGGCGCTGCCGGCCGTCACGTTCAACTTACGGCTCGAAGGCTTGCCGCCCGCCGCGCGCACGCTCAAGGACGCGAGGCGGTACGCGCGCGCCGCGCCGAAAGTCTCGCCGACGCCCCTGCGCGCGCGCGGCCAGAGCGTCGTCAGCAGCGGGAGCAGTTCGTAAGCGACCTCGCCCTCCTTCGCCTCTTCCGGGTCGCCCGCGCGGCCCGCGAAGCGGTAGACGAGCAGCGCGGACGGCTTCGCCTGCCTCTTCGCCGCATCGTCCGCCTGCCTCTTCGCGGCGTCGAAGGCCGAGACGCCGTGCCCCTTCGGCTCGACGTAGACGAGCGGCCTCCCGTCTTCGACGCCCACGCGCTGGAATCCGTTCGCCGCGAAGCCTTCGGCCGCGTACTTCAGGAAGCGGTCGTGCGCGAGCGTCTCGACGATGACGACCGCGCCCGCCGACGCGTCGGCGCCGTTCTTCTTGACGACGACGAGGCAGCCCTCCATGTCGTTCTCGTGCGCGAGCACCGCCTCCGAAGAGAGCCCCGTCGGGTCGTACTTGCCGCCGCGGCGTACGCCCTCGCCGATGGCCTCGCTCAGCAGCGCGCCGCGCACGCCGCCGCCCTTGTAGTCGCGCGGGTGGAAGAAGGCGTAGGTGACGAAGTAGTGCGTCGCCGTCTCGCTGAGAGAGTAGTAGACGTAAGCCTTGAGCGGGAACTTCTTCTCATCAGCGTTCGCCCAGTTGTTGTCGCCGCGCCAGTCGCCGTCGAAGTCGAAGTTGGTGATGTAGTCGCCGCGCGGGTGGTCGCCCAACGCCTGATAGACGACCGGCGCGAAGCGCGCGGCGATTGCGCGATCCGCCGCGGACTCCGCGGGCGTTGCGACGGACTTGGTCGCGGCCGTCTTACCACGCGTCTTGCTCACGCGCTGGCCGAACGCCGCGACGCTGAGCGACGCGAGAAGGACGCAGGCGGCGATTCGGACGGAGCAGTTAAGCATGTGCGCGAACGGCAGGGTTACGGAGCGACGGCGCGAGTCTAATCTTCAGCCAGCACGACGACCTTGTCCTCGGGCCGGAAGGTGACGGTCTCGGACTTCGGCGGGTTGACGCGGACGCCGTAGGCGCGGGCCGAGTCGTTGGCGTGGCGTTCGAGCCTGTAGCCGATGGCCGTCTCGCCGCGGCGGCGTGCGGACTCGGCGACCGTGTAGAAGTTGACCTCGCGCCCCGGCTCGACGTAGTTCTCGGCGGGCTTGAGGTAAATCTCCGAGCCGTCGGCGTCGAACAGATCGCGGAAGACTTCGAGCAGCTCGGCGTTCTCCGAGACCTGCGTCAGGAGGAGCCCGGTCAGTTCGTCGCTCACGATGAAGTCGTCGGCCTTCGCCACGGCCGCGAGCGCGCGGTTGCGCACGTCTATCATCTCGCTGACGACGCTGTAAGCCTCGCCCTTCTTCCGCTCGATGTCGCGCAGGTGAAGCAGGGTAATCATCGTCCGCGCGTCTGCGGCCTGCGCGTCCAAGTGTTCGGCGTAGCAGAGCAGGATGATGTGTCGGAACGTGGTTAGTTCGAGCGCGTCCAGCGTCTTGCGATCCGAGGTGTCGCCGACCTCGACCTCGACCGTGAGGCGGTTGAGGTCGCTGATGTCCAAGCCGTTCTCGACCTCCTCCTCGGGGGTGTCGGCGACGACCTTGATGTACGAAGCCTCGGGGACGTACTTGTCCAGCTCGCGGACGATGGTGCCGCCGCGCTTGTTCCAGCCGAGAATCAGAATCCGCTCGGGCACGGGCGCGGCCGGGCCGACCTCGCGTATCGCCGACTCGTCAACCACGTTCTCGGGGAAGCCCGTGAAGATGACCTTGTCGTCGTCCTCGGCGATGGCGATGACCTTGTCGCCCGGCTCGATGACGGTCTCCATCGGCGGGTTTACCTTGCAGCCGCCGGCCGCGCGCCTGATGCCCATCAGCGAGCATTGTTCGTATGCGAGCAGCGCCTCGCCGTAGGTCTTGCCCGTCAGCCGCGGCTCCTCCTGCATGTAAATCTCGTCGCCGTCGTAGTCGAGCAGTTCGGTGTAGACGATGGAGAGCCCGACCTGCAAACAGGTCTGGACGGTGATGCGCGCGATGATGTCGCCCGACAGAATCAACCGCGCCTCGTCCTGCCCGACGATGCGCGCGACCTCCATGTTCCGCTCGTCGCGTATCTCGGCGACGATGTGGTAAGGCTCCTCGCGCCGGTTCGGGTTGTTGGTAATCGCCAGAATCATCTTGATGACTTCGGCGTCCGGGTCGGGCGAGCCGTCGGGCGAGAGGATGATGATGGACTTGGCGGCGTGCGGGTTGACGATTTCGAGGTCGGTCAAGTCAACGGCGCTGCCCGAGCGGCAGACGACGCGCGTGTTCTTCGTGTCTCCGACCTTCGACCGAATCTCCTCCTCCATCTCTACCTTGTCGCGGTCTGCGAGGACGACGACGCGGGGCTTCTTCTGGTTCTCGTTGGCGATGACCAGCTCCGAGATGATGAGGAAGATGCGCGAAGACCAGCCGAGGATGAGCGTGTGCCCTTCCTCGACGACGAACGAGCGACCCTTGCGCAGCTCTTCGAGTCTGTTCTGCAAGCCGGTGGCGAGGACGCTGATGAGCAAGCTGACGATGAAGATGCCGCCGACCGTCACCAAGAACATCACGATGCGGTAGGGCCAGCCCGTGTCGCCCGCGAGCGTGCCGGGATCCATCGCGCGCATGAGGCTCTGCCAGAAAGCCTCGACGGCGCCCAGCGCCTGCGGCTCCTGCCCCTCGGCCGCCTCGGGCGCGATGCCGACGAGAAGCAGCACGGCCGTCGCCGTCAAAACGATGACGAGCGACAGCAGCCCGAGCCAGCCGATGAGTGAGACGGTTCCGCCCGAGAGGCTACGATCGAAGGCGTAGCGGAGGCGTTGGGAGAGTGTGGCTTTTTTCATCGGGGGTCTGTCAGAAAGTTATTCGTTGGCGAACAGCTCGTGCGAGAGGTAGCGCTCGCCGAAGTCGCAGATGATTGAGAGGACGCGCTTGCCTTCTCCGAGCTCGCGTGCGATTTGGAGCGCGGCGACGGTGATGGCGCCCGAAGAGATGCCGCAGAAGATTCCCTCCTCGCGCGCGAGGCGGCGCGACATCTCGACCGCGTCCTCGTACGAGACCGGGATGACGCGGTCAACGACCGACGCGTCGTAGTTCTCTGGGACGAAGCCCGCGCCGATGCCCTGTATCTTGTTCGGCCCGGGCTCGCCGCCCGAGAGCACGGGCGACGAAGTCGGCTCGACGGCGACGACGAGCACGCCCCCGCCAATTCGCTCTTTCAAGACGCGGCCGACGCCCGCAATCGTCCCGCCCGTGCCGACGCCCGAGACGAAGGCGTCCAAGCGGCCCTCGGTGTCTTCCAGAACCTCCTCGGCCGTCGTGCGCCGGTGGACTTCCGGGTTGGCGGGGTTGTCGAACTGGTTCGGTATCCAACTGTTCGGCGTCTCGGCGGCAAGCTCCTCGGCCCTGCGCATGGCGGCCTTCACCCCTTCGGCGCCGGGCGTGAGGACGACTTCCGCGCCGAGCGCCTGCATCACTCGCCGGCGCTCGACGGTGACGGTGTCGGGCATGGTGACGACGAGGCGGTAGCCCTTGACCGTCGCGGCGAAGGCGAGCGCGATGCCGGTGTTGCCGGAAGTGGGCTCGACGATGACGGTCTCGCCCGGTCGTATGCGGCCTTCGCGCTCGGCGGCCTCGATCATGGCGGCGCCGATGCGGTCTTTGACCGAGTCCATCGGGTTCTGCGATTCGAGCTTGACGACCATCTCGGCCGAGCCCGGCCCGGGGATGCGGTTCAAACGCACGAGCGGCGTGTAGCCGATCAGCTCCAACATACTCGCGGCGATCTTCGGTCTTTGCGGCATCGTCTGCTTCCCTTGCCTTTAGGTCTGACGTTCCGGCAGCGCCGGCCGATTGTAACCCCCGCGGGCGCGTACGGAAACCTTCGGGGCGCCGCGCCGGACGGTTCCAATCCGTCAGGTGTCGTGTCAACATTGCGCCCCGGCGCTGACGGCCGGAAGAACTTCTAACGAATTACGCGGCGACTTTCGTCATCACGCACGCGGTGCCCGGCGGCACGGGCGTTGCACTCCGCCCGAGTCCCGACGAACGAACGGCCGCGCGCCGTAAGCTTGGAGCTTTAACGATGAACTCACTACGTGCCGCCTTTTCAAAGCACGCCTTACGCCTGCTCCTCATCCTCTGCCTTCCGGCCGCCGTCGCCGCGCAGTCGGCCCAGACTGCCGCCGACACACGGAGCGCGGAGGAGTTGTGGGAGAAGGCCGTCGCCGCCAAGGGCGGGCGCGAGCAACTGCAAAAGGTCAATAGCCTCCTCCTCTGGTACCGCGACACGTGGCGCAACTTCCTCGGCATCGTCGAACACCGCGGCGACGTGGAGGCGCTCTACGTCTTCCCCGACAAGATATGGTCTTGGGACGACGGCCTGCCGCCGCCCTTCACCCTGAGCGCCGGCTGGATTGACGTGAGTCGGAACAGGCAGTGCCACATCTCAAAAGGCTCGGGCGCCGTGACGTGCGGCGCGGCGCGCAACGTCCGCTCGCCCGGCGACGAGGGGCTCGTGCGCGTGCAGTACCTCTACCTCTTGGAGACGCGTTGGGTGAAGCCCACGCCCGTCGGCGTGTCGGAGGGCCGCATCGGGCTGAAGAAGGTTGACGTGCTGCGGACGCGCTTTCGCGAAAACCGGATCGACTATTTCCTCGACCGCAAAACTCACCTGCCGCTGCGCGTCACGGTCTTCTTCGTGAGCGGGCGCGTGCAGGAGTCGCTGGACTTCTCCGAGTACACGAACGTCGGCGGCGTGATGATGCCCGGCAAGCAGGAGCGCGGCCACATCAACTTCCAAATCAACCCGCCCTACGACGAGACGGTCTTCACGCGCCCGCCCGCGCTCGAAGCCGGCCCGCACGCGTGGCGCCTGCCCGGCCGCTGAAGGCGTAAGCGCGTTCACCGAAGGCGCGCGGGCTAGCCGGTCATTAACAACGCGGCGGCGCGCTCTTCCGTCTGACGTGCGCGCGCGGCGCTGGCCTTCGAAGTCCTGAACCAGTCGAGCACGAAGCCCGCGGCGCCGAAGCCGAGCGCGAAGTCTAACGCGAAGAGGCTGCGCGACAACTCACGCCGGACGGCCGCCTCGAACGCGCGTCCGATCTGTGCGCGCGCCGCGTCCAAACCCTCGACGACGGTCGTCGCCAAGTCCCTCCCGCCGCGCGAGCGCCGCCAAGCGAACTCGTAAAGACGCAGGCGCCCCTCGTCTTCGGCCGAGCCTGTGACGACCGCGATGAGGTGTTCGGCGTCCGTCTCTTCGACAATCTCCGCGACGCGTCGGCTGAAGGCCGGCGTCAAATCGCCGTCGCGCGTGACGACGATGAAGGACGTGCCGCACACGTCGGCCGCGAGGTACGACTCGCCGCCAGCGCCCGGCGGCCCCGTCGCGATGTCGCTCTCGGGCACGCCGAGCGAGCGCACGATGCGGTAGACGCGGTTCGCAAGCCAGCCCCCGTCTTCCAAGAGCGCGACCGCGAGACGCGTCGGGCTGAAAGTCTCTTCGACAACTTCGTCCGCGACGGGCGCCGCGCACAGGCTGCACTTCGCGCGGCTGACGGTGACGGCCGCGAGCGAGTCGGGCGAAGGCAGATCAAACAACGCGTGGCCCGACTTCCGACAACTGACTCGCAGCTCACGCTCCAACAGCCCCGCCTCCAACATCCTCTCGACCGACACCGAAGCGGACGCGCCCGCCTCGGCCAGCAGCCGACGCGGCGTGTAGCCTTCGAGCCGCAGCTCCTGCATCCGCCGCAGGAAGTCGCGCACCGCGCGCTCCTCAAGCATCTCGGACGCGCGCGCCAGCTCACGCCCGCCGCGCAGCGCCGCGCCCGCGCGCACGAACTCGGCCGGCTGAATCGCCATGAACCGCGCCAACCCTCGGGGCAGCCTCGCCGCTCGCGGTTGCCATGAAGGCAGACCGGACGACGCCTTCTCCGACGAATCGGACGAACCCGGCGCCGCGTCGGAGGAAGTCCCCACAGCGACGCCTTCATCCTCTTTTATCGCCTCCAACGCCGCGCGCACTTCGCGGCAGAAGCGTTCGAGGCGGCCGAGCGGCGCGGCCGTCTCAAGGTCGTAGATGACGCTCGCCGTCAACGCGCCGCCTTCCGAGTCCTGCCCGAAGACGAGCGCGAACACGCAGTCGCCGTCGCAGAACAGGTCGCCCGGCGCGTACGCGACACTGCCGCCGCCGCCCGACTCCCTGCGCGCCGCGCACTCGCGCTCAAGCTCCGACGCCGCGTCCGTTCCCGCGGCCTGACCGAACAGCGAACGGAAGAGCCCGCGCCGCGCCGCGCGCACGAGCGGCGCGAATCCTCTCTCCGCCAGCGCGTCGAGCAGACGCAGCCGCTCGCCCGTCGGGAGCGTGAGCGCGAGACTGTTGCTCTGTATGAACAGCATCAGGGCTTGACCTTCATCTACACGAACAACGTCAGGGCTTGACTCTCATCTTCAGGCACTAGGGCTTGACCCTTATCTTCAGGCGCTCGCCGCCGCTGAAGCCTTCGGGGTAGCGTCGCTCGCGCGCCATCCTGAGCGCGACCGCCTCGTAGGCGGCGGCGCCCAGCCGAGGGTTCCAGACGCGCGCGTCGGTGACTTGGCCCGCCTTCACCTCGACGAGGACTTCGACGACGTACTCGCGTCGCGGCGCGGGCGCCGAGTCGAACCTGCGCGAGCCGATGACGGCCGCCGCCGCGGGCACGGGCGGCGCCTCGGCCGACGCGTCGTCGCCGACCTTAGCCGACGCGTCGTCGCTAGGCGTAGAACCCGCCGGGCTGCTTCCCGCGTTCGCGTCGCCGGCCTTCGCGCCGGTCGCAGCGTTCGCGTCGCCGTTCTGCGCGGCGGCGTCGTGCGGCGCGGCGACGTTCTGCACCGACGCGGCTTGTGCGGGTTGTGCTGACGCGGCTTGCGAGGATGCGGCCTGTGCGGGCGCGGCGTCGGCGTTCGCGTGCGTCCGGCCGAGCGGGCCGTAGACGATGCCGAGGGTCGTGACGAAGCTCAGCCCGACGAGGAAACCGATGACGACCGCGTAGACCAGACGCTCGCGCGAGAAGCGGCGCGCGGCCGTGGCAATGGCGCCCTCTACCGCAGAGAGGCGCACGTCGAGCGGCGCGAGAAACTCCTCGGCCGCGGCCGGCAAAAGGAACGCGGGGTTCTGCTGCGGCTGCGCGTCCTGCTGTTGCAGCGCGGCGTGCTGCTGCCCGAGCGTCGCGTTCGGCTGAAACGGGACGGGCGCGGGCTGGACGGCCGCGCCGCCCGCGACGCGTATCTCGGAAAGCCCCTCGCGCCGCGGCGCCTCCGTGAGGTCGCGTATGAACTGCTGCTCCTGCCGGCCGATGTTGCGCTCGGGCGGGCGCACGAGCGGGTTGAAGTTGAACGAGGCGTTCGGCAGCGCCAGCGCCGCGTACAGCGCCTCGACGCCGCGCAGGTCGCCGAGCTGCGCGTCAACCATCTGTCCGTCCTCGAAGAAGAACGAGCCGGGGCCTTCCGAGTACTCGACGCGCAGGCGGCCGGACTTCCGCTGCACGCGCAGGCGCCGTATGAGTTCGGGCAGAGGTGACTCGTCGAGGTGGCCGGTCAAGACCACGAACTGTGTGCGCTCTACGTT
Source organism: Pyrinomonadaceae bacterium (assembly GCA_035248785.1). Lineage (GTDB taxonomy): Bacteria > Acidobacteriota > Blastocatellia > Pyrinomonadales > Pyrinomonadaceae > QHXN01. Next base: position 5,267 of record DATFHD010000114.1, on the reverse strand, counting down.
TTCCACTCTGAAAATTTCCTGACTTCGAGAAAGGACTGCGGCCGGGCAGCCAATGTATACCAACGTGCGGATTTCCGGTAGTGCTAATTTCGCGGGCGCATCCGAGCGGCGATTTCAAGGATGAGTTCGGGCGGCTTAAGAACGAGTTTCGGCGGCGCCTTCGTCCTCAACCCCCCGGCCGAAGGGCCACTCGCCCCGCGCGCGTGCGCGCAACGTGTAGACGGCGAGCCCCGCCACAATCAGCACGAGTGCGAGCCGCACCTCCCTCTCGAAGTTCGGCCGCATCACGAGGACGTAGACGAAGCCCGCGAAGGCGACGAGCGCCGGCAAGGGGTAGAGCCACATTCGGAACGGGCGCGGCAGGTCGGGCCGGCGCACGCGCAGGACGACGACGCCCACGGCCTGCGCGAGAAACTGCACGAGTATGCGTATCACGACGAGCGCCGCGATCACGTCCGAGAGCTTGAGGAAGCAGAAGAGCGCGGCTATCCCGCCGAGCACGAGCAGCGAGACGTGCGGGAAGCGCTTCTCCGGGTGGACGCGCGCAAACGCCCGGAAGTAGTTGCCGTCGGCCGCGGCAGCGTACGGTACGCGCGAGTAGCCGAGCAGCAAAGAGAAGACGGACGCGAACGCAGTCCACATGATGAGCGCCGTCGCCAGCAGCCCCGCGCCGCGCCCGTACAGCCGCTCCATGAAGGACGAGATGACGTAGCGCCGCGCGTCCGAGTCGGCGGCCGCGAACTCGCGCCAAGGGATGACGCCGAGCACGGAGACGTTCATCACCAGATAGAGGAGCGCGACGAACAGGATGGAGAGCAGCACCGCGCGCGGGATGTTGCGCCCGGGGTCTCGAATCTCTCCGCCGAGGAAGCAGACGTTGTAGTAGCCCCAGTAGTCGTAGACGGCGATGAGGAGCGCCGAGCCGAGCCCGTAGAAGAACTCCGGGCGCAGGGTGAAGGCGCCCGGCGGGAAGTCGAAGGCGAGCGACGGGTCGAAGTGCGTCACGCCCGCGAAGATTATCCAGACGATTGCCGCCATCACGCCGAGCCAGAGCAGCTTCGACAGGCGCTCGATGATCGTGATGCGTCGGTAGAGCAGGAAGACCGCGAGCAGGCAGGTGCCGACGGCGACGAAGCTTCCGTACGAGACGCCGACGCTCAGCGAGACGTCACCGAGGAGCGGCAGCGGCGCGCTCAAGTCGTCCGCCGCCAGCGTCACGTCGAGCGACGGCACTGCGTAGGCCGCGTACATCGCAAACCCGATGCAGCCCGAGGCAATCGAGAGCGGCGCGCTGAAGGTCAACTGCCAGATGAAGAGGAACGACATCAGCCGTCCCAAGCGCCCGCGCCCGTACATCTCGCCGAGGTAGCGGTAGGTGCCGCCCGAGCCCGGCATGGCCGCGCCGAGTTCGGCCCAGACCAGCCCGTCGCAGACGACGAGCACGGCGCCCACGACCCAGCCGACCATCGCCTGCGGCCCGTTCATCGCCGCCACGATGAGCGGCAGTGTGATGAACGGCCCGACGCCGATCATGTCAATCATGTTGAGCGCCGTCGCGCCCGCGAGCCCGACGCCGCGGACGAGCGACGGCGACGACGCATCCCCCCGTGACGGCGCCGTTCCCTCGTCCGCTCGCAACTTTTCCGGCCGCACGATGCGAGTGTACAGTGCGCCGCCGCGCGTCGGCTACCGCCCGAACCTGCTTCGGTATTCGACGGAGTTGATGAAGGCTTTGACCATCTCGGCCCCGACGAAGTCGCCGCCGAACAGTTCGAGCTTCGAGAGCCAGAAGTTGTAGCCCGCGAAGTCGAGGTTCTGCTCGGGCGCGTCCGAAGGGTTGCGCCTGAGATAGCCGATGTACTGCATCAGCACGAACGCGCGGTTCTTCTCCCTCAGCACGAGCGCGGCGTTGTCGGCCACCTGTCGGAGCACGTCGGCGCGAAGCGTCGCGTCCGAAGGATTGGGCGTAAGCTCCGCGACGAGCGCCGCCTTCTCGGCTTCGTCGAGGACGCCGCCCGCATCGTCGTTGAGAAGGTTGACGAAAGCCGTCGCATTCATTGTCGAAGGGTGACGCGCGACGAACTCGGGCCGCCGGACGAATTCGACGGCGTACGCCTGCCTGTTCGCTTCGAGCTGCGCCTGCCAGTCGCCCTGATTGACGACGACGCCCGCGCCGAGCCTCTGCGTGTCGCGCAGGAAGTTGTCGAGCGTTACCGGCACAGGCTTGCCCGCGAGGTCGCCGAACGCCGCCTTGTGGACGCGGTAGGCGAAGTAACCCGTCTGCTGAAACTCTATGGACAGGAAGAAGGCCGCGGAAGTGTGTACGCGCTTCACCTCCCGGCAGCCCGCGTCGGCGCCGCAAGCCCTGATGCCGTCCGTCCAGAACTTCAGCCCGTCCGCGTCAGGCTCGCGGTTGAGGAAGTCGTGGTAGTGCTGACGTACGAAAGCTTCGTCGTCGTCAATCACGTTCGCCGCAGACTCCGCCGCGTCGTCCGTTATCTCCAACGCGGCCGCGTTGAGCAAGCCGAGCACCGCGCCGGCCGAAGGATTCGACAGGCGCAGCGCAGTCGTCTCCGTGCCTTCAACGTACGAGTCGTCGTTGACGAGCACGACGAACGTCTTCTCCGTCTCGTTCGCGGCGAACTGAAGCGTGCCGGCCGCGCGCGTGTAGTCGCAGCGCTCAAGCGCCTGACCCGTCGTCGCCGAGCACGCGACGGCGACCGAAGGCGTGCTCCCGTCGTCGGTCGAGTAGTCCACGCTCGCGGCCTGCGACGCGTCGCCCGTGCGCCTGACCGTGATGGCGACCGAGCCGCCGCGTTCGGTCACGGCGTAGACGGCCCGCGAGAACTCGAACGCGCCGCCGACCGTCTGCACGCCCGAGAGCGAGCCCGTGCTGGCGAGGAAGTTCGCGTCGCCCGTGTACTCGGCCGTCAACGCGTGGCCGCCCGCGCCGAGCGCCGCGGTCGTGCAGGTCGCCACGCCTACGACGAGTGCCTGCCCGCCCGCGTTCGAGCAGGCGAGCACATTGCCGCCGTCCCTGAACGTGACCGCCCCCGTCGGCACGCCCGCCGCGGACGTGACCGTCGCCGTCAACGTCAAGAGCTGGCCCGCGCCCGAAGGGTTCGGTGCCGACGAGAGCGTTGTCGTCGTCGAAGCCTTCGCAATCTGGAATGAGCGTGAAACGCTCGCCGCCGCCTCGTAGTTGCCGTCGCCGCCCTGCGAGGCCGTGACCGTGCACGAGCCCGCGCCCGTGATGTGAACCTTTGAGTTGGAGACGGCGCACTGTCCCGACCAGTCGAACGTCACGCCGAGGCCGGACGAGGCCGACACGTCGAGCAGGAAGTCGGCGTCGCCGAACGTCCTGTCAGCCGGCGCGCCGAAGGTGATGGTCTGAGCGGCCTTCGCTATCCGGAAGTCCTTCGAGTCGCTGCTGGTCGCGTGGTTGCCGTCTGTAAAGCTGGCCGTGGCCGTGTAGTCGCCCGCGTTCGTCGGCGCGTTCGTGGACGCGGGGTAGCTCGTCCCGTTGCGCCCCGTGTAGGTGACGGTCAGGTTTTGGCTGAGGCCGCCCGCGCCCGTCACGGTCGCCGTCGCGCCGTGCGGCTGGCCGTCATAGACCGCGTCGGAGACGAGCACGGTCGTCGTCGAGACGGCTTTGCCGATGGAGAAGGTCTTCGAGCCGTTGCTGCGGTCGTGGTTGGCGTCGCCGATGTAGTCTGCGCTCGCCGTGGCCGTGCCAGTGCCCGCGTTGACGTTGTTCGAGTAGGTGACCGTCAGCGACTGGCTCAGCCCGCCCGCACCCGACACGGACGCAGAGCAGGGCGTCTGCGCCGAGCCGTCGTACGTCACACTCGCGGGGCACGTCACCGTCACCGTCGAGTCGGCCTTCGCGATCTGGAATGTCTTTGAGTCGCTGCTGCCGTCGTGGTTGGCGTCACCTAAAAAATCGGCGGCGGCGGTGGCGGTGCCGACGACAGTGTTGTCTTTGTAGTTGACTGTCGGCGACTGACTGAAGCCGCCCGCGCCCGTGACGGACGCCGTGCAGGGCGTGAGCGGCGAGCCTGTGTAGACGTTGCCACCTGCGCAGGTGACGGTCGTAGTCGAGGGCGCCTTCGTGATGGTGAAAGTCTTCGAGCCGCTGCTGTTCGTGTGGTTGTCGTCGCCCGCGAAGGCGGCCGTCGCCGAGGCCGTGCCGGCGACGGTGTTGTCCGTGTAGCTCACCGTCAAGGTCTGGCTCAGCCCGCCCGCGCCCGTCACGTTCGCGGTGCAGGGCGTCTGCGCGGAGCCGTTGTAGGTCACGCTGCCGGGGCAGTTGACGGCGGTCGTCGAGCCCGCCCTCGCTATGCTGAAAGAGCGGTCAACGTCCTGCGCCGCCTCGTAGCTATCATTCCCGGCCTGCGAGGCGCGGACGGTGCAAGTGTCGCCGACGTGTATCGTCGCGGCGAGTATCGTTACGGTGTTGGCGCTGACCGAGCAGAAGGCCGGCGTCGTGGAGCTGAAGGTGACGGCTTTGCCCGAGGCGCCGCCCGTCGCGCTGACCGTGAAGGGGGCGTCGCCGAAGGTCTTGCCCGGCAGTGCGTCGAAGGTGATGGTCTGGCCGAGCTTCAGGTTGGTCAGGCCGAAGTTGACTGAAGGGCTGCCGCCCGCGAGGCTGGCCGCGACGTTGTAGGCGCCCGCGACGGCGTTGGCGTTGAAGGCGGGCGCGGTCGCCACGCCGTCCGAGTCGGTGAGGGCGCTGGCGGAGTTCGTGCCGGTTCCCGTGAACGTCCCCGAAGCGCCGCTGGCGGGCGCGTCGAAGTTGACGGAGAGGCCGACGACGGGCGAGCCGGATTCGGTGACCGTCGCCTTCAGGAGCGCGGGGAAGAGTGTGCCGAGGGTCACGCTCTGCGGCGTGCCCGCGGCGGCGTTGATGGCGTAGTCGGCTTCGGCGGCGCCGATGTCTACGGCGCTGCCGGTCTTGCGCGCGAAGCCCGCGCCGCGCTGGTCGAAGGCGGGGTTGACGGCCGCGCCGCCTTCGTGCGCGGTGGCCGTCGTGCCGTTCGCGGCGCGCGTGACCGTGAGAGTGTTGTTGGACTTCGCGTTGACGAGCATCTGCTCGTCGCCGACGCGTATGAGAAGGCCGACGGGGATTGCGGCGGCGTCCGTCAGGTTAACGGTCGCCTGCGAGTCGTCAACGGGGCCGTCGAGCGCAGTCGCGTCGGCGCCGGCGCCGACGGCCGCGCTGTCGGGGAGCGGCACGTGCGTCCTTGTCGGGCCGCCGCGGAAGGCGA
>DATFHD010000113.1:0-66402 GCA_035248785.1 Pyrinomonadaceae bacterium | reverse complement strand
CGCGTACGTCGGCCGCGAGGTCTGCGGGCGGCGCGGGGCGTTGGAGGAGCGAGAGGCCGCGCACGATGGCGCGCGTCTCCTCCAACTGATGACGGCAGACGGGGCACGCGCCGACGTGCTCGGCCAGCGCCGCCGAAGCCTCGTGCGACAGCGCGCCGTCCAAGTACGGCGAGAACGCCTTCTGAGATTCAAGACACGTCATCATAACTTTAGGGGTTGGAGGTCAGAGGTTAGAGGCTAGTTGTTGCGGTCAGCGCGTCGCCCGAGTCCGGCGTGGGCGTTTGCCGGCGGCGACTTCACTAACCTCTAGCCTCTAACCTCTGAACTCCGGATGGCTGGCCGACCCCGGCTGCTCCCTCGTTAAAAGGAAGCAGTTGCGGCGGTCGCCCTGCGGCGGCTTCGGGCCGCGGGCTTTGACGTGCGGGGCGGCGGTAGAAGAACGGGTGTTGCTGGCCACGTTTTCAAAAACCGCCCGCTTGTCTCGGCCTCAAGCCGGAAGCGCGCCCCGAGGGCGCGGCCACCTCCCCCACTTCCTGACCCACATGGCACCGGGGTGTGTTCGGTCGAAGCCGGGGCGGGGCAGCCATCCGGAAAGCTGTTAGCTCTTAGCTGTGGGCTTTAGCTTCGGGCTTAATGCGTGCCGGGTAGTCGGCCGCTCGGCGCGACCCCGGCGAAAAAGACAGAAGCTGATGGCGGACAGCCAAAAGATTTACAAAGAGCCTGAGAGCCTGCGTCGAAGCTCGTCTCGCCCGCGGGAGAGTCGCGACTTGACCGTGCCGACGTTGAGGTCGAGGGCGAGTGCGACCTCTTCGTAACTGAGCCCCTCTATGTCGCGGAGCACGATGACTTCGCGGTAGGGGCGCGAGAGAGTGCGGAGCGCCGCGTGCAGGGCGCGCTCGCGTTCGCGCGCGAGCGTCTGGCGCTCGGGGTCTTCCGCCGTGTCGCTCGCGAGTCCCGCCGAGAGCGGCGCGTCCTGCCCTTCCGAGACGGGCGCGTCGAGCGAGAGCGTGCGGTCGCGTCGGCGCCGCTTCCACCAGCGCCAGCGGTTGCGCGCCTGATTGACGGCGATGCGGTAGAGCCACGTCTTCAAGTCCGCGTCGCCGCGGAAGCTCGACAGGTGGCGGAAGGCTTGCAGGAAGGTCTCCTGCGTCAGGTCGCGCGCCTCCTCCGGGTCTTCGGTCAGGCGGTAGAGCAGGGCGTAGATGTCGCCGTGGCGCTCCTCGACCAGACGGTTGAAGGCCGCCGCCTCGCCGCCCCTCAGCCTTTCAAGGAACTGTTCTTCGGCCGTCGGGACGTAGTGGCGGGCTTCCGCCGAGGCGGCCACGTCGGCAGCCCCCTCCAATTCCGCTTCCATGCGGAGGGCGATTGGCTCTCCGAAGCTCACAAACGTCCTCCGTCGGCCCGGGAGGGTCTGTCGAAGGGCTCGTCCACCTTCAACTGTCCATTTCGACACCGCCGGGGCGGGCTTTGTTCCCTGAAAAGTTGCATGGCCGATAGTTTGATGCCGAGGGCTCCCGGAAATGTGCGACAGGATAGCGCCGACGTGCCGCCGCTGACAACGGAAATCTCGGAAATCTTATGTGTCCGGTGCTCGCTTGACATCCCCTAACCCCGCCTTTAGAGTGAAGCCTTTGCCTCTAACTCCACAAATGAGAACGCACCCGACAGTGCGGTCTTGCACCGGAAAAAAGCAGTGGCCCGAACGACAAAGAAACGCGCAAAGCAGCTCAAGCACGACAAGTTCCGCGACACGACCTACGACGTTTACGGACGCCTCTCGCACCGCTTCGAGGGGCGCGAGCGGACTATCCTCTACGCCGTCGGCGGCGCCGTCGCGCTCGTCGCGCTCCTCCTCGTCTTCAACTGGTGGCGCGAGCAGCGCGCCGACGCCGCCCGCCTCGCTCTGGGGAAGGCCATCGAGATCGCCGAGGCGCCCGTCTCGGCCACGCCCGACCCGAACGCGACCGGCCCCACCTTCAAGGACGAGCGCGAGCGCGCGCAGAAGGCCGTCGAGGCTTTCCAGAAGGTGCAGAGCGACTACGGCTCGCCCTACAACGAGATCGCGCGCTACTTCGCCGCGGCCAACCTGCTGACGGTTGACCGGCAGAAGGGGTTGAGCGAGCTTGAGGCTCTGTCGAAGAACGGCGGCGACGAGGTCGCGGGGCGCGCGAAGTTCGCGCTGGCGCAGGCGCGCGAGGCCGACGCGCAGTACGATCAGGCGGCCGCCGGTTATCAGGAGCTTCTGAACGACAAGAACAGGCCCGTCCCCGAGAACGCCGTCAAGCTGCGCCTCGCCTCGGTCTACGAGAAGCAGGGGAAGAAGGACGAGGCCGTCAACCTCCTCTTCCAGATGGTCGAGTCGGCGCGCAAGGCGCAGGGCAAGGACGGCAAGCCGCTCCCCGAGTCGAACGTCACGCGCTCCGCGGCCGACAAGCTACAGGAGCTCAGCCCCGAGCGCTACGCGCAACTCCCGCCCCCGCCCCCGCGCGGCGGCCCGTTCTAAGAGAAGTGATGAATGGGGAGTGACGAATGATGAATTGGAGGCAGCCCTTAATTCATCATTCGTCACTCCCCATTCGTCATTAGCCTCCCTTGGACAATCTCACACACTCGCTGGTGGGGCTGGCGGCGGCGAAGGCGGGGCTTGAGCGCCGTACGCCTTACGCCGTCTTCGTCTGCGTGGCGGCGGCGAACCTGCCGGACATAGACATCCTCGCGCTCGTCAAAGGCCCGGCCTTCTACCTCGCAAACCACCGCGGCATCACGCACTCGCTCGTCGGGACGTTCACGTTGGCTGTCGTCTTCCCGCTGCTCTTCTTCGCGTGCGAGCGTCTGACGGCGCGAGTGCGCGGGCGCGAGCCGAGGGCGAGGCTCGGCGGGCTCCTGCTCTGTTCGCTCGTGCTGTCGGCCTCGCACCCTCTGCTCGACTGGACGAACAGTTACGGGGTGCGGCCGTTTCTGCCTTGGGACGGGCGCTGGATTTACGGCGACCTGCTCTTCGTCGTAGACCCTTGGGTGTGGCTCATGCTCGGCGGGGCGTGCTTCCTTCTGACGGCGACGACGCGCGTGCGCGCCGCCGCGTGGGGGCTGCTCGCGCTCGTCGCGACGACACTCTTCTTCCGCGTGTCGCTCCCGACGGACTCAAGCGTCCCCCTTTTCGCCCTCGGGTTGTGGACGATCTGCCTCTTCGCGCTCTTCGTCATGCATCTGGCGGGAGTCGGCGCGCGCGTCGGGCCGTGGGCCGCGGCCGTCGCGTTCGCGCTGGTCTTGGCATACCTCGGGGCGCTCTCGCTCTTACACGCGCGGGCGCGCGAAGAGGCCGTGCGGTTGTCGGATGACTTGGCCGTGCGTCTGTCGGACGACCTCAACGCGCCGCCTGCGGGACGCGTCCTGCGCGTGGCGGCGACGCCGGTGCTCGCAGACCCGACGACGTGGCGCTGCCTCGCGGACGCCGAAAGCGAGACGTTCCGCTACGACCTGAAGCTCGGCGACGCGTTCATCGAAGACCTGAGCAACGTGGCCGTCGTCCATAAGCCCGCGGGCGCGGACGCCGAAATCGTCGGCCGCGCGGCGAGGGACGCGGACGCGCGCGTGCTGCTCGACTTCGCGCGCTTCCCCGTGGCGCGCGTCCTGCCCAGAGAGGGCGGCGGTTGGGTCGTCAGGTTCGCAGACCTGCGCTTCACCGAGCCGGGCGGCGGGCGCGCGCGGCCCGGCGGCTTCGCGCTCGACGTGCCCGTCGGCGCGCCTTAATCAAGTGACTTGAAAATCAAATGTCTTGAACTTTGGACGCACAGGCTTTATTTTGGCTCCGCCCGTTTTCTGTCGCTCTCCTCTTTACCTGAAAGGAAGCCCGAACGCACATGAGAAAACTTCTGCCCGCGAGGCTCCTGCCGTCCCTCGCGCTCGTCTTCGTGCTCGCGCAGGCGGCGTCGGCGCAGGCGCCCGCGCCCGCGCTCCCGCCAGTTGACATGCGGCACGCGCTCTCGGCGCTGCCCGACGCGCAGGGCGTGCTCTTCGTCAACGTGCGGCGCCTCGTCAACGAGGTGCTGCCGAAGCTGTTGCCGCCGTCCCAGTATCAGAAGATGCTGACGGAGGCGAAGCAGGTCGGCTTCGACGCGCGCGGGGTCGAGTACGCGGCCGCCGCCGTGCGCTTCACAGACCCGGCGCCCGCCAACGGGCTGCCCGAGTTCGTCGTCGTCATCCGCGGCAACTTCAACGCCGACACGCTGCTCTCGCTCGGCCGCGTCGTGGCCGGGGCGCAGAACGTCAAGACGCGCAGCGAGACCTACGGCGGGAAGACGCTTGAGATCATTGACCTCGAAGCCCTCAACAAGCTGAAGGAGGGCGCCGACCCGAACGCGGCGGCGGCCGACGGCGGCGAAGGCTCCAAGCCGAAGCCGATGCCGTACCCGGAAGTCGCCGTCGTCGCGCTCGACGCGAGCACGCTCGTCGCGGGCGTGCCGGCTTACGTCAGGGCGGCGGTTGATGCGAGCGGCGGTCAGGGCGGCCTGAAGGCTTCGATGATAGACCTCGCCGCACACGACCCGCAGGCTTTGTGGAGTCTGACGGCGGAGCTTCCGCCCTCGACCGCGGATTACCTGCACAGGGCGGGCGTGCCCGCCAGTCAGGAGGCCGACGAGATGATCGCGTGGGTGAAGCAGTTTAGCTTCGCGCAGGGGATGGACGCGCTCAACTACACGACGAGCGCGTCGGTGCTGACCGACTCGCCCGAGCACGCGAGCGCCTTCAGCGGACTCATACGCATGGGGCTGCTCGCGGCGCAGACCGCGCTCAGCCGGGAGGCCGCGAAGAAGACGGGCAAGGACGCACAGCAGGCGCGCACCGCGCTCGCCGCCCTCAAGACCTTCGTCAACCGCACCGAAGGCAACACGCTGCACCTCAGCTTCGCCGTCCCGCAGAGGGCGCTCAACGCGCTCATCCGCAGCGAGCTGATGGAGAAGACGAGGCCCGCGCCCACCACCTCCGCCAAGCCCACGCGACGCGGCCGCGCGCGCAGGAGATGAGGAAGCAGACTGTTAGTGCTTAACATCCCTATGACAGCTTCCCCCGAAGAGAAGAAGAGAGTGAGGCAGCTAATCCGGATACTCAGGAAGGAGTATCCGGAGGCGCGTTGCAGCCTCGACCACACGAACGCGCTCGAACTGCTCGTCGCGACCATCCTCTCGGCGCAGTGTACGGACGAGCGCGTGAACATCGTCACGGCCGAGTTGTTCCGCAAGTACCGCACGTGGGAGGACTACGCCTCGGCGCCCACGGCCGAGCTTGAGCGCGACATACACTCGACGGGCTTCTTCCGCAACAAGGCCAAGTCCATACAGGGCGCGTGCCGCCAGATCGGCGAGCGCCACGGCGGGCGCGTCCCCGACTCGATGGAGGAACTGCTCGAACTGCCCGGCGTCGCGCGCAAGACCGCCAACGTCGTCCTCGGCAACGCCTACCGGATAGCCTCGGGCGTCGTCGTGGACACGCACGTCACTCGCCTCTCCGAACGGCTCGGCCTCTCGAAAGAGAAGACGGCCGAGAAGATCGAGCGCGACCTCACGGCCCTCGTCCCCGAGTCGGACTGGATAGACTTCTCGCACCTCCTCATCGCGCACGGCCGCAAGGTCTGCAAGGCGCGCGGCCCCCTTTGCAGCGAGTGCGCGCTCGCCAAGCTCTGCCCCTCTGCCTTCGCCGTCGAGGGCGCGAAGTAGCGGGCTGCCCCTGTTGTCGCAAACGGGGCGCGGCGTTATCATCCCCCCGAGTTAGCCCGACAGCTTTAATCACCAAACACGTCCGGGGGATTCGCCTTGTCCGAACAGCGCCCGCCCACAGTCCTGTGCGTCGTCACCTTCGAGAAGGGGCAGGAGTTCCTGCGCGAGTGCAAGCGCTTGGGCTGCCGCGTCTTCGCCGTCACGATGGAGAAGCTGCGCGACGCCGACTGGCCGCGCGAGGCCGTGGACGAATTCTTCTACCTGCCGAAAGACTACAAGCTCGAAGACGTGATCCGCGGCGTGAGCTGGCTGGCGCGCACGCGCGAGATAGACCGCGTCGTGCCTTTAGACGACTTCGACGTTGAGACGGCGGCCGCGCTGCGCGAGCACCTGCGCATCCCCGGCATGGGCGACACCACCGCCCGCTACTTCCGCGACAAGCTTGCGATGCGTGTGAAGGCGCGCGACCACGGCATACTCGTCCCTGAGTTCGTACACGCGCTCAACCACGAGCGCGTACGCGAGTTCACCGAGCGCGTCGCGCCGCCTTGGGTCTTAAAGCCGAGGAGCGAGGCGTCGTCCGTCGGCATCAAGAAAGTCTCGACGGCCGACGAGCTTTGGCCGCTGCTGAAAGAACTAGGCGACAGGCAGTCGTTCTACCTCATCGAGCAGTTCATCCCCGGCGACATCTTCCACGTGGACTCCGTCGTCTGGGAGCGCGAGCCGGTCTTTACGGCCGTCAGCAAGTACGGCAAGCCGCCGATGGAGGTCGCGCACGGCGGCGGCGTCTTCATCACGCGCACCGTCTCGCGCCAGACGCCGGACGCGCAGGCGCTCGCCTCGCTCAACCACGAACTGCTCCGCACGCTCGGACTCGTCCGCGGCGTCACGCACACGGAATTTATCAAAGCCGCGGACGGCCGCTTCTACTTTCTCGAAACCGCCGCGCGCGTCGGCGGCGCCAACATCGCCGAGGTCGTAGAGGCCGCGACCGGCGTCAACCTCTGGCGCGAGTGGGCGCGCATCGAGGTCGCGGGCGAGCAAGGCCGATACGAGCTGCCGCCCACGCGCGAAGACTACGCAGGCATCTGCATCTCGCTCGCGCGGCAGGAGTGGCCCGACACTTCCGCGTACAACGACCCCGAGATCGTCTTCCGCCTCAAGAAGCTCCACCACGTCGGCCTCCTCGTCGCCTCGCACGACCCCGAGCGCGTCGAGTGGCTGCTGAACTCTTACGCCCAACGCTTCCTGCACGACTTCAGCGCCACCCTGCCGATCTCCGACCGCGCGACGAGCTAGACACGCCTATGCCGAGAGACCTGATCCGCGAGTACCTGAGCTTCCTGCAAGTGGAGAAGGGGCTGTCGAAGAACTCTATCGAGAGCTACCGGCGCGACCTCGCGCGGCTGAAGGCCGAAGCCGAAAGGCTCGGCCGCGGGCCGGAGGCTTTGGGGAAGGAAGACGTGACGCAGTTCATCATGTCGCTCAGCCGCGAGGGCTTGAACCCGCGCTCGGTGAGCCGCGCCCTGCACGCCGCGCGCGGCTTCTTCCGCTTCCTTCTGCTCGACGGACACATTAAGGCAGACCCGACCGCCGAAATCAGAACGCCGCAGGAGACGAGAAAACTTCCGCGCTTCCTCACACAGGAAGAGGTTGAAGGACTCTTGGCGGCGCCTGACACTTCGACGCCCGAGGGCGTGCGCGACCGCGCCATCATCGAACTGCTCTATGCGACGGGGCTGCGCGTTTCGGAACTGGCTACACTGCCTGCGTCTAACTTGGATATTGATAGCGGCATACTCTTCTGCACGGGCAAGGGGAGCAAGCAGCGGCGCGTGCCCGTCGGCCGCTCGGCGGTCGAGTGGTTGCAGCGCTACAGGGCTGCGCGGCGCGTGCTGCTCTCGGGGCGCGAGTCGCAGCGGCTCTTCGTTGGCTACCTCGGCGCGAACGTCACGCGCCAGCAGGTCTGGGCGATGCTCAAGCGCCACGCGGCCAAGGCGCAGATACGCGGCGTCACGCCCCACGTCCTGCGCCACAGCTTCGCCACGCACCTGCTCGAACACGGCGCCGACACGCGCAGCGTTCAGGCCATGCTCGGCCACAGCGACCTCGCCACCACGCAGATCTACACGCACGTCACAGGCGAACGCCTCCGCACCGTCTACGAGCGCCACCACCCGCGGGCGAAAAGAGAGTAGACAGTAGACAGTAGTCAGTAGTCAGTAGAAAAGAGAGGCGGCGCGTCTCAGCCTTCGGGCCGAGCGCGCCGCTTTGTATTCCTACTGACTACTGACTACTGACTACTGTCTACTTCCTCTCCTCAGATGCTCTTAAGACTGACGTTGCCGGAGGCGGAGGAGAGCCTGAGCGAGCGTGCGCCGCTGCCGAGGCGTCCTTCGGCGCGGCTGCCGTGGCCGTATTCGTCGCTCTTGACCTCGATGGGGAAGTTGGTCTCGATGTCGCCCGAGGCCGTTGACATCCTGACGCGCGCGTCGAGCGAGGCCGGGACGCGCACGCGCACGTCGCCGCTGGCCGAAGAGAAGCTCATGTCGCCGTCGCCTTCGATCCGCGTTAACTCGACCTCGACGTTGCCGCTCGCGGTGCTGGCGTTGACCCGGCCCGAAGTGTCCGCGACGCGGACAGTCCCGCTCGCCGACTGCGCGCGAATCTCGCCGCCCACGCCGCGCACGTCCACGTCGCCGCTCGCCGTCTGAAGGTCGAGGCTGCCGGTGAAGCCTTCGGCGCGCAGGTTGCCGCTGGCGGTCTGAATCTTCTCGAAGTTGAGGTTGGCGCCACGCGGCACGCGCACCTCGAAGCGGACGCTCGCGTCGCAGTTGCAGTGGTTCGGGTACTTCGCGCGCAGCGAGACGTGGCCCGGCGTGCTCGTGTCTTCGACCTCGACCTGATCGCGGTCGCGCCCTTCCTTGCGCCCCTCGACGACGACGGTCGGGCCGTCGTAGCCCTTCAGCACGACATCGCCCGAGACGTTCTGGATGCTCACAGTGCCGCCCGGCCCCAGCTCGTAGCTCCTCTGGAAGTCCTGCGCCGACGCCGCGCCCGCCGCCGCCACACAGACCAAAAGCGCGCCCAACACGTTCAAAATCGCCCTGCGTCTCATAAGCCTTTTACACTCCTCTCCTGTGGTGAAAATCGAAACGAACCGTTTCTCTGCTGTGTAAACACCGCGGGCCGGAGTTTTGTGACAGGGTGGGTGAAAAAAAGTGTGCGAGTTCTTCAGACGTGCTGCCCGGCCGCATTTCCTGAGGCCCAAGCCCATTGGAAGTTGTAGCCGCCGAGGTGGCCGGTCACGTCCACGACTTCGCCTACGAAGTAGAGGCCGGGGACGCGTCGCGCCTCCATTGTTTTGGACGAAAGCTCGTCTGTGTGGACGCCGCCGCGCGTGACCTCGGCTTTATGGAAGCCTTCGGTGCCCGCGGGCCGGACGCGCCAGTCGTGGAGCCGCGCGGCCACGGCCTCAAGTTCCGCGTCGGTGTAGGCGCGAAGCGGGCGCGGCGGCGCGAACAGCTCGCACCAGACCTGCGCGAAGCGCTTCGGCAGATGTTGCGCGAGCGCGTTCGAGAGTTCGGCGCCGCTCCGGCGCTTGTCCGCGAGCAGCGAGCGCGCGTCGGCGCCGGGCAGGAGGTCAATCGAAAGCTCTTCGCCGCGCGACCAGTAGGAGGAGATTTGGAGGACGGCCGGGCCGCTCAGTCCGCGGTGCGTGACGAGTATGTTCTCGGCGAACTCGGCCGCGCCCGTGCGTACGACCGACGGGACTGAGACGCCGCTCAGAGGTTGAAACGCCGCGAGGTCGCGCGGCGCGAGCGTGAGCGGCACGAGCGCAGGCTCGGGCCGGACGACTTCGAGCCCGAACTGTCGAGCGAGCCTGTAGCCGAAATCGGTCGCGCCGAGCTTTGGGATGGAGAGCCCGCCCGTGGCGACGACGAGCGCGTCAGACTCGAACTCGCCGCGGCTCGTCTTCAAAGTGAACCGCTCGCCCTTCTCAACTTCACTCACGCGGCAGCCCGTTTTAATCTCGACGCCCGCCGCGTCGCACTCCGCGAGCAGCATCTCGATAATCTGGCGCGAGCTTCCGTCGCAGAAGAGTTGCCCGAGCTTCTTCTCGTGGAAGCGTATGCCGTGACGCTCGACGAGCGCGACGAAGTCGGCCGGCGTGTAGCGCGCCAGCGCCGACTTGGCGAAGTGCGGGTTATCAGAAAGGAAGTTGCCGGCGGTCGTGCCCGTGTTCGTGAAGTTGCAGCGCCCGCCGCCAGAGATTTCTATCTTCCGCCCGACGCGCTCGTTGTGCTCAAGCACCAAGACGCGCCGCCCGCGACGCCCCGCCACGAACGCGCACATCAGCCCCGCCGCGCCGCCGCCGATGACGACCACGTCCCGTTTCATGCGCGCTACTTCTTCTGCTCCTGTTCGAGCATCGGCTTGAGGTACTTGTAGACGTTGGCGGCGACGATGCGCGTGCCCTGCGGGTTGGGGTGGATGCGGTCTTGCTGGTTCAGCTCGTCCTTCCCCGCGACGCCTTCGAGGAAGAAGGGGATGAGCGTGACCTCTTGCTCCTTTGCGAGCGACTGGAAGGCGTCGCGTATCTCAGCCTCGTAGCCGCGGCCGAACTCGCTCGTCGTCAGCATCCCGGCGAGCAGCACCTTCACGCCGCGCGACTTGGCGCGCTCGATGATGGCGGCGAGGTTCTTCTTCGTCTCCGAGACGGGCTGGCCGCGAAGGAAGTCGTTGGCGCCGAGTTCGAGGATGAGGAAGCGTACGTTGCCCGCGTCGAGCGACCAGTCAATGCGGCGCACGCCGCCGGACGAGGTGTCGCCCGAAACTCCCGCGTTGAGGACTTCATACTTGAACCCGTCCGCGTCGAGCATCTTCTGCAAGAGCGCAGGGTAGCTCTCCTGCGGCTGTAGGCCGTAGCCCGCGGTCAGGCTGTCGCCGAAGGCGACAATTTTAGGAACGTTGTCCGCGGGCGTCGTGGTCGGCGCGGGCGTCGGCGTGGATGATGTGGAAGAGTTGGGCGAACTATTCCCGCAAGCGGCGAGCAGCGCGACGAAGAGAATGGCGAAGGCCGGGAGCATCAATCTTGAAAAGGTCGGCGGCGAAGTTTTCATGCACGGATTATACGAAGATTCGCTCCCGCCTCCACACGAGGCGCGGCGCGGAACCAACGTGCCGCAGGCTCGTCGCCTAATGAGCCGCGGGCTCGCCGCCTAAAAAAAGAAGCCCCGGCGGAGGCGCCTCCGCCGGGGCTTCCTGTATGAGCGTTCGGCCGCGGCCTACGGCCCGAACCTCTTGCGGTACTCGTCCGAGAGGATGAAGGCCCTGACCATCTCGGCCTGACGGTAGTCACCGTCGAAGGACTCCAGCTTGTTCAGCCAGAACTGATAGCCGGAGTCGTCCGTGTCGGGCGCGTCGGTCGGGTTGCGGCGCAGGTAGCCGAAGTACTGCATCAGCACGAAGGCCGAGTTGAAGTGTGCCCGCCGAACGGAGGCGGAGTCGGCCACCGAGCGCAGCGCCGCCGCACGCCCCGCCGTGTCGCCGATGCCGAGGGCGTCCACCCCGGCCTGCACCTCCGCGTCGGTCTCGTCGAACACGCCCGCGCGCTGGAAGAGAGTGATGACGTAAGACTCGCCCGACAGCGTAGGCGAAGTGGTCTGGATAAACTCGGGGCTGGTGACGATGCGCAGCGCGTAGGCCGTCTTGTTCTGGTCGAGCCGCGCTTCGGCGCCGGGCTGGCCGATGACGACGCCCTCGCCGACCTGCCGCGCGTCGCGGATGAACTCTGTGTAGCTCATGCGCGTAGTGGCTTCGTCTGAGTGTTTCCTGAAGGCGGCGGCCTGCACGCGTATGGCGTAGAAGCCCGTCTCCTGAAACTCTATCGCGAGGAAGAAGGCCGCGCTGGTGTCTATCCTCTTCACGTCGCGGCAGCCCGCGTTCGCGCCGCACGACTCGATGCCGTTCACCCAGAAGTTGAGCCCCGCCGTGTCGGGCTCGCGCCCGAGGAAGTCGAGGTAGTGCTGGCGCACGAAGAACGAAGAGTTATCTATGGGGTTGGCCCCCGTCACGGCGTCGTTGTCGGTGATGGTGACGGTGACGGAGCCGGTCGTCCCCGGCGTGAAGTTGGCGGTCGGGTTCTGAAGCGAGGCGGTGAACGTCTCGGCCGCCTCGGCGAAGGAGTCGTCAACGATGAGGATTTCGCAGGGCTTGCTCGTCTCGCCGGGGGCGAAGGTCAGGCGCGAAATCGTAATCGTGTAGTCGCCCTTCTGCGTCGCGGTGCCGTCGGACGTGACGCACTCGACCGAAGACGTGCCGGTAGTGTCGCCCGTGCGGGTCACGGTCAGCGAAGCCTTGCCGCCGCCCTCAGACACCGTTGCCGTCGCGGAGGAGAACTGGAACGTCCCCGTCGGAGCGGCCGCGATGTCGCGTATCAATTCGCCGCCGCCGATGGTGTCTACGAACCCGACGACGACATTGCCGAAGCGGTCGAAGGCGATGAGGGCGAGCTTCGAGGTGGAGTCGCCGGGCGCCGTCAGAGAGGCGAACAGGGCGTTGTCGCTGGCGCGGCTGTCGAGGCCGGTCAGCTCCGTCGTGTTCACCGGCGACGAGGAGGTGTCGCGCAGTTGCGAGGTGATGGCGTCGAGGTGCCCAGTGTTGGGCGGGTCTTGTATCGCGAGCACGTCGAGGTTCGAGTCTATGACGTAGAGCGTCGTCAGGGCCGCGCCCGCGAAGCTGTTGGTGTAGGCCGCGGCGGTGACGTTGGGGTTGGCGCCGAAGTTCGAGTCGTTGGCGATGTACGCGAGATTGGTGTCCGTGGTGACCAGCCCCGTAGAGGGGTTGACGCGGAGGTTCTGGTCGGCGTCGGAGACGACCCGCAGGCGGTCTGCCACCGGGTTGAAGTCCACGTCGAAGGCCGTCCCCGAGAGCGCCGTGTAGGGGCTCGTCGAGTCGGACGGGTCGGGGGCGAGCGCGGCGACGAGGGTCGCGGCGGCCGTCGTCTGGTTGATGACGTAGAGGCGCCCCGTAGAGCCCAGCTTGCCGAGCGCGTAGAGCTGGCCCGTGGCGGGCCGCACGTCTATGGCGACGACCTGCTCGCCGGGCTGGAGGCCGGTGATAGTCCCGATGGTGGTGACCGTCCCCGGCGTGTTGCTGCGGAACCGCAGAAGCTTGTTGCTGTTGGTGACGGCGAAGAAGTCGCTGGCCGTCTCGTTGTCGAAAATCACGAGCGACGCGCTGCCCCCGGAGCCGTCCACCGTGGCGCCGTTCGTCGCCCCGCTCAATGACAAGCCGAGGCTTTCGGTCGTTTCTGTGATGGTGTCGTCAATTATCGGAACGTCGAACGTCTTGGTCGTCTCGCCGGGGCCGAAGGTGAGCGTCCCGCCGGTGTTGCCGTAGTCCCGTCCGGCGACGGCCGTTAAGTCGAAGGTGTTGAAGTTGACGGTCACGGTGCCGACCAGACTCCCCGTTCGCTTGACGGTGATGGTCGCGACGCCGTCGCCCTCGTTGACGCTGAAGCTCGGCTGGGCGAAGGCGAAGATGCCGCCGGGGTCGTCGTCCACGATTGTCGTCTGCCCCTGCCCGTCGGCGATGGTCAAAGCGCCCTGCGGGTTAGACAGGTTGACGAAGAATGTCTCGTCGCCTTCCGGCGTCGTGTCAGGGTTGATGGGGATGCTGATGGTCTTCGTCTGCTCGTTCTGTGCGAAGGAGACCGTCCCGCCGTTGGAATCGAAATCGCTCCCCGCCGACGCCGTCCCGCTGGCCGGCGTGTAGTCCACCGTCACGGGCGAGGGGTCGGGGTTGGGCGCCGAGAGGCTGACGGTGAAGGTCGCCACCGGCGACGGGCTCGGGGTTGGAGTCGCGGACGGCGTCGGGGTCGGGTTGCCCTCGACCACGGACGGCGCGTCGCTGATAGAGACCGTCAGGGCTGCGGCCGCGGCCTGCACGCGCCCCGAGCCGTTCGGGCGCATCAGAAAGAACAGGCCCGTGCCGGCGAGCACGACGGCGAGGGCCAGTTTCAAGAGTGCGGGACGACGCACGTTCGAGCGGGCATGGTTCGAGCGTCGTCTGTTAACGGTCGGGGAATAGTTCATCGCCGGGCTCCTTTGGGGCGGCCCCTCTGCACAGGGGCAGGGGCTTGACGGAGAAGTGTCTGATGCCGGCTTAACGGCAGTGGCGCTGGCGCGAAGGGACTCTGACCGACGGCAATAATGGCCGGGAGTATGCGGGGTTTACTTTTGGGTGTCAAGATTTTCCTGCCCGGCCGGAAGGGGGTCTTGACGGTCGGGTGACAAGAGAATATTATCCACGGCCTCACGGGGTACGCTCTTTCTGCCGGCCAAGCCATTCACCCAGTCGGCTTCGCATCTGACTATCACGCTCGTGACGAAGTAAGATTTGACGACGCCTCCGGGAGGATGGCGTACGCCGACATTTGCGCGCGGCGCGGAGAGACCGCCCGCCGCGAACCTACCGCTCGCCTTTCACCGAGGAGGACACAATGTCAACCAGCAATCCCGCCACCCCCGCACAGGAAAACCAGACCAAGACCCCTACCGCCGACGACTACCGGCCGCGTAACCTCACGCTCGAACAGGTACGCAACTTCGGCTCCATCGGCAACTTGAACGACGGCATCGAGATTACGACTCAAGGCGTCCCGACCCGGCTGCTGGCATGGCCCGGCATCGGCTACCCCAATCAGGGCCTCCACCTCCTGACGCTGAAGCCCGGCACGCAGAGCAAGTACTACACCTACGGCGTCTCGGAGGAGGCCCTCTTCTGCATCCGCGGCAAGGGGAAGGTCTTCATCCACAACAAGTGGGTTGAGATCAAGGCCGGCGACATCGCCTATTACCCGGAAGGGGTCGGGCACGCCTGTGCCAACCCGGACTCGAACACGGAGGATTTCGTTCTGGTCGCGCAGATCACTCCGCCTCAGGTTCAGCTCTACGAGGACGGCGGCTACTGGGATCAGTCGAAGAGGGAGTTCAACTTCGACCTCATCGAGCAGGCGAAGAAGGACGCGAAGTGGGGCGACCTCTCGAAGGAGATGCAACTGCAATACAACGACAGCCACCCGGAGCTGCGCTCGTGGAACCTGACGAACGAGCAGATACGCAGCCACGGGGCGCTCTTCAACATCTTCGTCGGGGCGGACTACACGGGCATCGGCGTGCCGATGAAGCTCGTCCTGTTCCCCGGCTTCGGGACGCGCCTCGCCGGGCTGCACATCGGCTACGTCTCGGGCGCCGCGGGTTCCGACGTCCACTACCACCCCGTCTCGGAAGACCTCGTCATCACGCACGAGGGGACGGGCTGGATCTACATAGACGGCCAGAGCGTGGAGATCGGGCCGCTGGACATAGACATGGCGTCCGTGCAGGCGAAGCACGGCGGGGTCCCGCCGCCCGAAGACTCTGGCGGCAACGCTGTGACGAACAGGCAGGCGAGTGACGGCGGGGCGAGCAACACACAGACGTCGGCACACTCTATAACGACCGGCTTCGGCGCGCCCGCGCAGCAGGAACTCTACATGAGCACGGACTACTTCCAGAACGGGATGTACGTGCGCCCGCTCTCCACGAAGCTGGACATCACGGACTCGAACGGGTCGGACTGATCGGGCACCCCTTCGGACGCGCCCCTCGTCTCCACGAACCGGAGCCGGGGCCTTGACTCATCTCCGCACCTTCAAACTTCAACCCCCAGTGTCAAGGGCCGCTACCCGAAAGGGCGGCGGCCTTTCCGTTGGACGGCGGCTCCGCGCAAAATGTAAGGTAACGTCAGTCCGTCGAAGTTAACCGAGCTATGGCCATAGAACTATTCAAGGTTTCAAAGACGGTTCAGTCCGGCGCCGAGCGCCTGACCATCCTGCGCGAGCTTGACCTGACGATACCGGACGGCCAGTTCGTCGCCGTCGTCGGCCCCTCGGGCAGCGGCAAGTCAACGCTGCTCGGGCTCATCGCGGGCCTCGACGCGCCGACCTCCGGGCGGATTCTGATTGACGGCGAAGAGGTGACGCGGATGAGCGAGGACGCGCTCGCCTCTCTGCGCGGGCGCAAGCTCGGCTTCGTCTTCCAGTCGTTCCACCTCATCCCTTCGATGACGGCGCTTGAGAACGTTTTGGCGCCTCTCGAAATCGCCGGCCGCCGCGACGCGCAGCAACGCGCGCGTACGCTGCTCGAAGACGTGGAGCTGACCGGCCGCGCACACCATTATCCTTCGCAGCTTTCGGGCGGCGAGCAGCAGCGCGTGGCCGTCGCGCGCGCCTTCGCCAACGAGCCGACGATACTGCTCGCCGACGAGCCGACCGGCAACCTCGACTCGCGCACGGGCCGACACGTCTTCGACCTCATGGTCGAGATGAACCGACGCCGGGGCGCGACTCTCGTCCTCGTCACGCACGACCACGAACTAGCCGCGCGCGCAGACCGCCGCATCTCTCTGCGCGACGGTCAGGTGGTTTCCGACGAGGGCGGCGCGGCCGTCGTCAACGGCGGAAATGATGAAGGCCGTCGGGACGAAGAGGATGAAGGTCGTCGGGACGAAGAGTTGGAGGCCGCGCGGTCGTGAAGTTCATACTCAATCTCGCGCGGCGAGAGCTGCGCTCGTCTTGGCGGCGTCTGCTCTTCTTCTTCCTGTGCATCGGCGTCGGCGTCGGGAGCATCGTCGCGCTGCGCTCGATGATTCAGAGCCTCAACCGCGCCGTCGCGGGCGAGGCGCGCGCTCTGATGACGGCAGACGTGCAGGCCGAGACGACGCGCGAGTGGCCGGCCGACGCGCTCGCGAAGATTAACCGCGTCGCGCAGCCGCCGCTCGTAGAGGCGCGCACCGAGACGATTGAGGCGCCGACGATGCTTCGCCCCGCAGACCCCTCGCGCGAGGGCGCGCTGATGGTCGAGGTGAAGGGAATCGAGCGCGGCTTCCCGCTGTACGGCGACTTCCGGCTCGAAGACGGAAAGCCCTTCGACGCGGCGCTGGTCGAAAACGGCGGCGCGGTCGTCGCGCCTCTGCTGCTCGAACGTCTCTCCTTGCGCGTCGGCGACAGAGTGAAGATTGGCGAGCGCGAGTTTGAGATTCGCGGCGTGACGACGCAGGAGCCGGGAAGCTCGGGCGGCTTCCGCCTCGGCCCGCGCGTCTTCGTCTCGCGTGCGGATTTGGAGTCGGCCGGTCTCACGGGCTTCGGCAGTCGCGCGCGGCGGAAGATTCTCTTCAGGACGGCCGAGGGGCGTCAGGGCGAACTCGTCAACGCGCTCCGCAAAGAGGTGGGCAACAACGTCGTCAACGTGCGCTCGTACCGCGACTCGGCCGAGAACTTGAGCGACCAGTTCACGCGCGCGGAGAACTATCTTTCGCTGACGGGCCTCGTCGTCCTCGTCCTCGGCGGCATCGGCGTCTCCTCGGTCACGCGCGTCTTCGTCGAGCAGAAGCGCAAAACCATCGCCGTCCTCAAGTGCGTCGGAGCGACCGGCCGCAGGCTGACGGCCGCGTATCTCGCGCAGGTCGTCGCGCTCGGCGCGGCGGGCAGTGTGCTCGGCGTGCTGCTGGCGAAGGCCGCGCTACTCTTCGTCCGCGCGCGCTTCAGCGAGAGCCTGCCGCCGAACCTCTCTTACGACCTGCAAGCGGGCGCCGTCGCGCAAGGGCTCGGGCTCGGCCTGCTCGTCTCCGTGCTTTTCTCGGCGCTGCCGCTGCTGCGTATAAGACGCATCCGGCCGAACATGCTGCTGCGTGAAATCGAGCAGGACGCGCCCGCGCGCCGTCTAGACCTCCTGCGCGGCGCGGTGGCGGTCGGCGTACTCGCCGGACTCGCTTTCATAACGTCTTGGCAGGCGGGCTCGCTGCGCGTCGGCGTAGTCTTCCTCGCGGGGCTCGGGCTGACGGCGCTCGTGCTCTACGCGGCGGCGTGGGCGTTGATTCTGCTCGTGCGGCGCGCGCGCGGCTTGGGGACATTCGCCGTGCGGCAGGCCGTCAACAGCATGCACCGCCCCGGCAACCAGACGCGCGTCATCGTGATGGCCGTCGGTCTCGGCGCGTTCCTCGTTCTGTCGGTGCAGTCTTTGCAGTCTTCGCTGCTCGACGAGTTCGACGTGGCGCGGCGCGGCAACCTCGCAAACATGTACCTGATAGACGTGCAGAAGGATCAGGTCGAGGGCGTGCGCGAGCTTATCGGCCGTACGCCGGGCGCGCGCGCAGACCTCATCCCGACGGTGCGCGCGCGCATCGCGGCCGTGAACGGGAGGGAGATTGACTTGGAGGCGGCGGGCGCGCGGCGCGAGCGCGGGCAGCTCGGGCGAGAGTACGTCGTCACCTACAGGCCGCGCCTTGAGTACAACGAGACGGTCGTCGCGGGGCAGTTCTGGGACGAGACGCCTTCGCCGGAGCCGGAGGTTTCGATTGAGGAGGGCTTGCGCGGCGTCGGCGGGATTGATGTGGGCGGCAACGTCACCTTCGACATACAGGGGCGCAAGGTTACTGCGCGCGTGACGAGCGTCCGCCGCGTTGACTGGCGCAACTCGCGCACGGGCTTCATCGTGCTCTTCCGGCCGGGCGCCTTGGACAACGCGCCGCAGACGTTCGTCGGCGCGGTGGACGGGCCGACCGAGGAGCCCGAGCGCTCGCGTTTTCAGCGCGCCATCGTTGACCGCTTCCCCAACGTGAGCGTGATAGACGTGGCCGACATCGTGCGCGGCGTCGGGCGGATTCTGTCGAACATCACTCTGGGCGTGAGCTTCATCGGCGGCTTCGTCTTCCTGAGCGGCGCGCTGATTCTCGTCGGCTCGATTGCGATGACGAAGTTCCAGCGCGTCTACGAGGCGGCGGTGCTGAAGACGCTCGGGGCACGGCGGCGTGTGCTGCTCTCAATCATGCTGGCGGAGTACGGCCTGCTCGGGCTGGTCGCGGGGCTGGTGGGCGCGGCGGCCGCAAACGGCCTCGCCTACGCCGTCTCGCGCTACGTCTTCGAGATTGACTGGACGTTCGCGCCCGCCCTCAACGCCCTCGGCGTCGTCGCCACAGTCCTCCTCGTCTCCGCCGTCGGCGCGCTGTCGAGTCTGGACGTGCTGACGAAGAAGCCGCTCTCCATCCTTCGCGCGCAGTGAAAGGGAAAAGTAGACAGTAGACAGTAGTCAGTAGTCAGTAGAATTTGAAGGCGGCGCGACAAGGTTTAAGCCAAGGCGCGCCGCCTTCCTTCTCTTTACTACTGACTACTGACTACCCACGTCGAGCGGCTTAATATCGGGCTCGACCCAGTGGGCGCGGGCCTCGGGGGAGAAGAGGCGTTCGCGGGTGTAGTGTTCGAGCGGGAGCGACTTGTCGGCCGTGGCCGCGAGTTCGTTGGCGAGGTGGACGAGCGCGCGGGCCTCGTTGCGCCCGCCTTCGAGGAAGGTGCGGACGTGTCGGAGCCAGAAGAGCGTCAGCGTCTCGTGGTAGCCGCCCGTCGGCGTCGTGCGGATGCCGTGCGCGGCGTTGTAGCGCTGGATGCCGAGGCGTACGCGGCGGACGGCCTCCGGCCAGTCGTATTGCAGCAGGTGCCAGAGCGCGACAGTGAGGTGCGCCGCGTGCGTCCACTCCTCGCGCGGCAGCGTGCAGTCCTCGAAGCCACGCACCAGCGCGAGAATCTCTTCGGTGGTGCGAAACGTCGTGTGCTCAAGCGTCATGACCGACATGGCTGAAAACCTCTCGTAAGCAATACGGTAAAAGTGCGTCTCAAAGTTCGGGCGCGGGCGACAAGGTTTCGACGAAACTAACGCTGCTCTGCCATTGAGCTACGGCCGCGTCCATAAGGTCGCGGCCGCCGGGACTCGAACCCGGAACCAGCGGCTTGGAAGGCCATGTAGTTCCGCCCGCATTCGCCGCGCGCCCGAACAGTTCGGGGGTGACAAGGTTGAGAAGACGTTTCGAGCACGGCAGCTTAGGCCGCCCGGGGTTCGCTATCCCGGCTAGGCTCGGAAGCCGGCATGGCCGACTTTGTGGCGCGATGTAGTCCTCCCGGCATTCACCCCGGAAGTGTGTGTGGCGACAAGATCGGTGAGAGGTTTGACGGACGCTCGCGCGCCCGGCGTAGGGTTTGAACCTACTTCACAAAGGTTATCAGCCTTCGTTTTTACCATGTACTCACACCAGCATTCGCCACGTGACAAAGAACGACGTTAAGAGGGCCGACAAGAGACTTCACTCGTGACGACTCTTTCGTAACCCAAACGAATGTAGTCACGACGGCATTCGGCCCCCGAAGGAGAGGTGTCGGGTTTCGGGTGCCGGGTGCCGGAAGTTAAAACCCGGCACCCGGCATCTGACACCCGGCACCCGTTCACAGAGCGACCTGCTCGATCACGCCGACCCAGTGGTCTGCGTCGAGGTTGCCGGCGGCGAAGTCTGCGACCACGTCGAAGACCTGATCGCTGAAGCCGCCGACGTTGAGCACGTCGGCCGAGCCCGCGGCCTGCACGGTCTTGTACGGCTGCACGTCTACGCAGGCCATGCGCGCGCGAGGGTTGCGGCGCTTGAACGCCGACCACTCCTGCATCGTCGCCGTGCCGCGGCCCGCACGCGCGTCCACCCACGACTCGTTGTCCGAGACGTAGATGACGAGGTCGCCCTCGGCCTTGCGCTCGTTCAGGAGCCGCAGCGGCGCCGAGCAGTTCGTGCCGCCGCCGCCGATTGCGGCGAGCTTCTGCGCGTTGGTCATCACGCTGTCGCGCGGGTTCAGGCTGACACCCTGCACAACGTCGTGCTCGAACGGCAGAACCTCCGCCCGCGGGTTGCGGCGCAGCACCGCCGCCGCCACGAGCGCCGCCACGTCCACGCAGCGCACCGAAGTCGTCGAGCCCTTGCGGTGGCCCGTCACGGGCGACTGCATCGAGCCCGACACGTCGGGGAAGACATAGACCTTACCCTCGACGCTCGGCACGTTCGAGATCGAGACCTCAAGCGCGTCCTGAAGCGCGTCGCGCACCACGGCAGGCACGCGCGCGTCCGTGTTCGCGTAGGCCACCATGAGCTGGTACGGGAAGACGCGTGCCTTCCGCACCTGCTCGGCGTCTGCGAGGCGGCTTGCGACCAGCTCGGCGAGGCCGGGCTCGTCGAAGACGCCGTGGCGCGCGAACGTGTTGAGGTTCATGCGCGTCATCTGCCAAGGCGCGCGGCGCGCGACCGCAGTCCACTCGGCCGTGCCGAGCGAGAGCGCCGTGAGCATCTGGAACGGCACGTCCGGCACCGTAGCGCGGTCGCCCGCCTTGAACGCCTCGAAGCTGCGCACGACGGCCGGAAGCTGATCGGCCGAAACCTCTCGGCCGAGCATGTAGCCGTAGAGCGCCTCGCGCTCGGTGTCGCGCGGGCGTGGGTGAACCATCTTCACGATGTCGGCGAACGAAGGCGATTGGCCGACGCTCGCGCGGAAGACGGCCGCGGGCTCGCGCGCCTCAAGCCACTCGCGCACGAGCCGCTTCGGCGCCGAGCCGAGCGACTTGCGGCCCACCACGCCCGAGCGGAGAATCTGCACGAAGTTGCGCAGCATCTTGCCGTTGTCCACCACGCGCGGGAAGACCTGCGCGAGGAGCGTTACGTCCTTCACGGCCAGCACAGCGAGCAGGAGCGCGGGCATGTCCTTCATGAAGCCGCGCTCGCGCGCGTAAAGGGCCGTCTGCGCGACGAAGCGCGGCTCGACCTGCTCGCAGAGTTCGAGCACCGTATCGAGCTGCTCCTTCGCGTCGGCGTAGAAGGTCGTGCCGAGGCAGCCCGTCGCAGCGTACTGCGCGAGCGCCTGCTTCGGCGTGAGCTGGTAGGCCGGCGCGCCGTGCTCGTTGCGCGCGTTAGCCGCGGGCACGAGCTTGCCCACGAGCGTCTTGAAGAGCGTCTTGTTCGCCATCTCGAATGTTCCCCCTTGACAAAGGTTCAAAGGTCTTGACGGATCGGAACCGAAATGCCTTGAGGTGAACTGCGGAGGAAGGACTCGAACCTACGCGACCTGTTTCAGAGACAGGCAGCCTGCCGTTTAGCTGACTCCGCAAAGAAAGTCGGCGCGGGAGGAGTCGAACCTCCGACCTCTCGATTATCGGTCGAACGCTCTGCCATCTGAGCTACGCGCCGCGAAGATGTGTTATAGGCCGGGTCGGATTCGAACCGACGATTCCCCCGCTTAAAAGGCGGATGCCTTGAGCCGCTTGGCTACCGGCCTGTGTTGTGAAAACTGTGGCGGTGGGATTCGAACCCACGTATGGCCGCTTTAACAGAGCGGTGCCTTACCAGCTTGGCTACACCACATCGGAAGAGGTCGCGGGGACGGGAATCGAACCCGCCTTTGGTGGACGCCTTATGAGAGCGCCGTGCGCACCAGCGCACATCCCCGCACACGTCGGCTGCGGCGGCGGGACTCGAACCCGCACACTCTTGTTTACTAGACAAGCGCTCTGAAGCCGTTTGAGCTACGCCGCAACGAAGAAAGTTTTGATGGATTGGGTGAGACTCGAACTCACACCTAACAGTTTGCAAGACTGTCGCTCTGCCAAGTTAAGCTACCAACCCGTGTCAGTCGAAATTGCGGAGGCGGGATTCGAACCCGCGGCCTGCGGTTTATGAGCCCGACGCTCTGCCCCTGAGCTACTCCGCGCCGGAGGTAAGGCGGGCCCGGCAGGACTCGAACCTGCGGCGGCTCGTTTAGAAGACGAGTGCTCTGAATCCGTCTGAGCTACGGGCCCACGAAGGCGATGGCGGGAGTTGAACCCGCACGCACCCGCTTACGAGACGGACGCTCTTCCGTTTTGAGCTACATCGCCGCGAACTGGTCGGGGCGGGCCGCCGGTAGTCGGCCTCGCGCTCCACGGTCGCGCGCGTGCGACGCACACGCGCGCGATGAGCCGCGCCCCGTCGTAATGGCCGGTGAAGGAATCGAACCTTCGACATCCAGTTTGTAAGACTGGCGCTCTAGCCTGTCTGAGCTAACCGGCCGTGCGTTTGCGATGGAGGCAGTTGGAGTCGAACCAACCTCTTCGGTGCTTCAGACCGACGCTTGCCCACGTCAGCTATGCCTCCGGAGTTTGAAGACTGTTTGAGTGTTGAGGGGGCGCGGCGGACTGCCCGCCGCGCCCCCTTGGTTCAGGCCGGCTCGCGCCGCTTGAGCGGCACGCCCTCGACGTACAGGTACTTGCGCCACGCGGGGTTCGACTCCGCGTAGTGGCAGAGCAGCAGGTGTTCGAGGCCGATGCCGAGCGGCCTCTGCGTCGTGAGCAGTGGCATGCGCGCCTCCTCGGGCGTGCGGCTGCCCTTGCGCGTGTTGCAGGCGACGCAGGCCGTCACGAGGTTCTCCGCGGTGGAGCGGCCCTCGCGCGAGCGCGGCGTGATGTGGTCGAGCGTCAGCTCCGCGGCGGCGCGCTTGTCGCCGCAGTACTGGCAGCGGAAGCGGTCGCGCACGAAGATGCGCAGGCGCTTCATGCTGGCCGTCTGGCGTCGGCGGCGTACGTTGACGTAGCGGCGCAGCCGCACCACGCTCGGCACGCGGAACTCTGCGCGCGGCGAGCGCAGCACGCGCTCCCCGTCGTACTCTTCGACGAAGACCGTGCCGCGGATCACGAGGCACATCGCGCGGGCCACGCCGACCGTGCCCAGTGGCTCGTACGAGAAGTTCAGAAGCAGAACCCGGCCGTTCAGACTCGTCATCCCGGCATTCCTCCTTTCGTAAAGTTTAGAGTGAAAATTTGGAGGTGCGGGCGGTGTGAGGCGCCGCGCGGGGCGCGCGACCCGCCCGCAGTCTTAAGGCCGTCAGTCAAGGAAGACGACGCGCGGCGCGAACGGGGCTTCGCGCTCCGTGTTCATCGCCACGCGGTGCCAGCCTTCGAGCACGACGGTCTTGTGATCCCTGTGCCACACGCGGCCCTTCACGTAGACCTCGGGCTCGCGCACCATCTGCCGCCAGTCCCAACGCCGCGCACGGCGGTCGGTGGCGAGCAGATGTCTGTACGACGCGTCGGGCAGGCCCGACGGGAAACGCGCGCAGACCCAGACCTGCTCGCCGCCCCTGCGGTAGGCGAACTGGCAGGTGTGCGGCTTGCTGCCCGCGCCGCGGCTGAGAGGCTCGTTGCGGAGCACGAGCCACGCGGGCACGGAGAGGTCGGGTGCGGGGACGAAGAACCATTCGCCCTGACGCACGAACGCCTCGTTGCGTCGGCGTAGGCGGTTCTTCTGCCGGCGCAGGTTGCGGTTAATTGCCAAGCGCACGAGCGGCGGCTGAAGCGACTCCATCGCCGTCGTCACGCCGCGGACGGACGCGCCCGGCACGGCGCAGACAAACCAGTGACGCTCGTCGTGGCCGCAGAGGTACTTCTCCTTCTTCCCCTCGCGTCGGCCCAGAAGGAGCAGGTGACGCATGTCGGGCCGGAGGTCTACGACCTCGTACTCGACGCGCTCGTCGCGCTCGGTGCGGATGTCGAAGAACTCGCCGCGCTCGTCCGTCCTGATGTCAATGCCGGGGCTCTCGCGCCGCCAGCGGAAGTTGTTCACGATCTCTCGGAACTGTAAGCGCGCCCCCATGAGCGCGAACTTTTCGACCAACAATCCGGTGTCCATATCCTTAACTTTCTGCCAAGGCCCCTTTCGGGGCGACTGAACAAGCGGACGCGGACGTTATCCGGTGCGGGCGGAGCCCTTTCTGTAGAGGATGACGGCCGCGCCGTCCCCGCGTCGCGCGAACGCGCGCAGGAAGACTCTCGCAACGTAGAACAGCCTGAGCCGGTACATGACGCGGCCTCCTTTCTTGTATGTGGGTTGAAAGTTTTGGCGGACGTGCTGCCGCCCGCCGTCTGAGAGCGCGAGGTCGGAGTCGAACCGACAACTTACGGCTTTGCAAACCGTCGCCTTGCCGCTTGGCTTCACGCGCACTGTTTGCCCGGCGTCACGTCTTGAGCCGCAGTCTTATCCACTTGGCGCTGCGGCCCGCTTCGCGCGGGCGATGCGGGAGGAGGGAGTCGAACCCTCAGAGCGAGTTTGGAAGACTCGAATGTTGAGCCGTTACATCACTCCCGCGGAAAGAAAGGGTAAGGGCGGTGCAGGATTTGAACCCGCAACCTCGTCGTCCGAAGCGACGCGCTCTGGTTTCCGTTGAGCTAACCGCCCGTGTCGAAGGTTGGAGTGAACGGCGGGATTTGAACCCGCGTCCCCGGCGTGGCGGGCCGGCGCTTTCCCGGGCTAAGCTACGTCCACTCAGAAATTGGTCGGAGCGGTGAGAATCGAACTCACGTCGTCTCGCTCCCAAGGCGAGTGCCTGAAACGCACTAGGCTACGCTCCGAAAGTTTGGTGCGCCGCGCGGGACTCGAACCCGCAGCCCCCCGCTTAAGAGGCGGGTGCTCGTGCCTGTTGAGCTTGCAGCGCGTGTGAAGCGGAGCGGACGGGAATCGAACCCGCGTAGTCCGGATCGACAATCCGGTGCCTCAAGCCTCTCGGCCACCGCTCCTTGAAGTTTGGCAGGGCGTGCGGGACTCGAACCCGCGCGTGCGCGATAGAGAGTCGCGTGCCTTCGTCCGGCTTGGCTAACGCCCCGTGTCTTGAATTGGGTTGACCGGCGGGACTCGAACCCGCGCCGTCCGCATTCACAGTGCGGCGCCCTGTCCGTCTGGGCTTCGGTCAACGTGAAAAGCTGGCAGGGGCGGCGGGACTCGAACCCGCAAAGCCACGCGGGCGCCAGATTGAAGGTCTGGCCGCTTTCTCCATTTGCATACGCCCCCGCGACGATTGCGCGCGGAGAGATTCGAACTCTCACAGTGCAGGGTTTAAGCCTGCCGCCTCTGCCGTTGGGCTACGCGCGCGTGCCTGAAAATTGGTACGGGAGGTGAGATTCGAACTCACAAAGTCCGCCTTCTGAGGACGGCGTGTCTGCCATTTGCACCACTCCCGCACGATGCTGGAGGAGGGAATCGAACCCCCACGGGCCCTGAGCCCCCGGCGCTCTCGACGCCGTGCGTTTGCCGTTACGCCACACCAGCCTAAAACTTACCTGACGACTCCGGGGGAAGGACTCGAACCCTCGTCTCCTGTTCCAAAGACAGGCGTCCTCCCGCTGGACGACCCCGGACTGAAGCGAACCCGGCACGACTCGAACGTGCGACCTCAAGCTCCGCAAACTTGCGCTCTCGTCCATCTGAGCTACGGGTTCAACTGAAAGGCGGAGGCGGTGCGATTCGAACGCACAAGGGCCGTCGGCCCCGGCGGCTTAGCGGGCCGCTGCAATGCCATTTATGCGACGCCTCCGGAGAGTTTGGCGGAAGGTGCGGGAGTCGAACCCACAGGAGTCTTTAGCTCCGACAGTTTTCGGGACTGCTTGGCGTGCCCGTGCCCAACCTTCCAAAGTTGGCAGGGGCGCCCGGATTCGAACCGGGAAGTGCGGGTTTGGAGTCCGCCAGTTTGCGCGTTAGCTTACGCCCCTTCGTCTATGCATCAGGAGGGATTCGAACCCCCAACGCCCATTCAAGGGCCACGGCTTTACAGGCCGCTGCCGAGCCTCTTCGGCCTCTGACGCGAGAAAAACTTGAAGAAGGCGGGGCGGTTCCCCGCCTTCTTCACCTCAAGGTATTTCGGTTGTCAAACAGCACAAAAGAAAAGAGCGGGCCTTCTAAGCTCCCCCACAGGAAGCCGGCCCGCTCCGGACAAGTCTCTACGAACTTTTTAGAGATTTGGGGAGCGGGAGGCCGCCCCCCGCTGGACTAACTCTGAATTTGGCGACGATCCAAGCCCGACACGCCTTCGGGTCGAAGGGCGTGGCGCTGCCTGAATCCGCCGCCGGTATTTATCGCTGACGGCTTCGGACAGACGACGCTGAGCGCGGCCGCGCCCTGATACCGGGCGGACTGCCGCCAGACGAACGTACTGCCGTTCATCCGCGCGCGTCTGGCTGTTTTCGGTTTCGCCGTCATCACTGAAATCTCTCTTCTCCTCAAAAGTGTCGGCCCGCGAGTTCGGGGCGACGACGAAGGTATACAACAGACTACTTTATACTGTCAAGCACTTTTTTCGGCGGGCCGGAAAATTAATTCCGACGCCGGCTCGAAGGACTGACTGACGAGCTTCAGCCCCTTCGTCATGGATGTTTGGAAGTTGTACGGGCGCGGCGTGTGAGGCGATACTGTGGGCGCGCAGGCCGGCGTCCCGTCGGCCGTGGCGCGCAAAGGTATGAGGCCCACAATCGTCGCCGTCGGCGGCTTCAACTCGAACTCGGGCAAGACGACACTCGTCTGCGAGCTTCTGCGCGCTCTGCCGGGCTGGGCCGCTCTGAAGATGACGCGCGGCCACTACCGCTCGTGCGGTAGAGACCCGCACGCCTGCTGCGTCAGCCCTCTGCTCGGCGACGAGCCGGTCGTGCGCTCCGGCCGCGCGGAGACCTACGCGCGGGGCAAGGACACCGGGCGCTACTGGGACGCGGGCGCGGCGGAAGTCCACTGGGCGATTGTGACCGACGGGCAGGTCGAGCGCGGCTTCCGCGAAGCGCTCGGGCGCGTGCGTGTGCCGGGCCTGATTGTGGAAGGGAACAGCTTCCTGCGTTTCGTCGAGGCCGACTACGCGTTGTTGGTCGCGCGCCCGGACGTTCTGAAGATAAAGCCTTCCGCGCGCCGCGCGCTGCCGAAGGCTTCGGCCGTCTACCTCTCGGACGCTGGCGGCGGCGTCGAGGCTTCTCACGTCGAAGGATTCAATGCTTGGTGGCGCAGTTCCGGGCTGGACGCGGCCGCGCCCGGCCTTGAGGTCTACACGCGCGAGAGTCTGCCGCAACTCCTTGCGCGGATCGCCGCGGCGCACGCGCGTGCGTCGCTCGCGTCCGACGCGCAGGCGGGCGGCGCGGCCGCGTGAAGTCGAAGGAAGGAAGAGTTATTCAGACGGAGATGGAAGGCACAATCTTTCAGCTCAACGTTTCCAAGGGCGGCGTGCCCAAGCTCGCCGTACGCGAGGCTCTGCTCACGCCTTCGGGGCTCGAAGGCGACCGCCAGAGAGACCTTCGCTTCCACGGCGGCCCAGACCGCGCCGTCTGCCTCTACGCGCTCGAACGCATCCTTGAGCTACAGGCGGAAGGCCATCCCGTCTTCCCCGGCTCGGTCGGCGAGAACGTGACGGTCGCGGGGCTCGACTGGGCGCGCGTCAAGCCCGGCGCGCGACTCGCGCTAGGCAGTGAGGCGCTCGTAGAGATTACGAGCTACACCTCGCCCTGCAAGAAGATCGCGGCGTCCTTCCTCGAAGGGGACTTCAGGCGCATCTCGCAGAAGCTGCGGCCGGGCGACTCGCGCCTCTACGCGCGCGTGCTACGCCCCGGCCGGCTCTCGGTCGGCCGGGGCGTGCGCGTGCTGTCGGATGAAGTTGCCGCCGTCTGAAATCTTTACGGCTTGACCACGATGTCGCCCGAGGCGCGCTGTACGTCCACGTTGTCGTAGGTGGCGACGGGGAAGGTGGACGTGTTCGCGGGCTGCTCCTTGATGGGCATTTGATAGCCCCTGTCGTCCTTGCGCTCGTAGTCGGTCGCCCACCACGTCAGCCCGACGCCCGGGTCTTCCTTCAGCTCGGCGTCCGAAGGCGTCCAAGTCCGCTCCACGAACTTGTAACTGCCCCACGTCAGCCCGTCGGGCGTCTTGGTAGTCTCGCCGTCGTCGGCCGTCAGCAGCAAGCGCTGGCCGATGAGGCTCGGGATGGTCGCGTCGCGGATGGTCGCGCTCATCACGGCGCGGTTATTCACCACCACGAGGCTGTCCACGTCTGCCTTCAGGGAGAAGCCGTTGTACTTGTCCGTCGGCTCGCCCGTGCCGTCCACGTCCTGATAGTAGATGGGCTGCTCGTCGGAGAGGAAGACCGTGCCGGAGGCGGCGCCGCTGGCCTGCGTCGCCGCGTCGAAGTTCGAGGTCTTCAGGAAAGAGTCCGAAAAGGTGAACTGCCAGTTGCCGCTCGCCGACTGTGCGCTCGCGGCCGTCGCGGAGAGAGTCAGTAAGGACAGGGCCAGAACCGCCAACTTCATGCTCTTCATCGGGTACTCCTTAAAAGTTGTCGTGTGTTTGAGGGGCTGGGGGTGTCAACAGGGCGGAGGACTTATAAGAGATTTCCGGCGGGAAGTCAATGACAATGTGCGCGCCGCTCCGGCCGGGGAATGCCTGAGGCGGCGACTTTCAAAAGATACACCCGGTAGGGCTCGAACCTACGACCTTCTGATTCGAAGTCAGACGCTCTATCCAACTGAGCTACGGGTGCGAGCGACGCGGCGAGGATAGCACAGGCCGCGTGCCGAGGTTTAGTGCGCGGGCTGCGCGGGCGTCGCGGTGCCTGCGCCTGCGGCCGTTGTGGTCTGGCCGTGGAACTCGCGGCGGATGTAGCGGACGAGGTTGTTGATGCGCTGGTCGTCGAGCCGCTTCTTGAAGGGCGGCATGTCGTCGCCGCCTTCGCGTATCTGGCGCGCGAGGTGTTCGTCGGGGTCTTTCTTGCCGTGCTCGCGCAGGTTCGGCACCTTCAGCGTCTCGCCCTTGTCCAGCTCGACCGCGCCGCCCGTGCCGTCGGCCCTGTGGCACTTGATGCAGAACTGCGAGTAGTCCGCGGCGGCCGAGGCCAGCTCGTCGGGCGTCGCGGCGGGCGCAGGTGTGGAGGACGCTGTGGCGGCGGGGCGCGCGTTCGCGTTGTTGTTGGCGGTCTGCGTGCCGTTGCAGGCGGCGTAGAAGGCCACGGCCGCGATGATGACGAGCGAAGTCTTGAACAGTCTCATGCGCTTCAGAAGGCTCCGGGCGTCGGCCGGACGTTTAAAGCTCGGGATGACAGAGCGGGCGGAGTATAACTTAACGGCGCGGGCGCGGGAAGTGCCCACAGTCGTGCGCGAAAACTGTCCGCGAACGCGCCCGCGGCGGTTTGCAATCCGGCGCCCGGCGAAGCACAATACGTTTCGCCCTGACAGGCGCTCATGCCCGTTGTTGTTGATACTCATCGAAGCCCCTTTAGAAGTTCTGAGGAAGTAAGACCATGAGCACGGAACAAGACCAATCCGGGGCCGGGCGTCCGACGCTGCGGCTGGCCGACAACAAGTCGGGCCGCGAGGCCGAGCAGACCGAGAAGGCGAAGCTCCCGCGCCAGTTCGTCACCTTCACCTTCTACAAGGCGCGGCCCGAGTGGCGCGCGCTCGACGCGCAGGCGAAGCTCGACGCGAAGCGCGAGTTCGTCGAGGTCTTCGACCATTACCGGCGCGGCCTTCTGATGCACAGCTACTCGATCGTGGGCCTGCGCTCGAACGTGGACTTCATGATCTGGCGCATCGGCTACACGCTCGACCCGTTTCAGGAGATGTCGGCGCGGCTGAACGCGACCGGCCTCGGCCGCTACCTCGACGTGGCGCAGTCGTTCCTCTCGATGACCAAGCGCTCGATGTACATAGACAAGGACAACCCCGAGCACGTCGAAGACCGCCTGCACATCGTCCCGGGTCAGTCGAAGTACCTCTTCGTCTACCCGTTCGTGAAGACGCGCGAGTGGTACGGCCTGCCCGTCGAGCAGCGGCAGGAGATGATGGACGAGCACATACGCGTCGGCACGAAGTACCGCTCCGTGAA
This sequence comes from Pyrinomonadaceae bacterium, assembly GCA_035248785.1. Lineage (GTDB taxonomy): Bacteria > Acidobacteriota > Blastocatellia > Pyrinomonadales > Pyrinomonadaceae > QHXN01. The sequence goes on along the minus strand of DATFHD010000113.1, from coordinate 36,133 downwards.
GCTCCACACGACCTACTCCTTCGGCCTCGACGATCAGGAGTTCGTCGTCGCCTTCGAGACAGACTACCCTTCGGACTTCCTCGACCTCGTGCAGGAGCTGCGCGAGTCGAAGGCCAGCCGCTACACGCTCCGCGACACGCCCATGTACACCTGCCGCCAGCTCCCGCTCGCCGAGTGCTTGGATGAATTGGGTTAAGACTTTCAGACAGACATTTCTTGAAGGGGAGGGCGCACGCGTTCTCCCCTTTTCCTTATCCCGAATTTCAAAATCCCGAATTTCAAATTTGAAATTTCAAATCTGTATAGCCCTGCTCTCATCAACGTTTCTGCTAACGCCCGTCCCCGCCCAGACGATTTCACAGCCCGCCGCGTCGCGCCACCACGAATACCTCTGGTATGAGGCCGAGAACATGCGCGGGCTGTCGTTGGACGCGCGGAACGAGCCGCTGGCGAACCCGACTTGGATGAACCTTTCGCGCGCGAAGGCTCCGGGGTGGGGCACGAACGGGCCGGGCGTCTCGGCCGAGTGGTCGCAGGGCGGCGAGAGCGAGTGGGACTCGGTGGCGGCCTCGCCCGACGAGACGCGCGCGACGCTCTTTCAAGAGATCGAAATCCCGCGCGACGGCGAGTATCGCGTCTGGGCGCGCTACGCGGACTGGGCCAACAAGACGGAGAACTTCGCCGTCCTCATCAGACAGCAGGGGCGCGAAGTCTTCCGCCGTGAGTTCGGCGCGCGCGACCTCGTAGACCCGCACGACGAGGTGAGCGCGTACTGGGGCTGGGCCTTCACTTGGGACGGCTCGCCCGCCGTCGCGTTGAAGAAAGGGCCGGCGCGTCTCTCAATCGAAGTTGAGAAGGCCGCCCAAGCGCATCGCCACGTTGACTGCGTCCTCGTCACAGACGACCAAGACTTCCATCCGGAAGGCCGACAGAAACCTCCCTTCGCCGCGCAGAGAGTCCTCGGCGAGTGGGCGTCCAAGCGTCCGCCGCTCGCGCTGCTGCTCGACGCGTCAACGCTCACAGCAGAACTGCCGGCCGCGTGGCGTCGTCCGCCCATCGCCGGCCGCGACTTCCTAATGCCTTGGAACGTCTCGGAGAAGTTCTGGGAGCTTTACACGCGCCCGGCGAGCGAGCGCCCGCTCTACCCGTTCAACGCCGAGCCGCTCGAAGACTTCGTGGAGAAGTACAAGGGCGCGCGCGACGTGCCCATCTTCTCCTCGCCGCTCGTCGTCCCGGTCGTCTACATCAACGAACTGCCGAAGCACCTGAAGGAGGGCAGCGCCTTCCTCAGCTTCATACGCCAGACGCGCTCGCCCTTCGCAGTCCTCATCAACTACGGCAAGGCCGACTTCAAAGATGATGAAGGCAGGGCCGCACTCAATCTCCTCAACGGTGAGCTGCGCGGACAGTTCCTCGGCTGGATTTCGGGCGAGAGCATCGGGCACGTCTTCGCGCAGGTCGCTTCGACACTGACGCTCAGGCCCGAGATGACGCGGCGCGAGATGCTGGAAGGCTACCGCGCCGCCTACACGCGCGCGCTCGAAGCGAAGTGGGCGGCGACCTTCCACGCGCTGGCCGGAGCGATGTGGGACAGACTCATTCCCGCCCAGTCAACTTCGAGCACTTCCTACGCGCACGCGCTCGAAGCGTGGGGCGTGCGCACGCTCGGCATCGAGACCGCGGCCGTGCAGCCCGTCACGGCGATGCGCATCGCGTTTACGCGCGGCGCCGCGCGACAGTTCGGCGGCAACTTCCTCTACTACCACGCGCCCAACTTCGGCGACACCGCGACGACCTTCACTAAAGAACAGAACTTCGCCGGCCCCGAACATTTCTTCCACACGCGCTACGGCGCGACCATGGGGCCTTCGCTCTCTTGGTATCGGAAGAGCTACTACCTCTACTACATGTCGGGCGCGGCGGCCGTCTACCTCGAACAGGGCTTCGACCAGTTCTTCAAGCCCGGCCCCGGCGAGCACCCGTTTCAACTCAACCCGCTCGGGCGCATCACCGACGAGTTCGTCCGCTTCGCCGAGCAGCACGCAGACCGCGGCGAGCCCTACACGCCTATTGCTTTTCTACTCGACCCCGCGCACGGCTGGGACATGACCGACTGGCCGCACCTGCCGCTCAGCGTCTCGCCCATCAACCGCGCCGACCGCGCGCTACGCGAGCTGTTCCTCGCCGCCTACTACCCCGCGGCCTTGAACGAAGGCGAGCCCGCGACCGCCGACCGGCAGGCGTTCGTCAACTCGGCCTTCGGCGACATCTTCGACGTGCTCGTCGCCTCAGACCAGAAGCCCGAAGCGATTAACGCATACCGCGCGCTCGTCGTCGGCGGGCGCGTGGACTGGACGCCCGCGTGGGGCGCGCGCCTCAAGGCTTACGCCGAGAAGGGCGGCACCGTCATCATCAACGCGGCGCAGGCGAAGGGGCTTCCCGCCGAACTGCTCGGCGTGAAGATGACGGGCTCGACCGCCGAAGCGGACGACGCCGTCTGTCTCGCGCCCGGCGAGGAGCAGACAGACCTCGCCGGTCAGGTCTACCGCTACGAGCGCATCGAGCCGCGCGGCGCCGAAGTTCTGATGAAGACGACGACGGGCGACCCCCTCGTCACCGTCAACCGCGTCGGCCGCGGCCGCGTCGTCTTCTGCGCCGTGCCCGACCTGCTCGGCCTCGACGAACGTCTCGTCCCCGCGGCCGCGCACCTGCTCGCGCACCTCGCCGCAGACGCGACGCCCGTGCGCGTACGCGGCCGTATCGAATACCTCGTCAACCGCAACTCGCGCGGCTGGGTCGTCACGCTCATCAACAACCGCGGCGTCTACAAGCCGCAGCAGGGACTCGCCGAAGTCAGGCGCGACGAGGCGGCCGCGGTCACACTCGAAGACGCGGGCGCCGGCTTCCGCCGCGCGTCGGAGTGGACGACCGACGCGGAACTCAAAATCACTCCAAGTGCGCGGGGCGCGTCTGTCAACATTGACGTGCCGCCGGGCGGCATACGCGTCGTCGAGCTGCTGCCGTAGTTTTCTGCCGATTGCATTGGGGCGAAAACTTCTTTTAGGATAGCGCGTCCCTCGGGGCAGACTTCGGCGTTCAAGGGGTTTTGCATGAGAGTCGCGCGGCACTACTTCGTCAGCGGGGAGGTTCAGGGCGTCGGCTTCCGTTTCTTCGCGCAGCGCGTCGCCGCGCGCCATCAGGTCGTCGGCTACGTCCGAAACCTCGCGGACGGCCGCGTCGAAGTCCTCGCCGAGGGCACGCCCGAAGCGGTCGAAGGCTTCAAGCACGACCTCGCCGCCGGCCCGGAGCACGCGCGCGTCGAGCACGTCGAAGAGGTCAGCGTCGAGCCGACCGGCCGCTACCCCACTTTCAGAATCGAAAGGTAAAATGGATCAACTCAAATCGCTCATACGCGAAGTGCCGGACTTCCCGAAGCCGGGCATCAACTTCTACGACATCACGACGCTCCTGAAGCACCCCGAAGGGTTCCGGCAGGTCATTGACGGACTCGCGGCCGAGTTCAAGGGCGAGCGCGTGGACACCGTCATCGGCATCGAGGCGCGCGGCTTCATCTTCGCCCCGGCGATGGCCTACCAACTCGGCGCCGGCTTCGTCCCCGCGCGCAAGCCCGGCAAGCTGCCTTCGGAATGCGCCTCGGTTTCCTACGACCTCGAATACGGTCAGGACGCGCTCCAGATACACCGCGACGCCGTCGGCGCAGGCCACCGCGTCGTCATCGCCGACGACCTGCTCGCCACCGGCGGCACCGCCGCGGCGGTCGTCAAGCTGGTCGAAGAACTGGGCGGCGAGGTCGTCGGCCTCGCCTTCGTCGTCGAACTTGAGTTCCTGCCCGGCCGCCAGCGCCTCGAAGGCCACGACGTGCGCTCGCTCATCAAATACCAGTCGTGAAGGGAACTGGACGGCATCCGACGCCGTCTGCTAACTTCTCCGTCGTCCGCTCCCGTAGCTCAGTGGATAGAGCACTCGCCTCCTAAGCGAGGGGTCGCAAGTTCAAGTCTTGCCGGGAGCATCCAACCCATCAACCACTTACGGTCGCCCACTTCGGCGGCTGTTTGTGCTTTGTAGCACCTTTGCACCGCGAGTATTGACTGGTAGCACTTTACGCTACTACTTCTTACCTGTTGTCATTGACACTCTGTCCCTACGACATTATCTTTCACAAACGCGGCTCATCCCAGCCTCAAGAATCTGAATATCAAATGAGTAAAGCTTACAAAATAGGTAAGAGGTTGACTAAGTGGTTCTGGTTTAATTTTGTCTTCGCGCTACTCCCGCTTCTTTTCCTCATACTCATTCGCGGGTTTGGGGGACAGCTATCACTTTTAGATGTAGCTAGTTCACCTGAGATTCTTTTCTTTTGTACGATGTTAAGTGTCACCTCGGCCGCAGACGCTTTCGAGTTTCGGCAACACCATCAGCGTGAAATCCTCCTCACAAATATATTTCTAGCGTTGATTTGCATCGCTCTCATTTCATCCGGCCTTTATGCGTGCCTCCTGCGCGAGACGATTCTGAACACGAACCAGACCGTATTTCGCTCAAACCTCTTCTACTTTTCAATACTTCTGTCAATCGGGAGTTTTGCAATTAGCCTTATGGCACAATGGTTCATAGGAAAGGCAGAGGGCACGGCATGAGCATCCTGACAGAAATATTCCTTATATTGGCAGGCGGTGTATCTGTCTATGCTCTCGTGACAGCTTTATTCACCTTCCGCGCTATTAAACTCAAACGCTATGAGCTTTATAAGCAGAGGCAAGCTGATTTCGACCGTTTAGATGCTGAAGTCAAGAAGGCTTTCGAGAGGGATAAATAATGAGTGAGCAACAAAAGGTTATCAGGGATTTCATTTATGTGGATCAGGCGCGGCTCTACTCGTTCTACTCGCAACTGAATAAAGGCGTCGCCCAGCAGGTATTTCAGTCATACCTTCACGGCGAGTCCGCGTCTATATCTCAGACGAGTCCCGATGTTTCAGATGAAGTATCTGAGTCCGAACGCACCAGAGTGTCACAACGGACAGAGAGCACAATTCTCTATGATTACATGTATGAGCAGCTAGAAGAGAAAATGCGCGGTGCGATTCTAGATGTGTCCCGGATATTTCCCGATAGAGGCATAGATGAAGAACTAGATACAGAAGAAGTTTTGCATTACCTTAACACAATAAGTAATGCTCTAATGATAAAGGTTACTGGCCCTGCGGAGATTGAGGATTATCGAAGGATAGATGCCATTCTGGAAAAGGGTAATAATCTGATGGAGTCAGCCGCGCTGTTTTCCCTCCTCTCGGCAGAGAATCTGAAGCTAATAGCTTCACTTGAAAAACAAGCTGAGGCGGAGAAAGATAGAAACAAAAAGGCCCAGATCAAAGACCGTATCAAAAGGCTTAAAGATCCTCGGTTACATGCCAGAGATCTAAATATCCTCGATGAACCGAAAGTGATAGAAGGTATCAGGCTATTCATAGAAATCTTTTACCCGAATAATTTTGAAATAGCTGTTAGTTCTACTAACCAGCTTTTTGTAACGTATCGTGGGATAGTTGATAAAAAGTGGCTGCGGATTGAACCGGAGATACTTAGATCTTTGTACGGCGGCAAGATTGAGTCTAATTGGACGATGGTGGGACAGGTAACATCAACATCCGCCTTCAAGGCAGAGTACTTTGACAAAATTAATAAGTGGCTGGAAGAGCAGTTACCGAAGACGCAAAGTTTACGCGACCCTTTAAGATATATCTTTAACCGGGTAAGAGGATTGGAAGCGAACCTTAACCAGAGCGGCTTGAGATTTGAGCCGATTGTGTGTCCCCTTGCTATATACCGGGAACAGATAATAGTAAAAGCGGACTTAGGTAATTAATGTGCTGTACTTCTCTATGGCTGGGGTATATTGGAGTAGATAAAAACGAAAGAAGACTGCGCCGGCATGAAAGCGGATAAAAGAAGGTGGAAATTGGCTGATTTCTGGCGTGGCTGCGTTCCGCTTCAGACTCAGCAGTTTATGTTTCAGGCGTCCGTTTGACTCCTAAGCGAGGGGTCGCAAGTTCAAGTCTTGCCGGGAGCATCCGAAATCAGTTCCGACGGGAGGGGGCCGAAAGGCCCCTTTTTACGTTGACAGGCGCGGCGGAGAGGAATAAAAAGGCTTTAACGAATCGGCGTCAAAAAGGAGGAACGGTATGAGTCTCGGTCTCATTCTGATTATCATCCTGATAATCCTGCTCGTCGGCGCTGCCCCCACTTGGCCTTACAGCCGGAGTTGGGGTTATTACCCGAGCGGCGGGCTCGGCCTCGTCCTGCTCATCGTGCTCATACTTCTCCTGCTAGGGCGCATCTAAAGGCGCCCGCACGCGTCCACCCACCCGGAAAAAATTCTTGTCTCGCTACGGGCTTACGTGTATCATCCCGGCGGTTGGACATCTTCCCGCGGGTGAAACAAATATGGAATCTTACATGGACGTGGATTCGGTCATGTGTCCCGACCGCTCGACGCGCTGGGCGCGTCCGCTCTTTATGACTTCGGTTTCGGCCGGCTTCCCCTCACCGGCCGAGAGCTACATCGAGGGGCGTCTAGACCTCAACCGCTACCTCATCAAGCACCCGGTCGCGACCTTCTACGTGCGCGTCTCCGGCGACTCGATGACGGGCGCAGGCATTCATCCGGGCTCGATCCTCGTCGTTGACCGCGCCGTAGAGGCGGAGGACGGAGACATCGTCATCGCGCGCATCAACGACGAGCTGACCGTCAAGCGCCTGCGCGTACGCCACGGCCGCATCTGGCTCATGCCCGAGAACGACCGCTTCCAGCCCATCGAAGTCATCGAGAGCATGGACTTCGAGGTCTGGGGCCGCGTCATGCACGCGATACGTTCATACTGAACCGGCTTTTGTCTGACTTCGAAGGCGCGCGACTTCATCGAGGACGCGGTGGGCGGCGTCGAGTTTGGACATGAGCGGGAGCGCGTTGGGCTCCGTGCGGTCGCGCGTGAGGAGTGTGATGACGTTGGTGTCGGTGTTGAAGCCGGCGCCCCGTTGCGTGAGGTCGTTGGCGACGACGGCGTCGAGGTTCTTGCGCGTGAGCTTGTCGCGTGCGTTCTCGACGAGGCGCTCGGTCTCGGCGGCGAAGCCGATGACGAGCAGACGGTCGTGGCGCGCGCGCGCGACTTCCGAAAGGATGTCGGGCGTCGGCTCAAGGGCGACGTTGAGGGCCGCGTCCGACTTCTTTATCTTTTCGGCCGCGCGCGCTACGGGGCGGTAGTCGGCGACGGCCGCCGCGGCGATGAAGACCGTGGCCGCGCCGACTTCGCGCATGACGGCCGCGCGCATCTCCTCGGCCGAGACCGCGCGCAGGACGCGGACGCCCGCGGGCGGCTGCGCCGTCGTCGCGCCCGCGACGACCGTCACTTCCGCGCCGCGCGTGCGCGCCGCCTCGGCCAGCGCGAAGCCCATGCGGCCCGACGAGTGGTTGGAGATGAAGCGCACGGGGTCTATCTCCTCGCGCGTCGCGCCCGTCGTGATGAGCACGCGCTCGCCCGCCAAGTCGTTCTTTCGTCCGCCCGTCTCCCTTAACATTTCCAGCGCGGCTTTGACGATGATCTCGGGTTCGGAAAGTCTGCCGGGGCCGACCGTGCCGCAGGCCATCTCGCCCGCGTCGGGCTCGACGATGCGTACGCCGTCCGCGCGCAGGCGGGCGAGGTTGCGCTGCGTCGCGGGGTGCAGGAGCATCGTCGTGTTCATGGCCGGGGCGACGAGGACGGGCGCGTTCGAGGCGAGGTAGGTCGAAGTTAAAAAATCGTCGGCGACGCCGTTCGCGAACTTGGCGATGATGTTGGCGGTGGCGGGCGCGACGACGAAAAGCTCGACCGATTGCGAGAAGGTTATGTGCGCGATGGGGTCAGGGTTGTCCGGCGCGTAGTCATCCACGACGACGTGCGCGCCGGAGAGTGCGCGGAAGGTGAGCGGCGTGACGAACTCGCAGGCGCGCTTCGTCATCCCGACGCGCACCGTGCAGCCCGCGCGTTGCAGCCCGCGCAGGACTTCGACGGCCTTGTACGCCGCGATTCCGCCCGACACGCCCAGCGCGACGCGCCTGCCGGCGAACTCCGTCCCCGAAGACGCGCGCGAACCGTTCGACTCTTCAGACGACATAAAGAACCTTTCCCTTGCGCCGCGAATTTATCACCGCGCTCGGGACGCGCGCAATCGCTTCGCCCCGAGCGCGGCGGCGCCCGCCCGCGGTCGCCTTGGCGCTCAAACGCGGGCGGCAGTTGTGATAAGATTCCGCGCGGCAACATCCCCTGAATCCCGACGAGTGTGCGAAAGGCTTTTACTTTAAAGTAAGCCTCCTGAGCCGCCGAAGCTTCGAGGGGCGAGAGAAGATGAGAAGAGTTAAGCGTCAAACGGGGCTGTTCGTCCTGTGCCTCCTTTTAATCTCCGCGGCGCCCGCGGCCCACGCGCAGAAGCGGCAGCGCGCCTCGGCGCCGGACTCCGGGTTCGGGCCGAACGTGCGCGCATACCTCGGCTACCTGCGCAACGAGCAGGAGGTCGTGGACGACCGCGTGAGCCGGCGCGAGGTTCGGCACGAGTACTACGTGCACAACTCGAACCGCATCGCGGCGCTGCGACAGATGGCGCTGCGCATCGCGCGCACGAGCGGCAACGACTACCTGCCAGAGCTTGAGGCCGTCACGCTCGCCGAGTTCGAGCAACTCTTCGAGGAGCCGCTGCCGAAGGCGGAGGAGTTACAGGAGGGCGGCGTCCTCGAATACAAGCTCAAGTACCTCGGCGCGGTCACCTCGCGCGGCGAGAAGTTCTACCTCTTCGCGCGCCTCGACCCTTACGAGCAGGTCGAGCTGAGGAAGAACGCCGAGGCGCAGTCGAAAACTACCGGCCACTCCGCCAACGCGCAGCCGTCCGCGACCGACTCGGCCGTACGGCCGCGCCGGGCGAGTGCTCCCTGAACATTCCTTCCGACACGAGAGCGATGCGCCAGCCCACATTCTTTGAAGAAGGCGGCGGCAAGAACGGACGCGACGCCGCGCGTATACTCCTTTACGCCCTCGGAGAGTTTCAGGAGCGCGGGCTCGTCCTCGCCGGGCGCGACCTGCCGCTCGACCGCCTGCGCGGGGCCTTCCGGCGCGCGGCCGAAGCCTTCGGCGAGCAGGAACTCGGCGACGAGGAGGCCGCCGCCGCGCTCACCTCTCTCGGCGCGAGCGTCAAGCGCGTCCCCGCCTTCGTCGCCAAACATCCCTTCCGCGTCGTCGTCCCAGAGCCTCTGGCCGAACGCGCGCGCGCCTTCTTCATCGAAACGAAAAAGCGAGACTAAAGCCTCCGCCCCGCGAGGAATTGTCGTTTACGCGCGCCCGCTCCTCTGTTAACATTTGCCGCGAGATTTCCTTTCACAAGTTTTCCGGACAGTTATTCGAGCGGGGCGGAGTGTGAGCGGCCGTATGGACGCGGACAAGAGTCGCAGGACGTTTCTCGGGGTAGCGGGCGCCGCGGCGCTGGCCTCTTGCCTGCCCGCCGAGACCCGCAGTCAGACCCCCGTACAGACGACCGTGACGGCCGGGAAAGGCACGCAGAAGACGGGGCCGCTTCAGCCGTTCGGCTTCGTCATGCACGGCGGCGCGGGCACAATCGAGCGCAGCCGCATGACGCCCGAGCGCGAGCGCGCCTACCGCGACAAGCTCTCGGAAGCGCTGCTCGCAGGTTTTGGCGTCCTGAAAAAGGGCGGCGCCTGCCTCGACGCGGTCGTCGCCGCCATCACGCTCCTTGAAGACTCGCCGCTCTTCAACGCAGGCAAGGGCGCGGTCTTCACGCACGAAGGCACGAACGAGCTCGACTCCTCCATCATGGACGGCCGGACGCTCAAGGCCGGCGCCGTGGCGGGCCTGAAACGCGTCAAAAACCCGATTTTGCTGGCCCGTCTGGTGATGGAGCAGTCGCCGCACGTCATGATGACAGGCGAGGGCGCGGAGGCTTTCGCCGTCCAGAAGGGCGTCGAACTCGTTGACCCGAAGTATTTCTACACGGAGGAGCGCTGGCAGCAGCTTCAAAAGGCTCTGGAAGCTGAGAAGAATCCGCCCCCGAAAACCTCGAAATTGATGCCTGCGCCCTCTAAATTGGAGGCCGCGCCCGTTGACGAGCACAAATTCGGGACGGTCGGGGCGGTCGCGCTAGACCAGTCGGGAAATTTGGGCGCGGGGACTTCAACCGGCGGGATGACCAACAAGCGCTTCGGGCGCGTCGGGGATTCGCCCATCATCGGCGCCGGAACCTATGCAGACAACGAGACTTGCGGCGTCTCCTGCACGGGCGACGGCGAATATTTCATACGCGTCGCGGTGGCGCACGACGTTTCGGCGCAGATGCGCTACGCGGGCAAGTCTGTGGAGCGCGCGGCGGCCGATTCCATTGAAAAAGTGGGGAAAATCGGGGGGACGGGCGGCCTTATCGCCCTCGACCGGCGCGGGAATTTCGCCATGCCGTTCAACACTTCCGGCATGTACCGCGGCTGGATAGGTGCGGACGGCCAGCCGCACGTGCTAATCTACAGGGACTGACGGGCGCGTCCCGCTCCCGGCCGCCGGCCTCTAGGCGGCGCGGAAGCGGCCCCGAAATAAGGGTTGACAAAAGACGACTTCATGCCGCAAATTGTTGAAAAGTCGTCAAATTCACCGAAATGTTTGTTGACACGCGCGCCCGTTTCGTGTAAATAAAGCGGGGTCTTTTAAAGCCCACAGTGGCTCTCATGCCTGCTTTTATGAGATTCCGCGCGGGCTGTCCCAGAGACGGGTTGGCGAGAAAAAGAAAAAAGAATTCGTCTCAAGCGAGTCCTGCAGAGTCGCAGCACCACAGGCTCGCAGCGCGCTCTCTCAAAAAATTGACAGTTTCACCTACGGGAGGAAGAAGTAATGACTAGCAGAACTTGGAGCCGTACGCCCATCACGCTCGCCTTGGCGCTCGCCATCCTGTGCACATACTCGATGGTCGGTTTCGCGGCGCCGCAGCAGGGGCAGACCGGCCCGGCGGGCGACCTTTCGGTCGTCGGCGAGGTTTCCGTGAACGGCACGAGCGCCATCTCGGGCGCGACCGTTTTCTCCGACAGCACGATCACGACCGCGCAGAACTCCAGCGCCGTCGTGAGCCTCGGCAAACTCGGCCGCGTCGAGTTGATGCCGAATTCGTCCCTCAAGCTCAGCTTCACCGAGACGGGCGTCAGCGCCATGCTCGACTCCGGCCGCGTGCGCATCTCGTCCTCCTCGGGCGTCGGCGCGACGGTCACCACCAAGGACGGCGCGGCGGTCGCCGACCTCAACCAGCCGAACGTCTTCATGGTTGACGTCGAGTGCGGCAACACGGTCGTCTCCACGCAGTCGGGCCGCGTCGAGCTGCGCGCCGGCAACTCCGTGAAGCAGATCGCGGCGGGCGGTCAGGACACGGCGGGCACGGCCACCCCCGGCACCCGCTGCACACGCTTCCAGCAGCCTGAGATGCACGGCCTGTCGGGCGGCGCTCTCGCGGCTCTCCTGCTCGCGGCGGGCGGCGCGGTGGCGGCGGCCATCCTCGCCGGCCACGACGATGAGGATTTCAACTTCGGCGGCACGCCCATCGTCATCTCGCCCTCCCGCTAAACCGTAGGTTTGGCGTACGGGGCTCCGACAGTGCCGCGGTAAGGCTCGAACAAGGTTCGGCCCACAGCTTTGCGGGTCACGCGCAACTCGCGCCGCGTGACCCGCAAGCTTTTGTCTGAGATAATCACCACCGTTGGTATTCCCACCGCCGGAGAGGTCGTTTCACTAACAATGCACATAGCGGTAATCGGGACGGGCTACGTCGGACTCGTGACGGGAGCCTGTTTCGCCGAATTCGGCACGTCGGTGACGTGCGTGGACGTTGACGCGGAGAAGATCGAGCGCCTGAACCGGGGCGAGATGCCCATCTACGAGCCGGGCCTCGATCAGATGGTGGCGAAGAACACGCAGGCCGGGCGCCTCTCCTTCACCACCGACATCAAGGCGGCCGTCGAGCAGAGTCTGGTCATCTTCCTCGCCGTCGGCACGCCCCCGAAGGAGGACGGCTCGGCCGACCTCTCCTTCATCGAGGCGGCGGCGCGCGACGTGGCCCGCCACATGAACGGCTACAAGGTCGTCGTCACCAAGTCCACCGTCCCCGTCGGCACGGGTGAGCGCCTGCGCCGGCTCATACGCGAGCACCAGACGAAGTTCGACTTCGGCGTGGTCTCGAATCCCGAGTTCCTGCGCGAGGGCGCGGCCATAGACGACTTCATGCGCCCCGACCGCGTCGTCATCGGCTGTCGGGACGAGGCAGCCGTCGCCATCATGCGCGACCTCTACCGCCCGCTCTACCTGATAGAGACGCCGGTCGTCATCACCTCGCTCGAAGCGGCGGAACTGACGAAGTACGCCGCCAACGCCTTCCTCGCGACCAAGATTTCCTTCATCAACGAGATCGCCAACCTCTGCGACCGCATAGGCTGCGACGTGCACGACGTGGCGCGCGCCATCGGGATGGACAACCGCATCGGCCGCTACTTCCTGCACCCCGGCCCCGGCTACGGCGGCAGTTGCTTCCCGAAGGACACGACCGCGCTCGTCTCGGTGGCGAAGCACTACGGCGGCGAGTCGCTGATTGTTGATGCGGTCGTCGAGGTCAACCGGCGGCAGCGCGAGCGGATGGTCGAGAAGATCGAGCGGCTGGTCGGCGACCTGAAGGGCAAGACCGTGGCCGTGCTCGGCCTTTCGTTTAAGCCCGAGACCGACGACATGCGCGAGGCGCCGTCCGTGGACATCATCCACGCGCTGTTGAGCAAGGGCGCAAAAGTCAGAGCTTACGACCCCGTGGCGACCGAGCAGGCGCGGAAGGTTCTGCCCGAGATAGAGTACGTGTCGGGCGAGTTCGCGGCCGTGGAGGGCGCAGACGCGCTGGTGTTTATGACGGAGTGGAATCAGTTCCGCGCGCTCGACATGCAGCGCGTGAAGGAACTGATGCGCGCGCCGAAGGTCGCAGACCTCCGCAACATCTACGAGCCCGAGACCATGCGCGCGCTCGGCTTCGACTACGTCGGCGTCGGAAGGTAAAAGAATTTTAGATTTTTGATTCGCGATTTGGGTTGAGGACGAAGGACGCGCTTCTCGGCCGGACGCGAATCAAAAATCTAAAATCTAAAATTCTCTATGAGCTATCTGGTCACGGGCGGGGCGGGGTTCATCGGGTCGCACATCGCGGCGGCTCTGGCGGGGGCGGGCGCGCGCGTGCGCGTTCTGGACGACCTCTCGACGGGGCACGCGGAGAATCTTGAGGAGATCGGCGGCCCGGTGGACTTCATCCGCGGGAGTCTGACCGACGACGACGCGCTCGCCCGCGCGCTCGAAGGCGTCGAGGTCGTCTTCCACGAGGCCGCGATTCCTTCCGTCCCGCGTTCGGTCGAGAATCCCGAGGAGACACACCGCGCGTGCGTCGAGGGGACGTTCGCGCTGCTCAACGCTGCGCGGCGCGCGGGCGTGCGGCGCGTGGTCTACGCCGCTTCGAGCTCGGCCTACGGCGACCAAGAGACGCTCCCCAAAGTCGAGCACATGCGCCCCGAGCCTCTGAGCCCTTACGCCGCGGCCAAGCTCGTCGGCGAGTATTACTGTCAGGTCTGGTCGCGCGTCTACGGCTTCGAGACCGTCTCGCTGCGCTACTTCAACGTCTTCGGCCCGCGCCAAGACCCGAGCTCGCAGTACTCGGGCGTCATCTCGCGCTTCATCTCGGCGCTCGCGTCCGGCGAGCGGCCCGTCATCTACGGCGACGGCGAGCAGTCGCGCGACTTCACATACGTCTCGAACGTGGTGGACGCGAACCTCCGCGCGGCCGAGACGACGAGGGGCGTCGGCAGCGTCGTCAACGTCGCTACGGGGCGGCAGACGACGCTCAACGAACTGCTCTCCGCGCTCAAGAATGTGACGGGACGCGCCGACGCCGAGGCCGACTACCGCGAGCCCCGCGTCGGCGACGTGCGCCACAGCGTCGCCGACATCACGCTCGCCCGCGAATACCTCGGCTACGAGCCCAAGGTCGGCCTCGAAGAGGGCCTCGGCAAGACCCTCGAATGGTGGAAGCAGAGCCGCTACGCGATGTCTTGAGGCGCCGGGCGCCTAGTCCGGCGCGGGCCACGGCGCGCTACGACACCCAAGAACTGCCGACGGAGCCCTTCTCAATCCAGACGCCGCCTTTTTTCACTAATAGCAGGTACCCGCCGCCGCCGCACATCGGGCCGCAGCCGTAGCTATGGTAGACGAGCGCCTGCGTCTTGTCGGCGCTGAACCCGACGCGCGAGAAGGTGACGAAGCCGTACTTCGGATACTTCTTGTAGAATTCCTCCCATCCGGCAAGCGGCCCCTTCGCCTTAAATAGATTGTCAAGATATTCGGCGCTTATGAAGGTGTAACGCATCTTGGTGTCGAAGCGCGCCGCGAGCTTGTGGGGATTCCTGTTCTTGGCCCAATAGTCCTCAATCGTCTCGTCCAGCAGTTCTTTTGAGGACTGCTTTAGTTCGGCGTTAAACCCCTCCCGCCCGCCGGCGACATCCTGCCAATGCTCTGTCTCATCTTTAATCAGGAAGGGACCGCCAGCGCCGAGGACGGCGGAGAGGACGGCGTACTCCTCCGCGTCCATCTCGTCAGCGGGCCGTGCGGCGTCCTGCGCGTTAGTCGCGCGCGAAGACGGGCGCGGGGCGGCGGGGGCGTAGAGTGCGGCGGCCGCGAGGCAGAACGCGAACGGGAGAGACAGGGTAAGGAGGCGGACGGCGGGTCTTTTCATGACTGTGCTCCTGTCCCGCGCCTACCCGAAGCGGCGCGGGTTCTATCCTTCGACGAGCTTTTTCAAACTCTCGGTGTAGGGCGGGCGTGCGACGCCGCGGTCGGTGATGATGGCGGCGACGAGTTCGTTGGGGGTCACGTCGAAGGCGGGGTTCGAGACGGCGACGCCTTCGGGCGCGAGGCGCTGCTCGCGTATGTGGGTGACTTCGCGCGCGTCGCGCTCTTCGATGGGAATCTCGTCGCCGGTGGCGAGCGAGAGGTCAACGGTCGAGACGGGCGCGGCGACGTAGAAGGGGATGTCGTGCTGGCGTGCGAGCACGGCCACCATGTAGGTTCCTATCTTGTTCGCGGTGTCGCCGTTGGCGGCGATGCGGTCGGCGCCGACGACGACGCAGTCTATCTTGCCCTGCTTCATGATGTGGCCGGCCATGTTGTCGGTGATGACGGTGACGGGAATCTCGTCCTTCTGCAACTCCCAAGCGGTGAGGCGCGCGCCCTGTAGGAAGGGGCGCGTCTCGTCGGCGATGACGGCGACGCGCTTTCCGGCGTCGCGCGCGCCGCGCACCACGCCGAGCGCGGTGCCGTAGTCGCCGGCCGTGGCGAGCGCGCCCGCGTTGCAGTGCGTGAGGACGGTAGCGTTGTCGGGCAGGAGTTCGCCGCCGAAGCGGCCGAGCGCGCGCGAGGACTCGATGTCCTCTTGGAAAATCTTCTTCGACTCCTCGATCAAGTCCTGCTTAATCTGCTCGGCGTCGGCGCCCGCGGCCTTCGAGCGGCGGAAGCGCTCGCGCATGCGCTCGATGGCCCAGAAGAGGTTGACGGCCGTCGGGCGCGTCTTCGACATCACGTCGCAGAAGTAGTCGAAGTC
This sequence comes from Pyrinomonadaceae bacterium, assembly GCA_035248785.1. Lineage (GTDB taxonomy): Bacteria > Acidobacteriota > Blastocatellia > Pyrinomonadales > Pyrinomonadaceae > QHXN01. Next base: position 20,426 of record DATFHD010000113.1, on the reverse strand, counting down.
CTGCTCAAGGTCTTCGACCGAGGTGCCGACGGCCTGCATCGTGCCGAGCGCGAGCCCGAATGCGGCCGAGACGCCGATGGCCGGCGCGCCGCGCACGACCATCGCCTTGATGGCCTCGGCCACCTCCTCGCAGGAGCGAAGCGTCAGGTACTTCTCCTCGTTCGGCAGCAGGCGCTGGTCTAACATGCGGACGCCCTCGTCCGACCACTCGACGGTCTTAATCATTGGCTGAAAGATTCTCCTCGGATGTCTTGCAAAGTTGTGGGCCGTACGGTCGGCCGTTAAAAAAGAATGGCTATCTTAAGGGAGCGGGCCGGGGCGGGCAACCTCGGAGGCGGAGCGGCGTGAGACGAAGGCGCGGCGGCGGAGACCCGTTCCGAGTCTCCGCCGTCGCGCGAACTTTGACAGGAAGGAACCTAGTCAACAACGTCGGCCTTCGTCAGGAAGCCCCCGATGAGGAAGACGACGCCCAGCAGGATGTGGACGAGGTGATCCATCGTCCCAAAGTGCAGCCCAAGGGAGGCGAGCGCCTCGAACATTCGGTCGGGGCCGCCGCCGAGCAGGAAGCCGCAGACGCCGAGCAGCGCGTAGACGGCGCCGAAGACGATGCAGAAGAGGCGCGCGGCCGAGAGCGTCGCGGCGAAGCCGAAGTAGAGCGCTATCGCTCCCGTAATGATGTGGACGAGGTTGTGGGAAGTGGTCAAGTGCGTGCCGATGAAGTTGGGGGTCATCGGGTCGGCAGGCTTGCCCACGACGAAGCCGACGAGCCCAACCAGAACGAGCACGATTCCCAGCAGTTTCGCAATGGTCTTAGCCATGATTGACTTGTTCCTCCTTGGGAAGAAAAGGTGGAGAGGGCTTTGAAACCCCCTCGGCTTCAAACGGCCGCGGCCGTGGGCCGGGGCGCGCCTGCGGGAACGAGTGAACGCATTCTACAATAGTACGCGGGAGACGGGTGTACGGATTTTGACGCGGCGCGGCGTGCGCCCGGGCGCCTCTGTTGATGCGCGCCCGGGGCGCCTCTGTTGAGGGCGCAGTTTTGCGTTTGCTATACTCGCCGCGCACTCGGAAATCGGCGGGAAGGGGGCGGCAGAAAGAGTTTGCGGCCGGGCGGCGAACCGCGGAGAATCGGCCCCGAAGAGGCTTGGGCGCTGGTCGAGTCCGGGCGCGAGCCCGTCTTCCTCGACACGCGCAACCCCAAACACTGGGGGCCGAGCGACGTGCAAATCCCCGGCTCCGTGCGCATCTGGCGTTTGGAGTTGGAGGAGAGGATAGGCGAAGTCCCGCGCGGCCGGCCCGTCGTCACCTACTGCGCCTGACACTACGAGCATTCGAGCACCCGTGCGGCGCTCATCCTCGAAGAGTACGACTTCAACGAAATCTACATCCTCGTCGGCGGCGTCAACGCTTGGCGGGATAAGGGTCTGCCGCTGGAACCGAAGAAACTATGAAACAGGGATGGGAGGCCGTCATCGGCCTTGAGATTCACGCGCAGTTGAGCACGGAGTCGAAGATCTTCTGCGGCTGCTCGACGCGCTTCGGCGACGAGCCGAACTCGAACACGTGCCCGGTCTGTCTGGGCCTTCCGGGCTCGCTCCCAGTGCTCAACCGGCGCGCGGTCGAATTGGGCGCGCGCGCGGCACTCGCCTTGGGGCTTCACGTCAACGAGGTCTCAATCTTCGCGCGCAAGAACTATTTCTACCCCGACCTGCCGAAGGGCTACCAGATTTCGCAGTACGACCGGCCTTTCTCGGAGAAGGGGCTGCTCGAAATCGTGACGGCCGAGCGCGACGAGGGCGGCCACGCGCGCGAGTGGCGGCCGATGCAGATTCGCATCACGCGCCTGCATCTGGAAGAGGACGCCGGCAAGAACGTACACGAAGGCTTGCCCGAGACAGACCGCTACTCCTACATAGACCTCAACCGCGCCGGGACGCCTCTGGCCGAGATCGTTACCGAGCCCGACTTCCGTACGTCTTGGGAGGCTTACGACTACGTCAACCATGTCCGCCGCGCGTTGCAGTGGGTCGGGGCGTCGGACGCGGACATGGAGAAGGGAAACCTTCGCTGCGAGGCGAACGTCTCGGTGCGGCGCGTCGGCGAAGAGAAGTTCGGGACGAAGGTCGAGCTGAAGAACCTGAACTCGGTGCGCTTCATGCAGCGCGCCATAGAGTTCGAGATAGAGCGTCAAATCGCGCTCATCGAGTCGGGCGGGCGCGTGACGCAGGAGACGCGCCTGTGGGACGAGCGCGCCGGAGAGACGCGCGTGATGCGCTCGAAGGAGGAGGCACACGACTACCGCTACTTCCCCGAGCCCGACTTGCAGCCGCTCACGGTCTCGGCCGAGTGGGTCGAGCAGGTGCGCTCGCTGATGCCCGAGCTTCCGGACGCGCGCCGCGCGCGCTTCATGGAGGAGTACGAGCTGACCTTCAACGACGCCTCGCTCCTCGTGCGCGACAAGCAACTCGCGGACTTCTACGAGCGCGCGGCCGCCGCCTCGAACCCGCGCGGCGCGGTCAACTGGCTGAAGGGCGAGCTGCTGCGCGAGCTGGACGCCGCGGGCACGTCGCCGGAAGACTCGCCCGTTTCGCCCGAAGAGCTCGGCGCGCTCGTACGCGCCGTCGAGGACGGGCGCATCAGCGGCAAGCAGGGCAAGGACGTTCTGCTTGAGATGTTCCGCACGGGCAAGGGCGCGCAGGCCGTCATCGCGGAGCAGGGCTTAGAACAACTGAGCGACGCGGGCGAGATAGAGAAGATAGTGACGGACGTGCTGGCCTCGAACCCGCAGCAACTCGCCGCCTACCGCAGCGGCAAGGAGGCGCTCTTCGGCTTCTTCGTCGGGCAGGTGATGAAGGTGTCGAAGGGCAAGGCGAATCCGAAGGTCGTCAACGAGCTTTTGAAAGAGAAGCTGAAGGCGGAGTAAGCGAGTGGACTACAAGGGGAAGACCGCAATCGTCACGGGCGGCACGAAGGGCATCGGGCGCGCCATCGCGGAAGCGCTGGCGGCCGAGGGGATGAACGTCTGCGTCGGCGCGCGAAATCTCGACGAGGTGAAGCAGGCCGTCCGCGAGTTGGAGGGGACGGGGGCGAGTGCGACGGGCGCGGCGTGCGACGTGCGTGTTTACGAGGAGGTCGAGGCGCTGGTCGCTCACGCCGTCGAGGAGTTCGGCGGCGTGGACGTGCTCGTCAACAACGCCGGCATCGGCCTCTTCAAGCCGGTCGAGGAGACTTCGCCCGAAGAGTTTCGCGCGGTGCTTGAGACAAATCTCTTCGGCGTCTTCTACGGCTGCCGCGCCGTCCTCCCAGAGATGAAGCGGCGCGGCGGCGGCTACATCATCAACATCTCTTCGCTCGCGGGCGCGAACCCGCACCCGAAAATGGCGGCCTACAACGCCTCGAAGTTCGCGCTCAACGGCTTCACAGAGGCTTTGATGCAAGAGGTGCGGCACGACCGCGTTAAGGTCAGCTACGTCATGCCCGGCTCGGTCAACACAGAGTTCGGCGGCGGCACGGTGAGCGAGGAGAACGCTTGGCAGCTTCAGCCCGAAGACATCGCGCGCGTCGTCGTTGACCTGCTCCGCCACGACGAGCGCAGCCTGCCGAGCCGCGTCGAGATAAGACCCAGTCGCCCGCCGAAGAAGTGAGCGAAGACGAAAGGGAACCGAACGAGAGACGGATGGAAGCCGCCGAACAGATCGCCGAAGCGCGCGAGGGCGCGGACGAGCGCTTCAAGAACAGGGCCGCGCTGATTATCGCCTTCATGGCGATGCTGCTCGCCATCACCAGCCTCGGCGGCGGCAACGCGGCCGAAGACGTGGCGAACAACAACATACAGGCCAGCGACACTTGGGCCTTCTATCAGGCCAAGAGCATCCGCCAGACCTCGCTCAAGACGGCCGCCGACACGCTCGAAGCAGACCTGCGCGCCAACCCCAACATGCCCGCGGAAGCGCGCGACTTCATCAACCAGAAGATTGACGAGTACCGCAAGACCGCCGACCGCTACGAGGACGAGCCGGACAGAGACGACCCCGGCAACCCCTTGAAGGGCGAGGGGCGTAAGCAGTTGACGGCGCGCGCGAAGGACTTCGAGTCGAAGCGCGACAGCGCGTCGAAGCAAGACCCGAACTTCGACTTCTCGGAGGCGCTCTTCCAGATAGCCATCGTGCTCGCCTCGGTCTCGATTCTCGCCACCTCGCGCCTCGTCCTGCGCCTCTCCGTGGCCGTGGGCGCGCTGGCGACGCTCCTCATGGTCAACGGATACTTCCTGCTCCTGCCGAATCTCCTCTGAAGAACGATGAGAGCCGTGCTGCAACGCGTGACGCGCGCGAGCGTCAGAGTAGAGGGCGAGACGGTCGGCGAGATAGGGCCGGGCCTCCTCGTGCTGCTCGGCATCGCGCGCGACGACGCCGAAGGCGACGAGCGCTACCTGCTCGAAAAGGTTCTGGGCCTTCGCGTCTTCGACGACGCGGAGGGGCGCATGAACCTCTCGGTCGTCGAGACGGGCGGCGCGCTGCTCGTCGTCTCGCAGTTCACGCTCTACGGCGACGTGCGCCGCGGGCGCCGCCCTTCGTGGGTCGAGGCCGCGCCGCCCGAACTCGCGGAGCCGCTCTACGAGTCTTTCGTCGAGGGCGCGCGCCGCGCGGGCGTCCGCGTCGAGACGGGCAGCTTCCGACGCATGATGGAGGTCGAGCTTGTGAACGACGGCCCCGTCACGATTCTGCTGGACAGCAGGAAGACTTTTTAACCCGGACTGATACTGTGAGGGAGTCGAATTGATAAGCAGAAGGATTGCGATAGCTTCCATGTTCTTCGCCGCAGCCGTTCTGTTCACGGCGTGCGGCGGTCAGCAGTCGAATGTTAACAACGACGAGGCGGGCGGCGCGCCCGTGAAGCGCGGCGTGAAGCCGGAGCCGGACGCGGAGGCGGCCGTGCTCGAAGTCGAGCAGAACGGCGTCTCGATGGGCCGCATCGTCATCGAGCTTTACCCGAACATCGCGCCGAAGATGGTCGAGCGATTCAAGCGCCTCGTCCGCGAGGGCTTCTACAACGGCACGGCCTTCCACCGCGTCAACGCGCGGACGGGCGTCGTGCAGGGCGGCGACCCGAACTCGAAGGACGACGACCCCTCGAACGACGGCATGGGCGGCTCTACTTACGAGAACCTGCCGCCCGAGTTCAGCGACCTCCCCTTCGACCGCGGCATCGTCGGCGCGGCGCGCGCAGGGCTCAACACGGCCAACAGCCAGTTCTACATCACGCTCCACCGCGTGCCGCAGTGGGACGAGCACTACACGGCCTTCGGCAAGGTCGTCGAAGGCATGAACAACGCCGACGTCATCGCCGGCGCCCCCACGCGCCCCGGCACCGAAAACCCCGCCGACAAGATCGTCATCAAGAGCGCCACGCTCCAACCCCGCGCGAGCTTCAAGTAGAGGTCAGAGGTTAGAGGTTAGAGGTTAGTAAAAGAGCCTTGCCGCCGGTCGCCCGCGTTGAAAACGGGCGCGGCCGCAAGGCTCAACTACTAACCTCTAACCTCTAACCTCTGACCTCTAAATCGTGTCGTCTTCGGTCTTCGAGCGCGGGTCGAGTTCGAAGCGGCGGCGGTCGCGGCGTTCGAGCTGGTCGCGCAGGTCGAGTTCCTGATTGTCCTCGAAGTTGACGCCGACGGCGTGCGCGTTCTCCTCCACGTCGGACTGGTCGGGCGTGGGGTTGTCGCCCGCGACCGACTCTGTGCCGCTGTCGTTAACGTCCTCCCACGAGGCGTCGAGGTCGCCGCCCGCGTCGAGGGGAGAGGCGGCGGTGTTGTTGCGCAGACGCTGCGCGAGCTGGCCGGGGTCTTTGGGCGCGCGCGCGATCTCCTCCTCCATGAACTCCTCTATGTCGGGGTCGGGCACAACGTCCGGGTTGTTGCTCAGGTACTCGAAATCCTCCGGCCTCTTCTTCGGCATGCTCTCAAACCTCCAAACGGAATACGGCTCTCAAATCTCTCCTCAGAGATTACCCCGCCATCCTTTTCACCCGCTTCGCTAAAGTGCGCCAAATATAACAAATCGCCCGCGAGGCCGGCAAACGCGATGCCCCGCGGCTCAGGTGGTGTAGAAGGCCGTGAAGAAGAGCGCGAACCTGTACGTCTGTGTGATGACGGCGACGGCGGCGACGAGTGCGAGGCATTTGAGGAGCGTCGCGGCGCGGCCCTGTGGGTAAACTCTCCGCTGCGCGGCGAAGATGTACGCGCCGCAGGCGACGAGGAAGATGGACGTGACGAGGAGGTCGAAGTTGACGCTCCACAGGACGCCGAAGCGGTACGCGGCGCGGAAGGTGGACGCCGTGAGGAAGTTTAGGACGAGCAGGAACAGGAGGAAGGCCGAGTAGAAGTGCGTGGCGAAGACGAGGTGTTCGACGAAGAAGCGCCGACGGCGCCAGTAGAGCGGGAGCAGGGCGGCCGCAAACATCGGCACCATCAGGATGACGAGCGTCTTGGCCTGATTCTGGATGGTCGCGTCGAAGCGCTCCGCGTACTCTTCGAACGTGACCTGCCGGCGTTCGAGCACCTCGGACACCATGCGCCGGGCGCTCTGCTTGTACGGCATCCCCGTGAGGTGGACTCTGAGCGGCGTCGTCAGCGTGTTGAAGCCGGTCAGCGGCTGCGCGAAGAAGAAGATGACGTTGCAGAGCACGAAGAGTTGCAGCGGCTTCAGGTAACGCTTCCGACGCCCGGCGAGGTACTCGGCCGTGAGCAGCCCCGGCCGCCGGACGAGCGCGTAAAAGCTCCGCGGCAGCGGCGACTCGAAGTTCGCGAAGACGTTAAGCGCCTCACCCAGGAAGTGCCGGAGCGAATAGTCCCTCTCCTCGACGCGTTTCTCGCCGCAGGCCGTGCAGAAGCGCTCGGGGATAATCTGCCCGCATTCGGGGCACGGCGTCTGCGCATCCGCTTCGCGGGCATCTTCGAGCGCGAGGGTCTCCATCTGGCTTCCTCCGGCGGTCGTCATTCCCCGCAGAAAAACGCGGACGTGTGCGTGGCATTGTAGCGCCGATACGCCCGCCGGGGACGGAAAAAAAGACTTGCGCGGGGGAGGGTTTCGTTATATAAAACCGGCCTCATCGTGGCGAGGTTTCCTAAGGACGGTTACCCGCCACTGCGTCAGCGGTTTGGGACGCCTGACGCTGCCTCACGAAGTGCGAAATTCGTGAGCGGTCAAAGGGCGACGCCGGTTTGGGAGCGGCGTCGCCCTCTTTTTGTGCCCGAAGTGGCGCGCGCCGAAGGGGCTTGCTTGACGATTGCAGAGGGCGAACTTAAACTGAAAGGTAATCTTTCGCTGTAAAAAAAGGCAGTCCGGCGCTCTCCCGCCGCGGGATTCGTGCGGACTGCCGAGTCTGGCCGGTCGCGCCAACTTTCTGGGGATTCAAATGGCACACAACCTCTTCGACACTCTGCAAACATTCAAGACCGAAAAGGGAAAGACGGGGCAGTTCTACTCGCTGCCGCAGTTGGAGAAGGCGGGCGTCGGCCCCGTCTCGCGCCTGCCCGTCTCGATACGCGTGGTGCTGGAATCGGTGCTGCGCAACTGCGACGGGCGCGTCGTCGAAGAGGAGGACGTGCGCGCACTCGCCAACTGGCAGGCGACGGCCGAGCGAACGGAGGAGATTCCCTTCGCCGTCGCGCGCGTACTGTTGCAGGACTTCACAGGCGTCCCGCTGCTCGTAGACCTCGCCGCGATGCGCTCGGCCGTCCAGCGCATGGGGCGCGACCCCAAAATCATCGAGCCGCTCGTCCCTGTAGATTTGGTCATTGACCACTCCGTGCAGGTGGACTTCTGGTCTTCGCCCGACGCCGTGCGTCTCAACATGGAGACAGAGTTCCGGCGCAACCGCTCGCGCTACCAGTTCCTCAAGTGGGGCATGCAGGCGTTCCAGAGCTTCAACGTCGTCCCGCCCGGCATCGGCATCGTCCATCAGGTCAACCTCGAATACCTCGCACGCGGCGTGATGGAGAAGGACGGCGTCTACTACCCCGACACGCTCGTCGGCACAGACTCGCACACGACGATGATTAACGGGCTCGGCATCGTCGGCTGGGGCGTCGGCGGCATCGAGGCCGAGGCCGCGATGTTGGGTCAGCCCGTCTACATCCTGACGCCCGACGTGGTCGGCGTGAACCTGACGGGAAGCCTGCGGGAAGGCGTGACGGCGACAGACCTCGTGCTGCGCGTGACCGAGATGCTTCGGAAGGCGAAGGTCGTCGGCAAGTTCGTAGAGTTCCACGGCGAGGGCGCCGAGAGCATCCCGGTCGCAGACCGCGCCACCATCGGCAACATGGCGCCCGAGTACGGCGCGACGATGGGATACTTCCCGATTGACGAGAAGAGTTGCGAATACCTCCTCACCACCGGGCGCGACGAGGAGCAGGTTGACATGTTCCGCGCCTACTATCAGGCGCAGGGGCTCTTCGGCATCCCGCGCGCGGGCGCGATTGATTACAGCACGACTCTTGAGCTTGACCTCTCGACCATCGAGCCTTCGGTCGCCGGCCCGAAGCGCCCGCAGGATCGCATCGAGCTTTCCGGACTCAAAGACAAGTTCGAAGACCTCCTGCGCAAGCCCGTCGGCGAGAGCGGCTACAACCGCCCCGAGGAACAACTCGGCGAGCGCTTCCACGTTGACTTGAGCAGGGAGGTACACGAAGTCGCGCGTGCGCTGCCCGTGCTGCCGGGCGCTCTGCACGCGGGCGGCGGCGGGCAGGAGCAGGAGTCCGCGCCGACCGTCGTTGCCACCGAGACGGTCGCCAGCCTCGGCTCGCGCAGCGACAGGAACACTAGCGCGACGGGCGAGTTCGAGATGATGAACAATCGCCCCACGCCCGACCGCGTGGACTTCGACGAGCCGACCGCCGAGTTCGTTATCCAGCCGAACGGCGGCGCGGAACTCGGCCACGGCGACGTGGTCATCGCCGCCATCACCTCCTGCACCAACACCTCGAACCCCGGCGTGATGCTTGCCGCCGGGCTCCTTGCGAAGAAGGCCGTCGAGCGCGGCCTTCATGTTCCGCCGACGGTGAAACCGTCGCTCGCGCCCGGCTCGCGCGTGGTGACCGAGTACTACAGGAAGACGGGCTTGCAGCCTTACCTCGACAAGTTGGGCTTCAACATCGTCGGCTACGGCTGCACGACCTGCATCGGCAACTCCGGCCCGCTCGACCCGCGCATCGAGTCGGTCATCAACGAGCACGACCTCGTCACCGCCTCCGTGCTTTCCGGCAACCGCAACTTCGAGGCGCGCGTCCACCAATCTGTGCGCGCCAACTTCCTCATGTCGCCGCCGCTCGTCGTCGCCTTCGCGCTCGCGGGCCGCGTCAACATAGACATGTCGAACGAACCCTTAGGCAAGGACGAGAAGGGCGAGGACGTATACCTGCGCGACATCTGGCCGACGCTCGAAGAGGTCGGCGAAGTCCTCGGCGCCGCGACCGACCCGGAGACCTACCGTGAGCTTTACAGCAACTTCGCCGAGGCGAACCCGCTCTGGAACGACATCCCGTCTGTCACGGGCGAGGTCTACCAGTGGGATCCGACCTCGACCTACATACAGGAGCCGCCCTACTTCGAGAAGTTCAGCATGGAGCCGGGCACCTTCTGCGACATACGCGGCGCGCGCCCGCTCGCAGTCTTCGGCGACTCTGTGACGACAGACCACATCTCGCCCGCGGGCGCCATCAAGGCGAAGTCGCCCGCCGGGCGTTACCTTTTGCTCCGCGGCGTCGAGCAGCAGGACTTCAACTCCTACGGCTCGCGCCGCGGCAACCATCAGGTGATGGTGCGCGGCACCTTCGCCAACGTACGCATCAAGAACCTCATGGCGCCCGGCACCGAGGGCGGCGTGACGCTCCTGCAACCGACCGGCGAGCAGATGCCGATTTACGATGCGTCAGTTCACTATCAGGCGGCGGGAGTGCCGCTCGTCGTCTTCGCGGGCGAGGAGTACGGCACCGGCTCTTCGCGCGACTGGGCGGCGAAGGGGACTCTGCTCTTGGGCATCAGGGCCGTCGTCGCCGAGAGCTTCGAGCGCATACACCGCTCGAACCTCGTCGGCATGGGCGTGCTCCCGCTTCAGTTCAAAGACCACACCAACGCCGAGACTTTAGGTCTGGACGGAACGGAGACGATTGACATCACCGGCCTACAGGGCGTCGAGATCACGCCGCGGCAGGACGTTCAAATCCGCATCCGCCGCGCCGACGGCACGGAGCAGGAGGTGCCTGTCACGCTGCGCATAGACACGCCGATTGAGATCGAATACTACCGCCACGGCGGCATCCTCCCCTTCGTCCTTCGGCAGTTGATTTCGCAGTCGGGACAGTAGGCAGCAGGCAGTTAGTCCCCGTAGGGGACACAGACAATAGCCGGGGGTAAGCGAGGGAGCGTGAGCGACCGCAGCGCCACCCCCGGACAGCGACACAACATAAATCCGACCCTGAAGGGGTCGCACCTGCGTCACGCGGTGCGACCCCTTCAGGGTCGGAATCTTTTGCCGTCGTGTTCCGGGGGCGGCGCTCACTTACGTTCGCTCTGCCCCCGGCTATTATCTTCATCCCCTTCGGGGATGTACTGCCTACTGCCGTCTGCCTACTGTCTACTTCTTTGTCCCTTTGCAGGTGGAGGCGCCGCGGTATATAAAGCGAGGGTGGCGTTCTTCATCTACACGACGGCCGGGTTCGTCCTGCTGGCGCTCATCATCTTCGACATCTACGCGACCGTTCTGCATTCGAGCGCGCGCTACGGCCCCGTCGGCGAATCTCTGAACCGCTCGGTCTGGCGCGTGACGCGCGCCGTCTCGTTCCGGCTCACGCGCGCGAACCGGCACAGGCTGCTCAACATGGTCGGGCCGCTGCTGCTGCCGCTGCTCATCGCCGTCTACATCGTCCTGCTCATCCTCTCCTTCGCGCTCGTCTACTACCCGCACATCCCCTCCGGCTTCACCTTCGGCGTCGCGCACCCCGAGCCGGGCTGGGTTGACGCCTTCTACTTCAGCGGCGTCGCGCTCACGACGGTCGGCTACGGCGACGTGGTGCCGCGCGAGGCGCCGCTGCGCTTCATCGCGCTCTTCGAGTCGGCCTCGGGCCTCGTCGTCATCTCGCTCGCCATCACCTACATGCTCACGGTCTACACGGCGCTCGAACGCAAGCGCGCCGTGGCCGTCTCGCTCTACCATCAGGCGGGGCAGGGGGCGGACGTGGCCGGCTTCATCGCGCACCACTTCGTCGAGGGGCGCTTCTACGGGCTGCGCGACGCGTTGCGCACCGTCACGCGCGACCTGCAAGGCTTGCTTGAGTCGCACATTGACCACCCCGTCATACACTACTTCCACCCCGTCGAGGTTCATAAGGGGACGCCGCGCGTCCTCTTCATCCTGCTCGAAACCTGCGCCGTCATCCGCGCGGCGCTCGACCGCGAGCAGAACGCAGACCTGCGCAACTACCCAGAAGTTCGCACGCTCGACTCGGCCTCGCGCTACGTCCTGACGCAACTCGTCTCCTCGCTCGACCTCGAACGGCGTGAGCGCCCGCGCCGACGCACGCCGCGCGAGGCCGAGGAGGACGAAAGCCGTTGGCGAAGACGTTACGACGACACGGTCGCGCGCCTGAAGGAGGCCGGAATAGGCGTGCGCGAAGACACGGAACAGGGCTGGGAGGAGTACCGCGCGCAGCGCGAGGACTGGGAGTCGAAGCTGCAACGCCTCTCGCTCCACCTCGGCTACGACTGGGACGAAGTGACCGGCGACCGCGACCTCGAATACGCCGCCGACGAGAAGAAGGAAGAGCCGCGCGCGGCAAGAACAGTAGACAGTAGACAGTAGGCAGTAGACAGTAGGCAGTAGAAATACCTTCATCGGCGAACCGCCCGAATCTCATCGTCAACACCCGAGACGCGGAGCGCTACTGGCTACTGGCTACTGACTACTGTCTACTTCCTTTTCCCCCTGCGGCGGGTGTAGAGTAGGCGCATCAACAAGCCGGAAATGCAATCCAACGGGATACGCCGCGAATTTCTTCGAGAAGGGAAGTGAAAGCTCATGTCATCTGCCAAGTCTGCATCCGAGACACCCCGCACGTATCAACTCTTCATTGACGGCCAGTGGGTGGACGCCGAGTCGGGCAAGACCTTCACGACGCCGAACCCCGCGACCGGCCAGACGCTCGCCGAGGTCGCCGAGGGTGACAAGGCCGACATAGACAAGGCCGTCGCCGCCGCCCGCCGCGCCTTCGAGGGCAAGTGGTCGAAGATGTCCGCGCGCGACCGCGGCCGTCTCATCTACAAGCTCGCGCAGCTCATCGAGTCGCGCTCGGCCGAGCTGGCCGCCGTCGAGACGGCCGACAACGGCAAGCCCATCAAGGAGACGCTGTACGTTGACCTGCCGCAGGTCGTCGAGAACTTCGAGTACTTCGCCGGGTGGGCGACGAAGATCGAGGGCGAGACCATCCCCGTCCCCGGCCAGATGTTCAACTACACTCTGCGCGAGCCGGTCGGCGTCTGCGGACAGATTATTCCTTGGAACTTCCCGATGCTGATGGCCGCTTGGAAGCTCGCGCCCGCGCTCGCCGCGGGCAACACCATCGTCCTCAAGCCCGCCGAGCAGACGCCCGTCGGCGCGATGGAGTTGGCGAAGTTGATTGAAGAAGCGGGCTTCCCCGAAGGCGTCGTCAACGTCGTGCCCGGCTACGGCGAGACGGCCGGCGCGGCGCTCGCCTCGCACCCCGACATAGACAAGCTCGCCTTCACGGGCTCGACCGAGGTCGGCAAGCTCGTGGCGAAGGCCGCGGCCGACAACCTGACGAAGGTCTCGCTCGAACTCGGCGGCAAGGCGCCGAACATCGTCTTCGCCGACGCGGACATGGAGCAGGCCGTCAACGGCGCGATGATGGGCATCTTCTTCAATCAGGGGCAGGTCTGCTGCGCCGGCTCGCGCCTCTTCCTCGACGCGAGCGTGAAGGACGAGTTCCTCGACCGCTTCAAGGAGCGCGCGGGCCGCGTCAAGGTCGGCGACCCGATGGACAAGGAGACGCAGATGGGCCCGCAGGTCTCCGAGGAGCAGTTGAACCGCATCAAGGGCTACGTGGACATCGCGAAGGGCGAGGGCGCGACCGTACTCGCGGGCGGCTGCCCGCCGTCGCTCGAAGGCGACTTCCAGAAGGGCTTCTTCTTCCAGCCGACCATCTTCGGCGAGGTCAAGAACGACATGCGCGTCGCGCAGGAGGAGATCTTCGGCCCCGTCGTCTCAATCCTGACCTTCGAGAACGAGGAAGACTTAATCAAGCAGGCCAACGAGGTCGTCTACGGCCTCTCGGCCGGCATCTGGACGAAGGACATCACGCGCGCGCACCGCTTCGCCAAGGCCGTCAAGGCGGGCGTCGTCTGGATTAACACCTACAACATGTTCAATGCGGCCTCGCCCTTCGGCGGCTACAAGCAGTCCGGCTACGGCCGCGAGATGGGCAGGCACGCGCTTGAGATGTACACGCAGGTCAAGAGCGTCTGGGTTGACCTCTCCGGCAAGCCCATCGGCTGGTACGGGAAGTAGTCGCTAAAGCAGCGGCGGCAAGATTCGTAAAGAGGGCGCGGCGGCGCGGGGCGATATGCCCGCGCCGCCGCGCCCTCTTTTACCCGGGGCGCGCTTCGGCGTCAGGGCAGCATCTTGATGCTCGCCGTGCGGTTGCTGTCGCGCATGCCCTGAGACACGTCGCGCAGGCCGAGCACGTCGGAGAAGCTCTCCCAAGTGAACCCGACCATGCCGACCACGAGCGGCTCGCTGCGCGCGATGTCTGCGTAGCGCACGGCCATGTCGCCGACCATCTCCTGCGTCAGGCCGGCGTTGACGTGCCACGGGCCGTAGTGCGCGTCGAAGACGATGATGAGTCGCTGGCGCGCGGGGTTGATGTGGGTCTTGAAGTAGTTGAGCCAGTACTGGAACGAGCTGCCCGGCGCTTCGGGGTGCAGCACCGCGTAGCGCCAGAAGGCGAACCCGTCCGGCTGTACCGGGAGCGCCTGACCGGAGATGTCCACCGCGCCGTCGCTCAGCCCGTAGCCGACGACCGTCGGGATGGTGGATATCTTCGACTTGACGTAGGCGGTCGCCGTGTCAATCGCGCTGTTGGTCAGGTGTGCGTTGTTGGCCTCGCTGTTGATAATGAGGAAGGAGACGCGGTCGGGGGTGAGGTAAGCCTTGTTAAGGTTGTACCAGTAGTTGAAGACGTACTGGTAGTCGGGGCGCAGATACCATGCCGGCGTGTCCGACTGGAAGAGCACGTTGTCGAGGAAGATGGCGACCTTCTTGCCCGCGCTGTTGTGCTGCGTGATGGCCGGGCCGAGGTAGGTCGTCCACTCGGAGGAGACCGTCGTCACGTTCGTGTGGATGCCCGCCCGCGCGACCTCGCCCTCGTACTCGTAGGCGCTTTCGACCCCGGTGTAGCCGAAGAGGTACTGGCCGTTGACATCGTGGAACTCCCAGTGTGCGCTCGCGGTGGAAGTAAGAACGGGCGAGAGCAGAAGCGCGAGGCAGAGAGTCGCGGCGTGGAGATGCTTTCTCATATCAACTCCTTATCTCTGACGGGGAAGAGTTCCCCGTCTCGGTTGATATAGGAGGGGGAGACGACCCCGCCGGCCGCAGCGACCGCCTGCGCGATGCGCGCTCGTAATAGATGCGAGGGGTGACTCGGGAGGCGCGCGAGGTGGCCGCTGCACCTTGCGCAAGGACGTACGAACGTCGCCGCGCGCTCGGAACGGGTTTGTTACCAGATGGACGAGGCGCGTGACGAGACGGTTGCCGCGGGAGTCGGGTGGATGGATTAAATCTGCCTTATGGCCGTCCGGCGTCGTAGACGAGGACGCGTTTGCCGCCGCGTCTGCCGAGGAGGTAGCCGGTCAGCGCCCCTGCGCCGGCGCCGAGCACGGTCAGGCCCGCGGTCACGGCCGCGTCAATCCCTTCGAAGCCGTCGGACGAGTTGTCCGCCGCCGCGCCGAGTGCGAGGCCCGCGCCGGCCCCGATCCCGAGGCCGATTAAGGTCGCCTTCGTGGCAGACTTCCCCGTGAGCCTGTAGACGCTCTGCACGTCCTCGCGCTTCAGGTCGGCGGGCTTGCTTCTGACCGACAGCGACAGCGCGTCGTCGGTCACGCCCGCGAGCCTGCCCTCGATTGTCTTGCCGGTCTTGAGCTTCACGGACAGCTTGCTCCCGGCCGTGATGGCTTTGACGGCCGACCAGTCGCCGCCCGCCGCCGTGCCGTTCTGGGCCGACGCGGCGGACGCCAGCAGCAGAGACGCGGCGAGGAAGAGACTAATCGTCAACCTTCTTTTAAAGTACATGGAGGACTCCTTTCGTGCGAGGCCCCACATCATACGCCCGCGCGAACCTTTCCGCGAAAACTTTTAAGGCTGCTCGGCCGTGGGCGGGCCGACGGGCGAGACCCCCACGGCGCCGCACAACTGTATGGCGTCGCGCAGGACGAAGCCGCGTTTGGTGCCGGGGGCCGTGATTCTGACTTTGGGATAGGTGGGGCAAGGCTTGCCGATGCGGCCGGCGCCGCCCGCGTTGTAGTTGACCTGAAATGTCGCGGTCTTCCCCGGCTCAAGCGTCACGGGCTTAGGAATCTCACCGGCGTCGTCTCCCGTGGCCGCACGTCCGAGCCGCACGACGCGCCCCGCCGCGCTCAGCACCTCGAAACGCGGGTAGCCTCTCAGCGCGCAGGTCGTCGGCGAAGTGTTGGTGAAGGCGTAGTCCCTGATGCGTACGCCGCCCATCGCGGCGTCCTCGCCGACGTTGCGCACCGAGAGTTGTTCGCCGCTACACCAGATCGAACGCAACCCGCTTACGCGCCCGGAACTGTGAGTCTCCTGCGCGGAAGCGTCGGCGGCGAACAACATCAGCAGCGCGGAGCAGGCGAAGACCAACCGCAGAACATTTCGCTTTCCACTCGAAGCCTTTCGCATGTGAGACGCACCTTTCTTGTCGGGTTATTCTGTTTGACCTGCCGCGCCGCGGGCGTATCCTCTCGCCCTCTCGGACGGCGTCTCTTCGCGCGCTAAGCCGCGGGCTTCGGCAGCAGCGGCTCGCAGTTGAGCGTCTGCGGGCCGGCTTCCGTGCAGACGGCGTACTTCGCGCCCTCGTACATCGTGACGCCCGCGTGCTCGCCGCGCGCGTTGAGGACGTAGAAGTTGATGCCGAAGTTCGGATTGCCGTCCGCGTTGAGCAGGCGCTTCTCGATTGTGTTGGCCTTGATGCGGCGCAAAGCCTCCATCCCTGCGTCCTTCGGACTGCGCCCGCGCCGCATCTCCTCGACGATGAGGAACGAGCAGAGGTTGTAGAGGTTTGCCTCGCCCCTGCCGGTGGAGCCGGCCGCGCCGACCGAGCCGTCCACATAGAGCCCCGCGCCAAGGATGGGCGAGTCGCCCACGCGCCCCGGAATCTTCCAAGCCAGCCCCGAAGTGGTCGTCACGCCGCAGACCTCGCCCTTCGCGTTGACCCCGTCGCAGTTGATCGTGCCGTAGAAGTGCTCCTCGCGTATCAGCCCCTCGCGCACCATCTTTAGCCCCTCGCGCCGCCAGACTTCGGCGCGCTTCTCCGGGTCGAGGTAGTGCGAAGGGTCTGTGCGACGCTTCCATTCGAGCCAGAGCTTGCGCGAGTGCTCTGTGTTCAGGTCGTCCTCAATCTTAAAACCCATGTTGCGAGCGAACTCCCGCGCGCCGAGGCCGACGATGAGGTGATGGTCGGTCGTCTCAGACACGGCCTTCGCCACGAGCGAAGGCGTGCGCACGCCTTCGAGCGCGGCCACCGCGCCCGCGCGCCTCTTCGGCCCGTGCATGACGGACGAGTCGAGCTGCACGACGCCGTCCGCGTTCGGCAGTCCGCCGTAGCCGACGCTGTCGTCCGTAGGGTCGAGCTCGACGATGTTGACGCCCGCGATACAGGCGTCGAGCACGTCACTCCCCGCGGTCATCAGTCGGAACGCGCGCTGGACGCAGGTCTCGTCGCCGCCGTTCTTGAACTGGTTGCCGTTGGCCGATGCGACGACCGCCGGCCTCACGCCCTGTATGATGACCGCGGGCGCGCCGGCGCCGACGGCCTTGGCCGAGGCGGCGGCCAGCCCGGCGGCCGTCGTCGTGCGTAGAAAATCGCGCCTTCTCATCTTTGAATTCTCCTGTCTTTGACTGGCAGACTTTTACTCTTCCCGTATGTTCAAAGTCTTGAGCACCCAATCGTCGGGGTCTACGCGGACGCCGAGGGGCTTGCGTCCGAGCGTGAAGCTGAAGGTCTGCGCGCGCGCGCTCAACTCGACCGACTCGCGCCGCGGGGCGCCGCCTTCGTCAAACTCGACTTCGAGCGGCAGGCGGAAGGCCGCGCCCGCCTGCGTCTGACGCAGCCGCAGCCGCAGGCGTTTCGTCGGCGCGTCCCAGTGCCAAGCGGCTTCGAGGGCTGGGAAGCCGGGGCGGTAAATCCATTGGCGGAAGAACCATTCGAGCGGGCGCCCCGATTGGCGCTCCATCACGCGCCGGAAGTCTTCCGTCAGGGCGTTGCCGTCGCGGTAGGTGCTGTAATACTCGCGCACGCCCGCGAAGAACTTCTCGTCACCCAACACGCCGCGCAGCATGTGCAAGACCCATCCGCCCTTCTCGTAGTTGTTCCGGTTGAGCAGCTTGAAGAGGTCTGTTACTGAAGGGTCGTAGACGGGGCGCGAGACGACGGCCGCGTCTTTGATGTAGCGCTCTTTCGCGTCGAGCATTATCTGGCGGAAGCGCTCGCGGCCGTCCGCGCGCTCGAAGAAGAGCGCGGTGAAGTACGTCGCAAACCCCTCGCTCAGCCAGAGGTGGTGCCAGTCCGCTTCGGTCACAGAGTCGCCGAACCACTGGTGCGCGACCTCGTGCGCGACCGTGCTCTCTAATTTGCCCGAGCCGTCGTAGGCGTTCTCGTCGAAGAAGATGTTCGAAGAGTTCTCCATCCCGCCGAAGCGCGTCGAAGACTGGACGAGCGCGAGCTTCTCGTAAGGGAAGGGGCCGACGAGGTCTGTGTAGAGCTTGAGCATGTCGAGCGCGCGGCCGTAGTCGTGCAGCCCGCGCTCGCGGTCTTGCGGGTAGAGGTAGTAGGAGAGCGGCACGCCGCCCCACGCGCCCGCGTCGAAGACGGCGAACTCGGTCGCGCCGAAGACCATGCAGTAGACGGGCACGGGCACGTCCTCGCGCCAGTGCGTGAGGCGCGTGCCGTCCTGCGCTTTGGTCGTCTCGATGAGTCGGCCGTTGGCGACCACGGAGTAGCGTGCGGGCGCGTTGACGAAGAACTCGACCTTCGCCTTGTCGTACGGATGGTCTATTGCGGGGAACCATTGGTGCGCGCGGTTCGGCCAGTTGTCGGCGAAGATAGTTCGGTCGCCGAACTTGTTTCGCTTGAAGTAGAGGCCGTCGGCGGGCGAGCCGTGGTACTTGACCGAGACGGTCAGGGAATCGCCGCTGCGGAAGGCTTCAGTTAGCGCGACGCGGAGCTTCTGCTCGGCGCGTGTGAAGCGAGCGGGGCGGCCGTTCACCTCCACGTCGTCCACTTCGAGGCCGGCGAAGTCGAGCGGGACTTCGCGCACGCCCGCGGCGCGGACGGCGACGACGATCTCGGCCGTCGCGCTGATGTTGTCGGTCGAGTCGTCAACCCGGACGCGGATGCGGTACTGCTGCGCGTCCAGTTCCGTGTGGCGCGCGTAGAAGTCGCGCGCGTCGGCGTGTGCGAGCAGGAGGACGAGGAGCGCGAGCAGCGCGCACGTTGTCGTCGCACTTTTCCAAGGCGTCCGCGCGTTTCTCGTCGCCGCGCCGCGAGCAACCGCGCGCGCGGCGCGTGCAATCAAAGGTGGGGTCAAAACTCTCTCCGCTTTCCCGGGTTGGGACGAAGTTAAAGACGAAGGCCGGTGTGTGCTTCGGGTAAAAAGGGAAGCTGCCGGTGTTTTATACACCACGCGCGCCGCCCGCGCATACACCCGCGGCGAAAGTTCTCGGCCGATGCTGTTAACGTCGCCGCCCGCCGCCGCGTCTCTTTTTAGGAGCACGCTGCGGCGTGCTATCATCGAACCGCTCTCCCGGACAATCGAGCAGAAAGTTAAGGAGAAGCAGATGCTTTCACGTCGTAGCTTTTTAATCATCGCCTTCGTACTCGCCTGCGTGGCGGCGCCCGTCGCCTTTGCCAAGACATCCATCAACAAGATTAACGGCGACCCCGGCAAGTACTACAACAAGAAGGTCACCATCGAGGGAACCGTCACCGACAGCTACGGCGTGCTCGGCGAGGGCGCCTACGAGATTGACGACGGCACGGGGCGCATCTGGGTCATCGCCGAGCGCGCGGTGCCCGCCCGCGGCTCGCACGTCGAGGCCAAGGGGCACGTCATCACGGGCTTCGTCTACCACGGCCGGAACATGGCGGCGGCGCTCAGGGAGACGGGCCGTAAGGCGAAGGACAAGCGCTGAGCGGCCGCGCCCGCCCCGGCCGCTTCCCGACGAGTCAATGCAGATAGTCCGCGGCCTCGACGAACAGTTCGCGCGCCTGCACGGGCGCTCTCTGGCGCTCGTGCGGGCCGTGCCGGCGGAGAGGCTCTACTGGCAGCCGGCGCGCGAAGCGTCGGCGCGCAGCTTCCCCGTCTACTCCTGCGGCGAGCACCTCCTGCGCTCGGCGGCGGCCGTCGAGCAGACCTTCGGCGGCATCACCGTCAACCTCTGGGACGACCCCTTCGAGTGGACTCTGCCCGAGGCGCTGCCCACGCCCGAGGACGTGGCGCGCTACCTCGAAGAGTCGGAGGCGACGCGCCGACGCGCCTTCGAGTTCCTGCGCTCGGACGAAGACCTCTCGAAAGAGATCGCCGCGCCTTCGGGCGAGATGCGTACGCTCTTCGCGCTCGCCGTCGAGACCCTTGCGCGCGCCGCGCACCATCAGGGGCGCGCATACGCGACCTTCCGACTCTTCGCGGACGCGCGCCTTCCCTTTGTCTGAGGCGCGGCGCGGTTGCGCGTGAACTTCGCGCATGGGATAGTCGTAAGGAAGGCCGGAGACAGTTCACCTCAAACCCACGCGGGAGGGAGCCACTGGAATGTTCTGCCCGAGATGCGGACAGCAGCAGGCGTCGGACGCCGCGCGCTTCTGCTCGCGCTGCGGCTTCCGTTTGGAGGCCGTGGCGGGCCTGCTCGTCACGAACGGCGCCGGCCCCGACGTGACGTTGATGGAGGCCGTGCCCGCGCCGCCTTCGCCGAAGCGGAAGGGCGCGCAGCTGGGCGGCAAGCTGATGCTGTCCGGCCTCTTCCTCGGGCCGGCGCTGGCGGCGCTGGGTCAGGCGGTGGCCAGATACGACGACCTCGGCCTCGTCGGCGTCTTCGTCTTCCTCGCGGGACTGTTCCGCCTCATCTACGCGCTC
>DATFHD010000112.1:0-42467 GCA_035248785.1 Pyrinomonadaceae bacterium | reverse complement strand
AGGAAACACGCGCGCGTCCCTAGCCCCCGTCCTCATCGCCGCCGGAGCGCGCCTGCGAGCCGCCGCCGCCCGGGCCGCCGGCCGCGGCCGCCGCGAACGGGCGCTTGGACGCCTTGCGGGCGCGACGCGCCCTCAGCTTCTCGGCGCGCTGGCGGTCTTCGTCCACGCGCACGGTCAGGTAACGAAGCACCTGATCGCTGACGCGCATGCGGCGCTCAAGCTCGGCGATCTCGGAGCCGGAGCCCTCGATCTCGAACAGGACGTAGATGCCCTCGTTGCTGCGGCCGATGCTGTAGGCGAGTTGGCGGCGGCCCATCACCTCGGACTTGGTGACCGTGCCTCCGCCGTTGGTGACGATGCCGCGGAGGTTCTCCGTCAGGCGGGTTAAGTCTTCTTCCTGCGTGCCGGGGTCGACGATGAAGACGACCTCGTAAACTCTCTTCTCTGCCAAAATCATCCTCCTTTTGGATGTCTAGCCTCAGCCCTTGGGCTGAAGCAAGAAGGAAACGCTTTCAGTAAAACCGAAAGCTAGTTGTATTGAGCCATCGCTTTGTCAATGCCGTCGCGGAGGACGGCGCGGAGCGCTTCGGCACTCCGCTCTAAAATCTTTTCGACCTCGGCGCGCTGCCCGCGCGGGAAGTTTTCGAGGACGAAGCCGGCCGTGTCCGACACCGGATGCTCCGGCTTGATGCCGACGCGCAGGCGCATGAACTCGTCAGTGCCGAGCGCGGCGATGATGTTCTTCAAGCCCTTCTGCCCGCCGCTCGAACCTTTCGGCCTGAGCCGTATCGAGCCGAAGGGGAGCGCGATGTCGTCGCTGATGACGAGCAAGCCGTCCGAAGGTTTCAACCCTTCGCGCTTGCGCATCAGGCACGCGACCGACTCGCCGCTCAGGTTCATGTAGGTCTGCGGCTTGACCAGCTCGACCGCGCGCCCCTCAAGCTCGGCCCGCCCGACCAGCGCGCGGCACTCCGTGCGCTTCACCTGCGCGTTCGCCTGCCGCGCCAGAAGGTCAACGAGCATGAAGCCGAGGTTGTGGCGCGTCCACTCGTAGCGCTCGCCCGGATTGCCCAGACCGACGATGAGCATACGGAAGCTCGACGAAGGTAAGTCGAAAGACGAAGGCCGGACAGCCTACTCTTCGTCTTCCTTCTTGCCCTTGCCGATGACCTCGGGCTCGGCGACCCCTTCCTCGGGCGTGCGCTCCTCGACCTGCTCCTCGCGGACGACGGCGACCGTCGCCACCGCGGTCTCGGGGTCGGTCAGGACTGTGACGCCCTCCTCGACCTTCAGGTCGGAGACGTGCAGCACTTCGTGGACGCCGAGGTTGGTCACGTCCGCGTGAATCGCGTCGGGGATGACGGCCGGGCGGCAGCGGATTTCGACCTCGCGCAGAAGCTGTTCGAGGATGCCGCCGCCCTCGCGGACGCCCGCGGGCTCGCCATCAAGCTCGACGCGCACGGCGACCTCGATCTCCTGACCGCGAACGAGGCGGCGCAGGTCTGCGTGGACGAGCCGGCTCTTCACGGGGTCAATCTGCCTGTCGAGGAACATCACCTCGGTCGGCCCGATGCCGTCCACGTCGAGCGTGAAGATGGCGTTGTGCCCCGCGCCCGACCGCAGGATGGCGGCCAGTTCCCTCAGCGGCGCCGCGGCCGACACGGCCTCGCCCTCGCCGCCGTAGATCGTGAGCGGCACCATGCCGCGCGCGCGCAGGCGCCGCGCGTCGTTCTTCCCGCGTCCAGCGCGCAACTCGGCGCGCACCGTTATCTCTTGTCTCTCTGCCATAATGCTCCTTAAGTTTTTGCCCTCCGCGTCACACGAAGAGCGAGGAGACGCTGGTCTCCTCGTGGATCGACTTAATCGCCTTCGCCAGAAGCGGCGCGATGCTCAAAACGTTAATCTTCTTCTCGCGGCAAGCCGAGTCGCGCAGCGGTATCGTGTTCGTCGTCACGATGCGCTCAATCTCCGAGTCGGCCAGCGCCTCGCACGCGCGGCCTGACAGAACCGGGTGCGTGAAGCAAGTGTGTATGCGCTCGGCGCCTTCCTTCCTGAGCGCCGCGGCGACCTTCGTCAGAGAGCCGCCCGTGTCGCACATGTCGTCAACGATGAGGCAGCTACGTCCCTTCACGTCGCCGACGATGTTCATCACCTCGGCCACGTTCGCCTTCTCGCGCCGCTTGTCGCAGAGCGCGAGCGTCGCGGGCGTGCCGTCGTCCGAAGTCAGGCGCTTGGCGTAGGCGCGCGCGCGCTCCGCCCCGCCCGTGTCGGGCGCGACCACCGTCAGGTTCGGCAGCTTGTGATCCTGATAGTGGCCGATGAAGGCCGGCGCCGCGAAGAGGTGGTCAACCGGAATGTCAAAGAAGCCCTGAATCTGTGCCGCGTGCAAGTCCATCGTCAGGATGCGGTCGGCGCCGGCAGCCTGAATCAGGTTCGCCACCAGCTTCGCCGCAATCGGCACGCGCGGCCTGTCCTTCTTGTCCGAGCGCGCGTAGCCGAAGTACGGGATGACCGCCGTCAGACGCTCGGCCGACGAGCGCTTGAAGGCGTCGAGCATGACGAGCAACTCCATCAGGTGCGCGTCCGTCGGCGGGCACGTCGGCTGCACGATGAAGACATCCGCGCCGCGCACGTTCTCGGTAATCTGGAAGTTGAACTCGCCGTCCGAGAACCTGTCGGTCGTCGCCAGACCGGGATCGCAACTCAGGTAGTTGCAAATCTCCTGCGTCAGCGCACGGTTCGCATTTCCGGAGAAGACTTTGATGCCGCCGGTTGTGCTCATGAGTCAGAGGTTAGAGGTCGGAGGTTAGAGGTTAGTAGAAGTCTTTTACTGACCTCTAACCTCTAGCCTCTGACCTCTTCTGTTCTGGCTGGGGAGGTAGGACTCGAACCTACGAATGCCGGTTCCAAAGACCGGTGCCTTACCACTTGGCGACTCCCCAATCCCGGTTTCAAGCCCCGCGGACGGGTCGGAGAACCGCCGCGCTGCGTCCGAGCGCCGCGAGGTACTCGGCACGCGTGAGCGTCTCGCACGCGAAGACACGCCAGCCCTCTTCAGGCTTCAACGCCGCGCGCGCACGCCCCGCTTCCCCCTTGCTTTCAAAGACTCCGAAGACGCTCGAACCGCTGCCCGAGAGCAGAGTCCGGCCGGCGCCCGCTTCTTCAAGCGCCTCACGCGCCCGGCCGATTTCGGGGTGGAGCCGCACGACGACGGGCTCGAAATCGTTTGACATCACCCCACTGTGCGAAACGGAAAAATCGGCTTCCGTGCGCGAAACAGACAGGTTAGCGGCCGCCTCATCCTTTGTCAAGGCGCGAGCGCCGAGCGCTTTATAAGCCTCCGCCGTCGAGACTTTGAGGCCCGGAGTGACGACGACGAGCTGCATTTTCGGCGCGTCTTCCAACGGTTTGATATCGGTGCCCGTGCCCGTGCCCAACGCCGTCCCGCCGTAGAGAAAGAAGGGCACGTCCGCGCCCAGACGTGCGCCTATTTCGGCCAGTTCGCCCGCGTCCGTCTCGATTTCCCAGAGATTCGCAAGCCCTACGAGCGTGACGGCCGCGTCCGACGAGCCGCCGCCGAGGCCGCCGCCCGCGGGCACGACTTTCTGAAGCTCTATGCGCGCGCCGAACGGGACGCCGTAGCGCTCGCGCAGCGCCGCGGCCGCGCGCAGGACGAGGTTGCTCTCGTCCGAGGGGATTTCCGGGTCGGAGCAGCCGAGTTCGAGCCGTCCGTCGGGTAATTTCTGGAAGCCGAGAGTGTCGTGGAGGCTGACGGTCTGGAAGACTGTCGTGAGTTCGTGGTAGCCGTCCTCGCGCCGGCCGTGGACGCGCAGGCCGAGGTTGATCTTGGCGAAAGCGGGGAGCGTGAATTCTGCTGCTGACACTGAGAGCGGCCGGCGCCTCCTGTACGAGAAGCGCCGGCCGCCCTTTGTCTTCAGGCGTTTAGAGACGCGGCGCTATCGCGTCATGAAAACCTGCGTGAAATAGTAAGTCCCGTCCGACGCGCGTGCGATGCCGACGGCGGCGTGCGTGTACGCCGGGTTCAAGGCGTTCTCGCGGTGCTTCTCCGAGACCATCCAGCGCTCGACGGCGAAGGCGGTCGGGTCGGAATAGCCCTGATTATACGCGATGTTCTCGCCGAGCGTACGCCAGCCGCGAAGGCCCAACATCTGCGCGCGACCTTTAAGGTCGAGCCCGTCGCGCTCTACGTGGCTGAGGTAGCCGCCGCGCGCCATGTTGTCCGAGTGGTAGCGCGCAAGGCGCGTCAGGCTCCCGTCCCAAGCGAGCGGGCGCAGGCCCCTTCGCTGGCGCTCCATGTTGATGAGGTCGAAGGCGCGGCGCTCCTCGCCGCTGGCGGCGACGGCGACGGAAGTCGTGCTGTAAGAACGCGTTGCGGCCGGGGTCGGCTCGGGGACGCGCGTGACCTGACGCTCTCTAACGCGCGCCGGAACCTCCGCACTCTCGGGGACTTCGTAGACCGTCCCGATGAGCCGCGCCACGGGGCGCTCGCCCTTCGGAGAGCCGCCGCCGTTGGCCGTCGCGACCGTGGCCGTCAAGCTTAAAGAAGCTAATAAAATTGCTGCCTGCGACGCCTTTTTAAAAGTGGCGCGTCGGGGGAATCGCCCTGCGAACATCGGGGGGAACTCCTTGTATTACAAACCCTTGGCTCTTAAGAGGCTTTCAGATTGACCAAGAGCGAGGGGGCAAGCGGTCAACCTGTTTGCCATTGTAAAACTTCGTTTTAAGTTGCGTCAATCATAAAAACTGCCGTGACAGAATTGACACACGCCGGATAAACGAATACCGCAATAAAATCAACGGTTTAACCCTTAAAGCTTAAGCTGTCGGCGCAGGGAAAGAAAAAGCGCGCCGGGAGTTGGGTATAGCCCGCCCGGAGGCGGGCACACTTTAGCCTTTAAGTGCGAGAGAAATCAACTATTTATTTCGTCTCGCCGAGTTTGGCTTTGATTCTGGCTGTGTCTGCGGCTTCCGCCGCGAGGGAGAGGGCTTTGCGCCAAGTCGCTCGGGCCTTTTCCTGCTGGCCGAGCTTTTGGAAGAGGTCGCCCAGATGCTCTTGAATCGTGGCCGAAGTCGGGTTGCGGCGTGCCGCGTCGCTTAGATACCGCTCGGCCTCTTTCAGTTTGCCGAGTTTGAAGTAGGCCCAGCCCAGACTGTCGAGGAAGGAAGGGTTCTGCGGCTCGGCGCGGACGGCGCGCTCGACCATGCCGAGCGCCTCGTCGAGTTTCTCGCCGTGCTCGGTGAGGAAGTAGCCGAGGTTGTTGAGGGCGGTCGGGTTGTTGGCGTCCTTCGCGAGCACCTGCCGGAGCGTCGCCTCGGCGCCTGTGGTGTCGCCCGCGCGCTCCTGAGCAGACGAGAGCATGATGAGGGCGTTCGTGCTCTGCGCGGGGTCTTCCGGAGAAGCGAGCGCGAGCGCCTTGCGTGCGGCCTCGACGGCCTCAGTCCCCCGCCCGGCGCCCATGAGCATGCTCGAAATGTAAAGGTACTCTTCGAAGTCGCTCGCGTCGCCCTTCAGGCGCGGGCGCAGGAGCGCGAGGGCATCGTCCACGCGGCCGGTTTCCGCGAGCGTCTGCGCCTCAAGCCGGAGCAGTCGGAGGTCTTCGGGGAAGCGCTTGCGCGCGTCGCGCGCGGCTTCGAGCGCTTCCGCCCTGCGGCCGTGCGCGCGCAGGAACTCGGCCTTCTGCAAGTCCGCGGTCGGGTCGTCCGAGGGGAGCAGCGCACGCATGCGTTCGAAGACGGCGAGCACTTCCTGCGTCTGGCCGGCCTGCTGGCGCAGGTCTGCGATCTCAAGGAGCGCGGAGACGGCGAAGCGGCGGTCGCGTTCGTTGGCGAGCGGCGTGTTCGTGATGTTGTGCGACTTGAGGAGGTCTTCGTAGACGCCGACCGCGTCGTCGTAGCGCGAACCCTCTTCGTAAATTTTGGCGAGTTGGAGTTGGAGTTGAAGCCGCTCGTTGTCCTTGCCGGGCTTGACGGCGGCGATTGCCGCTTGGAGCGTCGAGACCGCGTCGGAGACTTTGCCGGCGCGCGCCTGCGTGCTCGCGAGAATCTGCGGGACGGCGGGGTTGCCGGGGTTCTGCGCGGCGAGCCGCTTCAGTTCTTCGATGACGGCGGCGTCGGAAGGCGCGCCGGCTTCGAGCGCCTCGCCGAGGAGTTGGACGTAGCGAGGGTTGTCGGGCTCGATGTTGACGGCGCGGCGGATGGCGGCGACGGCCTCTTCGGCGCGCCCCGCCCCGAGCAGGACTTCGGCGAGTCGCGCGTTGGCGGCGTCGGGGCTCAACTCGCGCCCCTGCGTGACGACCTGATAGAAGCGCCCCTCCATCGAGGCGGGCAGTGTCGCCCACATGCGCAGCGCCTCGATGGCCTCCTTCTCGCGGTTCGTGGCGACGTACAACTCGGCGAGCAGAGCCCAAGCCTCGGCGTCGTTCTGGTGGACGCGTATCACCTCGCGCAGCTCGGCGACGGCCCTGTCGGCGGCGGCGCGGTCAACGCTGCCCTCGGCGAGCCCGCTGCGGAGCGTGTAGATGCGCGCGAGCACGCGGTGGCCGCCGTAGCTGTCGGCGTAGGCGCGTGTGGCGGCCAAGCCCTCCTTCTCGGCCGCGGGCAGGTCGTTGGTGATGAGGCCGATTTCGGCGAGCGCGGCGTGGGCCTCGGAGAGCGTCGGCTCAAGCTCGGCGGCCTGCTGGAACGCGGCCTGCGCGCGGTGGAGCGATTCGAGCGTGAGGGTGCCGTTGCGTATGCCTTCGTAGTAGCGCTGGCCTTCGAGCAGCTTGGCGTAAGCCTGCGCGCGCCGCTCGCGCGGAGTGAGTTGCGCCTGAGTCTGCGGCTGAGCAGGCGTCTGCGTCGGAGTCGGAGCCGGTGCGGCGGGCGCCTGTGTGCGCGCGCCGGGTGTTCCCTGCCGGCTTTGCGCGCGCGCGGCGTGCGGCGCGAGGCAGAGCGCGAAGAGGAAGAGTGCCGCGAAGGGCGCGAGACGTGAAGAGGGCTTCAAGCGATTGTTCCTTTCGCGGCCCGCACGGGGTCGGCCTCGTCGTCGGAGGTCGCGCGGACGACCGCCTCCCACGCCGCGCGGCGCGGGTAGGCGTACAAGAGCACGGCGAGGGCGATGACGCCGAGGTAGAGCATGTCAGTCCCCGCCGCCGTCATGATGCTGATGACGAAGCCGAGCGCGGCGACGGCGGCGGCGATGGCGGCGACGATGACGGTCGTCGTCTGCAACGTTTCGAGCAGCCCACGCGGCCCGCGCAGCGCGGCGATGTCCTGAAGCCGCATGGCCGAGAAACGCGTGCGGCGGAAGAAGACCGCGCCGACGCCGAGGAAGACGATGATGAAACGCAGCGTGTTCGCCGTCGTCGGGTTGAAAGGGAGCTTGCCCGCGAGGACGTTCGACAGCGCGAGCGCCATTAAAATTATGGTAAACAGCGCCACCGCGAAGACGACGCGCACGGCCGCCGAGTGCCTGCGCTGCAACTCGGCTTGCGTGCTCTCGACGGTCTGTGACAACGGACGCCTCCTCGCGCGGCGGGCAAGCTTCGATAGAACTTCTCAGGGGACTTGCGAAAATTCTAGCACCCGCCGCGCGAGCCCGGCAAACACCGCCCCGCACGAACCGCGTTCACAAACTTCCCCTGAAAGTCGGAGAGCGCCCGGTCGTAAAAAGACGCGGGCGCTCTCCGAAGTTTTAAGTTGAAGCTCGGCGCTTACGGCTTGGCGCCCGCGGGCGGGGGCGTGGCGGGCGTGGTCGTCTGCGTGGTGGAGGCGGCGCCCGTGCCCGTCTTCGTCGCGGGCGGCGGCGCCGTCTCAAGCGGCTTCACGTTGCGGGGCGGGGCGGTGCGTTGAACCGGCCTCATGTTGAAGTTGTCGGGCAGCCTGCCGCCGTTGGCGATGACCTCGGCGATGATGTCGTTGCCCTTGCTCGACTGGCTGATGATGACGCCGTCTTTGATGACCGTCTTCGGCACGACGCCGCTTATCTCCTGCATCAGCCCGCCCATCAGCCCCGGCCCCTTCGGCTCGCAGGGCTCGTTCATCTTCGAAGGGTCGGGGTCGGGGATGGCGGCGCCGATGGCCGTCAGCTTCTCCTTGGCCTTGTCGGACAGCTCGCAGTTCGGGTAGTTGCGGACGAGCTGCTGGAAGTACTTGGTCGCCTCGTCCGGCTCCTCCTCCTCCATGTAGGTCGTGGCGTAGCGGAAGAGGACTTCGGCCATCTGCGAGTAGTCCTTGTACTTCTCGACGATCTCGCGGTAGCGCGACTGCGCGCCCTTCAGGTTGTTGGCGCGGTGCTGGTAGAACTTGTTGAAGTACTGGTCGCCGACGTTCTTGTCGTGGTCGGCGAGGTTCTCCTGCACCTCGCGCAGGCGAATCTCGAAGTCGGGGCGGAGCGCGGACTTCGGGAACTGCTGGATGCAGACCTTGAGGCGCTGCTCGGCCTTGCGCGCGGGCGAGATGTCGCGGTTGGCGAGCCCCATCCGTCGCATCTCGACCTCGCCCTGCTTCAGACAAACGTCGTCCGAGAGCGGGTGCGTGGGGAAGAAGGTGTACCACTCCTGATAAGCCTGCCCGGCCTGTATGAGTGCGCTCGTCGTGCCTTCGAGGTAGAAGGTGTCGGCGATGGCGAGCTTGGCGAGCGGCAGGTAGACCGAATCCGGATACGTGTTGATGATGACGCTGTAGAGCGAGCGCGCCGTCTCGTAGTTGTCCTTGCGCGCCTCCTTCGTGGCCTCTGCGAAAAGCTCCTGATCGCGGCCCGGCGCCACGGTGCCGACCAGCTCGTCGTACTTGTCGTCGCCGCCGCGGCCGAGTATGCGGCCGAAGAAGCCGGGGCCTTTCTTCTTCTCGTCCTTCTGTGGCGCGACGGGGGCGGCGGCGCGGTCGCGCATCGTCTCGCGCATCGCGGCCTGTATGCGCGTGTCGAGGTCGGCGACGGCCGGTTCGAGCTTGTCCACGTCGGTCGCGTCGAAGCGCTCGGCGCGCTCCTGCTTGGCGCGGAGGTCGTTGACCTCG
The DNA here is from genome assembly GCA_035248785.1 of Pyrinomonadaceae bacterium. Lineage (GTDB taxonomy): Bacteria > Acidobacteriota > Blastocatellia > Pyrinomonadales > Pyrinomonadaceae > QHXN01. Next base: position 33,452 of record DATFHD010000112.1, on the reverse strand, counting down.
TTGAGGAGCTTGCCGGCCTCCTTCTCAAGCCCGCCGAGGCGCGTGCGCGGGTCGTCGGCCGCGGGCTTGGCGCCCTTGTCGTCCTTCGAGTTGAGGCCCGCGATGGCGCTGTTGAGCGTGCGGCGCATCGTCTCAAGCCGCGAGCGCATCACGTCGAGCCGCTGCGCGGTCGAGAGCTGCGACGTTTGCTGCGCAGCGCGAGCCGCCGCGCTCAAGGCGCGGGCCGGCAGCGCGCCCAGCAAAAGCGCCGAGCACAGGACGGACATAAAAAGGTTGCGAAAACGCATCGGACAAAACCTCCAAAAACTAAGTGACAAGTGATGAGTGATGAGTGATAAGTGGATAGAAAGGCGGAGCCTCACTTATCACTTATCACTCATCACCTATCACTACACAAGCTGTGTCGCCGCGTTCAAGAGCCCGCGGACGGCCTCGGCCGGGTCGGGCTGGCCGAAGACGGCCGTGCCGGCGACGAAGATTTCGGCGCCGGCCGCGGCCACCTCCGCGATGTTGTCGCGGTCAATGCCGCCGTCAATTTCGATGCGCACGTCGAGGTTGCGCGCTTTGATAGTCTGGCGCAGCCGCCTGACTTTTTCGACCGAGGTCGGGATGAACTCCTGCCCGCCGAAGCCGGGGTTGACGGACATCACCAGAACGTAATCCACGAAATTCAGGACTTCGTCGAGCGCCGAGAGACTGGTCGCCGGGTTGATGACCACGCCCGCCTTCGCGCCCTTCTTTCGGATTGAGGCCAGAGTCCGGTGGATGTGGGGGTCAATCTCGATGTGGACGGAAACCATCCGCGCCCCCGCCTCCGCGAACTGCTCGGCGTAACGCCCCGGCTCGGAAATCATTAGATGCGTGTCGAGCGGCAAATGGGTTGCGCGGGCGAGCGAACGAACTACGGGCAGCCCGAGCGTGATGTTCGGCACGAAATGGCCGTCCATCACGTCAACGTGGACGATTGAGGCGCCGCCGCGCTCGGCCGCCGCGATCTGCTCGCCGAGCCGCGTGAAATCTGCCGAAAGGATGGAGGGCGCGATCTCGACCATGAAAAACTTCGTTTCCAGACTTCCCCGCCGTGGCCTGCCGTCAACGGATGATTACCGCGAGACCGTCTTAAGGGTTCGGCCTGCGGTTGGCGTTTGTCGGCGTCGTCGTGCGGGGTCGGGAGTTGGTGTTGCCCGCGCCGAGGTTCGAGTTGCGGCTGCGCGCGGCGTTGGCGTTGGTGTTCGCGGGCCGTGCGGAGTTCGCGTTGCGGTTGACGGGCGGCGTCGCGTTGCCGCCGTTGGCGTTCTCGGGGCGCGAGTTGCCGTTCGTGTTGGCGGCGGCGTTGCCGTTGGTGTTCGCGCTGGCGTTCGAGTTCGCGTTGCCGTTGGCGTTCCGGTTGGTGTTCCGGCGCTTGTTGGCGTTCGCGTTCTGGTTCTTGTTCTGCTGGTCGAGCCCTTCGGTGCCGCGCTCCTCGCGGCGCTCCTCGATGATGGCCTCGTCGGGCGGCTTCTCGCCCTCTTTCGGCTCGCGGCTGACGACGACGCGGACGGTCTGGCCGGCCTTGACGACCTCGCCCGCGCGCGGCGTCTGGTCGAGGATGACGCCGGGCTGCACGCCCGCTTTGAAACGCTTGGCGCGCTCGCTGATGTCGAGGCCGGCCTTGGCGAGCAGCTTCTCGCCGTCGTAGTACGACTGGTTGGTGACGTCGGGCACCTGTATGTTCGGGCTGCGCAGAGACAGCACGATAGTCGTCAGCAGCCCGAAGCCGAAGGCGACGGCGATCAGCAGAAGGATTCCGAGCTTACCGAACGCCGACAGGATGTTTCGCAGGGCCACTAACTTCCGACGCCTCTCTCGCACACTCGACGGGGGATTTTTGCCGCCCGAACCGGCGGCATCCGACAGACGGCGCAGTCTAACACCCGCCCGCTTAATGATGCAAAGGATGAAGGAAGGGCTGTGCGGCGTCCTTCGTCCTTCAACCCCTCGTCAGCGCCGCGACGAAGAAGCCGTCCACGTCGTCGCCGTGCGGCCAAGTCCGTGCCGCGCCCGTGGGCTGAAGGAGCGCGGCGGGCGCGGGCGTCGCTTCCGTCTGTTTGAAGTCGGGGTTTGCGACGAGGAAGGCTTTGACGACCTCCTCGTTCTCTTCCCTCTCGACCGAACAGGTCGAGTAGACGAGCCGCCCGCCGCGGCGCAGGACGCGCGCGGCCTCCGAAAGTATGCGCGCCTGCACGGCCGCCAGCTCGCGTATGTTCTCGGGCTTGATGCGCCAGCGAATCTCGGGGTTGTGGCGCAGCGTGCCGGTGCCCGTGCAGGGCGCGTCCACGAGCACGCGGTCGAAGGCTTCGTCGGCGAAGGGCAGACGCGCCTCGGCGTTCAAGGCGACAGTTCTCACACTCCGCACGCCGAGCCGCGCGCAGGCTTCGGCGACGACGCGCAGCCTGTGCTCGTAGAGGTCGCCCGCCAAGACCAGCGCGCGGTCTTCGGCCAGCGCGGCAACGTGCGTCGTCTTGCTGCCCGGCGCCGCGCACAAGTCGAGCACGCGCTCGCCCGCCCGCGCGCCGACGACGTGCGCGACCAACTGCGACGCCTCGTCCTGCATGTAGACCAGCCCTTCGGACGCGAGACGGCGCAGCAAACGGGCCGCGCCCTCGCCGCCTTCGACGCGCCACCCGCCCGGCGCCACGCGCGAAGGCGCGACCGAGAGCCCCGCGGCGCGCAGGTCGGCGATGACGGCCTCGCCGTCCGCCTTCAGAGTGTTGACGCGGAAAGAGGCGGGCGCGGAAGCGTTGTTCGCTTCGGCGAGCGCGGCGGCTTCCTCAATGCCGAAGCTCGCGGCCCAGCGCCGTATGAGCCAAGGCGGGTGCGAAGTCCGTACAGCGATTCTCTCAAGCTCGTCGGCGGCGCCCGCGGCCGGGTCGAAGTCCGTCTCGCGCGTCGCGCGTCGCAGCACTGCGTTGATGAAGGGCGCGGCGGAACGAAAGCCCGACGAGTGCGCGAGGTTGACAGACTCGTTGACGGCCGCGTGCGCGGGGACGCGCGTGAGGAAGCGCAACTGGAACAGCCCGAGCCTTAGAGCGAGGCGGACGGGCGCGTCGAGCTTGCCCACGCTCCGCCCCGCGAAATGTTCCAGAGCCCTGTCGAGCCACAACTGCCGGCGCAGCACGCCGAGCACCAGCTCGTAACAGAGCCCGCGGTCTTCCGACGACAGCGCGCCCGGCGGGTTCGCCAGCAGCGGCGCCGCGAACGCGCCCTCCTCCTCGACCCGCCGCAGAATCTCGAACGCCGCGCGCCTCGCCGGCGAGACGGCGCGCACGCCGCCCGCGGACTTCGCACTACGCTTGACGACGCGCACGCGGTCGGCCATCTAGCCTAATCTCTCGCCCGCCTTCACGCGCGAGCCGTTGATGAAGTCACGCGCTTTCAGACGTTGTTTGCCTTCGGGCTGCAACTCCGAGACGCGCAGCGTCGTCGCGCCTCCGCAGGCAACAGCTAACTCGTCGCCGTGCGCGACGACGACAGTTCCGGCCGCGCCCGATGCTTCGTCAGGCGGCGCGGCGTCGCCCAAGCCCGCTTCGCGCCCGGAGGCTTCCGCGCGCCAGAGGATGAGGCGGCGGCCGTTGTAGGAGGTGTACGCGTTAGGCCACGGCTGGAAGCCGCGTACGCGTCGTTCGATCTCGAAGGCGTCGCGCGTCCAGTCAATCAAGCCGTCCTCGCGGCGGAGAATCGGGGCGAGCGTGGCCTCCGCGTCGTTCTGTGTGCGTGGTTGAATTTCGTCGAAGCGCGCCAGCGTCTCTGCGAGCAGTTCCGCGCCCGTGTGCGAGAGCCGTTCGAGCAGTTGCGGCGCGGTCTCTTCGTGTTCGATTGCGGTCGAGCGTTGGAGGAGGACGGCGCCCGTGTCCAAGCCTTCGTCCATGAGCATCGTCGTCACGCCCGTCTCGCGCTCGCCGCGGACGACGGCCCAGTTGACGGGCGCGGCGCCGCGGTACTTCGGCAGCAGGGAGAAGTGTACGTTGACGCAACCCTTGCGCGGCGCGCGCAGGAACGACGGCGGAAGTATACGGCCGTAGGCGACGACGACCGCCACGTCGAACTCCCGCTCGGTGAAGAGCGCCAGCGCCTCCTCCGTCTTTATCTTCGACGGCTGATGAACTGTGAGCCCCTGCGAGAGCGCGTACTCCTTCACCGGCGGCGCCTTCAACCTGTTGCCGCGCCCGGCCGGCCTGTCCGGCTGCGTCCACACCGCGACGACCTCATGCCCGTCCTCGACGCAACGCCGCAGCGTCGGCACGGCCGACTCGGGCGTGCCCATGAAGATTACGCGCATCGAAAGCTTAAATAGTTCCTCGCTTCTCTTTGTTCGAGTAGCCGGGGCGGATTTTCTCGGCGACAACTTTGGCCTGCATGAAGAGGCCGAGGTAGTCGCGGCCGCCGGCCTTGGAATCCGTCCCCGACATGTTGAAGCCGCCGAAGGGATGGACGCCGACGAGCGCGCCCGTACACTTGCGGTTGAGGTAGAGGTTGCCGGCGTGGAACTCTCTCGCCGCGCGTTCGAGCTTCTGCGGGTCGTTGGTGTAGACGGCGCCGGTCAGGCCGTACTCGGTGTCGTTGGCGATCTGTAAAGCTTCGTCGAAGTCGGCGGCCTTGATGCAGGCGAGGACGGGGCCGAAGATTTCCTCCTGCTCGACGCGGTCGCCCGGCTTCACGTCGGCGATGACGGTCGGCTCGATGAAGAAGCCGCTCTCGCCGTCGCTGCCGCCGCCCGCGACGAGCCGCCCGCCGTCCTCCTGCCCCCACTCGACATACTTGTTGATGGTCTTGAAAGCCTTCTCGTTGATGACGGCGCTCAAGCTTGTCGTCGGGTCTGTCGGGTCGCCGAGTTTCAGCTTCGCCGTGCGCTCGATGACGCGTTGCAGCACGGGCTCGTAAGCCTCGCCGACGATGATGGCGCGCGAGCAGGCAGAGCACTTCTGCCCCTGAAAGCCGAAGGCCGAAGTAACGACGCCCGCGGCCGCCTCGTCGTAGTCGGTGTCCGAGTCAACGATGATCGCGTCCTTGCCGCCCATCTCGGCCACGACGCGCTTAATCCAGATTTGCCCCTCCTGATGTTTGGCGGCGCGCTCGTTGATGCGCAGGCCGACCTCCTTCGAGCCGGTGAAGGCGACGTAGCGCGTCAGCCTGTGGTCAACAATCACGTCGCCGACCTCCGCGCCCGCGCCGACCATGAAGTTGACGACGCCCGGCGGCACGCCCGCCTCTTCCAGCAGCTCGAAGAACTTGTAGGCGATGGTCGGCGCGTCGGAAGAGGGCTTCAGAACCACCGTGTTGCCCGTGACGGCCGACGCGACGGTCATGCCGGCCATGATGGCTAAGGGAAAGTTCCAAGGCGGGATGACGACGCCGACGCCGAGCGGGATGTAGGTGAGCCGGTTCTCTTCGCCTTCGATGTGCGTGAGCGGCTGCTCGCCCGCGTAGCGCAGCATCTCGCGCGCGTAGAACTCGCAGAAGTCAATCGCCTCGGCCGTGTCGCCGTCGGCCTCGGGCCAAGTCTTCGCGACCTCGTGAATCATCCACGCGGAGAAGTAGTGCTTGCGCTCGCGCAGGAGCGAGGCGACGCGGAAGAGTAAATCTGCGCGCTGCTGCGGGAGCGTGCGGCTCCAAGTCTTGAACATCTCGTTCGCCTTCTCGACGGCCGCGGCCGCAAGCTCCTTCGTCGCCTTGTGGAAGCGGCCGACGACCTGCGTCTTATTCGCCGGGCTGCGGCTCTCAAGGATGTCGCCGGTCTTGACGCGCTCGCCGCTGATGACGAGCGGGTACTCGCGCCCGAGCTCGGACTGAACCTGCGCCAGCGCCTCGCGCATCGCGCGCGCGTTCTCCTCCTGCGAGAAGTCTGTGAACGGCTCGTTGCGGAACTCATCGTGCTTCATCTGCTGCATACTCTTCTCCTCGTCGGGACAATGATTGCTGTGTGTTACGTGAATGTTTTCTTCATGCTACCACATAGCCGGTTAAATCCCCGAAGGGGATAAAGGTAATAGCCGTGGGCAGAGCGAGCGAAGTGAGCGCCGCCCCCGGAAGGTGACGGATAAGCGATTCCGACCCTGAAAGGGTCGCACCTGCGTGACGAGGTGCGACCCTTTCAGGGTCGGAATTATTTTGGCGATTGTACCGTGGGTGGCGCTTCGGTCGCTTTGGCTCCCTCGCTTACCCCCGGCTATTGTCTGTGTCCCCTTCGAGGACACGGGGCATACATGATTAGACCCAGCGCCCGGCCTTCTGAAGTCTCTTAATCTTGCGCTTGGCCAGTTCGCGCTTGAGCGGCGTGGTGCGGTCGAGGAAGACGATGCCGTCGCAGTGGTCGGTCTCGTGCAGCATGCAGCGCGCTTCGAGTTCGAGTCCGTCGAACTCGAACTCCTCGCCGTTCACGTCCTGCGCGCGGACGACGGCGCGAAGGTTGCGCCTGACGGGGAAGAAGACGCCGGGGAACGAGAGGCAGCCCTCGTCGCCCGTCTGGTCGCCTTCGACGCTGAGGACGACGGGGTTGACAAGCGCGACGCGCGCCTCGGGGTCTTGGCCGCCCGAGCAGTCCATCACGAACAGGCGGCGCGAGACGCCGATCTGCGGCGCCGCCAGCCCGACGCCGCGCGACGCGTACATCGTCTCGAACATGTCCGAGACCAGACGCTTCAGCCGGTCGTCGAACTCCGTCACGGGCTCGCCCGGCGTCTCCAACACCGGCTCGCCGTACTTCACAATGTCCAGTAGAGCCATCTAGGTCTTTCCGCCCCCAAATTCGCTGCCGCCAAGTCTACAGTAAACGCCACGCGCGCGCCAGAAAGGGTTTAGAGGCGCGCACATACACGCGCGTTGTACGGGGCGCGGCCGCCGCGTGGGAGTCGGGGGCGGCCGGGCCGCGCCGATGCGGCCGGATAAACCCATTGACTTTCAATGTACGCGAGCGTATCTTCCACGCGTCACACGAGTCCTCGAATCCGACCGGGCGGCGGCCGCATTCGCCACCTCGCACGCGGCCGAACTTGAGACCGCCCACACGCTGCGCCCCGAACCCCGCCCCGAAACGCGTGCGGGGAGAATCCCTCAGTCAGACCTTTCCACCCGGCCCACGCGCCGCACACCGCGACCCCGGGCCGGCCGCGACACCTTCCGAGCACATTGGGTTGGACGATAGGCTTGATCCCACCGTTGAAGGAGGTCGTCTGATGCGCACCAAACTAGCGTTCCTCTGTTTACTACTCCTGCTGCTCGCCATCGGCTGCGGCAACCCGACGTTCCCCTGCGGGACTTTCGGGTTCACCGGGGCGGCCCACACCAACCGCGGCGTCAACGTCACCGTTGACTTCAACTTCAACCCGGCCACGTGCGGCGCCACCTGCAACTGCAACACGATCTGCTACGTCCAGATAGTGAGGATCATTGACCGCGAGACGGGGAGCTTCCTCGCCCCGAACACAGACCAGCAGAACCGCATCGTCACCGGCACGGGCAACGCGACGCAGGACGGCTGGGCCGTGGACAGGCTGTCGGGCCGCGTCTGGGGCTACTACGGGCGCAACAACGACGGGACGTTCGCCTCGACGCTGACGACGGGCAGCAACACCTCGACGGCGACGCTGCGCGACACGCCCTCGGGCTGGCCCGACAACAGCATGTTCGACGCCGTCAGCGTCCCCGTCTGCATCGCCTCGGGCGCGTCGTGCCAGAACCGCCTGCTCGGCTACGACTACTGGCTCTTCTTCGTCAACAGCGGCGGCGCCACCACCGACCCGTTCAACGAGGTCGGCGTTGACTGGATGACGACCGCCTTCACGAGGTCTGTGACCGAATGGAACAACGACGCGCCCGGGCTCGGGAAGAACTCGTTCCCGGCGATGAGCCCGCTCTAGGCGGCGGAAAGGAGGAGACACATGTTCAGACTAAACTCACGGGCGTCGCTGCCCCTCCTCGCGGCCGGGCTCGCGCTCCTCTGCGCCGGCTGCCAGCGTTCGGAGGGCGGCATCAACCGGAACAGCATCGGCACCAACGAGAACGCCAACATCGTCGGCACGAGGACGCAGGCATTGGAAGAGGCGAACAAGAAGAGGGGCGAGCGCGCGCAGCAGCTCAAGGCGATGAACGTGCAGCAGCTCGCGGCCGAGATGGAGCGCGAGTCGCTGAAGGGGTTGGAGCCGTTCAACTCGACCTCCTTCGCCGAGGCGGTCTCGCGCGGCGGCGGCATCGCGGCCGAGCTGTCGGCGCAAATCACGAAGCCCGAACGCGGCTCGCTGCTCGGGCTCCTCGCGCTGCGCAGGGTCGGCGAAGACCGCTACAAGGCGCTCGACGCAGGCCTGCGCGTGGGCGTGATGGTGGACGCGCTCAAGAATGCGAAGTACTTCAACGCTTGGGGGCTCCCGCACCTCAAGTGGGAGGAGGCCGCGCAGGCGCTGATTGCCGAAGGGCGCGCGGCCGAGCCGCAACTGGCGCCGCTGCTCAAGGACGAGCGCCCGGCCCCTGTCTGGGGCTCGGAAGACTTCGCCGAATACGAGCGCTACAAGTACCGCGTGCGCGACTACGCGTGGGCCATCCTGCGCGAGATAAGGGGCGAGAAGGGGCCGATTCCCGAGAGCCCGGCCGAGCGCGACAGGCTCATCCAGCAGATGCAGCCGGGAACGCAGGGCGGGCAGCCCGGCTGAACGCGCCTCAGCCGTTTCCCTTCCCGAACTGCGGCGGGCGTTTTTGCAGGAAGGCCGTGACGCCTTCGACGAAGTCGGGCGAGCGGAAGCAGTCGGCTTGGCCTTCGGCTTCGAAGTCGAGCGCGGCGGCGAGCTGTTCGTGCTCGGGGCGCGTGAGCGCGGCCTTGATGCGTGCGAGCGCCGGCCGCGGGGCCGAGGCGAGGCGCGAGACGAGTTCTTCCACGGCCGCGTCAAGTTCTTCGGGCGCGACGACGCGCGTCACTATCCGCAGGCGGAGCGCGTCTTCGGCCGTGAGCGCGGCGCCGGTCGCCATCAGCTCGAAGGCTTTGGCGCGGCCGACGAGCGCGGGCAGGAAGTATGTGCTGCCGCCGTCGGGCATCAGTCCGACGCGGACGAAGGTCTGGCTGAAGCTCGCCGTCGCGGAGGCGACGACAACGTCCGAGGCGAGTACGTAGCTGAAGCCGATGCCTGCGGCCGGGCCGTGCACACGCGCGACGACCGGCTTACGTAAGGCGCGCAGCTTGAGCACGGGCGGGTTGATGACTTCGCGCACCTTCGCCGCCACGTCCAGCGCGGCCAGCTCGGCCGGGCTGACCGAGCCGAGGTCGAGGCCGGAGCAGAAGGCTTCGCCCGCGCCCGTGATGACGAGGACGCGGCTCTCGTCGCGCGCCGTCTCTTCGACGGCCGCGGCGAAGGCGTCGAACATCCCGAAGTCCACGGCGTTTCGCCGCGCGGGGTTGTTGAAGGTGATGCGCTTGACGCCGCCTTCGAGCGTGACCAGAAGCTTCTCGTTACTCTTCATGTCGGGGCTCTCTTCCTCTCACCTGCGCCGGAGCCTCGGCGCGGCGAAGACCGCGTAACGGACGGGGTCGCGCGGACGCCGACGCCACCAGACTGCGACCGAGCGCCGGACGATGACCTCGAACGGCGCGTCCTTGCGCGCCACCCCGCGCACGAGCCGGCTGATGTCGTGGCGGAAGGTTTGGACGACGAGGCGTCGGTTAGGGTCGGCCGCCTTCACGCGCGCCTTCTCGAAGCGCAAAAGGTCGAGCGTCCAGCCCGAGCCGAGGTAGTCCTCCTTCAGCTTCTCTTCCAGATACTCGGCGAAGCGCAGCACGTCGCCGAACAGGTGCTCGACGGCCGGCGCCCCGTGCTCGGCGACGTAGAGGTCGAAGTAGTGCGTGAAGCGCGCCCGGAGGACGTTGTGCGTGAGCGGGAGGAGTTTGTTGACCTGTATGAAGCGGCGCTCGCGCGGCGTGGCGGCGAACGAGTCGAAGCGCTCCGCGGCCTCGCGCCTGAGTTGGCGGGTCTTGGTCGGCGACAGCCCCAACTCGCGCCCGAGCGCGAAGGGGTTCTCGACGAAGCGCGCGCGCAACTCGTCGTCGGCCGAAAGCCGCGTCAAAATCTGCTCGATGTCGGAGAGAGCCATGAGTAGACAGTAGTCAGTAGTCAGTAGTCAGTAGAAAAACCTTCACAGCCCGGCGGTCAGTTTACCAGCGTCAGCGGACGCGGCGCGGAGCGCTACTGACTACTGACTACTGACTACTTCAGTATTCCTTCACCTGCTCGCGGTACGCGTCGAAGTTGCGGCGCATCTCGGCGATGTGGTCGCCGCCGAACTTCTCGCGCATGGCGGAGGCGAGCGTGAGTGCGACCATCGCCTCGCCGATGACGCCCGCCGCGGGGACGGCCGTCACGTCCGAGCGCTCGAAGGCGGCCGCCTCTTCCTCCTTCGTCTCGATGTCCACGGAGCGCAGGGCGCGGCGGAGTGTCGAGATGGGCTTGAGGAAGCCGCGCACGCGCAACTCCTCGCCGTTGGTGATGCCGCCTTCGAGTCCGCCCGCGCGGTTCGTCGGGCGCGTGAAGGCGCGATCGTCTCGGTCGTAACCTATCTCGTCGTGAACCTGCGAGCCGGGAAGGTTCGCCGCCTCGACGCCCGCGCCGATTGAGACGGCCTTGACCGCGGGGATGGACATCAACGCCTGCGCGAGCCGGCCGTCGAGTTTCGTCTCCCACGAAGTGTGCGAGCCGAGCCCCGCGACGAGCCCGTGCGCGACGACCTCGAAGACGCCCCCGAGCGTGTCGCCTTCGCGACGCTTCTCGTCAATCAGCGCGACCATCAGTCCTTGCGCCTCTTCGTCCGCGCAGCGCAGCGGCGCGTCGTCGGGGATTGCAGCGATGCGCTCCCAGTCAATCTCAAGAGGCTGTTCCGGAATGCCGCCGAGCTGCACGACGTGGCTGCGCAGCTCGACGCCGAAGTGCGCGAGCAACTGTCGCGCGAGCGCGCCGCAGGCGACGCGCGCCGCCGTCTCGCGCGCGGAGGCGCGTTCGAGTATGTCGCGCAGGTCGCGCGCCGCGTACTTGAGTCCGCCCGCCAGATCCGCGTGGCCGGGGCGCGGGCGCTTCACGCGCCGCATCTTCTCCTCGGGCAGTTCACCTTCCGGAAGCGCGGACGACATTATCTCCGTCCAGTTCTTCCAATCCTTGTTCTCGATCATCAGCGCGACGGGCGAGCCGAGCGTGCGCCCGTGGCGTACGCCGCTTAAAAACTCCACGCGGTCGCGCTCGATCTTCATTCGTCCGCCGCGGCCGTAGCCCCACTGCCGCCGCTCAAGCTCGCGGTTGACGACCTCGGCATCAACTTCGAGCCCCGCGGGCAGTCCCTCGACAATCGCGACCAGCGCGCGCCCGTGCGACTCTCCGGCTGTGTTGAAGCGGAACATAGAGTTCAAGCTAAAGCCTGTCCCCTGCTCAAACGTCGAGAAAGCGCGCGCGCACTTCGGGCGGCGGAAGCATACAGGCGTCGTACTTGCCGAAGAACCTGTAGCGGTTGCGCGCGAAGAGGTCGTAGAAGTAGTCGCGCAAGGCTCTCGGGACGAGCCGCCCCGCGAGGAGAACCTTCCAGAACCCTCCGAGGTATGAGGCGACCTTGAGCGCGGCGTCCGAGCGTATGTAGACGCGCTCGCCGCCCGGCGCGGCCTCGACGTAGACGACCGAGTCCACCCCTTCGAGTTCGGGGTGGCGCGCGACGACGCCCCGCGCGTAGCCGCTCTGCAACGCGGCGAACATCATCGTGCCGCGCCGGTCGCGTTCGAGCACCGTCTGCACAGTCTTGTTGCAGAAGCCGCACACGCCGTCGTAGAGCAGGACGGGTGCTTCGACGAAAGTTTCTACCATGAGTTTACTGTCGTGGGAAGTAGGAAGCAGTCATTCGCCCCGCGCACCCGGCGCGGGCAAAAACTCTTCGGGGAAGATGTTCCCGCGGCCGAGGATGCAGGCCGGGTCGAAGGCGCGTTTGAGCTGCGCCATCTCGCGCAAGTGCCGCTCGCCGTAGAGAGCGCGCAGGTACTCGCGCTTAATCTTGCCGACGCCGTGCTCGGCCGAGACCGTCCCGCCGAAAGCGACTGCGCGCTCGACGAAGCGTCCGTAAGTCTCGCGCGCGGCCGCCTGTTCGGCGTCGTCGCGCGGGAGGATGTTGACGTGGACGTGGTTGTCGCCGATGTGCCCGAAGATGACGTAGGCTAGACGGCCTGCGCGCAGCGTCTCCTTGTAGAAGCGGAGCATCTCGGGGAACTTGTCGTCGGGCACGGCCATGTCGGTCGAGACCTTGCGCTGACCCTTGCGCGTCAGCCACTCGTTGACCATCACGGGCAGCGCGTGGCGAAACGCTTTCATCTCGGCGCGGTCTGACTCGTTCGTCCCGAACCAAGACTGCTCGGCCAGAGCCTCGTGCGTCTCAACGAGTTCCAGCCATTCCCCCATCAACGACTCTTCCGTCTCCCCGGTCGTCTCCTGCTCGAAGAAGACCGCGCCCGCCGCGCCCAAGGGCACGAGCGGGAAGCGCTCGCGCAGGAAGTTCAAAGCCTCGCCGTCGAAGTACTCCAACGCGCGCGCGTCGAGCCCCGCGGCCTCGCCTCCATCTTCAGGGCGTGCGGCCGCGCGCGTCTTCAGCGAACGCTCGCGCGCCTCGCGCACGAAGGCGAGAAGCTGTTCCTCCGTCTTAAAGAAGACGACGCCCGCGAGCACGCCTTCCGGCTGCGGGAGCAGTTTCACTTCCGCCTCCGTCACGACGCCGAGCGTGCCCTCGCTGCCGATGAAGAGGTCTATCAAGTCCATGCCCGGCGCGACGAAGTAGCCGGCCGCGTGCTTGCGCGTCGCGGGCATCGTGTACGAAGGCAGCCGCGCCTCTACCTGCCGCCCGCCGCCGAGCGGGAGCCGGACGCTTCCGTCCGCGCCCGCGAAACTCTCGCCGCGTCTTAAGTCAATCAGGTCGCCCGTCGAGAGCGCCACCTGCAAACGCCGCACGTACGCACGCGTCGGCCCGTACTTGAACGTGCGCGCGCCCGAGGCGTTCGTCGCGACGGTGCCGCCTATAAAACAACTCCACTCGGTCGGGTCGGGCGGGTAGAGCAGACCGCGCGCCTTCGCCTCGCGCTGGAAGTCTCCGAGCACGACGCCCGCGCCCACAGTCGCCCAACCGCCCGCGCCCTCGCGCACGAACTCGCCCACGCGGTTCAGCCTCGCCGTCGAGAGCACCACGCCGCCGAACGGCACGCGCCCGCCGACGATGCCCGTCCCCGCGCCCGCAACGGTCACGGCCTTCCCCTCCCGCGCCGCCTCGGCCAGAGCGCGCGCTACCTCCTCCGCGCCCTCCGGAAACAGCACGCGCTCCGCCCGCCCCCCTGCCGTGTTGCTCGCGTCCGCGAGGAACGACTGAATCTCGTCCTGTTCCGATTTAACCAGCAACGGTTTTCACCAAAGCCCCCGGTAGGATTAAAGCAGGATTATAAACCCTTCTTGGGCGAAGTGACGGTCGTGAGTCAGAACCTCGGTCGCACCGACCCGACGCATGATGTTCATGGACATGCAATCAGTCATGCTGTAGCCCTTATCGAGCCTCGCGCCAAACAGGGCCAGACCCTCAGCGAAGCCGTAAGCATCCAAGACTACCGTAATGCCCGAGCCGTCTATTATCTGGCGGACGATTCTCGCTACCGCCCCTCGCATTTCCGGGCCATACTCTGAGAAATAATTCAACAACTCGACTAGAACCGTCTCCGAGGTGATGAGTTCGGCATCGTCCAGTGAGGCGCTGAGTTCGACGGCTTTCTGATGCCACTGGTCGCGGGGATTGATGCGGGCTATCCAGTAGAAAGTATCTACGAAAACTTTCCTCATGACTCACGCCGCGGTTGTCGGTGCGTGTCGCGCAGGTAGTGGTCGTGGCGCTCCGCGCCGTCCGCCGGCAGGCGGTTTAGCACTTCGTCGGGCACACCACTTATAACCTCATCAATTACTTCCCAGATAGCGGCGGGCGACGGATTAATCTCTGACTCTTCTTCAAGGGGGGGCGCCTTTTCATGTTCGCTGATGTTAGACATAAGCACCTTCCTCCGCGCGGTGCAATTGTCGCACACCCGAATCGCTTAAGTCATCGTCAGCTCGCGCTCGCGTAGGTACTTGACGCGGTCGCGGAGTTCGGCGGCGCGCTCGAACTCAAGGGCCTTGGCGGCGGCGCGCATCTCGTGTTCGAGGCGGGCGATTGTTGCCTCGATGTTGGCGGCCGTGTAGTCCTCCATCGCGTCGAGGTCGAGCGGCACTTTGAAGTAGTCGGCCTCGTAGGCGGTGACGAGCGTGGCCTCGACCGGCTTGATGATGGTCTGCGGGGTGATACCGTGCTCGGCGTTGTACTCCTCCTGAATCTTGCGGCGGCGCTCGGTCTCGCCGACGGCGCGCTTCATCGAGTCGGTGACGTTGTCGGCGTAGAGAATCGCCATGCCGTTGGCGTTGCGCGCGGCGCGGCCCATCGTCTGGATGAGCGAAGACTCGGAGCGCAGGAAGCCCTCCTTGTCCGCGTCGAGGATGGCGACGAGCGAGACTTCGGGCAGGTCGAGTCCTTCTCTTAAAAGATTGATGCCGACGAGCACGTCGAACTCGCCGCGGCGCAGGTCTCGGAGGATGCGTATGCGCTCCAACGTCTCGATGTCCGAGTGCAGGTAACGGACGCGTACGCCGACCTCTGCGAAGTATTCGGTGAGGTCTTCGGCCATCTTCTTCGTCAGCGTGGTGACGAGGACGCGCTCGTTGCGCTCGGCGCGCGCGCGACACTCGCCGAGCAGGTCGTCTATCTGCCCCTTGACCGGGCGTATCTCGACGCGCGGGTCTGTGAGGCCCGTCGGGCGGATGATCTGCTCGACGACTTCGCCGCCCGTCTTCGTCAGCTCGTAAGGGCCGGGCGTGGCGGAGACGTAGATGGTCTGGCCGACGCGGTTCTCGAACTCCTGAAAGTTGAGAGGCCGGTTGTCCATCGCGCTAGGCAAGCGGAAGCCGTACTCGACGAGCGTCTTTTTCCGCGACTGGTCGCCGTTGAACATCCCGCGTATCTGCGGGACGGTCTGGTGCGACTCGTCTATGACGACGATGGTGTTCTCGGGCAGGTAGTCTAAGAGCGTCGGCGGCGGCGAGCCCGGCGGCTTGCCCGTCAGGTGGCGCGAGTAGTTCTCCACGCCGCGGCAGAAGCCCATCTCCTTGAACATCTCAAGGTCGTACATCGTGCGTTGATGAAGGCGCTGCGCCTCGACGAGCTTGCCCTCCTTAATCAACTGCGGCTCCCACCAGTCGAGCTCCTCGCGGATGGTCTTAATCGCGCGCTTGATGGTGGTCTTCGGCATCACGTAGTGCGTCTTCGGGTAGATGGGCAGGCGCGACGTGTGCTTCTGAAGGACTTCGCCGAGCAGCGGGTCAATCGTCGAGATGGAATCCACCTCGTCGCCCCAGAGCTCGATGCGGTAAGCCTGATCCTGATACGAAGGGTAGACCTCGACCGTGTCGCCGCGGACGCGGAAAGACCCGCGGTCGAACTCGATGTCCGAGCGCTCGTACTGCAACTCGACCAAGCGCTGAAGAAGTTGCTCGCGCGTCGTCTTCATCCCCGGCTCGACGAAGAGGATCATGTTGTAGTAGGCGTCGGGGTCGCCGAGGCCGTAGATGCAGGAGACGCTGGCGACGACGATCACGTCGCGCCGTTCGAAGAGCGCGCGGGTGGCGGAGAGACGAAGGCGGTCTATCTCCTCGTTAATCGTCGCCTCCTTCTCGATGTACGTGTCCGAGGCCGGGACGTAAGCCTCCGGCTGGTAGTAGTCGTAGTAGGAGACGAAGTACTCGACGGCGTTCTCGGGGAAGAACGACTTGAACTCCTGATAGAGCTGCGCGGCGAGCGTCTTGTTGTGCGCGATGACGAGCGTCGGGCGCTGCGTGCGTTCGATCACGCTGGCGACCGAGAAGGTCTTGCCCGAGCCCGTGATGCCGAGCAGAACTTGATCCTTCGAGCCCTCGTCCAATCCCCGGACAAGGGCTTCGATGGCGGCGGGCTGGTCGCCCTGCGGCTTGAATTCGGAGCGGAGTTTGAAAGGCATGATAGCTTCGACGAGTTGTCGCTTGAAGGGCAATTGTATCCCGCTGCACGCCGGCTTGTCACCAGCAGCCGCGGCCGCCCGACTTTCATGTTGACAGGCCGCGCCCTTGCCCGTACCTTCTTCCTCGTCACCCGAGTCGGGGGCCGCCCGCGGCCGGAGGCTTCGCCGCCCCGGGCGCCCTACCGAAAACCTTACTTCCGAACAAACGCCGCGCACCCCGCGCACGCCCGACGGCCCAAGCCGGCGTCGGCGCCCGGCGTGACGCGGGCGCCGGGCCCGTCCGAGACAGATGAGCCAGCAGCCCCAAGCGGAGAAGGACGTCTTCGTCAGCTACAACGTCATTGACCAGCCGTGGGTGGACGGAGAGCTACTGACGCGCCTGCGGGGAAGGAGTATCACCTTCTTCGACCAGCACCGGCCCGAGCTGGGCGTCTTCCGCGCGAGCGCGCTCGACGAGGCCATCACGCAGAGCCGCTTCGTGCTGCTCGTCATCTCGTCCGGCTACCTCCGAGACTCTTGGGACTCGTTCACCAACATCGCCGCCTTCAACTACATGCTCGAAGGCAAAGGCCGGGGCAAGGCCCTGCGCGTCATCCCGGCCTTCAAGGAGAGGGTCGAGGGGTCGCTGCCCGCGCGCATTTCCAGCCTCACGTCCGTTGATCTCTGCGAGGCGGACGAGGAGGAGTGGGGGCGCCTCCTCAACGCCCTGAGCCGGGAAGCGGCCGGCGAGGGCGAATGCGAGGCCGCGCCCCAGCCCACGCCGCCGCCCCCGCACCCGCGCGACACGCGCGAGGTGCTCAGCCTCCTCGCGGAACTGATTAAGCGCCCCGAGGTCTACGGGCCGCTCACGCAGTTCGGGGCCGAGTTCGGGCGGATGCGCGACCAGATACGCTCGCTCACCGCGCACAAGCGGCTGCACGATCTCTTCCAGCGGCTCGCGGACAAGCTCGACGTGAGCGTCGTCTACTGCCCGCCGCGGATGCCGGACGAGGAGGTTGATTGGGACGAGATGGAGGGGTCGCTCGCGGAGATCACGGACATCGTCGCCGCGATTGTCGCGTGCGCCGCGGCCGCCGAGTTCGCCACCGAGCAGAGCCTGTGGGTGCAGAAGCTCCTGCTGGCGCTCGCCGACTGGGCTGCCGGGAACGCCGAGAAGAACGGCGACCGGGTGCGCGACGCGCGCAAGCGCATCTATCGCGTGCTCAACACCGTGCCGGCGCAGATTAACGCCAAGCTGGTAGACATCGCCAAGTCGCTCCGGCTGACGGCGTTGGAGAAGGCGCTGCTGGCCGTGCACGCCAACCTGCAAGCGCTCGACGCGGGCGGCGTCACGGCCGGGCAGCTCGCCAAGATCAGCCGGAGCGCCGAGCAGGTTGACGAGCTCGACCGCTCGCTCCGCGCCTCGGTCTTCGTCCACGACTCCCTTCAGCAGATTGACGACGAGTTGCGCGCCGCCGAGCCCTTCTTCGAGCGGGAGGTCGAGGCGGTCGTAGAGGCGTGGATGGTGGTGGGGCCGAAGCTGAAGACGATCTGCGCCAGCGCCGCCTTCGGCTGGGAGGCCGAGCTGCTCGCGGCCGGGGCCGAGTTGGAGTTGTGCCTCCCCGAGGAGGCGCGCGCGGGCGTCAGGCGCGCGTTCCGCAACATCCGCCGCAAGGTGACGAGAATCTTCAGCCGCGTAGACACGGACATGCTCGAACGCTGCGGCCAGCTCGAAGCAGAGATCGGCGAGCCGCTCAACCTGCTGCTCGCCGTCATGTGAGCCCGCGGCCCCAGCCGCGAGGGGTGCCCCGATGACCGAACAGACCACGGCCGCCGCCGACGGCCACGCGAAGCGCTTCGACTCGTTCGTCGCCCTCAAGTCCGCCCACGGCGCGCTCGCCAAGCGGAGGCGCACGGGCGGCGACGGCGAGGAGTTCGTCGCCGGCGTCATCTCCTTCCTCCGGGGCGCCCGCGCGACCGGCGCCGTCCTGCCCGTCGAGTCCGAGCGCTGGGACGCGCAGACCCTCATTGACTACTGGTTCAACTACCTCTGCCGCGAGGGCGTGAGGCTCGACGAAGGCGAGACCGTCCTCGCCCCTTACGACCCGACCGAGGCCCCCACGCTCGACGAGTCGAG
This sequence comes from Pyrinomonadaceae bacterium, assembly GCA_035248785.1. GTDB lineage: Bacteria > Acidobacteriota > Blastocatellia > Pyrinomonadales > Pyrinomonadaceae > QHXN01. The sequence goes on along the minus strand of DATFHD010000112.1, from coordinate 15,240 downwards.
CCGCCCCTACGTCGGCCTCGACGCGTTCGGCGAGCGGATGCACGAGCTCTTCTTCGGCCGGCAGGGGCTGATAGACGAGATGATGAAGAGGCTGGCCGGCCGCCGCTGGCTCGCCGTCCTCGGCGAGTCGGGCAGCGGCAAGTCTTCGCTGGTGCAGGCCGGCCTCGTGCCGCAGCTCAAGGCGGGCGGGGTCAAGGGCAGCGCCGACTGGCATTACTTCCAGCGCGCCGTCCCCGGCCCAGAGCCGCTCAACAGCCTCGCCCTGCTGGCCGCGCCCGAGGGCGCCCCCGCCGACCGCGGCTGGCTCGAAGAGCAGGCGCGCGCGATGGCCCAAGACAGCGGCCACCTGCTCGCCCTCGTCAACCGTGCGAGCGGGGGGCGGCCCGCCTTCGTCCTCATTGACCAGTTCGAGGAGATATTCACCCTCACGAGCGACGAGGCCGTCCGGCGCGTCTTCATTGACAACCTGCTCCGCATCTGCGAGTACCCGGACGCGCGGCACACGGTGGTCGTCACCATGCGCAGCGACCACGAGCCCTACGTCACGAAGATCGAGAACCTTCAGGCGCGCTTCGCCGAGAACCACGTCCGCGTCACGGCGCTCAACGCGTCGGAGCTGCGCGACGCCATCCTGAAGCCGGCCGAGCGCGCCGGGCTCAAGTTCGAGGACGGGCTCATTGACGAGTTGGTCAGGCAGGTGTTGGGCGAGCCGGGCGTACTGCCGCTGCTTCAGTTCACGCTCCTGAAGCTCTGGGACATGCGGCGGCAGAACCTCGTGACGTGGGAGGCGTTCAAGCGTATCGGCGGCTGTCAGGTCGCGCTCACCAACAGCGCCGACGAGGTCTTCCGCGGCCTGAACCCGACCGATCAGGTGCGGGCCAAGCACATCTTCCTGCGGCTCGTGCGCCCGAGCGAGGGCATCGAAGTCTTCAACAACCGCATCACGCGCGAATCGCTCTACATTAAGGGCGAGTCCCCCGAGCACATTGACCGCGTGCTCGGGGCCTTCCTCGCGGCGGGGCTGCTGCGCGAGACGGACTCGGGCGAGGGCGGCGGCTCGCGGATCGAGGTCGCGCACGAAGCGCTCATCCGCCACTGGCAGACGCTCGTCACGTGGCTCAACGAGGAGCGGGTCAACATCCGCAGCCGCCTGCGGCTGTCGGAGGCGGCCAAGCAGTGGGATCGGCTCGGGCGCGACCCGAGCGCGCTGCTCCGGGGCGCGCTGCTCGCCGAGGCGCTCAAGCTCGACGACCTGAACGCGTTGGAGCGGAAGTTCGTCGAGCGGAGCCGGAGCCGCCAGCGCCGCTGGAAGATTTTGGTCTGGGCGGGCGCCGCCCTCATCGCCGTCGCGCTCGTCGTCCTCGCCGTCAACTCCTACCTTGAAAGGAACCGGGCGCGCGAGGCCGAGGCGAAGGCGCGCGCCGCCGAGGCAGAGGCCGACTCGCGCCGCTTCGCCGCGCTCTCCGCCTCCTACCGCGACGACCGCCTCGACCTCTCGCTGCTGCTGAGCCTGCAAGCGCTCTCCGTCAAGGACACCTTCGAGGCGCGCAGCAGCCTCATCGAGGCGCTCGGCCAGAGCCCGCAGCTCATCACCTTCCTGCGCGGGCAGAACAGCCCCTCGCGCGTCCTCGCCTTCGAGGACGGCGGGAAAAGAGTAGTCTCGGTAGCCTCCGACCGCTCCACCACGTCGTGGGACACCGAGACCTTTACCCCGACGACGCTGCCCGCCCCGGCGTTGCCGGGAGTGCGCGCGGCGGCGTTCAGCCCCGACCTCCTCCGCGTCGCCTTCTATAAAAACGAACCAAAGGCCAGCCCCGACCCCGCCTCCCCCGGCGTCAACCGCATCTTCATCGCCGACGCCCACAGCGGCGCGGTGATCCACGACATTAAGCCCCGGGCGGAATTTAGCATCTTCGACTTAGTCTTCAGCCCGAACGGGAAGCTGCTGGCCGTCAGCAGCATAGACAGCGTGGGGCTCATTGACACTGACACGGGGAAGTGGCTGCGCGATTTAGACTCCCCGATGGGGTTCAATAGGGTGACCTTTAACTCCGACAGCAGTCTCGTCGCCATCTACACCCGCGACGACCTCGTCGTCCGGAGTGTGTCGGGCACGCTCGTCCGCAAGTTCACCGTAGATTCAGATTTCGCAAGCAACCGCTGGGTCTCCGGGGTCGCGTTCAGTCCCGGAGATAAGAACGTACTGGCCGTCGCGGTCAACGGAGAGGGCGTCCGGCTGTTGAGATTAAATGGTGCCGGGAGCGCCAAGATCATCGTTCAAAGCACGGAACTCGGCGCGTTGGCCTTCAGCCCCGACGGGCGCCGGCTCGCCGCCGTGAACGCCTCCAAGAACATTGTCATGTGGGAACTCCCCGAACGGGAGTCCGGCGGCGGGCTCGACCTTGAAGTCTTCGAATTTAGCTCGCCGCAGGGCGTCACAATGGTCGGTCATACGGGCCGCGTCTCGCTGCTCGCCTTCAGCCCCGACGGGAAGCTGCTCGCCTCCGGCGACGCCGACAACAACGTGATTCTCTGGGCGGCCGAAAGGCGCTGGCCGCTCGCGAAACAGATGCCCTTCCCTAAAACCAACACAACGGAGACAGTGCAGGTTCAGGGCGCGTCTAAAATCCGACAGACTAATTCGGACAGGCTCTACCCCACGTCGGCGATGGCGCTCAGCCCAGACCAGAAACTCTTGGCCTCGGTCTTCAGAATCGGGGATGGCGTCCGACTGGGCCTCGTCCTCTGGGACGTGGCGACTCAGCGCGCGCGCGACGAAAAGTTCATCTTCCCGGCAGACGAGGCGCCGGCTGCCAACGCGGGGTTAGATCAACTTGAACTCTGGCGGAGCCGCCAACGCGACACCGCCGACTCGCTGAGCTTCAGCCGCGACGGGCACACCGTCGCGGCCGTCAGCGGCCCCGCGGCCGTGGTGCTGGTTGACACCGCCTCCGGCCGGATGACGCAGCTACCGCTGAAGGAGAAACTCCCCGAGTTGACGAAGACATCGCTCGTCCGATTCAGCCCGCAGGCGGACGTTCTCGCCGTCGTGGGCGGCGGCCGCGACGGGCTCGTCCACCTCTGGGACGTGCCGGGCAACGGGCCACTCAGAACTTTCGGGCCGCCCCCCGACGTGAAAGGCAGGGTCGCGGACGCCGCCTTCCGGCCCGACGGTAAAATCCTTGCCGTGATCGTCACGCCGGACTCGGCACGCCCCGCCGACGAGGGGGCGGGACAGGGCGACGCTCCGAAGAGGGACGGCGAGATACTGCTCCTCTTCGACGTTGATTCCGGGCGACAGCTGAGCCTGACCAACGTGGGCCAGCCGTTGATACTCAGGCGACCCCGCTCCCGGTTGGAGCCGAGCGGGGATTCGACCCTCGCTTGGGGGCCGGACGGAAAGACCTTCGCCGTCTCGTCCGGCGATACGGTCAGCCTGTGGGACGCGCAAGACCCCGCGAACCTCAAGGCCGTGGGCCGGCCGTTTCAGACCCAGAGCGCGGGCCTCGTATCGAGCATGCTCTTCTGCCGCAACGGCAACACGCTCGCCGTCGCCGGGCCGAACGGCAGCATCGAACTCTGGGATGTGAAAGACCGCCGCCAGCAGGGCAGCCTCAAGGTTTCCGACCGGCTCCGCACGGGGCTCTCGCTGGTCGGGAACCCCTACAGCAACGAGCTCTTCTCGAACTCCCCGGAGGGAGACATACTGATCTGGGACTTGAATCTTGAGTCTTGGAAGCAGCGCGCGTGCGCCATCACGAACCGCGACTTCACCAAGGAGGAGATTGAGCAGTTCAACCTCCCCGAGAACGGGGGCGCGACGGGCTGCCGACATCCCTGAAGGCTTAAGCGCCGCGGGCTTGCGTGGCGCGCACGCGGCCCATCCGTGTGACCCCGAAGGAGACGCTACCTTTCATGCAAACGCCCGAGAACGCCGACGCGCCCGCAGCCGACGACGGCGCCAGCTTCCGCTACGACGTTTTCATCAGCTACCGCCACCGCGAGCCGGACAAGAGTTGGGTGCGTAAGACGCTCGTGCCTGTGCTGCGCGCGGGGGGGCTGAGTGTCTGCCTCGACGCGGACAGCTTCGTCCTCGGGAGCTTCGTCGTCGAGGAGATGGAGCACGCCGTCGAGCAGAGCCGCCACACGCTGGTCGTACTCTCGCCGAACTACCTCGCAAGCGGCTTCACCGAGTTCGAGCGGAGGATGGCGCAGTTCGTGGAGTCGGAGAAGGGGCGGGAGCGGTGCGTCTTCGTCCTGCTCGCGCCGTGCGAGACCGATTTGAAAGCCGGCGCGCGCCTCTGGCTTGAGATGACAGACGAGGAATCGTACCGGGTCAACCTGCCGCGCCTGATGGATGAACTGCGCCAGAGGCCGTGAAGACCCGGGCGACGCGCCGCCCGAACCGTCCGCCAAACGAGAAAGCGTGAAGGGGACGCCGCTCTGGCGTCCCCTTCACGCTTTCTCGTCCGCCCGCGCCGTACGGCTCAGGCGTGCGTGGGCTGGTTGCTGCTTATCTGGTAGATGGCCTCCATGACGGCCGAGCGCACTTCCGTGGGCAGCGAGCCGCGCACGGCGAGGCGGCGGAAGGCCGGCAGAATCTCCTTCTGCCCCGAGAGCGCGAGCAGCTTGACGACGGCAAGCCGCACCTCGTTGCTCGGGTGCGACTCGATGGCGCGCACGAGCGGCTGCACCTCGCCCGCCTTCGCCATCAGGAAGAGCAGCGAGAAAGCCTCGTAGGTCTTCTCGCGGCTCTCGCCCGTTAACTGCGAGATGGCCTCGCCCGCCAGACCCGAAGCAGAGATTGACGCGCCTATCTCGCGGCGGCGCTCGGGGCTCGCCTCGCGCAGGGCGCGCGTGAACGAGTCGGCGCGCTCGGGGCGCAGCTCGTAGAGTGCGCGCGCGGCGGACGAGCGCACCTGCTCCGAGCGGTCGTCGAAGGCCGAGCAGATCTGCTGGAAGGCTTCGTCCGTGTCCACGTGCGAGAGTTCAACGACGGCCGCGGCGCGCTCCGAAGGGTCTTCGCTGGCGAGCCTGTGCTGAATCGCCGCGGGCACGGCCGAGAACTCATCGAGCGGCGCGATGCCCTTCTCGGCGGACTCGGGGCTGAAGGCGCGCCCGCGCTCGCGCGTCTCCGCGAGGTGCGGCAGCGGCGCCGTCACGTGCTCGCCCGCGCCTGCGAGGTCGAGCTCGCGCGTGGTCTCGGCGTCGCGCGTCGTCGCCGGCTCGAAGAAGAAGGCCGACGGCTCCGAGGCGCCATGTGTCCCGATGGCGTCGCCCGAGGACGACTCGAAGACGGACGTGTGAGACGCGGGCTCGGGCGTGGCGGACTCGAACTCGTGCGCGGCCGGCTCGACCGCGTGCGCGGCCGGTTCGATTTCGTGCGTGTCGGAGGCGGGCGTCTGCCCCGCGCTTTGAAACTCGTTCACGTCGAGGTCGAACCACTCGCCCGTGACCACCCCGCCGGCCGCAGGCTCCGACTCGTCGCCCGCCGCGACGGGCTCGATGTCGCGCACGACGGCGCCGTCGAACAGAGTGGGCTGCGCCGACTCCTCCTCAAACTCGGTGACGGGTTCGAGTCCGACTTCCGCCGGAACGGAAGCGACTTCCGCGGGCTCGGCGGCGACTTCCCTCGTCGCCTCTTCCGGTTCATAACCGAAGAGCGGACGGATGCCCGTCTCCACCACGGCCTGCGGCTCTGCGACCGAAGCCTCCAACGAACCCGACTCCGACGCGGCCCGCAAGTCATCTACGAGAGGCTGCGCCTCATGCTCGCCCGCGCGGACTTCATCATGCGCGACCGCGCGAACTTCATCCGCGTCGAGCCTTTCCTCCGCGACCGCGAGCCCCTTCTCCTCTTCAGGCGCCGACACGGTCACAGCCTCGACTCCCCGCTCTTCCACGAACGACGCAGTTTCAACAGGCGTCGCCGAAGTCTCGACGGTCTGCGCGGGGGCTTCGGCCGTGACTGTGGCCGAGCCTTCGCGGCACGTCTGGATGGCGTTGAGGATGACGCGGCCGGGAATCCTGTTGCGCTCGTTGCGCTCGCGTTCGAGCAGCGCTTCGAGCGGCGCGACGGCGGCCGGGTCGCGCAGCGAGCCGAGCGCCTCGACCGCCGCGCGGCGCACCTCCGTCGAAGAATCTTCGAGAGCGTTGACGAGCAGCGGGGTCGCCTTTCGGTCGCCGAGCAGCGCCAGCGAGCGCGCGGCCGCAGTACGTTCGGCCGGCGCGTCCGCCTCGCGCAGGTCGCGCGCAGCCTCTTCGTAGAAGCCCTGCTCGACGAAGGCCGCGCCCGCGCGTTTGCGCTTCTCCTCGTTGCGGCCGGCGAGCACGTAGAGCAGTTCGGCCGCGACCATCTGCCGCGCGACCGGGTCGCGCGTGCCCACGACGGCGCGGTCGTACTCCCCGCCTTCGAGCAGCCGCCGCGTCTCAGCCTGCACCGTCTCGTGGTCGGGCGCGGCGGCCGTTTCGACTTCCGCAGCCGACGCCGGTTCGATCTCCGTGATAGTCGTAACAGCCCCGGCGGTCGTGACAGCTTCCACAGCCGTGACGGCCTCGGGCTTCGCCTCTTCCGCCTCCGTCTCAGGCGCGACGACGGACGCGACATCTTCCGCGGACACTTCGGCCGCGACAGGTTCGATGGCCGTCTCCGCTTCCGCGACCCGCGGCGTCTCGACGGACGCCTCCGGCGCATCGCCTACCGCCTCCGTCTCGGCCAGCGCGACTTCGACAGTCTCCGCCTCTGCGTGAGTCTCCGCCTCTGCGTGCTGCGACGCGAGAGTTGCGGCCCCGGCCGCGGCCAGCGTCGAGGCCAGAACTGCGGCCGCGGGCGTCAACTCCGCAGCTTCGACCTTGCCCGTCTCTGCGACTTCGGAAGACTGCGACCCGGCTTCAGCGGCCGACGGCGCGGCGGGTTCCATGACGGCCGCGTCGAGCGCCGCTTCGGCCTTCGACACTTCGGCCACTTCCGCCGCCGACACTTCCGCCGATGGCTCACTCGGTTCGGAGACTTCGACGGCCGGCGCCGACGCTTCGCCCGCGGGCGCTTCGACCGTAGCTGCTTCGTCTGTGACTGCTTCGACAGCGGCCGGCGCCTCTTCGACGATGGTTGATGACTCTTCGACAGCGGGGACGACGGCGGTCTCTTCGGCGACGGACTCCGCGGCCGCCTCCGCAGCGACTTGCCCCGCAGCAGACTCTTCGACAACCGGCGCCGCGACTTCAACAGCGGGCGCCGTGACTTCGCCAACAGTCTCCGTGGCTGACTCTTCGGCGACAGGTTCCGCGACGCCGCCCACCACGGCGGCCGTCTCGTCAACTCGCGCCGCGTCGGCCGCGCGCTCGCCCTTCTTCTTCCGCTTGGCCTCCTGCCGTGCTTCTTTGCGTGACTGCTTCCGCGACTTCGCGGCGGCCGCGCCGCCCGCGAGCGCCGTAGCTCCAACGAGCGGCGCCGCGTCCAGACCCGGCTCGCCGACGGCGTCGAGTTTGGCAGTCGCCGGCGCGGTCGTGTCAGCCGGTGTTGACGTAGCGGCAGTCGTAGCCGCAGGCGTGGATGCGGCGGTCGGCGTCGCGTTCGCAGCCGGTGTGGCGGCGGCGAGCGTGGCCGTCTTGGCTGAAGTGTCTGTGGAGGTGACGGCGAGCGGCTTGGTGCGCGGCTCGTCGAGTTTGGGCGTGGCGTCATCGTCGAGGACTTCGTCGTCCGTGCGTGGCTGCGCCGCACCGCGGCGCGCGGTGAAGACGAGGCCGAGGCCGATGACGATTATCGCGAGGATGACCGCGAGCCCCCAGTTGCGCAGAAGGAACGTGCCGATTGAGGTGCCCGCGACCTGCGTGTCCGCGGCGGGCTGCGAGGTCGTAATCGGTTGGACGCCTGCGGGCGCCTGCGCCTGCGCGAGCTGCGGCTCGGCGGAAGGGCTCGCGGCCGGCGTCGCGGACTCCTGCGGCTGTTCGGTCGTTGATGAAGGCGGGGCTGTAGAGCCCTGTGCGGCCTCGGCCGGTGACGACGGGGCCGCGGCCTGAGTCTGGCCCGCGTTGGTCTGTGCCGCCTCAGCCTGCGTCCTCGCAGCCTCGGCCTGAGTCGGACGCCGCTCGGTCGCGCCCGCCGCGTTCTGAGCTTGCTGAGTTGACTGGGCCTGCGAGGTCTGCTGTCCCGAAGTTGTTGAAGTGTTCCTGTTCTCGGCCTGCGCGGGCTGGCTCGGCCGTCCCGCGTCCGTCTGCGCGGGCGCGGTGGAAGACTGCTGCGCGCCTTCGGGCACGTCGAAGACAACGTCAAGGCGGTTGAACTTCTGCTCGACGCGCGGCTTCGCGCCGGGCTGGACGCGGTAGCTGAGCACGACCGAGTCGCCGCGCTGCTGCACCTGCATGTCCGAGTAGCCCTTGCCCGCGCCGCCCGCGCGCGCGCCGCCCGCCGCGGACTTCGGCAGCACGACGTAGAAGCGGTCGCCGCTGCGGTAGGCCGAGTAGTCCTTCAGAGAGTCGTCGGCCGTGATGGTCTGGCGTGATCCCTTGCCGGTGTCGCTGCCGCGGCCGACGACGACACGCTTCTGGCGGTCGCCGCCCGAGGCGTTGTCGTTGGCCTGCCGAGAAGCGCCGCGTTGCGCGTGTGCGCCGACGGCGAACAGGCAGGCCGCGAGCGCGACGGCCGCCACGAGCAGCGTCGGGTATACCTTGGGTCGCATCTCTTTAAGCATTTGTGAGCAAGACTTCAGGGGCATGGCAGTGTCCGGGACTGACGTTCGCAGGCGGCCTCATTATGCAATAGCGGCGCACTGTTGTCATTCAAAACATTTCCCCGCGCGGCGCGCGTGTCGGACGCCGCACCGCTTTCGTCTCACTCGAACGTGACGGCGACGGGCTCCGTCTCTTCCACGGCCGGCGGCGCGACGCGCTCGACGGTCTCGCGTATCGAGCGGCGTACGCCGTCGGGGACGCCGCCGCTCTCTGCGAGGCGGCGGAGTTGTTCGTGGACTCGCGCGTCGCGCGACTCGCCGAGCAACTGTATGCAGGCCATGCGCGCATTGATGTCGCGGTGGCCCTCGACGGCCTCGACTACGGGCTCGGCTTGGCCCCCGCTCACGCAGAGCGAGAGGAGCGAGAAGGACTCGAAAGCCTGCCTGCGGTCTTCGCTCGTCAGACGCGCGACGGCCTGCGCGGCGAGGCCCGCCTTGACGCACGCGCGCGCCACCTCGCGGACGGTGCGCGAGTCTGCCATCTCGGCGAGGCTGACGTAGGCGTCGGCGCGGTCGAAGCTCAGACGCGAAAGCGCGCGGGCGGCCGCGGCGCGAACCTCGCGCGCCTCGTCGGCCAGAGCGATGATGACGTAGGCGAAGACCGACTCGTGGTTGATGAGGCCGAGGCTGTTGACGGCGGCCGAGCGCACGGCAGACTCCGCGTCGCCGCACGCGGCCGAAGCGAGCGCCGCGACGGCCCGCCGCACTTGGAACTGCGCGAGTTGCTGCGCGGCCATCACGCGCGACTCGGCGTCGGCGCTCTCGATGCGGGCGAGCGCCGAAGTCAGAGATTCGTCCTCGATGAACTCGGGAAGCTCTTCGTAACGCTCGGCCGCGGGCACTATCGAGCGCACGTCGTTGGCGGCGCGCTCGTCCGCTTCGGAGTGTCGCGCGTAGTGGCGGGCGGCGGCCGGCGACTCCCAGCCGAGTTCGAGCGACTCGACCGAGCAGGCCGTGAGCGCGGGGCCGAGGATGGCGGCGGGCACGTCCTGATGGCGCCGCGCCACGTCGAGCAGCGCGCCGATGGCCGAGGGCAGGCCCAAGGCGCCGAGGCTCTGCACGCACTCGTTGCGGACGACGGGGTCGGGGTCGTAGAGCGCTTCGGTGAGGAACGGGAGCGCCTGCGAAGACTTCATGTCGGCGAGCGAGCGGGCCGCGCTCACGCGCTCGAAGGTCTCCGAGCCGAGTAACAACGAAGCGCACGAGCGCGCGACGAAGCCGTAATCTTCGAGCGCCTGACGAGCGCGCCTCTGCCCGTCCTCGTCCGTCTCGTGCGCGCGAAGCGCCTTAAGAAGAGAAGTCTCGACGGCGCGTCTGTCGTCGGCCGCGCGCGAGGCGAGGACTTCGATGCTGTGCGGCGCCCCGGCGACGAGGAGCGCGACCTCTTGATCAATTCGATAAGAGCCGTGGACGAAAGCGGGTGCCGACGCCGACTCCACTACCCGGTCTTTGCGCGCGAGGTGCGTGTTGGCCTCGGTCGCCAGATCGTTGCCGCGGCGCGTGGCCTCGTCCTCAGCGCCCGCGCCCGACGTGCGGCGGTCGAATGGGACGGCGATGCTCTGCTTGCGTCGGTCGCCCTTCGGCGTCTGGAACGGCTGCGCCGAGGTCTTGGCCTGCGCGGGCGTTTCCGAAGCGACGGCCGTCGTCTGCGTCTTCTGCTCCGCCTCGCCTTCGCTTTCGTCGCCGTGCCTGCGGCGCATGACGACGGCGAACGCGCCCGCCAGAGCGACGCACAGCAGCACGAGCATTGAAGGCAGCGAGAAGAGGAAGGAGAGGAGGTCGAACCCGCCGCCCTCGGACGCCTGCGGAGCCGCGGCTTGCGCGGCCGTGTCTGTCTTCGCCGGCTCCTGCGGGGCGTTCGCGGGCTGCGGCAGCGGCGGCTGAACGTCGCCCGCGGGCGCGTTCGTCTGCGCCGACGGCTGTGCCGCCTGTGGCTGCGTCTGCGCGCCGGCCTGCGTGTTCGCGGCGGGCGACTGAGTTAAAGACTGCGGGAACTCGTAGCCGGACGACTCCGCGCGCCGCTTCTGCTCCGCCTTCGTCTGCGCGCGCTCGTTCGCCGCCGCCTGCTCGGGCGACTCGGACTGCTCCTGCCTCGCCGCGCGCTGCTCCTCACGCTGCTCGCGCCCGCTGCGCTGCTCGACGGGGAAGTTCTCGACGCTGAGCGCGCCGCCGCCGCCCGAGACGACGAGGTCGAGGCGGTTGCCGCGCGGCTGCACGGTGACGTTCGCGCCGCGGCGGACGGGGACGACCAGCTCAAGCGAGTTGCCGACGCGCCCGACCCTGACGCCGCGTCCGACGCCCGGGTCTGCCTCGCCGTTGACGAGGACGACGTGGAAGGGGCCATCTGGCTCCTGCCAAGTCTGCGCGTGGTTAAGCGAGCCGTCGGCGTCTATGGAGACGACGTTGCCGTTGGTCGTCACGCTGCGGACGCGGACGGGCGTCTCGCGGTAGCGCTGCTGCTGCGCGCGCGGCGCGTCCGACAGGCTGAGCGCGAGCGAGGCGCCCATCGCGGCGACGAGGCCGAGCCGTACGCAGCGCGAGCCGAGCGCGTCGAAGCCACGCACGCCCTTCAGCGCGTCGAAGCCCCGCGCTTCTCTGCGCACGACGAAGTCGAGACCGGAGGATTCCTTCTTCATAATTTTTCTTCGGCGGGCCGGCAGGGCGGCACGCTTGGCGGGTGAGACTTCGGAGTCTTACTTTAGGGATTAAGGGATTGGCGAGCGGGGCGTTGCTCGTCGCCCTTTTAGCGGGAGCCGTGGGCGGCCTCTCCGCGGGAGTGACCCTTCAGCGCTGTTCGTCGCTGAACTTGTAGCCGATGCCCCAGACGGTCAGAACCATCTGCGGGTTCTCGGGGTTGTCTTCGATCTTGGCCCGCAGGCGGTTGATGTGCGAGTCAATCGTGCGGTCGTAGCCCTCGTAGGAGTAGTCCCAAATCTTCTCCAAGAGGTACTTCCGCGGGAAGACGCGGCCGGGGTTCGAGGCGAAGAGGCGGAGCAGCTCGAACTCCTTGGGGGTGAGCTCGACCTGCCGGTCGCCGACCGTCACCTCGCGCTTGGCCGGGTCAATGCGCAGGCGGCCGCGGAGGATCGGTGCGTCCTCGTTGGCCTCGGCGCGTGAGGCCGCGCGTACGCGGCGCATCACGCTCTTGATGCGCGCCTCAAGCTCGCGCAGGGAGAAGGGCTTGGTGATGTAATCGTCCGCGCCCATCTCAAGCCCGAGCACTTTGTCCACCACGTCGTCCTTGGCCGTGAGCATCAGAATGGGGATGTAGGGCGCCTTCTCCCGCAGTTCGCGGCAGACGGCGAGCCCGTCCATTTTCGGAAGCATGAGGTCGAGGACGATCGCGTCTGGGCGGTCGTTGAGGGCCGCCTGAACGCCCGACAACCCGTCTTCGGCCGTCTGCACCGTGTAGCCCGCGCGCGAAAAATACTCGGTGATGGCTTCGAGAATCTTCTCGTCGTCCTCGATGACGAGGAGGTTGAGCTTGCGCTCGCCCGCCTCGAACTTCTCTTCACCTGTATCCTTCACGTCGGGATTGGCTGCGGCCGGTTTCGTGGTCATCGTGAATCGGTTCGGGTGCGGCGTCCGTGTTCTTGCCGGCCGCCGCCGGGGACGGCCGCCTCTCAACGGGCCCCCGAGGACATTAAAACTATAACGAACCGGGGCACTAAACTCAAGCAATAAATAATCTTCGCCCGCGGCGGCTCTGTCCGCAGCGAGACAAAGGCCGGGCGGCGCCGCGCCGGATTTCCCTCTTTCAAAGCCGCCGCCGCTGTGATATGTACTGAGCGGCCCGGCCGTCCGGGCTTCCCCTGATCTACTGAAGGAGCAACATGACACACGAAGAACGTCAGGCGCTCGTCGCGCAGTACAAGGCCGGCTACGACGAGGTTGCGCGGAGCCTCGAAGGTTTCCCCGAGTCGGAACTCTCCGCGCACCCGATTCCCGGCAAGTGGAGCGCGAGAGAGATCGTCCAGCACCTCGCCGACAGCGAGATGAACAGCGCCATACGCCTGCGCAAACTCCTGACCGAAGACGACCCGCAGATACAAGGCTACGATCAGGAGCAGTACGCGACGAGCCTGCGCTACAACGAGCGCGACATCGAGCCCGCGCTCGACGCCCTGCGCGGCGCGCGCGCCACGACGGGCCAGTTGCTCGACGCCATGAGCGAAGAAGACTGGGCGCGCGGCGGCACGCACTCCGAGTCGGGCCGCTACACCGCCGAAGACTGGCTCCGCATCTACGCCGCGCACGCGCACAACCACGCCGCGCAGATACGCCGCCTTCGGGAAGCGCTTCAGGCGTGATAAGTGACAAGTGACGAGTGATAAGTGATGAGTGAAGACAGGCTGTTCGTACTCTTTTTCTTATCACTCATCACTCATCACTTATCACTCTTGACAAAGCTCTCGGGCGGCGAGCACAATCCCGGCCCGGCGGGCGTAACCCTTCTTTCAGACAGCCGAGCGCGGACAGCTTCCGAAACACAGACATGACCGGCACGCGAACAGTCGCCGAGACTTCCCTTCCCGGCCTCAAACTCGTACGTCGCGGCAAGGTGCGCGACGTGTACGAGGCGGACGAAGGCCACCTGCTCGTCGTCGCCACCGACCGCATCTCGGCCTTCGACTGCATACTCCCCACACAGGTCGAGCGCAAGGGCGAAGTGCTGACCGCGCTCTCGCGTTTCTGGTTCGGACGCCTCGCACACGTCACTCCGAACCACCTCGTCACGACCGAAGTAGAAAAAATGCCCGACGCAGTCCGCGCCAGCGCCGAACAACTACGCGGCCGCTCGATGCTGGTGCGACGTACGGAAGTTTTTCCGGTCGAGTGCGTCGTGCGCGGCTACCTTGCGGGCTCGGGTTGGAAGGACTATCTGGCTACAGGCGAGGTCTGCGGCCACAAACTGCCGGAAGGGCTCACGGAATCGTCGAAACTCGCCGAGCCGATCTTCACCCCGGCGACCAAAGCCGAGTCCGGCCACGACGAAAACATCAGCGAGGCGCGCATGCGCGAGATTGTCGGCGACGAAGTGACGGAAAAACTCCGCGACACGTCGCTCGCGCTCTACAGAGAGGCCGAAAGATACGCGCGCGAGCGCGGCATCATCATCGCCGACACCAAGTTCGAGTTCGGGCGCGACGATTCGGGCGACATCATTCTTATAGACGAGGCTCTGACGCCCGACTCCTCGCGCTTCTGGCCCGCCGACGCGTACGAGCCCGGCCGCCCGCAGCCCTCTTTCGACAAGCAGTTCGTGCGCGACTACCTCGAAACGCTCGACTGGGACAAGCGGCCGCCCGCGCCGCCCCTCCCCGAAGACGTGAGCGCCGCCACGACCGCGCGCTACCTCGAAGCGTACCGCCTGCTCACGGGGAAAGAACTTGAAAAAGTAGACAGTAGACAGTAGACAGTAGACAGTAGGGCTTCCGCCTTGCTGACGTTGATGATGACAGACGCGCGGTTCGTAATAAGTAAGCTCTTCTACTGACTACTATCTACTGTCTACTGTCTACTGTTTTTCCATGACTGTTTTCGACCTGTTCGTGCTCGCGATTGTAGGGGCGTCGGTGGCGTCGGGCGCTCTGCGCGGGTTCGTGCGGGCTTTGATTGCGAGCGTGGGGCTGGCCGTGGGCTTCTTCGTCGCGTCGCACACGTACGAACAGGCGGGCGCGTTCGTGAAAGGCTTCGGCCTCGTGGAGTCAACAGAGGCCGCGCACGCCGCGGGCTTTCTACTGATGGTCGGAGTCGTTTTAGTCGCGGGCTTCGTACTCGGCCAGACGGCGCGTGCGGGCTTGAGACGCGCCAGACTCGAATGGTTCGACCGCGCGCTCGGCGCGGGCTTCGGTTTTGTGCGCGGCGCGGCCGTCTGCTCGGTCGTCTACCTCGCTCTGACGGCCTTCCCCGTACGCATTCAGGCGGTCGAGAAGGCGCAGACCGGCCCCGCGCTCGCAGAAGGCGCGCGGCTGCTCGCGTTCTGCACTTCCGACGACATGCGCGCGCGCTTCCTCGCGCAATATCATCACCTCTTCACCTGAGCGCCCACGCTCGGCGGGAGATGCACGCCGATTGAGGATTTATAAACAGACTGACGGAGCACGTAACCCCCATGCCGATGCGCGCCAGACTCGAAGCCCTGATTGACGAAATGCTCGACGGCCAGATAATGCTCGACGAGGCCCTCGAAGAGTTCGAAAAGCTCTACATACAGAAGGCCCTCGCGCGCCACAAGGAGCACCTCTCGCGCACGGCCGCCACGCTCGGCATACACCGCAACACCCTCTCCAAGCGCGTCGCAGGCTATCGCACGCAGGAGCGCGCCGCCGCCACCAACAACCACCGCCCGCGCAAGGCGACCGCCAAGCGCAGGCGTTAGACAGGCCCGCAGGCCGCTCGTCCCCCCTCCCTCCTCCGCTGATAGCTTTCTCCATTCGAGCCCGCCCGCCCCTCGTCGAGCCATGTCAGTACCGCCCGCGGTAGCGGGTGGGTCGTCTTACCGAAAACC
>DATFHD010000111.1:0-63834 GCA_035248785.1 Pyrinomonadaceae bacterium | reverse complement strand
CGGGGTCGCGGTCGTGCTCGATGGCCTTGAGGTAGGCGAGCAGGTCTGCCACGTCATCCGCAGACATCCGGAACCGAGGCATCGCCGTCAGCATCGTGTTCCCCGAAGGGTCTACGCCCTCCGACACGGCCCGCGCGAACGAAGCCTCAGTGAACGGCCCGTGCTTCCTTCCCGTCGGGTGCGTGTGGCCGTAGGGCTTCGTCAGGTTCGCCCACGTCAGGTCTCCGGCAGTCACCCCGCCCTCGGTCTTGCCCTCGCCGCGCGTGCCATGGCAGCCCGCGCAGGTCACAGTCGAGGCCGGCACGTCCAACTCTCCGACTGTGGCGCCTATCTCCCGGCCCGAGGGGCTCTCGCCGCGCAGGTAGATGGCGCGGCCTCTCCGCTCCTGCGGCGTGAGTGTGCGTGCGGCTTCGACCGGCTTCGCGGTCTGCTCGGCCGGCTTAGACACCTGCGCGCGCGCGCCGACGAGGGCCGACGCGGCGAGGCACAGGACGGCGATGGCGAGGACGGTGAGTCTAAGATTTCTGAGCATCAGGTCAGCGTTAATCGAAGTGTATATCGTCGCCGCGGAGCGGCGCATGAGCTTAGCCCGGCCTTTGTTGATTCGGGCAGAATTTTACTTGGCGGTGTCGGCCTTGTCGTCGGCGACGCTCTGGACTATCTGCAAAAGCTCGGCGGGGCGTGCCAGCCCGAAGGCTTTCTTCCAGAGGCCGGTCGCCTCGTTGCCGACGATGATGACAGACGTGTGGTCGTTCTTGTCCTCGACGTACTGCCCGACACGGTAGAGCGCCCAGTCCACGTTTTCCTTCTTCCCCGTCAGGAACGTCCAGCCCGGGCCGGCGTGGAACTTCTGCGCGTACTCCTTCAGTCGCGGCGGCGTGTCGGTCACAGGGTCAACCGAGATGGAGACGAGGAACACGTCCTTCCCCACGCGCGCGCCCAGAGACTCCTGTAGCTTCTCCATGTTACGGTTCATCGGCGGGCACACGCTCGTGCAGGTGGTGAAGAAGGCGTTGATGACGACGGTCTTGCCCTTGAGTACGTCGCTGTAGAAGCGGACTTTGCGCCCGTCCTGATCTAAGAGCTCCACGTCCGAGAAGTACTTCTGCTCGGCCGTCGGCTCGGCCTTCGTCTCCGGCTTCTGCTCGCCCATGTGGTGGCCCGCGTGCGGGTCTTGCGCCTGCGCCGTCGCGGCGGCCGCGGCCGCGACGCAGAGGATGATGGCGGACAGCGTTCTCTTCATCAACATCATCGGGTTGACTCCTTCGCGTCGGAATCCGTCGGCTGTTCGAGGCGGCCGGCGGCCGCGTCTTCGAGGAGCTTGACGAGCGTGGCGGGGCGCGCGAGCCCGTAGGTGCGCGTCCACTGGCGCGCGGCGTCGTTGCCGACGAGGACTGTCGGCGTGTGCTCGGACGGGCTCGCCGACGCGGCGCCGAGCGCGCGCAGCAGCTCGTCCACCTGCGGCTTCGCGCCCGTGACGAGCGTCCAGCCCGGCCCCGCCTTGAACTTCTCGCCCCAAGCCTTCAGGCGCTCGGGCGTATCTGTCGCCGGGTCAACCGAGATCGAGATGAGCTGCACGTCGCGGCCCGCGCGCTCGCCGAGTTCCTTCTGCACGCGAGCGAAGGTCGCGCCCAGAGGCGGGCAGATGGTCGTGCAGGTGGTGAAGATGAACTGGACGGCCACGACCTTCCCCTTCACGAGGTCTGTGTAGAAGTGAACCTTGCGGCCGTCCTGATCGAGCAGTTCAACGTCCGGAATGTTCGTCCCCACGGCCGCGCGCCCGACGCCCGACATGTTGGGCGAAGCGCCGGCCGCCGCCTCTTTCATCGCCGCGTCGGCGTGCTCGTCCGGTTCAGCCTGCGCGACGGGGCGCAAGTCCATCCCGCACTTCGGACACCTGCCCGCGGCCTTCGCCTTCACCTCGGGGTGCATCGGGCATGAGTAGTTGACGACCTGCGCGGCCTTCGCGCCGGCCGGGTTCTTCTGCGCCGCGCGCCCCGCCTTCTGCCGCGCCTGCGCCGTCGCCGCGGCGCAGGTTAAGACTACACAAGCAAGCAAGGCGCAGGCGAGCGCATTCGCGAGAGCGGCGTGCGGCCTGACGCCTGAGGTACTTCTGTTCTTCATCTCTCCTCCGTCCGGAACTGTCGGCGCTCACTTCGCGACGGGCACCGTCGTGTAAGCGAGGTCGTTGAAGTTGACGCCGCGCGAGTGGACGCGGAGCATTATGTAATAGAGCCCGCCGCGCGGGAAGACCTGCGTCGCCTCGTAGACGCCCTTGCCCAACTCCTTCGCCCACTGGCGCTGCTGCCAGACGCCCGGCGGCTCGAAGGCCAAGACCTGCACGTCGCCGAGCCCCGCCACGGGCTGCTTCGTGGCCGCGTCGAGAATCGTGAACGTCAGCTTCGCCGGCTCGCCCGCCTTGAACGTCTGCCCCTTGAAGGCGGCCTCGACGGCGATGGTCGGGCCGGCGTTCCTCTCCGAAGGGTTCGATGACTCGGCGACCTTCACGTCGAAGCACTTGAACATGCGCAACGGTTCGACGAGCACGGGCACGTCGAAGGCGCCGGCCTGCGGCAGCTTCAAAGGCGTCGAGTAGACGCCCGGCGCGACCTCAGCGAGGCTTCGGTCGAGCAACAACAGCGCGTGCGGCCGCCGCTTGTAGTTCGAGAACGTGCCCATCGGCGCCATCAGGCCCTCGGTGTAATAGAAGATGGACTGGTCGGCGGTGCTCGCCACCATGACTGAGTTCCCTTCGGGCGTCGGCGCGATCATTGACGAGACGCCGATATCGTCTGGGAAGGCGCTGGCGGGCGTCGTGCCGGCCTGTATGTCCACGGGCGCGAGCCGGCCCGTGTCGAGTTCTTTCAGCTCGATGAGCGTGAACTTCTCGGAGCCCGTGCCGCGCACGTAGGCGTAGCGGTCTGTGAACGTCACCTGATCGGGCTCCTTCGTCACGCGCGTCGGTGCGGTGAGCGAGTTGGTGGAGGCGTCGAGGATGGTGACGGTGCTCTGCGGCTGGTTGACGACGAAGCCGAAGCGGCCCGAAGGCTCGAAGCGCAGCGCGACGACGCCGCGCGAAGAGGCGACGGTCTTGACGACCGCCTGCTTCGACGGGTCAATCGCGCTGATGGTGCCGCCGTTGACGGCCGCGACGTAGACGAGCCGGCCCATGCGGCTGTAGGCGATGGGGCCGGGCGTCTTCCCGACTTCGATGTCCGCGACCTTCGCGAGCGTCCGCGTGTCAATCACCGAGACGCTGTCGGCCGCGCTGTTCGAGACGTATGCGAAGCGGCTGTCGTCTGTGAAGGCGATGCTGTGGATGCCCGCGCCGACGGCGACGGTCTGCGCGAGCTTGTTCGTGCGCGTGTCTATGACGGCGACCTGCGGCGTGTCGTCGAGCGAAACCCAGACGTAGCGGCCGTCGGGCTGGGGCGTGATGCGGCGGGGCCGGGCTCCGCCGCCGACGGTAATCATGCCGGTGAGTTTGCGCGTCGCCGTGTCTATGACGGCGACGGACGACTGCTCCGGGATAGTCACGTAGAGCGAGTTCTTGTCGGACGACAACGTCCAGTCGGCGCCCGCGCCCGGAAGGACGACGATTGATTCGAGCTTGGTGACGTTGAAGGAGATTTGCGGGTTGATGAAGGTGATGGTCTTGTCGTGGTTGAGCGTGAGCAGCGTGTAGCCGTTCAAGTCCACGTCGGCGCGCTCGCTGAGCAGCCCGCCGAGCAGCGTCGTGATCTTGCTCCTACACTGCGTCTCGCCCGTCTCACTGTCCGAGGCGCGCGAGCTGATCCAAGCGTTCGGGTGGTAACCCCTGAGCGGCTCGCCCGTGCGCGCGTCGGTCAGGCGGAAGGTGGCGACGGCGTTCGCGCCCGCGACGAGCCCCGCGTCCTTCGACGCATCCTCGGGGCTCGACTTGAGCGAGAACTCCATGGCGACGCCGTCCCTCTCGAAGCGCTGCGAGACGGACGAGGGCGCGGGCGTCGTCGGCGCGGCTTTGGCGGCCGCGCCGGACGCTTTCGCCGCCGCGGCGGCTCTGGCGGCCGCGGCCGCCTCCTCCTTCGCGGCGCTGTTCGGCCCGCCTATCTGCGCCACGGCGGTCGAGGCCGCGAGGCAAAGAAGCGCGAGCGCGAGGACGGCGGCGAGGGTCTTGGTTCTCTCCTTCGTGCGTGTGACTTTGGCGGGCATCGAATGACTCCTTAGTATCGGATGACTCTTCGTAATGTATAAGGCCGGCTCGAAGCCGGGGGCGCGGGCGTCGCCGCTCGCGTCCCCGGCCTCGGAGCCGTATTCAAGTCACTTTCAAGTCGCTCACGGGCCGACGCGGAAGATGCCCCACAGTCCGTTGGTGAACAGGAAGCTCTCCTGCGTACGGTAGAGGTAATCGCCCTGCACGCGGAACGGCCCGCCCGCGCCCGTAGGCAGCACGATGTTCCAGTGCCGCCGCGCGGTGTGGCCGCTCTGCGAGCCGATGTTCATGGACATGGGCTCGGGGTCAATGCCGGGCCGCCAGATGACGGTCGAGTTGTTGACCCACGCCTCGTGGAACCACGAGTGGCCGAAGATGGTGAAGCCGTGCTGGCGCGGGTGGCCGGTCGGCTCGTTGACGCGGAAGCGAACCTTCGAGCCGACACTGGCCGAGAAGATCGGCGTCTGCGGCGAGCTGAAGACCGAGCGCAGCACCTGCGTCTGGTTGACGTTGTTGATTAGCGTCACCACGTCTGTAAACGGCGGCGTCGTCTCCTTCATCTGCGGCAGGAAGCCGAGCCGCGCCCAGATCGGGTCGGTTCGGTAGTTGAACGCCTTCATGCCGGAGTCTTCGGAGTCTTCGTCGTCAATGTAGTTGCGGATCGGAGTTCCGTCGGACGCCTGTATGTTGAGGTCATCCTGATAACTCAGGACGAACTCGCGGAAGACGTTCGTGCCGGCCACCACGTCGGCCGTGGCGTTGGAGTCGGGCACGGGCAGAGTCCACGTCGCGCCCTGCGGCTCGATGACGAGCGTGCCGATTGCGCCGTGCGACCCGTGCTTCATGATGTCGCCGTAGTCCGTCAGGTTGATGGTGCCGTACTCGATGGGCGTCGCGGTGCGCACGCCGTTCGGCTGCACGTCCACGCGGCCGGCGTACCAGCGGTAGTGCTCGATGCCGCCGGGCGCGACCGTCTGCCGGTCGTTGATGCCGATGTTGGCGCCGTCGCTGGTGCGCACGTCGTAGGCGACGAGCTGCGGGTGCAGGCTCACCTCGTTCGACGGCGTAATCTGGTTCAGGTTGAAGTCGTTGACGAGCACGGGCATGAAGTTCCAACCCGGCGGGTTCGGAAGCACCGACGGCAGGTTGTTCTTCAGGTGTACGTTGATGCAGTCGCCCGCGTTCGCGCGCAGGATGAGCGGCTCAAGCCTCTTCGTCCCGGCCTGCACCAGCGGCACGTCGGCCTGCTGGATGAAGACGATGCCGGCCGGGTCTTTGAGGCCGAAGGTGTCGTTGTACGGGATGCCGTTCGCGCCCTTGAGCGCGGTGGCGAGCCACGCCTCGACGTTGAACTGCTTCTGCGGCGCGTTCGCCGGGCAGAAGTCTGTGCGCAGGCCGGGGTCGCTGCTCGACACCGTGCCGTTCAGGTTGGCCGGCAAGGGTTGCAGGCCGGGCCTGACGCCACGGTACTCGCGCATGATGCCCCACATGCCGTTCCAGAGGTTGTCGGTGGCGCCGCTCCCGTAGAGGAAGTCGGCCGTGGACGGGTTGCCGCCGCGGACGTTACCCACAGCGGGAATCGGCGGCAGCTCGAACTCGAAGTGCTCCGAGATGCCGATGGCCTGCCCGTTGTAGTAGCCCGAGTTCGGAACCGAAGGCTCGTGCAGCCAGCGCCCGCCGTGGAGCGTAAAGACGTGCTGCTCCTCCTGCGCGCCCTGAATGAGTCGCACCTGCACCTTGTCGCCCTCGTAGCCTTCGAGGAGCGGCGTGAACGGGTCTTGGCCGTGGACGGTCGTGCTGAAGACGTTCGACATGTCGCCGCGCGCGTCCGCCCACTGCGCGTTCGTGGACGGGTTGCGTATGCGCAGCGGAATGGGTTCGTTGCGGTAGTTAATCAGCTCCGTGCCGGGGTCTGCCGCCGAGATGGATTCCGGCTCCGGATGATCCAAGTCTGCCTCGATCGCGATGGGCAGAGGCTTCAGAGAACGCGCCGGCGGGTTGACGGGCAACAGGTCGGGGCGGTAGACGAGGGCGAAGTCGGCGAAGGCGAGGTTGAACTCGCGGTAGCTCGGCGACTGGTCGAAGGTCTCCGCCGTGTCGAAGATGATGTTGGCCTTGAACGAGGTCGGGCCGCCGTCGGGCCGCCCCGAGATGCCGTAGTCGGGGAAGGCGCCGAGGTAGCTGCCGTCGAACGCCTGCCACAGAGAGTCGGTCGGCTCGACGACGAGCGCCGCGTACAGGCCGTGGTGCTGGTGCGAGCTGGGGCCGAAGTGGTCGTGCGTAAACACGGTGCGGATGGTTCGGTCTTCGCCCGCGCGGTTGACGAGCGGGTCGGCCCACCAGCGCTGCGTGGTCGTCTGCGCGCCGACCCACTTGTTGTCGGGGCCGGGGCCGAAGTTCGGGTGAACCTTCGCGGTCAGGATTTGCGAGCCGCCGATGGACTGCTGGTAGGCGTTGTTGGCCGCGATGCGCTCGCGCACCTCGTCGGCCGTGAACGTGCCGTCCTCGTAGTTCCAGCCGTTGCCCGCGCCGTCCGACGAGGTCACGTCGAACTTCACGAGGTGGATGTGCTGGCCCATGGTGTCGGTCGGCGTGAATATCTGGAAGTCGTCGAGGTTGAGCACGTTCGGGATCAAGTTCGTCGCCTTGAAGACGATGCACTCGCCCGAGTTGGCGCGGAAGAAGAGTGGCTCGGGCGCGCGCGTCCCGTTCAGAGTCGGCGTCACGTCCTGTTCGAGCACGGCGATGCGCGCCTGCCGGTCGTGCCAGCCGGCGCGGTTCACCGTCATGTCGAACTGGATGTAGGCCGCGCGGTAGTTGCGCGTCTGCACTTCGCGGTCGAAGCCGTTGCCGTCGCGGAACGTGTCCGGGCACGGGTCTGCGTACGGAGCGCCCGGCTTCGGCGCGCGTCCGTTGACGTAGAACGGGCCGGGCGTGCCCGCGGCCGTGTAGGACGGGTATTTCGCGCCCGGCCAAGGCGTCACGGGCGGGTTGAGCGGCTTGTTGGCGGGCGTCCCGCCGGGGAAGAGCCCCTGATGGAACTGCTGCGCCTTGATCTCTTCGGGCGTGCCGTTCTGCGGCAGCAGTTGGATGTTGGCCGAAGTCAGCTTGCGCGCGAACGCGAGCAGGTTCGGGTCTGTGTTCTGCGTGCGGACGCGGTTCGCCACCGGGTCTGCGAGCAGCGCCGGTTCGATAGCCGCCGGGCCGTCAACGACCGTCGCGGCGACGATGCGGTGACGCGGCAGCCCGCCGTCCCAGTCTATGTCGTAAGGCGCCTGCGGCTGTCGGTGCCCGGCCTGCGCCGCGATGTAGAACGGGTAGCCCTTGAAGTCTGCCGTCGGCATCGGCGGCATCGGGAGGTTCGGAATCGGGATGATGGCCGGGTTGGGCGTGCCGCCCGCGATCTCGTGATCGGGGAGGTTGCGGTCGGCCGTGCCCGACTCGAACACGTCGTGGTTGCGCCACAGTTCCCACATCCCCTGCGCGAAGTGCGGGTAGAGGTGGCAGTGGAAGATGGCGTCGCCCGGGTTGATGTTGCGGTTGCCCGAGCCGCCGTAGTTGATTTCATAAGTGAACGAGCCGCCGGGGCTGATGGTCTGCGAGTCCAGATACGTCGAGCCGTCCTCGCGCGGCTCGTGCAGCCACTGGTGCGCGTGCAGGTGGAAGACGTGCGTCTCCTTCGGCCCGGCGTGGATGTTGCGGAAGCGCACGGGGTCGTTCAGGTAAGAGTGGTGGACGTTCGACGGGTCGTCGGGGAAGAGGGCTTCCGCGACGCCGCCGCCGCTGTCCTTGCGGACGACCATCGCCGGGTCGCCGTTGGGCCAAGACTCAAGGAAGAACTCCTCGAACTTGCACTCCTTGCAGTCCTTCACCGGCCCGAGGTTCTTGCGGGCGGCGAGCACGGGCGCGCCCAAGCTGCCCGAGCCGTAGTTGATGGCGAAGCCGTCGCGTACGCCGTGGAAGAGCGGCTGTTCCAGTTCGGGAAAAGCCTGCACGGTCTTGGTCTCGTCGTGGAAGACGACCGAGAACTCGCGGAAGTTCTGGCCGCAGGTGCCCGAGGGCGGAGCCTGCGAGCAGTCTTCGGTGAAGTCTGTGATGATGGCGTTGAGGTCTGTGTGGACAATCGCGTTGCCCTGAAGGATGTTCAGGATGGGCGAGCCCGCGAAGGGGTGCCCGACGGGGTAGACCGCCTCGTAGTTGATCTTCGGCGTGCCGTTCGGGTTCTCGCCGATTTTGACCATCTGCAACTCGGCGGCCGTCACCTGCGAGCGGTACCACTTGGCGCCCGCCGGCTCGACGTTGACCTCGCCGAAGAGGCCGAGGTCGAGCTGGCCGCCGTCGCCCTCGCCGCCCGCGACCGTCCCCATCGAGTAGATGAGGTACTGGCCCTGCTTGCGCGCGTACCACTTGTAGGTGACCGCGGGGCCGTTCGGGTAGGCGAGCGAGTCGGGGTTGTTGCCGACGCTCGCGCCGTCGTCCGCGATTGAGTTCACGTACTCAAGCCCGTTGGCGTGAATCGAGGCCGCTCGCGTGAACGGCTCGTCGTTGTGGCTGAGCTTTTCCGGCGTGTTGGTGTAGGTCTGCGTCGGCGGCTGGTTGGTAAAGTTTATGGCGTCAACGTCGTTGCGGTCGGGCGTCAGAAGGTTCTGGAAGGTGACCTGTAGACAGTCGCCGACGTTGGCGCGCAGCACAATCGGCCGCGGCCGCTTGTCGGGCCTGAGCTGGACGTTGCCGGCCACAAAGTCGCCGGAAGAGTTGATCTTCACAACGTCGCGCCGCAGCGCGTACATCATGCCCGCGGGGTTGAAAGCGCCCCAGCGGTTGTAGGTGTAGACCTGATCGAAGGCGACCACGTCGGCCGTGATGGTTCTGTTGCAGGTGGGCGTCGCCTGCGGCACGGGCGCCGCGGTCGGCGCTGCCGGCAGGAGCGACGCGGCGATTAGAGCCGAGCGGTCGGTCGCCTCGGGCAGCGCCACGGCCGCCGCCTCGCCTGACTCGACGGCACCTGCCGCGTCCGTTTCATCTCCGGCGGCGTTCGCTTCAGTCTTATCAGTACTGGCGGCGACGCCGCGGACGATGCCGCCCACGGTCACCGCGCCGCCCTTCAACTCGTGTGACAGTTGCGCCGCCCCGGTCGCCGCGCAGGCCGTTATCAGGCAGGCCGCGAGCAGCCAACGCCTGACTGAGGCCGCGCGGGTGGGGCTGCCTCTGTATTTCTCCTCCATGTAATGCTCCTCCTCCCGACGAACGGGCGTCTCTGAGGGTTTGCCGTTAAAAGGGGGACTCCCGAACTGCGTCGGCGACTCCGGCCGGGAAGACTCCGGGGCCGCCTTTGAAGCCGCGCGTGACAGGGGACGCGCCGCGGGCGGGACGCGCGTCCCGCCCGCGGCCGCGGGCCACACGCCGCGAGAGGTTAGAGGGGCTGCCAGCGTGGGTCTCTGTTCTGGCTGCCGAGGCCCGTGATCTTCACCTTGCCGCTGCCGTCCGAGTTCATCACGTAGACGCGGTCGTAACCGGCCTCGTTGGTGACGAAGGCGAGCTTCAGCCCGTCAGGCGACCACACGGGGCTCTTCTCGGTGTTCGTGGTGTTGGTCAGACGCGTCTGGCCCGTGCCGTCGGCGTTCATGACGTAAATCTCCTGATTGCCGTCGCGGTTGCTCGTGAAGACGATCTTCGCGCCGTCGGGCGAGAAGAAAGCCGTGCCGTCCGTGCCCGTCGCGTTCGTGAGTCGCGTCTGGCTGCTGCCGTCCGAGTTCATCACGTAAATTTCGCGGTTGCCGTCGCGGCCGCTGGTGAAGACGATCTTCGTCCCGTCGGGCGACCACGCCGGGTCGAAGTCGTCGCCCGTCGCGGTCGTCAACTGCGCCTGCCCGCTCCCGTCGGCGTTGACGACGAAGACTTCGCTGTTGCCGCTGAGGTAGCCGTCGAAGACTACCTTGGTGCCGTCGGGCGACCAGTGCGCGGTGTCGTTGTAGAGGGTCGTCGAGCCGAACTGGACGCGGCCGGTGCCGTCGGCGTTTATCACGAAGAGGTTCGTCCGGTCGGCGTTCTCGTCGTACTGCTGGTAGACGAGCTTCGTGCCGTCGGGCGACCACTCGGGCGCGTAGTCGTAGACGAACTCCTCGTCCGTGACCTGCACCTGATTGCTGCCGTCCGAGTTCATCACGAAGATAGAGTCGTAGTCGTCTCCGCGGTCGCTGTCGAAGGCGACCTTCCGGCCGTCGGGCGACCAGACAGCGTTGACCTCACTGCCCGCGTTGTTCGAGAGCGTCACCTCGTCCGTCCCGTCCAAGTTCACCTCCGCGATCTCGCGCCCGAGCGAGTCGCGCTCGCTCACGAAGACGAGCTTCGTGCCGTCGGGCGACCAAGAGGGGTCTGTGTCGGGGTGCGTGCCCTCGGTGACGAGGGTCAGGCTGCTCCCGTTTGAGTTCATGACGTAGACGCCGGGCTGGCCGGTCGAGCCGTTCTGGAAGGCGATCTTGCCGTTGGCCGCAGACCACGCAGGGCAGTCGTCGGCCGCGGTGCTGTTGGTGACGTTGGTCTGGCCGGTGCCGTCGGCGTTCATCGTGTAGATCTCGCCGGGCGACGAAGTCGTGTTGTAACGGGTGAAGGCGAGCTTGCTGTCGTCGGACGACCACGTGGGCGCCCAGTCAATGTAGGAGTTGTTCGTGAGGCGCGTCTGGCCGGTGCCGTCGGCATTCATCACGTAGATTTCCTGATTGCCGTCGCGGAGGCTGGCGAAGGCTATCTTCGTCCCGCCGTTCGACCACGCGGGGTGGAAGTCTTCCGCCGTGTTGTTGGTGAGCCGGGTCACGCCCGTGCCGTCGGCGTTCATCGTGTAAATCTCGCCCGCGCCGTCGCGTAGACTCTCGAAGGCGATCTTCGTCCCGTCGGGCGACCACGTCGGGTCGGAGTCCCACGTCGGGTTGTTGGTGAGGTTGACGAGGTTAGTGCCGTCGGCGTCCATGACGTAGACCTCGGACGAGCCGGGCAGGTCGCGCGTGAAGGCGATCTTCGTCCCGTCGGGCGAGTACGCGGGGTCGTGCGCGGCTATCATGTTGCTCGTCAGGCGCGTGAGGCCGGTGCCGTCCGAGTTGATGGTGAAGATGGCCGACTCCTCGCTCGGCTCAAGCGCGTAGGAGAGTTTGACCTGCGGGCGGTAGAGCAGGAGGTTCGGCGAGCCCGTGCCGACGTTGCTCAGCCGGCCCGAGGTGGCGCTGATGCTCAGCGCGTGCGAGACCTGCGCGGGGCTTTCCTGCGGGTTGCCGCTCAGGTAGCGCGCGGCCACGCCCGCCGCGAAGGCCGCGGCCTGCGAGGTTCCGGAGTCGGTGTCGGTCGCGGTGTCGCTCGACCACGTCGCCGAAGTGATGTCCACGCCGGGCGCGAAGAGGTCTAGGACAGAGCCGAAGTTAGAGAAGGTGGCGCGCGTGTCGAAGGCGTCTATGGCCCCGACCGTGATTGCGGCCGCGACTCTGGCGGGCGAGCGCGTGTTGGCGCTCAGGTTGTTGTTGCCCGCGGCGACGACCGCCGTCACGCCGCTCGTGATGAGCGAGCCGACCGCCGTGTCGAGCGTCGTGCTTCCCGCAACCGAGATGGAGAGCAGCGCTACCGAAGGCGACGTGTGGTTGGCCGTCACCCAGTCTATCCCGCCGACGACCTGCGAGAGGCTGCCCGTGTTCGAGCAGCCGAGGACGCGCACGGACTTCAGGCTCGCGCCCTTCGCGGCGCCGTAGGTCGAGCCGCCGACGATGCCCGCCATCATCGTCCCGTGGCCGTGACAGTCCTGCCCGTTCTGCCCGTCGCCGACGCCGTCGTAAGCGACGCTCGCGCGCCCGCCGAACTCCTGATGAGTCGTCCGTATCCCGGTGTCTATGACGTAGACGCTCACGCCCGCGCCCGTATTGAAGTAGGTGAACTTCGAGTCCAGCGGCAGGTCGCGCTGGTCTATGCGGTCGAGCCCGGCGGGCGGGCTCGTCTGCACCGAAGCGCCCTCGACCAGCGCGTCCTCTTCGACGTAGGCCACGCGCGGGTCGCGTGTCAGGGCGAGCGCCGCAGCCTCGCTCATCCGCGCCGCGAAGCCGCGGACGGCGTGCGCGTAGACGAAGAGCAGGCCGGCCCTCTGCCCTGCGGCGAGGCTGCGCGCCGTGCCGGCCTCTTCGCCGCGCGCGACCTCTTCGCCGAAGACGACTATGTACTGGCCGGGGACGGCGCGCTCGTGCCTTTGAAGCTCTCCGCGCCCTCCGGCGACGCGCGCCCCGGCCGGGAAGCTGAGAAAGGCGGCTACGCCCGCGCACGCGAAGACCAGCGCCACAACTATTCTTTTCATGTCTCCCCCTTCGTTCGTTGCGAACAGTCGAACGCCCCCGGCGCCTTACAGCGGCTGCCAGACGGCCGCCTCGGGGCCGCTGCCGTTCAAGGGGCTGTTGGTGAGACGCGTACGGTTCGTGCCGTCGGCGTCCATCACGTAAATCTCGTAGATGCCGTCGGGCGTCTCGCTCTGCGTGCTGATCTTCGACCCGTCGGGCGACCACTCGGGGCTGTAGTCCCCGAGGAAGTTGAAGGTCAGGCGCGTCCGGCCCGTGCCGTCGGCGTTCATCGTGTAGACCTCGTCGCTGTCCACACTGTAACTGAGGAAGGCGATCTTCGAGCCGTCGGGCGACCAGTGCGGGCCGTAGCCGTCGTCGGCGCCGGGCGTGAGGTTGACGTAGTTGGTGCCGTCCGAGTTCATGACGTAGATGTCGGAGTCGCCGCTGTCGCTACGCACGGTGGCGAGCTTCGTCCCGTCGGGCGACAGCGTGTACCACCACTCGCCGGCCGCGGTGTTCGAGAGGTTGACGACGCCGGTGCCGTCCGGGTTCATCGAGAACACGTCGAAGTTGCCGGCGCGCTCGCTCAGGAAATATATCTTCGACCCGTCGGGCGCCCACGAGGGCCAGTAGTCGTAGCCCGCGCTGTTGGTGAGGCGCGTCTGCGCGCTCCCGTCCGCGTTCATGACGTAGACCTCGGGGTTTCCGTCGCGGCTGCTCCAGAAGGCTATCTTCGAGCCGTCGGGCGACCACGCCGGGCCGTAGTCGTCCGCGGAGTTGTTCGTGAGTTGCGCACGCCCCGTGCCGTCCGGCTTCATCACGTTAATCTCGAAGCTGCCGCTCGACCCGGTGACGAAGGCGAGCTTCGTCCCGTCGGGCGACCACGCGGGCGTGTGCTCCTCGGCCGTGGTGCCGGTCAGCGTCTTGCGGCCCGTGCCGTCGGGCCTTATCGAGAAGATTTCGCTCCCGAGCGAGTTGCGGTCGCTGAGGAAGGCGATCTTGTTGCCCGCGGGCGAGGTCACGCCGCCGCTGTCGTTGCCTGCGCTGTTGGAGAGGTTCGTCTGCGACGTGCCGTCGGCGTTCATCACGTAGACTTCCGAGTTGCCGTCGCGGTACGAGGAGAAAGTGATCTTGGTGCCGTCGGGCGACCAAGCCTGTTCGCCCTCACCGACGCCGCCGGTGTTGGTGAGGCGGACGAGGTTTGTGCCGTCGTCGTTGACGGCGAAGATTTCTGAGCCGCTGAGCGAAGGCGAGCAGTAAGGGCAGCTACTCTGGAAGGCGATGCGGGTGCTGTTCGGCGACCAGACCGGGAACTGGCTCCACCAGTCGTTGCTGCTCGTCGCGGTGTGCTGGTTCGTCCCGTCGGCGTTGATGACGCCTATCTCGTAACCGCCGTTGCTCGTGTAGGCGAGCTTCGTCCCGTCGGGCGACCACTTCGGGTTGTAGTCGTAGGACGCCCCCGTCGTCAGTTGCGCCTGCCCCGTGCCGTCCGCGTTCATCAGCCAGACCTTGTCGCCGCCGCTGACGAAGGCGAGCTTCGTCCCGCCCGGCGACCACTCGGGCGTGCGGTCGTAAGAGGTGTTGTTCGTGAGGCGCGTGGCCGTGCCGCCGCTGACGTTGACGACGTAGACCTCGGGGTTTCCGTCGCGCTCGCTGATGAAGGCGAGCTTCGTCCCGTCGGGCGACCAGCTCTGCTCGGAGTCGCGCGCGGCGTTGTTCGTGAGGCGCGTCTGGCCGGTGCCGTCGGCGTTCATCACATAGACCTCCGAGTTGCCGTCGCGCTCGCTGACGAACGAAATCTTCGAGCCGTCGGGCGACCAGCGCAGGTCGTGGTCGTTCTCCGTGGTCAACTGCGTGACGCCGGTGCCGTCCGTGTTCATGACGAAGATGGACGGGGTGCGGCCCGTGTAGTGCTCGTAGGCGAGCCTGCTCTGCGGGCGGTAGAGCAGGAGGTTCGGCGAGCCCGTGCCGGGGTTGATGACGTGGCCCGTGGTGGCGCCGGCCGTCAAAGCCTGCACGACATCGAGCGGCGTGTCGCTCGGGTTGCCGCTCAGGTAGCGCGCGACGACGCCCGCCGTGAAGGCCGCCGCCATCGAGGTGCCCGTGCGCGTCGCGGTCGCCGTATCGCTCGCCCAGTCGGCCGACTCGATGTTGACGCCGGGTGCGAAGATATCCAGCGCCGAGCCGAAGTTGGAGAAGGTGGCACGCGTGTCGAACTGGTCAACGGCGCCGACGGTTATCGCCTCGGCGACTCTGCCGGGCGAGCGCGTGCCGGCGCTCAGGTTGTTGTTGCCCGCGGCGACGACCGCCGGCACGCCGCCCGCGACCAGCGCGCTCACCGCGGCGTCGAGTGCGGAAGCGCCGGTCGTGGTCGAGCCGATGGAGAAGGCCAACAGCGCCGCCGAAGGCGTGGAGTGATTCGCCGCGACCCAATCAATCCCGGCGATGACCTGCGAAGCAGGGCCGGTGTTCGAGCATCCGAGGACGCGCACGGACTTCAGGCTCACGCCCTTCGCGACGCCGTAGGTCGAGCCGCCGACGATGCCCGCGATGTGCGTGCCGTGCCCGTGGCAGTCCTGCCCGTCACCGCCGAGCGCGTCGTAGGCCACCGACGCGCGCCCGCCGAACTCCTGATGAGTCGTCCGTATCCCGGTGTCTATGACGTAGACGCTCACGCCCGCGCCGCTGTTGTAATAGTTGTACTTCGTGTCGAGCGGCAAGTCCCTCTGGTCAATCCGGTCGAGCCCGGCGGGCGCGTTCGTCTGGACGGACGCGCCTTCGACCAGCGCGTCCTCTTCGACGTAGGCCACGCGCGGGTCTCTACTCAAGGCGAGCGCCGCCGCCTCATTCATCCGCGCCGCGAAGCCGCGGACGCTGTGCTCGTATGTGAAGGTCAGCGCCGCGCCGCGCGACGAGGCGAGCGCGGCGGCCGCGCGCGACACGTCGGGGCGGGCGACCGTGTCCTTGAAGACGACGATGTATTGATTCGGGATGGCCCGCTCGTGCCGGTGTATCAGGCCGGCGCTGTCGGCCTGCGCGCTCACGGGCGCGGGCGGGGCGGAGAGTGCGACGACGGCGTTGACGAGCAGCAGGGCGACGAGCTTCTTCATGACCCCTCCTTGATTCCCTCCGGTTCGGTTGTCGTCCGGGAGACTCGGTCGCTCAGGTCGCGCGGGGGCGTGCGTTCCAGCGCGCACGCCCCCCGCGGGACAGCCCGCCGCGTCAGCGCGGCTGCCACGTCGCCCCGTAGTCGTTCGCCGCGTTGTTGGTGATGTTGACCTGCGCGGTGCCGTCGGCGTTCATCGTCCATTCCTCGCCGTTGGTGTTGTAGCGGTAGAAGACGATCTTCGCCCCGTCGGACGACCAATGCGGCTCGTAGTCGAAGCCGGGGTGGTTAGTGAGCCGCTTCTCCTGCGTGCCGTCCGGGCTTATCGAGTAAATCTCGTAGTCGTTGTTGCGATAGCTGATGAAGGCTATCTTCCGACCGTTGGGCGACCAGACGGGGTAGTTGTTGTTGTTCACGCTGCTGGTCAGTTGCGTCTGGGCGGTGCCGTCCGGGTTCATCACGTAGAGCTGCGACGAGCCGGTGCGGTCACTCGTGAAGACGATCTTCGACCCGTCGGGCGACCAACGGGGCTGCCAATCCCATGCGGCGTTGCTGACGATGGTGACGCGGCCGGTGCCGTCGGCGTTGACGACCGCGATGTCGCCGTTGCCGTCCTCGAAGACGATCTTCGTCCCGTCGGGCGACCAGTCCCAGCCGAAGATGTCGCTCGGCATCGGGCTGAGGTTGAGCGCGTGCTGGTTCGTGCCGTCGGCGTTGGCGACGTAGAGGTCGCAGCCGGTGCCGCTGACGGTGCTCACGTACCCGATCTTCGAGCCGTCGGGCGACCACGTCGGGTACTCGTTGTCGGCGAGGTTGTTCGTGAGGTTGACGCGGTTCGTGCCGTCAACGTTCATCAGGTAGACGTTGAAGTAAACGTCGCCGTCCTCGTCCCCGACGAAGAGAATCTTCCCCCCGAACCGCGGCTGCCACGACTGCGTGCCCTCGCCGCCCGTGAGGTGGCTGTTGGTCACGTCCACGACGCCGCTGCCGTCGGCCGCCATCGTGAAGATGTCGCCGTTCCAACTGCTCGTGCCGCGCGTGCTGCCGAAGGCGATCTTGGCGGGCGTGATTGATTGCCACGCCGGCTCGCTGTCGTTCGGGCCGCTCGTCAGCGCCGTCTGGCCGCGGCCATCGGGCTTCATCGCCCAGATTCTGGGCGTGCCGCCCGCGTAGCTCCCGTAGGTGATCCGCGTGCCGTCGGGCGACCACGAAGGATTGGAGTCGTAGTCGGTGTTGTTCGTCAGGCGCGCCTGCGCCGAGCCGTCAACGTTCATGACGTAGATTTCGTCGTTGCCGTCGCGCTGGCTCTGGAAGACGAGCTGCCGGCCGTCGGGCGACCACTCGGGCGAGAAGTCCGCGCCCGAGCTGAAGGTGAGCCGCGTGACGCCCGTGCCGTCCACGTTCATCGTGTAGATTTCGGCGTCGCCGGTCTGCGAGCTTGAGAAGGCGAACTTCGTCCCGTCGGGCGACCAAGAGGCGCCGCTGGCGGCCTGCGTCAGGCACGTCTCGCCGCTCCCGTCCGTGTTAATCGTGCAGACCTGACCGTACTTCTGGAAGGCGATCTTCAGGCCGTCGGGCGACCACGCGGGCGAGCCCGTCCCGTCGTCGGAGTTGACGCGCGTCAGGCCGCTGCCGTCGGCGTTAATCGTGTAGATGTAGCGGCCGTCCTCGTCCATCTGAAGCGCGAAGGCGATGCGCGTCCCGTCGGGCGACCACGTCGGCGAGGTGCTGCCGCCGTAGCGGAAGGACGGGTCTTCGAGGAAGAAGCCGTTGGTGAGATTCACCTGACTCGTCCCGTCGGCGTTCATCACCCACACGTCCATGTCGCGTATGAAGGCGACCTTGCCGTTGCGCCCCGTGCCGCTCGGCCGGAAGAGAAGGAAGTTGGGCGAGCCCGTGCCGGGGTTGATGACCCTGCCCGCGCTCGCGAAGCTGTTGAGCGCCTCGGCGACCGCGGCCGGCGTCGCCGAAGGGTTGACGTGCAGGTAGAGCGCCGCCGAGCCGGCCGTGAAGGCCGCGGCCATCGAGGTGCCCGTGCGCGTCGCGGTCGCCGTGTCGCTCGCCCAGTCGGCCGAGACGATGCCGGCGCCCGGCGCGAAGAGGTCGAGCACCGAGCCGAAGTTCGAGCTGGTCGTGCGCGTGTCGAATGAGTCTACGGCGCCGACCGTGACGGCCTCGGTCACGCGCGCGGGCGAGCGGAATCCCGCGTCGAGACCGTTGTTGCCCGCGGCGATGACCGTCGTCACGCCGCTCGTAATCATCGCGCGCACGGCGTCGTCGAGCGCGGTGTTCGCGGTGCCGGAGTTGCCCAGCAGCGCGACCGACGCGCCCGCGTGATGCCCCGTGACCCAGTCCACGCCCGAGATGATCTGCGACGCGGGGCCGGTGCCGGTGCAGCCGAAGACGCGAACGGAGTGCAGGCGGACGCCCTTCGCGACGCCGTAGGTCGAGCCGCCGACGATGCCCGCGATGTGCGTGCCGTGCCCGTGGCAGTCGGTCTGCCCGTCGTTGATGAGGTCGAAGTCAACGGTCGCGCGCCCGCCGAACTCCTGATGCGTGATGCGTATGCCGCTGTCTATGACGTAGACGTGCGCGTTGGCGCCGCCGTTCGGGTAGGCGTAGACGGTGTCGAGCGGCAGGTCGCGCTGGTCTATGCGGTCGAGCCCGGCGGGCGCGGACGGCTGTAGGCCCGAGACCTCGAACTCCGAGTCCTCTTCGACGTAGGCCACGCGCGGGTCGCGGCTGAGCGCCAGCGCCTCCTTCTCGCTCATCTCGACGGAGAAGCCGCGCAGGGCGTGCTCGTAGACGAGTTGCACCGTGCCGCCGTGCTCCTCGGCCAGCGCAATGGCGTCCGTACTGGCGTCGGCCCTCGCCTGCGACGCGTTGGCCTCCACCTGTGAAGCGTCGCCGCCATTGAGCACGACGATGTAGTGATCCGGTATCGGGCGCTCGCTGCGGCGAATCTCGCCCGCCGTCGTGACAGGCGCGGGGATGCGTTCGGGCGTCGAAGCGGATGTTGAAGCGGGTGTTGAAGAAGACAGAAGGAGTGCCGTAAGCGCAAGGCAAGACAGGAGGCTTCTCATGGGCGTGTCCTCACCCCCGGGTCGAGGGACTCGGGTTATGCGTGGAGAGTCAGCTCACTGGGCAGGGAAGATTGCGCGTGGTAAGCGTCGGCTCTCGGAGTAGGGTTGAGCCACGGTCGCGCCTGCGCTAGAATGCGAGTCCGCTGAGACGATGCTTCTACTGCGCAGACGCGACGGTGGACGCGTTGTCGAAGAAGGGCTCCGTCATGACCGCCAAGAAATGACGGGGCCTCTTTCTTTGTGGGCGGGCCGCCGCGACGCCGACGCGCCCGAAGACGCGCGGGTCGAAGCGAGCAGGCCCTAACTCGGACGCAAGTTTGCGACGGCGAGGTAAATTTGCGACGGATTAGTCCACTACAGGGTTATTGTAAACAGCTAATGCAGAAAGGGAATAAACAGGACTCCTTAGGTCTGCCGGGAAGGTTGAGGGATGAGACCCCGCTTGATGCCACCTTGTTCCCGGTGCTACTTCTGAGTAAGTTCCGCGCATCACGAGAGGCAGGGCAAGGCAACTCGGATGCTCGATTATGACTTGGGCGCTTTGGGCTACTGCAATGAAACTTGTAACGGGGGTTGTGCTGCTTATACAACTTCCCCTCCGCGATTGTCAATATACGATTTCCGCCACGCGCCGCACGCCGCCTTTCACGACGAGTTAACTGCCTGTTTACACAAGCGAAATCACTCGCGCGTGAAGCTTCATCGCGCGCTCAAACGTCCAGCGCGGGGTTCGACTCGAAGACGCGCGGCGGGAGCCGCCTCTTCGTGCCGGGAAGCCTTAAGGAGCGTTTGAGCACGTAGTCGAAGAGCAGCGGGTTGAAGCCGTATATCTCGCGGAGCGAGGCGCCCTCCTCCGCCGTGATGTAGCCGGCGCGCACGAGCGGCCCAGTCCTGATGAGCAGGTTGACCGCGGGCAGAGGGTAGTCGCTGCCGTTGACGAGCCGGCCGTGCAGCTCCTCGCTCTCGATGACGGTCGAGAGCGGTTCGCCTATGCGGTTGAACTGCGTCATCGCCGAGATGTCGCCGAAGAGCAGCCCTTCGTAACTCTTCTCGCGCATGAGGCGCATGAACAGACGGAAGTTGTGGACGCGTTTGCCGTCGGGGTCGTCGAGGTCTTCGTTCTCTCCGAGGCTGGCGCAGTGCGCGACTATCACGCGGACGCCGTGTTCGAGCGCGCGGCGCAGCAGCAGAGGGTTGCCGAGCTTTTGATCCTCCTCCGCCTCGACGGCCTTCTCTTCCCCGCCGTGGCTGAGCAGCACGAGGCCCAGTTCCTTCATCTTCGAGTAGAACGGATCGCAGGCGGAGTCCGAAGGGTCTATGCCCATCGCGTTCGGCAGCCACTTGACCATGCGTCCGCCGCGCGCGGCCCAGCGTTCCAACTCTTCGACGGCGTCGGCGCGGTAGGGGTGGACGGAGATGACCGGCTCGAACAGCTCGGGGTGGCGCGCGGCGAGGTCGAAGACGTATTCGTTGGGGACGTAGAACTCGGTCTTCTCTTCGTTCACCGTCCCGTCCTGACGGTAATGCTTGTCGAAGGCCAGCAGGCGATACCTGCCGCGCGGCTCGATGTGGCTGACGAGGCGCACGAGCCTTTCGGCGAACTCGGCGTCGGCGCGGTTCAAGTCTTCGACGCCCGCGGCGCTGAGGTAGATGGCGAACTTGGCGCGGTGAAACGGGTGCCGCCACGTGCGCATCTTCGGGTTGACTCGGTTGCCCGTGCCGCCCGCGCCGACGCCCGCGACGTGCGTGTGATAGTCAACGAGGCGCGCGTGGTTCACGTCGGCGAAGGACGCCTCGACGAGTTGGGAGGCCCGCTGGCTCAGACGCCCCTTCAACTCCTCCGGCCGGTGTGTGAACGCGCCGCCGACGTGCTTCAAAAGGCACATCTCACTCCCTCCCGCCGCTCCATTAGCCAAAACGCCCTCGTCTTACGTAGCATATCCGACCGCTCCTACACTTTTAAGGCCGCGCCACGCGGGGCGCGGCGACGCCGAGGCCACATGAGACATAAACGGACTTTACTCTGTCTTCTCCTGCTGTTGAACTTCTCCCCCGCCCTCGCGCGGCAACAGGGGGCGCGCGCACACGCGGCGCACGCCAACTCGCCCCGCGCCGCCGCGCTGCCGCGCAGCAGCCCCGAGCGTCAGGGCATCCCGTCGTCGGCCGTCCTCGCGTTCGTCGAGGCGGCCGACAAAGAGGTTGACCAGATGCACAGCTTCATGCTCGTGCGCCACGGCCACGTCGTCGCAGAAGGCTGGTGGAATCCTTACGACGCGCGCACGCCGCACGTCCTCTACTCGCTGAGTAAGAGCTTCACCTCGACCGCCGTCGGGCTCGCCGTCTCGGAAGGAAAGCTCAGCCTCGACGACGAGGTGCTGAAGTTCTTCCCCGACGAAGCCCCGGCCGAGCCTTCCCCGAACCTGCGACAGATGCGCGTGCGCGACCTTCTGCGTATGTCCGCGGGGAACCAGACCGAGGCGCCCATCATCACTTGGGACGGGCAAGACCCCGCGATGCGCGACGCCAGTTGGGTCAGACGCTTCCTCGCGCACCCAGTCCCCTTCAAGCCGGGCACGCACTTCCTCTACAACTCGCCCGCCACCTACATGCTCTCGGCCATCGTGCAGAAGGCGACCGGCCAGACCGTTCTCGAATACCTCCGGCCGAGACTCTTCGGCCCGCTCGGCTTCGAGAGTCCGACGTGGGTCGCGAGCCCGCAGGGCGTCACGGCGGGCGCGTACGGCCTCTCGCTGCGCACCGAAGAGATCGCGCGCTTCGGCCAGTTGTATCTGCAAAAGGGCGTGTGGAATGGCCGACAGCTCGTCCCGACTTCTTGGGTCGAAGAGGCGACCGCGCGGCAGACCTCAAACGGCTCGGCGCCGACGAGCGACTGGGATCAGGGCTACGGCTATCAGTTCTGGCGCTCGCGCCACGGCTTCCGCGGCGACGGCGCCTTCGGCCAGTTCTGCCTCGTCGTCCCGGAGCTCGACGCGGTCGTCGCCATCACGAGCGGCGTGCGCGACATGCAGCGCGTGATGAATCTTGTCTGGGACAAACTGCTGCCCTCGATGAAGTCCGCGCCGCTACCCGAGGACGCGGCGGCGCGTCGCAGGCTTGAGGCGAAGCTCGCCGGCCTCAACGTGCGTCTCCCGCAGGGCGCGACCACTTCACCGCTCGCCGCCAAAGTCTCGGGGCGCTGGTACGAGTTCGACGAGAACGACCGCGGCATCAAAGCTCTCTCGTTCGACTTCGGCTCGGCCACGCCCACGCTCGTCGTGCGCACGGCGGAAGGCGAGACGAGGACTGCAATCGGCGCCGGCTCTTGGGCGAAGGGCCGCGGCGGCTTCGTCAACGGGCTAGAGCGCGGGCTGGCCGTTCCCTCGCCGCCGCTCGTCGCCGCGGGCGGCGCGTGGACGGCCGACGACACATACACCGTCAAGCTCGTCGCCTACGAGACGCCTTACTACTCGACGCTCACGTTCCGCTTCGACGGCGAACGCCTCCTGCTCGACTCGGAGCACAACGTCTGGTTCGGCCCGACGAAGCAGACGCAGTTGACCGGCCGCGCGGTCTCGGCACGCTAGGCCGAGTCTGTCGTCGCGGCGAGGCTCGACCAGTAACGTGCGGCGCGTTGATAATGACAGGTCGGAGGGACTTCGGGTTGGACACTAACGCTTATCTCGAACGCATCGGCTACCGCGGCTTGGTCGCGCCCAACGCCGAGACTCTGCGACGGCTGCAAGTGGCGCACCTGCTCTCCGTCCCCTTCGAGAACCTGAGCATCCACTCGGGCGAGCCCATCGTCCTCGACGACGAAGCGCTCTTCGACAAGATAGTCACGCGCGGGCGCGGCGGCTTCTGCTATGAGTTGAACGGGCTGTTCGCCGCGCTGCTGCGCGCGTTAGGGTTCGACGTGCAGATGCTCTCGGCGGGCGTCATGGGTCGGGCCGGGGAGTTCGGGCCGGAGTTCGACCACATGGCGCTGCTGGTCACACTTTCGGAGCGCTGGCTGGTGGACGTGGGCTTCGGCGACTCGTTCGTCGAGCCGCTGCTGCTTGACGAGCGCGCCGAGCAGCCGCAGGGCGCGCGCTCCTACCGCATCGAAGAGGACGGCGACCGCCTTGTGCTGATGCAGAGGGAGCGCGCTGGCGTTTGGGAGGCGCAGTACCGCTTCCGGCTGCGGCCGCACGCCTACGAAGACTACGCCGGTATGTGCCACTACCACCAGACCTCGCCCGAGTCGCACTTCACGCGTCGGCGCGTCTGCTCGCTGCTGACGGCCGACGGGCGCGTGACAATAAGCGGAACGCGTTTAATCACCACAAGGGGCGATAAGAGGGAGGAGCGCGAGCTGTCGAGCGAGGAGGAGTACGCAGGGGCGCTGCGCGAGCACTTCCGAATCGTGATGCCCGTCTGACGGCGCCCCTTACCTTCTCCTCGATGCCGCGCCTGACGGCAGCCGGCACCCGCCCATCCTCAACTGAGCTGCTTGCGGAAACGCCACACGCTCGCGCCGACGATGACGAGCGTGAAGGCCGTGAGCGCGAGCAGGTTCGGGTAGAGCACTTCGAGCCCGACGCCCTTCAACAGCACGCCGCGCGCGATGGCCGAGAAGTGGCGTATGGGGTTGAGGTACGAGACCTGCTGCATCCACACCGGCATCCCTTCGAGCGGCGTCGTCGCGCCCGACAGCATCGAGAGCGGCGGGTTGACGAAGAAGCCCATCAACTGCGCCTGCGTCTGCGAACGCGTAAACGTCGCGATGAACGTCCCGACGCCGATGCCCGCGAGCACGCAGAGCATCCCCGCGAAGTAGAGCAGCACGAGGCTCCCGCGCACCGGCACGTCGAAGACGAGGCGCACGACGCCGACCGCGAGCAGGATGTCGCCCGAGAGCAGAAGCATTATCGGCGCGACCTTCGCCGAGATGATCTCGGTGCTGTTCGCGGGCGTCATCAGCAGTTGCTCGATGGTGCCGCTCTCCTTCTCGTTGACCATCGAGGCCGAGGCGACGAGCGACCCGATCATGACCATCAAAAGCCCTATCGTCCCCGTCACGATGAACCACGAGTAGCGCATCCCCGGGTTGTAGAGCACGGCCACGCGCGGCTCCGCCTTCGCCCCGCTCTTCACGTCGGAAGTGCGCGCCGCGAAGCCCGCGCCGCCGCTCCTCTCGTTGAGCGCACCGACGACGCGCATCGCGTAGCCCGCGGCGATGCCGGCGCGGTTCGAGTCCACGCCGTCAACGAGTATCTGCACCTCGGCCGTACGGCCGCGCGCGCGGAGCCGCGCGAAGTCCTGCGGCACGACGAGGCCGGCGTCGAGCTTGCCCGCGCTCAAAGCCTCGCCGAGTTCTTCGGTCGAGCCGTAGGTGTCGGCGACTTTGAACGAGCCGCTCTCGACGAAGGCCGAGACCAGCTCGCGGCTCTCGGACGTGCGGCTGTAGTCAACCAGCCCGAGCTTAACGTTCTTGACCTCGGAGTTCATCGCGAAGCCGAGCAGCACGAGGTTGACCGTCGGCGGCATGACGAGCATCACGACGAGCTTGCGGTTGCGCTTGATCTGCCGCAGCTCCTTCATGAAGAGCGGCCAGAAGCGGTTGTCCGTCAGTAACCTCAGCAGTCTCATCTCAAGCCTCCACCTGCATGTGGCGCATGCGCGCCCAAGCCGACACGAAGTAGACAGTACTCAAAGCCGCGAGCGCTACGGGCACGTACCACACGGCCGGCCAGCCGCCGCCGCGGACGAAGGTGTCGCGCGCCACCTCGATGTAGTAGCGCGCCGGTATCAGGTACGACACCCAGCGCACGCCCGCCGGGATATTCTGGACGGGGAAGATGAACCCCGACAGCAAGTATGAAAGCAGGAAGCACGTGTTCTGTATCGCCTGTATGGCCGCCGCGCGGTCGGGTATGCGCGCGCCGACCATCGCGCCGAAGGCGACGCTACAGAAGAGGAACAGGAACGAGCTGACGAGGAACGGCGTCGGGTCGCCCCTGAACCAAAGGCCGAAGAGCAGCATCGCCAGCACGAGCGTCAGAACCCACTCGGCCGCGGCGATGATGATGAACGCGAGTATCTTCCCCAGAAGGTACTCGTGCGCCTTGATGCTCGACACGTAGACTTGCAGGATGGTCTTCTGCTCGCCCTCGCGCGAGACGGCCAGCGCCGCGAGCAGCGGGGGAAAGAGCGCCAGCCCCACGGCGAAGATGCCCGGCCCTGTGAACTGGTCTTCGTCGTTGCCGGGGTTGAACCAGAATCGCTCGCGCGCGACGACGGCCGGTTGCGTCGGCCCCGCCCCAAGCTTTCGGTTGAAAGCCTGCGTGATGGTCGTCGCGTGGTTGCGCATGTTGGTGGCCGTGTTGGCGTCTGCGCCGTCGAGGAGCCACTGCACCTCCGCGCCCGTCCCACGCCGCAGGCTCCGCTCGAAGCCCTCGGGGATGACGACGGCCGCGTGCGCCTCGCTCCGGTCGAGCGCGCGCTCGGGCTGCTCGTCGGCGGCGAGCGGCACGACCCGGAAGGTGATGGACTCGCGCAGCACTTCGGCGTACTGGCGCGAGAGCGGCGTCTGATCCATGTCCTGCACGACGACCCGCAAGTCTTTGACCGACAGCGAGACGGCCTCGCCGATGAGCCACATCTGCACCAGCGGCAGCAACAGGGCGAGCGCCAGCGTCAGCCGGTCGCGGAACGTCTGCGTCAACTCCTTGCGCGTCTGAGCGATGATTCTTTTCATAACAGTAGCCAGTAGTCGGTAGTCAGTAGACAGTAGAAAACCCTTCACGCGTCGGGCCGTCAGCATCTCAGCGTCAGCCGTCGCAGCGCGGAGCGCTACTGACTACTGACTACTGTCTACTGACTACTTGTTTTTCGCCTTCTCCACCACGGCGATGAAAACGTCTTCCAACGAATAAGACTCCTCGTGCGCCTTGAGCACCTGAATGCCCGCGGCGCCGAGTCTCTCGGTGACGTCGCGGACGCCCGCGTCGGCCGACTCGTCCACGATGACGTGCAGGCGGTCGCCGAAGAGCGAGACGCGCCAGCGCTCCATCGTCTCTTTCAAAAGGTCGGCCGCGGCCTGCGGCCGGTCGGTGACCAACTCAAGCAGGTGCCCGCCCTGCTCGGCCTTGATGCCGGTCGGCGTCCCCTGCGCGACCAGCTCGCCCGCCACCATGAAGCCGAGGCGGTTGCACTGCTCTGCCTCTTCGAGGTAGTGCGTCGTCACGAGCACCGCGACGCCGCGGTCTGCGAACGAATTAATCATCTTCCAGAACGCGCGGCGCGCGAGCGGGTCAACGCCCGAGGTCGGCTCGTCCAAGAACAAGACCGAGGGCTCGTGCATCACGGCCGCGCCGAACGCTACGCGCTGCTTCCAGCCGCCGGGCAGTGACGCCGTCAGCATGTGCCCGCGGCCTTCGAGGCCGGAGACTGCGAGCACCCAGCGCTTCTTCTCCTCGCGCTCCTCGCGCGGGACGCCGTAGACGCCCGCGAAGAAGTCGAGGTTCTCCTCAATCGTCAAATCGTCGTAGAGCGAGAACTTCTGCGACATGTAGCCGAGACGCTGGCGCACGAAGCTCGAACGCAGACTGCCGCGCTCGCCGGCCAGTTCCATCTCGCCGCTCGTCGGCGCGAGCAGGCCGCAGAGAATCTTGATGGTCGTCGTCTTGCCCGCGCCGTTCGCGCCGAGCAGGCCGTAAATCTCGCCGTACTTCACCTCGATGTTCACGTCCTTGACGGCGTGGAACGCGCCGAAGCGCTTGTGCAGCGAGCGCGCGCCGATGGCGATTGCGCCCTCGGGCCGCTCGCGGAACTGGCGTCGGCGCGGAAAGGCAGGCGTCGCCGTCGAGCCGCCGTTCGCGCGCAGGATGCTGACGAACGCGTTCTCAAGCGTCGGCGAAGTGTGGCGCACCTTGCGCGTCTCAAGCCCCGCGCCCGCGAGCGCCGCGCGCGTCAACTCTTCGCCGCGCGCGGGGTCTTTGACCATCAGGTCGAGGCGGTCGCCGAAGCGCTGCACGTCGTCAATGCCTTCCGTCCCGGCGAGCACGTCTTCCGCTTTGCCGAGGTCTGACGCGTGAACTTCCAGTCTTTCAAGTCCGAGCCCGCGGCGTATCTGTGCGGGCGTGCCAGTCTGGTGTATCTCGCCGTCGAACATCAGCGCGACGCGCGTGC
Organism: Pyrinomonadaceae bacterium; assembly: GCA_035248785.1. Classification (GTDB taxonomy): domain Bacteria; phylum Acidobacteriota; class Blastocatellia; order Pyrinomonadales; family Pyrinomonadaceae; genus QHXN01. The sequence continues at coordinate 36,978 of DATFHD010000111.1, read as the reverse complement.
AGCGCTCGGCCTCGTCCAGATAAGGCGTGGCGACGACAATCGTCATCCCCTGCCCCGACAGGTGAACCAGCGTGTCCCAGAACTCGCGGCGCGAGACGGGGTCAACGCCCGTCGTCGGCTCGTCGAGCAGAAGAATCTTCGGCTCGGCGATGAGCGCGCACGCGAGCGCGAGCTTCTGCTTCATGCCGCCGCTCAAGCTCCCCGCCAGACGGTCTGTGAAGCGCGCCATGTCGAACATGCGCAGGTAGTGCATCCCGCGCTCTTCGATCTCGGCGCGCGAGAGGCGGCGCAGCTCGCCGATGTAGCGCAGGTTCTCAAGCACGGTCATGTCCTGATACAGGCTGAACGTCTGCGTCAGGTAGCCGACGAAGGGCCGCGCGTCGCGCGCCGTCACGCCGTACATCTCGGCCGCGCCCGAGGTCTGCGGCATCACGCCGCCGAGTATCTGGAAGACGGAGGTCTTGCCCGCGCCGTCCGGCCCGATGAGGCCGAAGATTTCGCCGGCCTTAATCTCAAGGCTCACGCCCTTCACCGCTTCGAGCGCGCCGTAGGACTTGCGCAAGTTCCGCACGGCGATGGCGACCTGCCGCGCCTCCGTCTCGACCGCCGCCGACTCGTCGAACGCGAGTTCTTCGAGGTCGAAAGCCTCGACTTCGTTCAGCTCTTCCAACGCGCCTGTCATCGCTCACTCCTTTGAGTAGACAGTAGTCAGTAGACAGTAGAAAAACCTTCCCTAAAGAATCGTCAGGGTGTCAGCGTCGGTCGTCGCAGCGCGGAGCGCTACTGACTACTGTCTGCTGACTACTGTCTATTTGTTCAACGCCACCTGCATGGACTCGACGAAGACCTTGCCGTCCGCCGGCATGCCCGGCTTGGCGTAGCCCGTCGCGCCGCGCAGAACTATCTTGACGCCGACCACCTGCTTGACGCGGTCGTCGCGGAAGTAGGTGTTCTCGGGCGTGAAGGACGCCTCGGGGTCTATGCGCGAGACGACCGCCTCGATTGCGTGGTCGGGCGCGGAGTCGAGGAAGACCTCTGCCTTCTGCCCCGCGCGCACGCGGCCGATCTCGCCCTCGGGGACGAAGCCGCGCAGGTAGACGGTCGAGAGATTGACGAGCGTCAGCACGGGCGTCCCCGGCGCGACGACCTCGCCCGGCTCGGCCGAGCGCGTAGCGACGGTGCCGTCAATCGGCGCGACGATCTGCAAGTCCCTGCGGTTCGCCTGCGCCTCGGAGAGCTGCGCCTGCGCGCGGCTCATCTCGGCCTGCGCGGCCGAGATGTCCGACTGCGCCTGCGCGATCTGCTGACGGACGCGCGCGCCCTCTGTGCTGCGTATGGCCGGGTTGGCGAGCGTCGCCTTGGCCGAAGTCAAAGCCGCGCGCGCCACGTCCACCTGCTTGCGCGCGGCGCGGACGGCCGCGCCGAGTGCTTCGGCCTGCGAACGCGCGTGGCTCCCCTTCTGCTCGGGGATGTCGCCGGTCGCGGCGAGCGCCGTGTAGCGCTCCTCGTCGGCCTTCGCCTTCTTGTACTCCGACTCGGCCTGCGCGAGCTGCGCCTCGGACTGCGCGACCTGCGCCTCGGCCTGCCTCACTTTGCCCTCGGCGTCGAGCTGCGCCTGATCCGTGCCGAGGCGGCTCTGTTCGAGCTCGGCTTCGAGCACCGAAATCTGCTGCTGCGACCAACGCACGCGCGCCTCCGCCTGACGGACGGCGCTCGTCGCCTGCTCCTCTTTCGCTTTCAACTGTTCGTCGTCGAGGACGGCGATGACCTGACCGGCCTTCACCTCGTCGCCCTCGCGCACCGTTATCTCGCGGATGCGGCCCGAGGTCTTCGACGCGACGACCGCGTCGTCGCCCTCGATGCGCCCGCTCACCTGTATGACGTTCGAAGGCGTGGCCGGGCCGCTCAGGAAGTAGCGCCAGCCGACGAAGGCCGCAGCCGCGACGACGACGAGTAAAGCCAAGATGCGTGCGACGCGAACCGCCTTCTTCAACTTCGCGCGGTCTTTCGCGCCCGCCGTGTTTGCTCCGTTGATAGTTGCCGTAGACATATTCACTCCTTCTCGAAGCTGTCTGATTCAGAGTCCGCCGCGGCCCGCGCCGCCGAGTTGTTAATCTGCTCGAACCTGCGCCCCGGGTTGCCCGGCCGCAGCGCCACGTTGTGCGTCTGAAGCGTGGAGCCGGTCGCGCGCCGGAAGTCTGCGACCGACTTGTTGAGGTCGGTCTGCGCCTGTAGCTCGCGACCCTTAGCGTTGATTAAATCTATCTGCCGCTGCGAGACCATGTAGGCCGTGGACATGCCCGACTGAAACTTGCGCCGCTCGCTCTGGTACTGCTGCTCGGCCGTCTCGCGCGCGGCGGCCGCGGCGGCGAGCCGCGCCTCCGAAGAGCGCAAAGCCTGAAGCGAGTCGCGCACCTCGGCTTCAATCTCCTGTTCGGCCTTCGCGCGACGGTTCTCGACGCGGCGGCCTTCGGTCAGCGCGCGCGCATAGTTCGCACGCGCCGTGAGGTTGCGCAGAGGGAGCGAAATCTTCACGCCCACCTTCACCGTCGGGTTGTTCTGCGCGAAGAGGCTTTGAAGCGACTGCCCGTAGCCGCCGACGAGGTCGCCGTTGGTCGTGAACGTCGTCGCCGGAAGCGCCGGCAATCCCGAGAGCGACGATAGCTCGTTCACGCGGCTCTGCAACGAGACGAGGCCCGAGACGAGCGGGTTCTCTTCGTCGCGCAGGCTCCCCGCCAGCGCGTTGCTCGCGTAAGTGGCGGTCAGGTCAACCTGCGGCCGCGTCTGGTCGCGGTAGAAGCGCCGGTCTATCTGGTTAATCTCCTTGCTCGTCTCAAGCTCGGCGAGTTCGAGCCGGTTGCTGAGCGCCGAACGCACGGCGTCTTCGAGCGCGACGCGCGGCGCTTCGAGGTTGACCGGCGTCACAGGCAGCAAAGCCTTCGACCAAACTGCGGCGCGGCGGTCGGGCGCGAGCATCTTCTTCAGCGCGTTCTCCGTGCGCTCGACCGCTTCTTGCGCCGCGTAGACGCTCTGCTCGAAGTTCTTGACCTGCGTCTCCGATTCGAGCAAGTCAACGGGCGCGATGACGCCCTTCTCCACCTGTCGCTTGTCCGACTCGGCCTGAGAGCGCGCCTGCCGCACGGCGTCTATCTGGATTTGCAGGTTGCGGAGCGCGTAGGCCAGCTCCCAGTAAGCCTGCTCGACGTTCGTGATGACTTCGGTCGCGCGGCGTCGGAACTGCGCGTCCGTGAGCGAAAGATTCTTCTTCGCTATCTCGACGCGGCGGCGCGTGTCGTCGGTCTTTCGGCCGCGAAGGAGCGGCTGCGTGTAGCTGAACGAGAAGCCGTTCGAGACGGCCGGGTTTACGTCGTTGAAGACGTTGTTCGAGGAGAGACGGCGCGAACTGAACTCGAACTTGTACGAGCCGCCCGCGCGCTTCGACAGCCCCTCGAAGCCGAAGCGGCTCGACACCTCGTTCGTGCTGACCGCGCCGCCCGTCCCGCCCGCGAGGAACGAGGCCACCGGCGTCTCGGCGTGCTCGAAGTAGCTCTCGGACGTAAGCCGCACGTCGTATGCGCCGCGCGCGGCGTTTAGCTCGTGCTCGGCCACACCCACGTCGAGGCGTGTGGCCTCGATGTCGTTGTTGTTTTCGAGCGCGAGGCGGACGGCCTCTTCGAGCGTCAGCGCGAGAGGCTCGCCCACGTCCACGCCGACCCTCTCGACCGAGGGCAGCTCACGCGCGGGCGCCTCGTAGTTCGGCGCGACCGCGGGCGGGTCGGCCGGCAAAGGGTTCGACTTCGGGCCGTCCTGCGGCTGCTGCGCGTGCGCGCCGGCGGCCTGTAACGCGCAGGCGGCAACGACGAAGGCGGCCGCGCGCGCGTTCCTGAGAATGTCGTTCAACCATCGTTGCATGTTTCACCTGTCCCCTTCTTTCTGAACCTTCTCCGTTCTACTGATTCGCGCGTTCCGCGATCTCGATGACCTGCTGCACGAAGAGATGTATGCCCTCAAGCTCGACCTCCTGCTCGCGCCTCATGCGCGCGAGGACGTAGGCGCCCTCGCTGTCGAGGAAGCTGATGTCGGTCAGGTCTACCGTGACGCTCGCGCCCGTCTGCGCCTTCAGGTCTGTGCAGACCTGCTCCAACAGCTTCGCGTCCGCGAGCCCGAGCGTGCCCTCGACGCGCAACAGCGCCCTGCCGTTTGCGACGCGTCCTTCGAGTTGTGTAATGCGTGTCGTCATCTTCGCCGTTTTCTCCTTCGCCCCCTTGGCGCGCTGCCTTAAGGGCAAGCGCGGGGCCACGGCGGCGACCGGAGAAGACGACGGTGGTTAAAGTGTTGGAGCTTTTAAGGAAGGGTAGTGTGAAAGGGTGTGTGTGACGGCGTGCGCGCGGACGCCGATGCGGAGGGCCGGATGCGGCATGCCGCATCGGATGCGGGATGCCGCATTGAGGTCGAGGCTACATCAGGCCGAGCTTCTTCATGCGGCCGCGCAGCGTCGAGATGGGCATGCCGAGGATTTCGGCCGCGCCCCCTCTGCCCCCGACCACGCCTCTGGTGTGGCGGAGTACTTCCTCGATGTGCGCGCGCTCGGCGTCGGCGAGCGAGAGGAGGGCGGACGGCGCGGGCGCCGTGGAGCGACTCACGCCGTCGCCGTCCGCGGAGCCGTTGACTTCCAGCTCCGACAGCGGCGCCTGTAGCTCTTGGCCGCGGGTGAGGATGACGGCGCGCTCGATGAAGTTCTCAAGCTCGCGGACGTTGCCGGGCCAAGGGTAGCGGCAGAGCGCCTCGATTGTCTCGGAGGGAATCGAGTCAACGCGCTTGTTCATTCGGCGCGAGTGCTTCTGCGCGAAGTAGCCGGCGAGCAGCGGAATGTCGTCGGCACGCTCGCGCAGCGGCGGCAGGGTGATGGGGAAGACGTTGAGGCGGTAGAAGAGGTCGGAGCGGAACTTCTTCTCGGCGACCATCTCGCGCAGGTTGCAGTTGGTGGCGGCGATGAGGCGCACGTCAACCTTCATCGTCCGCGTCCCGCCGAGCCGCTCGAACTCGTGCTCCTGAAGCACGCGCAGAAGCTTCGGCTGAAGCTCAAGCGGTATCTCGCCGACCTCGTCCAGAAAGAGTGTCCCCTTGTTCGCCAGCTCGAAGCGGCCCGCGCGCTGCGTGACGGCGCCGGTGAACGCGCCCTTCTCGTGGCCGAAGAACTCGCTCTCAAGCAGCCCCGTAGGGATGGCCGCGCAGTTGACCTTAACCATCGTGCGCTCGCGCCGCGCGCTCAGGTTGTGTATGGCGCGCGCGATGAGTTCCTTGCCCGTGCCCGTCTCGCCGCAGATGAAGACGACCGAGTCGGTCGGCGCCACGGTCTTCAACTGTTCGAGCACCGCTTTGAGCGCGCGGCTCTGGCCGACGATCTCGCCGAAGTTGTACTCGGCCTTAATCTCCTCTTCCAGATAAAGCTTCTCGCTCGCCAGCTTGTTCTTCAGTTCCTCAATCTGCCGGTACTGCGCGGCGTTCTCCACCCCGATGGCTATCTGCTCGCCGATGCGCTCGAACAGCTCCACGTCCTCGGGCGTCATCGCGTCCGGCTGCCGGCTGCCCAGAGCGATGATGCCGACGGCGCGGCCGCGCGAGACGAGCGGCGCGCAGCAGAAGGACTGAAGCCCCTGCTGCTCGAAGAACCTGCGCGCCATCGGGGCCGAAGTCTCCTCGGCGTTGACCGGGCTGCGGTAGACTGCGCGGCGCGTGGTGAAGGCAAGCCCGCTAAGCGTGCCTTCGACGGGCACGGGCTCGCCCTTGTAGATGTCGGTGTCGGGCCGCGCGCGGTCGAAGGCGTGGACGTGGAGGAAGCCGTCCCTTTCGTCGTAGAGCGAGAGCGCGGCGAAGTCGTGCTTGAAGTAGGCGCGCAGGCACTCGGAGGTCGCGCGCAGCAGGTCGCGCACGTCCAAGTTGGTGGCGATGGCGTTGTTGACTTCCAGAAGCGTCTGGACGCGCGCGTGCTCCCTCGTCGCCTGCTCGAAGTTCAGAGCGTTCTCCACCGCGATGGCTATCTGCCCCGTTATCTGCGCGAAGAGTTCGAGGTCTTCCTCGGTGAACTTCCCCTCCTGCGTGCTGCTCACGCCCGCGATGCCGAGCTTGCGGCCGTGCGCGGCGAGCGGCGCGAGGCAGGCCGACTTCGGGCTGCCCTCGACGGGGTTCTGCGAGTAGCGGTCGAGCGGGTAGGCTTCCGGGTTCGGCCGGCGGATGAGCATCGGCCGCCCCGTGCGGAAGACTTCGCCCGCGGGCGTCCCTTCTAAAGGAATCGTGTCGCCGACGCGGAAGGCGTCAAGCTCCCCGTAAGAGACGTTGGTGTATTCGCGCAGGTGGTCGTGCTCCGGGTCGTAGAGCGCGATGCCGGCCGCGTCGTGCGGCAGGCGCTCGCGCAGCGCGGCGGAGACGGCCCTGACCAAGTCCTTCAGGTCGAGGTGCGCGACGACGGCGTTGTTGATTTCGAGCATCAGGCGCTCGCGCTCAAGCTTGCGCCGCACCTCCTGCTCGGCCGCGCGCGCACGCTCGAAGTTGAGCGTGTTCTCGACGGCGACGGCGACGGGGTCGGCTATCTGCCGGAGCAGTTCGGCGTCCTCGCGCGTGAAGGCCGACTCGCGGAAGCTGGCGACGTTAATCGCCCCGAGGACGCGCTCGCGCGAGATGAGCGGCACGGAGCAGCCGCTCCGCAAGCCCGCCTCGTAGGCCATGCGTATCTGCGGCGCGTCGAACTCCTCGAAGTCCACGCGCTCGCGCATGACGGTCTGGCGTGTGCGGATGGCGAGCCCGGGCGGCGTCCCTTCCAGAGGAAGGATAGTACCCTCTACGAGCACGTCGCCGGGCGGCGGCGGGTCGAGCGCGAGCACGCGCAGGCGCTCGGCCTCTTCCTCGTAGAGCACGAGGCTCGCCACGTCATGATTGGAGAACCGGCGCAGGCAGTCCGAGACGGCCCGCAGCAGGTCTCGCAGGCTGAGTTGTGAGACGACGGCGTTACTCACTTCGAGCAGCAGTTGCCGCCGGTCGCGCTCGCTCGCGGCCGTTTCGAAGTTGAGCGCGTTCTCGACGGCGACGGCCGTCTGCCTGACCACCTGTTGCAGGAACTCAAGGCTCTCGGCGCTGCACCCTTCGCGGAGGGCGCAACCGAAGCCCATCGTGCCCAGACGGCGCCCGGCAGAGGTCAGAGGGAAGGCGTAGAAGGAATGTATGCCGTGACGGCGGAAGAAGTCGGTCGTTAAGGGGAAGCGCGCCTCCTCGTCGGCGTCGTGTACGATGAGCGGCTGCTGCGTCTGCCAGACCCAGCCGGCGCCCGAACCTTCGACGGGAAACTCAAGGCCCGGCTGAATGACCTGCCGGGCGGCCTGTTGTGTGCCCGGCACCAGAAGGTGCAGGCGCATCACGTCGCGCTCGTCGTCGTGGAGCAGCACGTTGACGTAGTCGAAGCCGACCAGCGAGCGGAGCCGCCCGGCCAACTCCTCGAACAGCTCCGAGAGGCTGCGGTGAGAGATGACCGCCTCGGAGACCGCGAGCAGCGCGCGGTACTGCTCGACGGCCGAGTCGGACGGTTGATGTGGGCCGCTCGTCATGTTCGTCTTACCGTACTGAAGAACTCTGTAGACGCCGAGTTCAAACGGCAAACCCTCCGTCAACATCAGGCGCGAGGCGCAGAATGGCTTGAGGCGGCGCCCGCCAATATATTTCAGTTCCGCGGGAATGCAAAGCAGTTTTACCCGCCCGTTAACATCGAAGGCGCGGCGCGGCACCGGGCTTGCACAAGAGCCCCGCGCCGCACGCGCGCGGTGACTCGAACGGAGGACGCTATGGGGCAGAACGAAGAATCAACGGAGTCGTTAAAGGACGCGGGGCACCTCTACGAAGTCGAGCGCCGCGCGCGGCACGCCGAGCGGCCCGGCTTCCGCATCAGCGAGCTACAAATCTCGCCGACGCAGAAGGTGCCGTGGCACTACCACACGCGCGTCCGGGACACTTTCTACGTCGTCGAAGGCAGCATTGTCATCTTCCTGCGCGACCCCGAAGAGGAGGTGCGCCTCGGCCCCGGCGAGACCTACGCCGTGCGCCCGCGCCGCCCGCACCTCGTCGCCAACGGCGGAGACCGCTCGGCGACCTTCCTCGTGTTACAGGGCATCGGCGAGTACGACTACGTCCCGCTTCCATAGCCGACGCCGCCAAGGGAACCCGTCGGCGTCCGCCCTCAGCCGGGTCGCGTTCCCTTCGAAGCTTCGAGACGGTATTTGGCTTCCGGCGCGGCATACGGCATCGGGAGCCGCGCGCCCGCGACTCTCCGGCCCTCCCGCTTCAACTCACACGGCCGCCAACTTCCTTTCCGTTTTCAACGACTTGACCCAACGCCCGCGGACACGCGCCCGGCGCGGCCCCGCGCTTGCACACGGAGGGGCGCACAGCCGACGTGCCGGCTGTGCAGAGAGGAGGAGTTATGAGTCGTCTAAGACCGGACTTGAGTCGTCTGAAACCGGACTTCGGTCAGTTCAGGTTGGCGCTGAGAATCATGTGCGCCGTCGTCGCGCTCGGGGCGCTGGCGCTCGTCGCGCCCTTCGACTGGCGCGGACACTTCGCGCGTGTTCCGGCGGGCGGCGGCCGCGGGCGACGGCCGTAGACATAAGCTCGTAGACAGAAAGTAGACACGAGACGGACACGAGATGGCCACGACATCACTACAACTGCCCGGCCGCGTGCGACGCCTTCGCAGGCGCCGCGGGCGCGCGCGGACGCCCGCCGACGACGGGCTTGAGCGCGAGGCGCTGAGCGCCGAGAAGCTGCGCGTGCGCGTGATGCTGACGGTCATCGGCGTGGGCGTGGCCTTCTCGGTCGTCCCCGTCAACTACCTTTTCGGCGACGTAGGCCGTGCCTTCCGCGGCGACCTGCCGACGTTCGTCCGCTGGCGCTTCGTCATCCTTGCGGCGTGGGCGCTCTACCTCCTCGGCGAGCGCGTCATGCTCGGATATTTGAACCGGCGCGGCAAGACCCTGCCGCGCTTCTACCGCTACGTCACCGCGCTCGTCGAGACCAGTTGCCCGACGGCGGAAATCCTCGTGGCCGCGTCGTACACCGACTCGTCGGCGGTCGCGACCGCGCCGTTCGCCGCCTACCCGCTCTTCATCGTCCTGTCGGCGCTGCGCCTCGACTTCAGGCTCTGCGTCTTCACCGGGGCCGTGGCGGCGGTCGAGTACACGCTGGCCTCGCTCCTCTTCGTCGGCGCCCCGGGCGGCGGCGCGGGCGATGCGGCGGCGGGCGGCGCCCTGCTGCACGTCGCGAAGGGCGTGCTCCTGCTCTCGCTCGGCGTGCTGACGGGCCTTGTCGCCCAACAGATAAAGAAGAGGCTGCTCGACTCGTTCGAGCTGGCGGAGGAGCGCGAGCGGGTCGTCAGCACGTTCGGGCAGCACGTCTCGCCGGAGGTAGTGGAGAAACTTTTAGAGAAGCGGCCCGGCCTCGTCGGCGAGAAGAGGAACGTCTGCGTGATGTTCCTCGACATCAGGAACTTCACCGGCTTCGCAGAGGCGCGCAGCCCCGAGGAGGTCGTCGAGTATCTTGAGTCGCTCTTCGGCTTCATGATCGAGATCGTCAACCGACGCCGCGGCATCATCAACAAGTTCCTCGGCGACGGCTTCATGGCCGTCTTCGGCGCGCCGGTCTCCGACGGGCGCGACTGCCACAACGCCGTGGCCGCCGCGCGCGAGATACTTGAGAGGTTAGAGCGGGAGGTGGCCGAGGGGAACGTCCTGCCGACCGGCGTCCGCATCGGCCTCCACGCGGGCGAGGCCGTCACGGGCAGCATCGGCTCGCAACTGCGCCGCGAGTACACGGTCATCGGCGACGTGGTGAACCTCGCCTCGCGCATCGAGCAACTGAACAAGCGCTTCGGCTCGCGGCTCTTAATCTCGGAGTCGGTCTGGGACGCCGTCCGTGAAGAGTTAACAGGGGCGACGCCGATGGGCCGCGTGCTCGTCAAGGGCCGCGAGTGCTCCATCGCGGTCTACAAGCTGGCCTGAGAATCGAACTCGAACGACGCGTCTTGCACGAACTCACGCCAGCGTCTTTTATGCCCCTCGCGTCGGAGCCGGAAGTAGACCACCTCGCGCGTCACTTCGGAAGTGTTCCCGCCGATGTTGTGGCCGAGCAGGTAGTGCGCGAGCAGCAGGTCGCCCGCGCGGCCCGTCACCTGCCGCGGCGCGGAGAGTTCGACCGGCGGATATGGGGAGGACGTTAGGAGTGCGTCCGCGCCGTGTTCCCTGAAGTACTCGGCGGCGGCGCGGTGCGAGCCCGGCCAGACCCAGAGGTTCCCCATCTGCTCGGCCGTCTGGTCGGTCAGGAAGACGCCGGCCAGCAGCGTAAAGGTGCCGGGCCGCCCGTCCTCCTCGGGCGGCGCGAGGCCGTCCACGTGCGGCCCGCCGGGGAGGTGGTCGAACGGCGGGAAGTTCAAAGAGAGCTGGACGTGTTCGGGCGCCTCGAACTTCGCCGGGGCGATGAGCGACTCGGCGGCCGCGAGCGCCGTGCTCTCGGAGAGCAGTGCGCGCAGCGTACGGGGCGCGGCGTCGCCCTTGAGGAAATATGAGTACGGCCCGCGTTGGCCGGCTGGCGGCGGCTCGCGCGCCAAGAGCCCGGCGGCCTCGCGGCGTGCGGCGACGATGAGCCGGCGGGGCACAGCCCGCGGCACGACCGTGTAGCCCTGCTCCGCGAACAGACGCTTCTGCCGCCGTGTGAGCGTGATGACCTCAACTCCCAACGGCTCGATGACACTCAGCGGCCGACGACGAGGAGTGTGAACGTGCCGGGCACGATGCTCGGGCGCGGCCGCGGGCGCTCCGGCGTCGGCGGTGGCGGCGGGCCGAACTCCGCCGTGACGAGGTAGACGCGGTGCGTCTTCGGGTCGAGCGCCAACGTCCGCGCGCCCCTCCGCGTCGAGACGTTCTCGACGACCGTGTACTTGTCGGGCGAGTCCTCGTGCACGACCGTCAGCGTGCCTTCGCCGTTCGAGCTGAAGACCAGCCCCGTCTCGGGGTCGAAGGCCGCGCCGTCCACCCCGCCGCCGATGGGCAGGGTCGTCACGACCTTCCCCGAGTCGGCGTCCACCACGGCCATCAGCTTGTTCGAGCCGACTGAGAAGAGCCGGCGGTGTCTGCCGTCGAACGCCAAACCGGAAGGCTCCTCGGCCGGCGCTATCGGCCAGCGGGCCTCGACCGCGAGGCGGCGCGAGTCGAACTCGGCGATGGCGCTCTTGTCTTCGAGGTTGACGAAGACGCGGCCGCGCCCGTCCGCGACGGCGAACTCTGGTTTTCCGCCGAGCGCGAGCGTGCCCGCGACCGCGTCGGTCTTCACGTCAATCGCGGTCGCGTCGTCGCTCCCGCCGTTCATCGTGAAGACGCGCCCAGAGGCGGCGTCGTACAGAATCGCGTCCGGGTTCTTGCCGACCGGAATCTGCTTGAGCGTCTTGAGGGTCTTCAGGTCGAAGACCGTGACGGCCGAGGCCCGCCCGCTGCTCACGTAGCCCTTGCCCGCCTCTTCCACGACGGCGATGCCGTGGACGCCCGGCGTGTCGGGGATGTCGCCGACGACCGCGCCCGTGTCGGCGTCAACGACCAGCACGTGCGTCGCGTGCGAGACGTAAAGGCGTCGCGCCTTCGCGTCGAGGGACAGGTAATCCCAGCCGCCCTCGCCGCCGAGCTTGTACTGGTTGACGACGTGATAGCCCGGCTGCGTCTTCGTCTGCGCTTCGAGGGCCGCGGCGTTTAAGACTAAGACGAGCAGGCAGAGAAAAATGCTGCGGCGTTTGAGTGACATGATGTTCGGCCTCCTGACAGGAGTTGCGATGTACGAAGTCGGCGCCGTGACGTAAACCTTAACCCGGCGCGGCGGGTTAGAAACTCCACGAGAGGGCCATGCCGTACTCGTGCCGCGCGCGGCTGAAGCTCGGCGCGGCGAAGGGCAAGAGTTTAGCGCGCGGGCTCTCGCGCGCCGTCTCCACGCACGACGCGGCCTCAACGGACGAGTCGGGGTCGTCCGCCTGACTCGTATCGGCGGCGGCGTCGAGCGCCGGGTCGTGGCGCGTCCTGTAGACGTAGCGGCCGATGCCGTAGCCGATGGCGCCCCCGACCAGAACGTCCGAGAGGAAGTGTTTGCGCGCCGCGTAGCGCGACACGCTCACCGCCGCCGCCAGCCCGTAGGCTGCGACCTGAACCGCGCGCCGGTCGCGGTACTCGTCGGCGACGACGGTGGCGAGCGCCCACGCGCCCGCGGAGTGCCCCGACGGGAACGAGTGGCCGCCGTCGAAGAACTCGGCGTGTGCGCCGTCCACGGGCGGGCGCGGGCGCTGCGTGACGTTCTTGAGTACGGCGGTGACCAGCCCGGTGTCTACCAGCGCCTCGCCGCCGAGCAGTCCGGTCTCACGGGCGCGGGCGTTGCCCGCGGCGCGGCCCGCCAGATAAAAGGCGGCGGCGATCCCCGCCGTCGAATAGAGACCCCCGGCCTCACTGATGTCTCTGGTGACGTTGATGCGCCGGCTACTGTCGCTCAGCTCCCCCGTCTCCTGATCTGACGCTACGAGCGCCAAGGTCGAGACGCCGAGCGGGGCCAGCCACCTCGCGTCGCCGCGCCCGAGGCGGAAGGGCGAAGTCCAGATGGCGCGCTGGTCGCGCAGGATGTCGGCGAAGAAGCGTCGCTCGCGAGCGGGCGTCGGGGAGGGTGCGGCGCGGGGCGCGGGCTTATCCGCTCGGGGATCGGCCGGCTGCGGGCTCTGTGCGGCCGAACCGGTCGCGGCCGCGGCGATTACGGCGCAGAGCGCCAACAGGCAGAACATCCTTTCGGCCGTCAAGACACTCCGATGCATCTCGTCCTCCTTCCGCGGCAGTGACCGGGCCGCGCGCCGGATTCGGCGGGCGGATTATATAAAAGAGAAGATGAACAGGAGATTAAACCGTGCAACTGTCCGTGCCGCCCGGACGGCGAACGTCACTTGGCCGATTCATCCAGAAGTGCCGCGAGGTGTTTCTGCCAGATGGCGGGCAGCGAGTGCGTGCCGTGCCCGCGCGTCTCGTCGCTCGTGGGGATGAGGACGTAGCGCCCGCGCCGCACGCGCTTTATCTCGCGCTCCATGATGCCGAGCTCGGGTGGGTTAACGAGGTCGTCCGCCGAGTTAATCGCGACGAGCGGCGCCTTGATTGCTTCCAACTTCGGCGCGGGGTTGTACTCGCGCGACGAGTCGAACTGATAGAGCATGTCGTTGGCATCGGCGCGCGCGAGCTGCGCCTTCAGGCGCTCTTCGTAAAACTTGTCGGCCGCCTCGCGCGTCGGCGCCTGCTTCTGCCACTGCAAGGGGCTGCTCGTCATCATCAGGAGGATGTTGACGGCCGCCGTCAGTCCCTCCTTCGGCTGTTCCCTGTAGTCGCCGCCGGCCCAAGCCGGGTCGCCCTGAATCGCGTCGAGAATCATGCGGCGCATGACGCGGTTGCGGCCCGCGATCTCGACGGGCAGGCTCGCCAGAGGCATCAGCGCGTCCATGAAGTCGGGGTAAGTCTCGCCCCAGACCCACGTCTGCATCCCGCCCATCGAGGTGCCCGTCACGAGCCGCAGGTGGTTGACGCCGAGCTTCTCCGTTATCAGTTGATACTGGGCGCGAACCATGTCGTCGTAAGTGTAGCGCGGGAACTTCATGTGAAGCCCGTCGCTCGGCTTGCTCGACTTCCCGTGCCCTATGCCGTCGGGCAGGATGATGAAGTAGCGCGAGGCGTCCAACAACTGGCCCGGCCCGAAGAGCACGCCCGCGAACTGCGGCGTGAGGAAGTTCGAGCCCGCCCCGCCCGTCCCGTGCATGACGAGGACGGCGTTGCGCACCAAGCCTTGCCCGTCACGTACGGGCGTGCCGAGCGTCGCGTAGTGCAGCCTCAACTCCGGCAGCGTCTCGCCGCTCTTGAACCTGAAGTCGCGTATGACGTAATCGCCCTGCGCGGGCTCCGGATAGTTGCGAGCGGGCGGCGCATTCTGCGTCGCGCCATGCGCCGCGGCGAGGACGCCGAGCGCCGGCAGCAGACAGAAGAGCGAGAGGGCGCGCGCGAAACCCGTGAGAGTCTTCATTCCAGTTACCATCGCCTTCACCTTTCTTCCCGGCGCGGCCGTCCGTGATAGTATCCGTGATGAAGGGGGTTCATTCAATCAATGCAAAGAAGAAAGGCAATCACGCTAACGGTCATAGCGCTGGCACTTTTCTGTCTGACGTGTCAGAGGTCGGGACAACCCGCGGGCGAGAACGCGGGCGCAAGTCCCTCCAACTCGCCGGCCGGCGCACAGGCGAACTCCGCGGGGCAGCCGCCCGCGGCGCCGCAGACGCAGTTGAAGGTCGGCGACCGCGCGCCCGACTTCGAGCTGACCGACACAGAGGGGCAGAAGGTGCGTCTCTCGGACTTCCGCGGCAAGAAGAACGTCGTGCTCGCCTTCTACGTGTTGGCCTTCACCGGCGGTTGAACGAAGGAGCTGAAGGCGTATCAGGCTGATATCGCCAAATTCGAGCAGACGAACACGCAGGTCTTAGGCATCAGCGTTGACAGCTTCGCCGCCAACCGTAGATTCAAGGAAGACATCGGCGCGACCTTCCCGCTGCTCTCGGACTTCAAGCGCAAGACCGTGCGCGACTACGGCATCTTCGACGAGGAGAATCAGGTCGGCACGCGCGCAACCTTCACCTTGGACAAGGACGGCATCATCCGCCACATCGAGCAGGGCCGCGAAGCCATTGACCCGACCGGCGCCTTCCAGTCGTGCAGCGCCCTGCCGGGTTAACGACCTCGCCGGGGCCGGCCGGGATAGGGCACGAGAGTTTGAGGTGGCGGCTGCGTCGGCCGCCACCTCATTTGCGGTAGTCGCCGTTCTGGAAGAAGTCGTAGACGACCTTGTAGTTGGTCTTCAGGAATTCCGGGTCAACCAGCCAGAGGGAATACGCCTCGGCGTAGAACTCGCCGGGCTTCAACTCCCAGTTCTCGACCGAGTATTTCGTGAAGCGCCGTATGTTGTTACTGGCGACGAGCTCGATGAACTTTTGCAGCCGCAGCGTGCGCTTGCGCGTCCGGGCCAGAAGGCGTTCGGCCTTGAACCAAGCGTCCTGCGCCCGCACGGCCGGTTCGAGCAGGGGGACGGCCCTGTGCGGGACTTTGCCGGCGGCCGGCGGCTTCGCCTTTTCGCGCGCGTCGGCCTTGTTAATGACGACGGCTTCGAGTGCGTCAACGTCGCCCGCGGCCTTGGCGCTCTGGGCCAGCGACGTGATGGAGGCCGCCGTGTCTTCAATCGCCTGCACGTAAGCCTGACTGCTCTGCACCTCGTCGGCGTTGAGCGCCTGCACCTTGGTCTTCGCGTCGGCGAGCGTGCTGGCCGCCGCGGTCTTCTTGGTCGCCGCGTCCGTCTCTAAGGGCTGAACGATTGTGGTGGGGACGCGCGTCTTGTCTATCTTGTCGGCCTCCTCGCTGGCGTGCTTCTGCGCGGCGTCAACGGCGGCCTCATGTTTTTTGTACTCCGTCTCTCGCTCTTTGTAGAACTGCTTCACCTTCTTCTGTCTCTTCGCCTCCGCCAAGTCCGCGTCGAAGGTCGCGCCGTAGTCGCTCTGGCGCTGCCGTGCCGCCTCCACCTCCTCCTCCGCCTTGAAGTAGCTGTCCTGCGCCGCGCGCAGCTCCTCCCTTTCGACGGCGTGGCCGACTTCGTGCAGGATGGTCTGGAAACTGGAAGGCACCGGCGGCGCGCTCGGCCCCCCGCCGAAAAATTGAACGTCCTTCGCGCTGAACGCGAGATCCGTCAGCTTGAGCCAAGCCTTCTCGCGGGTCTTAGTGCCCGGGATGGCCTTGCCCCCCGGCGAGAAATCGCCGCCCACGTCCGCGCCGAGCGACGCCACACGAATAAGCTCCACCCCCTTGAGGGCCGGAACGTCCTGCGGCGCGCGCCGCTTGAGCAGCTCAAGCGCGGCGACCACGTCGCTAATCTCCGCCGCGTCCTTCGCGGTGCTGCCCCAGCCCTTAACGTCCGCGAACCCGAAATCGTTCTTCAGCTTGGTCGCCCCGTCCGCCGCGGTCACCTGCCCGACGGCGGGCACGCCGCCTCTGGCGATGAGTTCGGCGGTCGCCACCCCCTGCCGGTCAATGCGCAGGGTGACGAGCCCCTGCGGCGCGGGGGCGCCGGCCTTCGGCGGCCAGCCAATCGGGATGATGAGGTCGCTCTCCGTCCCCCACCTCGACTTGAGGCCCATCGCGTAAATCAGGTTCATCAGGAATATCTCTGCGTTGCCGTCTTTGCCCACCCCCTTCACGGCGTAGTTCGTAAGGTCACCCTTCTTGATCTTGTCCTTAAGCCCCTCCTTCGTGTCGTCAATGGTCAGACCCGCGGGGGCGCTCGGCGGATGCTTGGGGGCCGTGCGGTCATAGTCGGGCGGGTCTACGGGCTGCTGCGGCGGAGACTTCGCGGGCTGAGCGGTGCCGCCCTGCGGCGCGTCCCTTTGCAGCGCGAGTTGAGGGGGGCCGAGCCCGCGCCGCTGCTGCAAGACGTGCGTCAGCTCGTGCGAAAGCAGTCGCCCGCCCGCCTGCGTCCCCGGCGCGTACTTGCCCGCGCCGAAGACTATGTCGTGGCCGACGGTGTAGGCGTTGGCATTCAGCTCCCGCGCGGACTCCGCGGCCTTCGCGTCCGTATGCACACGCACGCGGCTGAAGTCGTGGCCGAAGCGCGGCTCCATGAAGGCCCGCGCGGCGGAGTCGAGGGGCCGCCCCGCGGAGTTCAGGACTTCCCAGACCTGCGGCGGCACGTCGCCCGCGGCGGAGTCGGACGACTCCACCCGCTTGGTTTGCAGGCGGCCGCCTACGAAGTCCGGCTGCTCCGTCCGGCCTTCGGGACGGGCTCCGCCGCCGCGGGCGCGAGCGCTCGGGGGCCGCGCCTCGGGCGTACTCATCACC
Organism: Pyrinomonadaceae bacterium; assembly: GCA_035248785.1. Lineage (GTDB taxonomy): Bacteria > Acidobacteriota > Blastocatellia > Pyrinomonadales > Pyrinomonadaceae > QHXN01. Next base: position 20,011 of record DATFHD010000111.1, on the reverse strand, counting down.
CGTTCCGAGACGCCGTCTGCTTCCCTCTCATACGCGTCGCCGGGCCGGCCGACGGTGAGCTTTCTCTGAACGACTTCTTTATCCGAGGCGTGTGCCGGAATCCGGCTCAAGTCGCCGCCGGGGCGGAGCGACGGCGGGCGCGTGAGAGTGGCCGCGCGCTGCGGCGGCGCGGCGGCCGCGTGCTCTGTCCGGGCGAGGTCGGTCGAGGCGGGCTCTTGAGTGCGACTCTGCTTCGGCGCAAACGTCCGCATCCTGCACCTCCGTTGAGGCGTCAGAGACTATCATAACTGGCGTCGCCACGGGGCCGCCGGGGTTAGGGCGGCGCAGGTTCGTCCGAAAGAAATTTTCCTTGACAGGCTCGGCCGTCTGTCCTAGTCTCTGCGCACCCCTCGGACACTTCGGTCGTTCCCCACATTAACCCCTTTGTCATTACCGGCCGCGCGAGCGTCCGGCGTGCTCCGCTGTTTCACTCTCTCGGAGACCGCCCCCGGCCTCCCGAACCACTAACCGGGTCGGGCGTCTCACCGGCGCCTGAAATCATCTCGGCCTTATAAGCCGGCGCGAAGACCGCGTTCAAGAGTAACGCGGCCCGCCTCGCGCGAACCCGCGTGCCGAACCCCGCCGCCCCGCGCGGCGCGAAGACGGGGCCGCGCCCCGAAGCGCCTCCACAGACGCTCGTAGCCCCAAACCTCTCGACCTTGAAGTACAACCGAAAGGAACCTGCCATGAAGGAAATGCTCTCGCTGCTTCTCACCTTCTCCCTCCTGACTTTAACCGCCCTGCCTACGCGAGCGCAGGAATCGCCGCGCGCGCAGGACGCACTCCTGCGCCACGAGCAGGCCGTCGCTGACAGCTACATCGTCGTGCTCAAAGACGAAGTCGCCGACGCGCAAGTAGACGGGGCGGCGGCCCGCCTCGCGCGACTCCACGGCGGCCAACTCATCACGACTTACCGGCACGCGCTGCGCGGCTTCAACGTAAAGTTGAATCGGCAGGCCGCCGAGGCTTTGAGCCGCAATCCGCTCGTCGAGTACGTCGAAGAGGACGAGGTCGTCGAGCTCGCGGGCACTGAGCAGAACGCCCCTTGGGGACTCGACCGCATAGACCAGCGCGACCAGCCGTTGAACTCGACCTACACCTACGCACACGGCGGCGCGGGCGTCCACGCCTACGTCATAGACAGCGGCATCCGGACGACACATCAAGAGTTCGGCGGCCGCGCCTCGGTCGCCTTCGACAACGTGGGCGACGGGCAGAACGGGCAGGACTGCTTCGGCCACGGCACGCACGTCGCCAGCGTCGTCGGCGGCCAGACCTACGGCGTGGCGAAGGCGGCGCAGCTCCACGCCGTGCGCGTCTTCAGTTGCTCGAACACGGGCCCGCTCTCGCAGGTCATCGGCGGGATTGACTGGGTGACGGCCAACCACCAGAGCCCTTCGGTCGCGCTGCTGAGCATCTCGGCCGCTGCCAGCGTCTCGCTCGACACGTCGGTTCGCAACTCCATCGCGTCGGGCGTGACCTACGTGCTCGCGGCGGGCAACAACAACCTCGACGCGGGGTTCCGCTCGCCTTCGCGCGTCACGGAGGGCATCACGGTCGGCGCCGTAGACCAGTTCGACACGCGCGCCACCTTCTCCAACTTCGGCTCGGTGCTCGACCTCTTCGCGCCCGGCGTGGACATCCCCGGCGCCGATTGGTCGAGCGACACGGCGACGGGCCTGCGCTCGGGCACCTCGATGGCGGCGGCGCACGTCGCCGGCGTGGCCGCGCGACTGCTCGGCGAGAATTCGGGCGAGTCGCCCGAGCGCATCGCCGAGCGAATCGTCGCCGCGTCAACGCCCGACAAGGTCGTCAACCCCGGCACGGGCTCGCCCAACCGTCTGCTCTTCGCCGACAACGCCTTCCGCGACGACTTCAACGACAACTCCGTCAACACGATTAAGTGGGGCGTCAGCGCGCCCGCGGGCGTGACGGTCGTCGAACAGAATAAGCGTCTTGAGATAACGCCGCCGGCGAGCACGACCGGCTACGGCTCGCTCTACGCCGACTCTCTCTGGGACATGACGGGCGGCCGCGCGACGGTCGAGGTCGTGCAGAGCACGCCCATCGCCTACGGCATCGAGACCTACTTCACGCTCTCCGACAACGCGACCGGCAACTACCTCCTCTTCGCCACGGGCGGCGCCGGCCTCGTCCTGCAAGAGAAGACGAACGGCGCGGTGACGCGCATCATCATCAACTACGACGCCGTACAGCAGCGCTTCTGGCGCCTGCGCCACGACAAGTTAGACGACACAGTCAACTGGGAGACGAGCCCCGACGGCGTGACGTGGACGACGCAGCGGACTATCGCGCGGCCGTTCTCCATCACGGGCATGCAGGCGCAGCTCGTCGCAGGCAAGTACACGGCGACGACGCCGACCGCGACGGCCGTCTTCGACAACTTCCGGCAGGAGCCCGTCCCGTCGCCGCCCGTCCTCTTCTACGACAACTTCAACGACAACTCGACAGACACGTCGAAGTGGTCTGCCGGGGCCGAGCCGGGCGTGACCGTCGTCGAGCAGAACCAGCGCCTTGAGATATCGCCCTCGCCGAGCACGACCGGCTACGGCGTCTACACCTCCGTCCCGACTCTGGACATGACGGACGCGGCGTTCGCCGCCGAGGTCGTGCAGATTTCCGCGGGCAGCTCTAACACGGGGGTAAGAATCGGCCTCGACGGCAGCACCTACATTCAGGTCGTGACCGAGGGCGGGGTGATCTGCTTCCAGTACTGGATAGGCAGCTCGCGTTCGCAGACCACCGCCACCTACAACGCCGCGACGGATCGCTTCTGGCGCATCCGTCACGACGCACCGACCGACACGATCAACTGGGAGACGAGCGCCAACGGCGTCAGCTGGACGACGCGGCGCACCGCGGCCCGCCCCTTCGCCATCAACGCCTCCTACCTACAGCTGTTCGCGGGGAAGTGGACTAACGCGAACTCGCTTTCGCCCGGCACGGCCGTCTTCGACAACGCGAAGGCGACGCGCGCCTACCCGAGGCTTGAGCCGAGCGACGACTTCAACGACAACTCGCTCAGCACGGCGAGGTGGCAGGTGCTCAACTCCTCTTCGGTCACAGTCGCCGAGCAGAACCAGCGCCTTGAGATGACGCTTCAGCCCAACACGGCCGCCTACAACGGCGTCACCTCGGTCAAGGGCTTCGACTTCAAGGACAGAACCCTGACGGTCGAAATCCCGCAGGCCACCAGTCAGGCGGGCTGGGCCGAGACCTACTTCCAGTTGGTGCTGGACGGCGGCAACCTCTACCACATGAGCGTCGGCGCGGGCTCGTTCGTCTGCGACGCTTGGGCGGGCGGCGTGCGCGACCGCACCCTGCTCACGTACAACCCGACGAGCCAGCGGTTCTGGCGCTTCCGACACAACGGCGCCGCACACACGGTGAGCTTCGAGACGAGCCCGGACGGGACGACGTGGACGACGCTGAAGACGGTCGCCGCCGCCTTCCCGCTCGACTCGCTGAAGGTCGTGATGGAGGCCGGCGCGTGGGGCACCGGCAACAGCACGCCCGGCACGGCCGTCTACGACAACCTGAAGTTAGAGCGCAACGAGTAAGGCCGCCTCCGCCACGCCAATAATTGCGGGCCGCCGACGAAACCGGTTTCGTCGGCGGCCCGCGTCACTCTACACGCAACTCTCCTCGCCCCGTCGAGAGGCGTCGGTCTTCACCGGCCTACTTGATGCAGACGACCCCGACCCTCTCGCCGTTCTCCATGAAGATGACGCCGCTGTAATTGCCCTTCTCGACGGCGAGGATGAGCGGCACGTTGAAGGTGGCCGACCCCGGCTTGGAGTCGGTCGCCGTGAAGGAGACCAGCAGTATCCCGTTCTCCTCCTTGACCGACACGTCGCTGTACTTGCGCATGCTGCCGCGCTTGATGGTGGCGACGACGATCTTATTCTCGAACGCGCCGGCAGGCAGGAAGTTGTTGTTGCCCATCCTCGCCGCGGGGCCGAAGACCTTGTTGAACTGCGCCTGATCGGTGAGCACGAGGTAAGACTTGTCGCCCTTCAGGCCCGAGTTGTTCTTCTCGAAGTAGCTGCTGTCGTGGCGCTGGAAGGCCACGTCACGCTCCTCGACGCCCACGCGCGCGGAGGCTTGGGCGGCGAACAAGAGGGTCACCGCTGCCATAAGAAAAATGATTCGCTTCATTCGATTCGTCCTCAAGGATTGATGGTTAGAACTAAGCCGGCCCCGCCGCGGCCGTGAGCCAGCGTGCGATCTCGTCGAAGACCTGCGTGTGAAACTCGGGCTGCGCGCCCGACCTGCGCTGCTCGAAGTTTTCGCGCTGCGAGGCCGCGCGCTCGAACCCGTGCGCCATGCCTTCAATCTTGACGTAGGTGGCCGTGCCCGGCCGGAAGCTGTTGATCATGTCGCGCAGGTACTCGTGCTCGGCCGTGCTCGTGAGGAAGTCGGAGGTGCCGTAGATGATGAGCACGGGCGCGTCCACCTTCTTCCACACCTCTGCGAGGTTGAGGTCTGCGAGCTGCTGCATGTATGTGTAGGGCGCGGGGCTTTCGAGGTAGGCCGAGCAGCCGGGCGCGTCCTTCAAAATCTGCTCAAGCGTCTGCTTCTCGACGAGCAGGCGCTGCTTGCACGCGCGGGCCTGCCGGGCACGCCTCTCCGTCTCGTCGTAAGGCGTCCCGGCAAGCAAAGTCTGGCGGCGGAAGTTCTCAAGCTCGTACTCGAACCAGTCCGTGCCGATGCCCTCGGCGACGACGAGTCCGCGCACGGGCTCCTCCGCCGCCACGAGCGGGCCGACGAGGGCGCCGATGCTGTGGCCGACGATGAAGACGCGGCCCGGGTCAACGAAGTCGTAAGACTTGAGCGCGCGAAGCCCCGCGACGTAGCCCGCCACCTCCTGACGCAGGTCGGCCTGCGGGCTACGGCAGGGCGGCCCCTCGCTGTCGCCCATGCCCGTCTTCTCGACGCGCATCGTGGCGAAGCCCTTGAGCGTCATCCCGTAGAGAATCCTCGCGTACGCGTCCTCGGGCGGCAGGTTGTCGAGCGAGTAGCAGCCGATGCCGCCCACCATGAGCACGGCGGGGAAGCGGCCCTGCCCCTTCGGCCTTGTGACGATGACGCGGCGGCGTCCCGCCGAAGTCGCGACGGAGCGGTAGAGCACTTCGAAGTCCGGGCTGCTCTCGAAGGGGCGCGGCTTGAGCGTGAGCGTCGGCGAGAGCCGCTGACCGCCGCGCAGAACAGTCAACGTTAACTTGTCGCCCGCGTTCAGGCGCCCGACCACGGCGACGTACTCCTCGGCGCTCGCCAGAGGCTTCCCGGCGGCTTCGAGTATCACGTCGCCTTCGGCGAGCCCGGCCTCGGCCGCCGCGCTCCCCGCGACCACGCGCATCACGACCAGCCCCTGTCCGGCCGTAAGCCTCAGCCGCGCGCGCACGTCCTCCGGGACGGGGCCGATCTGCACCCCCGCGAAGCCTTTGCGCGGCAACTCGCCGGCCGGCTGACCCTGCGCGTGCGCCGACGCCCGAGCGAGCCCGCCCGCGCACGCTAACACCGCCGCGGTGCAGAGCGCCGCCGCGGTTAAGAGCCTGACCCACATGTATGCATACCTCACCTGCCGTTTCGGGAGTGCCGTCGCTTCTCGCCCCGTGTGCCAACGCGTGAAGCCCCCGCCGCCCCCTTTGGAATCCGTCCGAGCTTAACACGGCGGCAGTCTCCCCTCTACGGGGGCGTGGACAAGAATGAAGGAGACCGACTCGCCTTCCCTTCCGACGTGGTGAGCCGTTGCCGAGTCGGTCGCGTTCAGAACTTCGAGCGCCGCCCGAAGCTCCTGCGCTGGTTCTGGGCGGGGCCCTTCGGGCGGGAGGGGACGTTGATGACATTCCTGCGCTCGTCGAGCGTGTAGCGGAAGGCGTCGAAGCCGAAGAGCCCCTCGATGAAGAACTCGCCGCGGAACTTCCCGCCATCGCCACGCACCGGCACGAGCTTGAACTTGTCCAGCGTCGAGTACTTCAGAAACAGCGCGTGTTTGCCGCCGGCCTCGGGTTCGAGCGTCACGTCGTAATAGTCGCCGCTGTCGTCCGTGTAGCGCTTGGCGAAGCGGGCCAGTATCTCCTTGGTCACGGGCGGCGTGCGGGGCCGCTCCATCACGCCTTCGAGGAAGAAGGTGGAGACCTTCGCCGCCATGAAGGTGGGCATCAGGTGCGCGACGTTCGAGAGGACGACGACGGTGAACTTCTGAGATGGGAAGCGCATGATCATCGTCCTGTAGCCGCCCCAAGAGCCGCTGTGCCAGACGCCGTCGAGCCCACGGGCCTTGCCGAGGAACCAGCCGAAGCCGTAACTCACGCCGGGCGTGTCGGTCTCCTCGGCCTTCTTGAGCGCCTCCTTGAACGTCGCGCGCGTGACGGGGAGCTTGCCGCCCTTGTCGCCCCGCGAGGCGGACGAGAGCTCGTCGAGGGCCAGAACCCACTTGCGCATGTCCGACAGGTTCGTCTGGACGCTGCCGTCGCCGTAGATGAAGTCGAGCGGCGTGTAGTCTATCTCGTTGAAGACCGTCCAGCCGCGGTCGTGGCCGAGCGCCGCCTCGGCGGGGACGGGCGAGGACTTCTCGTAGATGAAACTGCTCTCCATCCCGAGCGGCTTGAAGATGCGCTCGCGCATGAACGCGGGGAAAGCCTGCCCCGAAACCTTCTCGACGATCTTCGACAGCAGGACGTAGCCCGAGTTGCTGTAGGAGTAGCGCGCGCCGGGCGCGAAGGCGAACTCGTACTGCTCTGCGAGCGACTTCAGCACGTCATCCACCGTGGGCTCGAACCGCCCGCGGTCGGCCTTCGCCGAGCGCGGGAAGTGCTTGTCTATGAGGTTGGCGGCGGCGAAGACCTCTCCGTATTCGGGGAGCCCGGAGCGGTGGTCGAGCAGTTGGAGGACGGTCACCTCGTTCGCCTCAAGCGCGCGGAAGTTGAAGTACTTGCCGAGCCGGTCGGAGTAGTCGAGCTTCCCCTCCTGCTTGAGCAGCATGACGGCCATCGCGGTGAACTGCTTCGAGACCGAGGCCAGCTCGAAGACCGTCTGCGGCCCGAGCTTCAGGCCGCCGACCTCGGTCAGGCCGTAGCCTTTCTCGTGCAGCACCTTCCCGTCCTGCATGACGAGCACGGCCGCGCCCGGCGTCTTGTAGTCGCCCCCCCAGTCCTTGAAGAGGTTGTCCACCTGACTGCTCGGGTCTCCGCCACTCGGAGGCTTCGAGAGGGCTTCGCCCGCGCGCGAGGCGGACTTCGCGGGGCGCGCGGGCGCGTCGTTCGCACCGTCCTTCTGCGTCATCTCAACTACCTCCTGCGGGTGGCGCGGTGGGTTCCGCGTAGGGCCGCGCGGGGCGTCCGGCCGCGGCACGGCCCGGCGGCGTGGCGGCCCCGGCGCGCAAGGCCGGCGGGAGCGTGAGTCGCCCCTGCGGTGAGAGGAGCGCGCGGTACTCTTCCCGCGAGAGCCGCGGGATGAAGGAGTCTGCGGCGCCGCCCGAAGCCCCGGCCAGACGTTCGACCGCCTCGGCGAGGCCGGCCACGGTCGGGGTCTCGAAGAGACGGAGCAGCGGCAGCTCGACGCCGAAGACGCTCAGCACGCGCGAGACGACCCGCGTGGCGAGCAGCGAGTGGCCGCCCAGCTCGAAGAAGTTGTCGGCGATGCCCACGCGCCCGACGCCGAGCGTCTCAGACCAGATGCGCGCAAGCTCCGCCTCGACCGGCGTGCGTGGCTCGACGAGAAGCTCGCCCGACTCGGGCCGCTGCCGCTCGGGGGCGGGCAGCGCGCGGCGGTCAACCTTGCCGTTCGGCGTCAGCGGCAGCCTCTCAAGACGCACGTAGGCCGAGGGCAGCATGTAGTCGGGCAGCAGTTCTCCGAGGTGGCGGCGCAGTTCCCGTTCGGAAGGCCCGTCTCCGTCTGCCACGACGTATGCCGCGAGCAGCGTCTCTCCGTACTGGCCTTCGCGTGCGGTGACAACGGCCTCGCGCACGGACGGGTGGAGCGCGAGCGCCGACTCAATCTCGCCCAGCTCGACCCTGAAGCCGCGCACCTTCACCTGCCGGTCGCCACGCCCCAGATACTCAAGCGTCCCGTCGGCCGTCCAGCACCCGACATCGCCCGTGCGGTAGAGGCGCGCCCCCGGCTCACCCGAGAACGGGTCGGGCACGAACCTCTCGGCCGTCAGTTCCGGACGGTCTAGGTAGCCGCGGGCGAGTCCGTCGCCGCCGACGTATAGCTCGCCGCCGACGCCGACGGGCACGGGGCGCAGGCGCGTGTCGAGGACGTAAACCCGCGTGTTCGACAGAGGCCGCCCGATGGGGACGCGCCGGAGTTTATCGCGTGCCGTGCTCAGGTCGTGCCAAGTGCTGTCCCACGCTTCCGAAGAGCCGTAGACGTTGACCAAGGCGCAGCGCGGCATCCGCTCGCGGAAGCGTTCGAACAACTCCACGGACAGCGCCTCGCCGCTCGTGACGCACAGGCCGAGCGAGGGCAGGCGCTCCTGCAAGTCGGGGTGTGTCTCAAGCATCGCGCGCAGCAGCGAGGGCACCAGCAACAGCCGCGACACGCGGCCCGCGGCCAGCGCGCGCACGAAGGCGAAGGGGTCTTTGAGGACGCGGTCGGGGATGATGACGGACGTGACGCCGCGCAGCAGCGGGCCGAAAATCTCGTAGAGCGAGTCGGCGAAATTCAGCGCCGTCTTCTGGCAGTTGACCTCGCCCGGCTTGAAGGGCATCGCCTCCCAGTTCCACGCCAGACGGTTGAGCGCCTGCCTGTGCGTGGCGGCGACGCCCTTCGGCCTCCCCGTCGAGCCCGAGGTGTAGACGACGTGAGAGAGGTTCTCGGGCGTGGTGCGCGGGGCGGGCGCGTCTTCGCACGCGCGCGCGATGAGGTCGCGGTCGGCGTCCACACGCAGCACGCGGCCGACGTAGCCGGGGAACGTCCCCGCGTAAGAGTCCGAGGTGATAAGCACCGCCGCGCGTGCGTCTCCGAGAATGTATTCGAGGCGCTCGCGCGGGTAGGCGGGGTCGAGCGGCAGGTAGACGCCTCCGGCCTTGACGACGCCCAGCAGCGCGACCGACTGTTCGAGCGAGCGATCCATGCAGAGGCCGACGATTACCTCGGGGCCGACGCCGAGCGAGCGCAGGTAGTTCGCCAGTCGGTTGGAGCGGCGTTCGAGCTCGGCGTAGCTCAGGCTCTCGCCTTCGCAGGAGAAGGCCGCGGCGTCCGGGGTGCGCGCGACCTGCTCCGCGAAGAGGCCCGCGATGCCGAGCCCGTGCGGGAAGTCGCGGCGCGTGTCGTTCCAGTCGGAGAGGACGCGGCGGCTCTCCTCTTCCGTCAGCAGCGGCAGTTCGGAGAGCGTGCGCGTGGGGTCAGCGGCCGCCGCTTCGAGCAGCGTACGCAGGTGGCCGAGTATGCGTTCGGCCGTCGCGTCGTCGAACAGGTCTGTGCTGTACTCAATCGTCGCGAGGAGTTCGCCGCCGCGCTCCTCGAAGTAGATGCTGAGGTCGAACTTCGAAGTCTCGTCGCCCGGCGCGAACGCGTCGTCGCGTTCCGGCTGTCGTTCGTCCTCCGCCCCGCCCGCCTCGTCCGTCTCGCCGGGGATGTTCTGAAGGACGAGCATGACCTGAAAGAGAGGGTTGTATCCGGTCTCGCGCCTCACGCCGAGTTCCGACACGACGCGCTCGAACGGCACCTCCTGATTCGCGTAGGCGTCGAGGCAGACACGGCGCGTCTGCGCGAGCAGCTCGGAGAAGGTCATCTCCGGGCGCGGCTCGACGCGCAGCGCCAGCGTGTTGACGAAGAAGCCTATCAGCCCCTCAAGCTCTACGCGCGTGCGGCCGGCGACCGGCGTTCCGACGACGATGTCGGACTGCCCCGTGTAGCCGCGCAGAAGAGCGGCGAAGCCCGCCAGCAGCGTCATGAAGAGCGTCGCGCCCTCGCGCCCGCTCAGCTCGCGGAGCGCGCGCGTCACCTCGTCGCCCAGCGCCGCCTGCCGCGACGCGCCGCGGAAGGATTGCACCGCCGGGCGCGGCCTGTCCGTCGGAAGCTCAAGCAGCGCGGGTGCGCCCGCGAGCGTGCGCCGCCAGTAGTCGAGCTGCGCGTCGAGCGCGCCGCCCTCCAACTGCTCTTGCTGCCACACGGCGTAGTCTGCGTACTGCATCGCCGGCTCCGGCAGCGGCGAGCCTTCGCCGTGCGCGTAGGCTTCGTATAGCGCCGAGAGTTCGTCGGCGAAGACGCGCAGCGACCAGCCGTCGAAGACGATGTGGTGGACGGACAGAAGCAGATAGTGCTCTTCAGCCGAGAGCCTTAGCAGCGTCGTGCGCAGGAGCGGCCCCGAAGCGAGGTCGAAGGGACGACGCGACTCCTCGTCGGTGAGCCGCGCCGACTCTGCCTGACACTCTTCGTCGGATAGCGCGGAGAGGTCAACGAGCGTTAGCTCTAAGGGACGTGGCGGGGCGATGACCTGCACGGGCTCGCCGCCCGCGGCCTCGGCGAAGGTCGTGCGCAGCGACTCGTGTCGGCGCAGCAGCTCGGCGAGCGCGCGGGCGAGCGCGTCCGCGTCGAGCGGCGAGGGGAGCGGCAGCAGGTCGCAGATGTTGTAGACGTTCGAGCCGGGCGCGAGGCGGTCGAGGAACCACAGGCGACGCTGCGCGTAGGAGAGCGGCGGCGGGGCGTCGTCACGCGTGCGCGCGGCGACGGGCGGCGGCTGCGACTCCTGCTCGCCCGCGAGTCTCGCCGCTTCGACGCGGGCGGCGAGGCCGGACAACGTCGGCGACTCGAACAGGCTGCGGAGCCGCAGTTCCACATTGAGGTCGCGGTGTACGCGCGAGACGACCTGCGTGGCGAGCAGCGAGTGGCCGCCAAGCTCGAAGAAGTTATCGCCCGCGCCGACCCGCTCGACGCCGAGCACCTCAGACCAGATCTTCGCCAACGCCTCCTCGAACGGCGTGCGCGGCGGCTCGAAGTCGCCCTGCGCCTCGCGGTCGCCTGCGCCGGGCGCGGGCAGCGCGCGGCGGTCAACTTTGCCGTTCGGCGTCAGCGGCAGCCTCTCAAGATGGACGAAGGCCGAGGGCAGCATGTAGTCGGGCAGTCGCTCGCGCAGGTGCGCGCGCAGTTCGGACGCAGCGGGCTCGGCCCCTCGGGCCGCCACGACGTAAGCGACGAGAACCTTCTCGCGGTCGCCGTTCTCCTTCAACGTGACGACCGTCTCGCGCACGGACGGATGGAGCGCGAGCGCCGACTCGACCTCGCCCAGCTCGACACGGAAGCCGCGCAGCTTTATCTGATTGTCCGCGCGCCCGACGAAATCTATCACGCCGCCCGGCAGGTATCGCGCGAAGTCGCCCGTGCGGTAGAGACGCGCGCCCGGCTCCTCGGAGAACGGGTCGGGGATGAAGCGCTCAGCCGTCAGCTCTGCGCGGTTGAGGTAGCCGCGCGCGAGTCCGTCGCCGCCGACGTAGAGCTCGCCGACGGCGCCGACGGGGACGGGGCGCAGCCGCGAGTCCAAAACGTAGAGCCGCGTGTTCGACACAGGCCGCCCGATGGGGACTGATGTCGCGTCGTCTTCGACGGCCGTCACAAGATGCCACGAGCAGGAGGTAGTGCTCTCGGTCGGCCCGTAAAGGTTGACGAGGCGGCGCGGTGGCCCGCTCTCAAGTATGCGTCTGACGGAGCGCGGGTCGGCCGCCTCGCCGCCGAAGAGGAGGTTTTCGAGCGCGGCGAACGCGCCGGGCGTTTCGCGCGCCATGTGGTTGAAGAGCGCCGTGGTCAGGAACAGCGTCGTGACGCGAAGGCCCGCGAGCTCTGCGGCGAACTCGTGCGGCGACAGGACGAGGTCTTTAGCGATGACGGCCAGCCGCGCGCCGTTCAAGAGCGCGCCCCAGATTTCGAGCGCGGCGGCGTCGAACGAGAAGTTGGAGACCTGCGCGACGACATCCGACGGGCGCAGCTCGACGAAGTTCGTGTTGACGACGAAGCGCTGGACGGATCTGTGCGTGATGCCGACGCCCTTCGGCCGCCCCGTAGAGCCCGAGGTGTAGATGACGTAGGCGAGGTTGAGCGGCGTGGCCCCGCCGTCGAGGTTCGTCGCGGGCGCGTCCGCGTCGTCAACAGAGGCCGCGGGGTCGTCAACGCAGACCACGGGCAGGCCGCACGGCGGGAGGTCTTGCATCACACGCCGCTCGGTCAACAGCACCTTTGCCCCCGCGTCTTCGATCATGAAGCGCAGGCGCTCCGACGGGTACGCGAGGTCGAGCGGCAGGTAGGCGCCGCCCGCCTTGAGGATGGCGAGCAGCGCGACGGGCACGTCCGCCGAACGCTCGAAGAACGTGCCGACGACCACCTCCGGCCCGACGCCGAGCGCGCGCAGACGGCGCGCGAGCCCGTCGGCCCGCCCGTTGAGCTCGGCGTAAGTCAGACGCCGCCCCTCGTGGACGACGGCGACCGCGTCGGGCGTGCGCTCGGCCCATGACTCGAAGAGCCTGTGGATGCAGAGGTCTTCCGCGTGCTCGCGGCGCGTGTCGTTCCAGTCGAAGAGGACGCGGCGGCTCTCCTCTTCCGTCAGCAGCGGTAGTTCGGAGAGAGAGCGCGAAGGGTCTGCGGCCACGGCTTCGAGCAGCGTAAGCAGGTGGCCGAGTATGCGTTCGGCCGTCGAGTCGTCGAAGCGCGAGCGGCCGTAGACGAGCCGCAGCGACAGCTCTTCGCCCGGCGCGGCGACGAGCGTGAGCGGGTAGTTCGTGAACTCGACCGAGTGCGTCTCGGCCTCGCCGCCTTCGTTGGGCTCGCCCTGCGTGAGTCCGCCCGAAGGGTAGTTCTCGAAGACGAGGAGGCTCTCGAAGAGCGGCGTCCCCGGCGGCACTTCGCTCCACTGCTGCACCTGCGCGAGCGGGCTGTACTCGTAAGACTGTGCGGCGAACTGCCGCGACTGCTGCTCCCTGAGCCACGTCAGGGCGTCGGCGTCGGCGTCCACGCGCGCGAGCACGGGCAGCGTGTTGATGAAGAGGCCGACCATCTCCTCCACGCCCGAGAGGTCGGGCGGGCGGCCCGAGACGGTCGCGCCGAAGACGACCGTCTCCTCGCCGCTGTAGCGGCCGAGCAGTATCGCCCAAGCCCCGCGCACCAGCGTGTTCATCGTCAGTTGCGAGCGGCGCGCAGTCGCCAGCAGCCGGGCGGTCGAAGCGCGGTCGAGACTGACGCGCGCCTCGCCATAGACTTCATCCTCGCGCCCGCGGCGCGGCGGCCTGTCGGAGGCGAGCGGCGTCGGGCGCGTGAAGCCTTTCAGCTCCTCTCGCCAGAAAGCCTCGGCCGCGGAGATGTCCTGTTGCCGTAGCCACTCGACGTAGTCGCGGTAAGGTCGCGCGGGCGGCACGTTCGCCGCGCGGCGCTCGGTGAGCGCGTCGTAGAACTCCGAGACCTCCGCGAAGACGAGCGGCATGCTCCACCCGTCGAGCAGAAGGTGGTGGCAGCTCCAAACGAACTGGTACTCGTCTTCGCTCATGCGCACGAGCGCGAACCTCATCAGCGGCGCGTGCGCGAGGTCGAAGCCGCGGCGCTGCTCCGCGAGGCAGAGTGCTTCCAGACGACGCCTCTGCTCGTCGGCCGCGAGCGAGCGCCAGTCGTGCTGCTCCCACGGCAGGCTGACTTCGCGCTGCACGACTTGGAGCGGTGTGTCGAGCCCCTTCCAGACGAAGGCCGCGCGCAGGCTGTCGTGCCGCTCCGCGACGCGCTGCCACGCGTTCATGAAGGCCGCCACGTCTATGGCGCCGTGCAGCGCGTAGCGCGTCACGCCTGAGTAAACGTCGGCCTCGGGCGAGTAGAGGCTGTGGAAGAGCATGCCCGACTGCATCGGCGACAGCGTGTAGATGTCTTCGATGCCGCGGTATGAGCCGGCGAGTTGTTCGAGCGTCGGCGGGTCGAGGGGCGCGAGCGGGAAGTCTTCGGGCGTGAGGACGGCGTCGGGCGGCGCGTCGCACTGCTCGACGAGCGCGCGCAGCTCGTCCATGTACTGCCTCGCCAGCGACTCTATCGTCTCGGCGCGGTGGACGTTCTCGCTGTAGGCCCAGCTCATCCACAACTGGCCGTCAACGATTCCGCCGTTGATGTCCAGCAGGTGGCTGCGGCGGACGGCGGCGCCGCGCGGACGCCGACTGCCCGCGCCGCCTTCCGAAGTTTCGACGGCGTCGCCCCAGTCCTGATCGGGCTGCGCGAACTCGGCGTGACCCTCGTCGAAACGCCCGAGGTAGTTGAAGCTCACCTCTGCGCCGGGCAGCGAGCGCAGGCGCACGACCTCCTCGCCGCCGCGCGCGACGTAACGCAGCAGGCCGTAGCCGATGCCGCGGTTGGGCACGCGTCGGAGCTGCTCCTTAACCGACCGGAGCGCCTGCGCCGCGCCCGTCCCCGAGTCGAGGCGCAGGCTGACGGGGTAGACGGAGGTGAACCAGCCGACCGTGCGCGACAGGTCAACGCCCTCGGCGATCTCTTCGCGCCCGTGGCCTTCGAGGTCTACGAGCAGCGAGCCCGAGCCCGTCCAGCGCTCGAAGACGCGCATGAGCGCGGTCAGCAGCACGTCGTTGATGTGCGTGCGGTGCAGGCGCGGCAGCTCGCGCAGCAGCGCCAGCGTCTCGTCGCCGCTCAGCCACTCGGTTACGCTGCGCTCGGAGGTGATGTCGTTGACGCCGCCCGCGTGGTCAACCGGCACGCGCGCCGACTCGGCTTCGAGCGTGGCGAGCCAGTGTGGCAGCTCGGCGCGCAGCCCGTCCGTCTGCGCGTACTCGCGCAAACGCTCGGCCCAGTACTTGAACGAGGTCGTCTTCGGCGCGAGGGCGGCGGGCTCGCCGCGTGCGAGCTGGTCGTGGACGGCCTGCAAGTCTTCGAGCAGAACCCTCCACGAGACGCCGTCAACCGCGAGATGATGGATGTTGACGAGGAGCTTCGCGCCGCGCCCCTCGCCGCAGTCGAAGAGGACGGCGTGCACGAGTCGGCCCGCCGAGAGGTCTAGCTCGCAGCGCAGCGGCGAGGCGTACTCCTCGATGCGGTCGCGCTGCTCGCGCTCGGAGAGCGCAGAGATGTCGAGGCGCCTGAGCGGGGCGCGGCGGGCGTCTACGCCCGCGTTCGTCTGCCGCCATCCCGACCTGCCGAAGCTGTAGCGGAGCCGCAGCGCGTCGTGATGCTCAAGCAGTTTGACGAGCACCTGCTCCCACAGTCCGCGCCCCTCGGGTCGCTCCACGTCGAGCAGGACTGAGTGGTAGTAGAAGTTCGGGTCGGGCAGGTTCCACTCGAAGAACCAGTGTTGAATCGGCGTCAGCGGAACTTCGCCCGTGACGATTCCCTGCTCGGCGTGTACGGCCGCGCCTGCGCGCGCGACCGCGGCCAGCTCGGCGATGGTCTGGTGCTGGAACAACTGCTTCGGCGTGAGGTGCAGTCCGGCGCGGTTGGCGCGCGCGATGACCTGAATGGAGAGGATCGAGTCGCCGCCGAGTTCGAAGAAGTTGTCGCCGACGCCGACCTGCTCGACGCCGAGCACCTCAGACCAGACCTGCGCCAGCGTCTCCTCGGCGCGGTTGCGCGGCGGCTCGTAGCTGCTCTCAAGCTCGGGCCGCGCCGCGTCGGGCGCGGGCAGGCTCCGCCGGTCAACCTTGCCGTTGGCCGTCTTCGGCAGCTCGGCCAGCATGACGAACGACTGCGGCACCATGTAGTCGGGCAGCGTCCGCAGCGCGTGGCGGCGAAGCTCGCCCGCCGTCAGCGTGCGCGCCTGCCGCGCGACGACGTAGGCGACGAGGCGTAGACTGCCCGACTCGTCCTCGCGCGCCGCGACTACGCACTCGCGCACGCGCTCGTGCGAGGCGAGCACCGCCTCGACCTCGCCAAGCTCCACGCGGAAGCCACGCACCTTGACCTGCTGGTCAACGCGGCCGAGGAATTCGAGCGCGCCGTCGGGGAGGTGTCGCGCGAGGTCGCCCGTCTGGTAAAGGCGCGCGCCCGCTTCGCCGCCGAAGGCGTCTGGGACGAAGCGCTCGGCGGTGAGCGCGGGGCGGCCGAGGTAGCCGCGCGCGAGGTTCGCCCCGCCGATGTAGAGTTGGCCGGCGACGCCCGCGGGCACGGGCTCAAGCCGTTCGTCGAGGACGTAGAGCTGCGTGTTCGCGTTCGGCCTGCCGATGGGCACCGACGGCCGCGCGTCGCCCGCGCGGCAGACCCAGCAGGTCACGTCCACGGAAGCCTCGGTCGGGCCGTAGCCGTTCTGCAACTCGACCCACGGGAGCGTCTCGAAGAAACGCTCTCGCAGTTCGACGGTCAGGGCTTCGCCGCCGCTGGTGACGATGCGGAGCGAGCGACATTCGGCGATGCCGGGCTCGTCCAGCAGCACCTTCAGCATCGAGGGGACAAGCCCGACCAGCGTGACGTGCTCTTCGGCCATCAGGCGGACGACGTATGCGATGTCCTGCTGCCCGCCCGGCCGCGGCAGCACGAGGCGCGCGCCCGCGACGAGCGGCGTGAAGCACTCCCAGAGCGCGAAGTCGGAGCCGAAGTTGTAGAGCTGGATGAGGGCGTCTGTCTCCGTCAGACGGTACGCGGTCTGCTGCCCCCAGAGCATCCGGTTGCAGATGGCGCCGTGCTGAACCGTCACGCCCTTGGGCAGGCCCGTCGAGCCCGAGGTGTAGATGACGTAGGCGAGATTATCCGGCGACACCTCTCGCAGCGGGTTCTCGTCGCCGCCGACGTTCGAAGCGTCTTCGTCATCATCGAGAAGGACGACGCGCGCGCCGACTTCTGAAAGACCCTCGGCGACGGAAAGACTCTCGGCGACACGCCGCTGCGTCAGCAGCAAAGCGGCCCCCGCGTCCCGCAGCATGAAGCCGACTCTTTCCGGCGGAGTCGAGGCGTCCACGGGCAGGTATGCGGCGCCCGCCTTCAGCACGCCGAGCGCCGCCGCGATCATCTCCGGCGAGCGCTCCGCGCAGATACCGACGACCGCCTCCGGGCCGACGCCGAGAGAGAGCAGGCGGTGAGCCAGCCGGTTGGCGCGGCGGTTCAGCTCGGCGTAGGTCAGTTGCCCTTCCTCGAAGACGACCGCCACGCCGTCCGGCTTCGCGGCGGCCTGCTCCTCGAACAGTTGGTGGAGCAGCTTTCCGGCGGGGAAGTCTGTGCGCGTGTCGTTCCAGTCGAAGAGGATGCTTCGGCGTTCCTGCTCAGTCAGCAGCGGCAACTCCGAGAGCGTGCGCGAAGGGTCGGCGGTCGCGGCTTCGAGCAGCGTACGCAGGTGGCCGAGCATGTGTTCGGCCGTCGAGTCGTCGAACAGGTCGCGGCTGTAGTGCAGCGTCGCGTCGAGCCCGCCGACGCGCTCCTCCAACGTCAGCGTGAGGTCGAAGACGGCCTGCTCGTCTTCGATTACTTCCGGTTCGGCCTCCTCCGACGCCGCCAACTCGCCCGGCGTGTTCTGAAGGACGAGCATGACCTGAAAGAGCGGGTTGTATCCGGCCTCGCGCCTCACGCCGAGCTCCGAGACGACGCGCTCGAACGGCACCTCCTGATTCGCGTACGCCCCGAGGCACGCCTCGCGCACGCGCCCGAGCAGTTGGGCGAAGGTCATCTCCGGGCGCGGCCCGACGCGCAGCGCCAGTGTGTTAACGAAGAAGCCTATCAGCCCCTCAAGCTCAACGCGCGGGCGCCCCGCCACGGGCGTCCCGACCACCACGTCCGACTGCCCCGTGTACCTGTGAAGCAGCGCCGCGAAGCCCGCCAGCAGCGTCATGAAGAGCGTGCAACCCTCGCGCCCGCTCAGCTCTCGGAGAGCCTGCGTCAACTCGCCGCCGAACGTCTCACGACGCGACGCGCCGCGGAAGGACTGCTCGGAAGGTCGCGGCCTGTCCGTCGGAAGCTCAAGCAGCGCGGGCGCGCCCGCGAGCGTGCGCCGCCAGTAGTCGAGCTGTGAATCCAAGTCGCCGCCTTCGAGCCGCCCGCGCTGCCACACGGCGTAGTCGGCGTACTGCACGGGAAGCTCCGGCAGCGGCGAGCCTTCGCCGCGCGCGTAGGCTTCGTATAGCGCCGAGAGCTCGTCGGCGAAGACGCGCAGCGACCAGCCGTCGGAGACGATGTGGTGAAAGGTGAAGAGCAGAAGCTGCTCTTCGGCCGAGAGCCGCAGCAGCGTCGTGCGCAGGAGCGGCCCCGTCGAGAGGTCGAAGGGACGACGCGACTCCTCTGCGGCGAGCCGCGTCAACTCCGAACGTCGTTCCTCGTCGGGCAGCGCCGAGAGGTCAACGAGCGGGAGCCGCGTCGCGCACGGCTCCGAGATGACCTGCACGGGCTGCCCGTCCTCCGCCTCCGAGAAGGTCGTGCGCAGCGCCTCGTGGCGGCGGACTATCTCCGCGAGCGCCCGCGTCAGCGCGTCCGCGTCGAGCGGCGAGGGGAGCGGCAGCAGGTCGCAGATGTTGTAGACGTTCGAGCCGGGGGCGAGGCGGTCGAAGAACCACAGGCGACGCTGCGCGTAGGACGCGGGGAAGACGAAGACTTCTTGCGGGTGTTTGTTGAGTTCAGGACTGCCGTCAGCGTTACGGGAGAGTGGAGGCATCTAGTTGTGCTCTCAGACCTGATTGCTTGAGCAAACAACAGCCTGAGTCGGGCGGGGACTCAGTAAATCGGAGATGAATGTATAGGCGAAGGTGCGTTGTGTCAATGAATAGTTAAAGCTTTGCAACCGACAACGAAATCACTTAACATCGCGCGCAAGGCGGGGCACCCTCGCGAGTCCTTGCGGCAGACGCCGCCGCCGCGCGACTTTTCTTTCGCCCGCGCGCCCGAGCATCAAGCCGCCCGATTCACCTCGCGAGACAACGGCTTTAGCTCCCGTTTCGTTAACGCGGTCTCCGCCCCGTCGAACCGCGCTCCTCTCACCACGATGGAACTGGCTTCCGGCATCCGTTTAGGGTCTTACGAGATCGTCGCCCCGCTCGGCGCGGGGGGGATGGGCGAGGTCTACCGCGCGCTCGACGTGAGACTCAAGCGCGAGGTGGCCGTGAAGATCATTTCTGGTTCGGAGGTCGGCGAGCCGAGCCGCCTCGCGCGCTTCGAACAGGAGGCGCGCGCAGCCGCGGGACTCAACCACCCGAACATCATCGCCGTCTACGACGTGGGAACTTACGAGGGCCGCCCTTACGTCGTCTCGGAGTTGTTGGAGGGCGAGACGCTGCGCGCGCGCATGGCCGGCCAGCCCGTCCCGCCGCGCAAGGCCATCGCCTACGCGCTGCACGTCGCGCGCGGGCTGGCCGCGGCGCACGACCGCGGCATCGTCCACCGCGACCTGAAGCCCGAGAACATCTTCATCACCAAGGACGGCAGCGCGAAAATCCTCGACTTCGGGCTGGTGAAGCTGACGCATCCGGCCGAGGGCGCCGAGGCCGCGAACGGCTTCTCGACCCTCACGCTCAACACGCAGCCCGGCCTCATGGTGGGCACCATCGGCTACATGTCGCCCGAGCAGGTGCGCTCTCTGTCGGTTGACCACCGCTCGGACATCTTCTCCTTCGGGGTCATCCTCTACGAGATGCTCTGGGGCGGTCGCGCCTTCCGCCGCGACTCCGCCGTCGAGACGCTCAACGCGATCCTGCACGACACGCCGAGCGGGCTGCTGGTCGCCGACTCGAAGGTGTCGCCCGGACTCGAACACATCGTGAGCCGCTGTCTGGAGAAGGAGCCGGACGCGCGCTTCCAGTCCACGCGCGACCTCGTCTTCAGTCTCGAAGAGATGTCGGAGCATTCGGGCTCGGTGCGGATGAACGTGCTGCCGCGCCCCGCGCCGGGCAGGCGGAGGCTGTGGGCGGCGCTCGGCCTCGCGGCGCTCGTCGCGGCGCTGGCCGCCGTCGGCTTCGCGGTCTGCGCGCTGCTCGTGTGGCGCGGCGAGGTGCTGGCGACGATCCTCGTCACCGTCGCCGCCGGGTGCACCCAGGGCGCGCTCACCGCCGCCGTCCAGGGCGCG
>DATFHD010000110.1:0-155619 GCA_035248785.1 Pyrinomonadaceae bacterium | reverse complement strand
GGAAGCCGGGACGCAGGCCGATGCGGCGACGACGCAGTCCGCCGCCGGAGCTTCGCCGGCGACGGCGCAGGCTCCGTCAGCTTCGCAAACCCCGTCCGCTGTGCAGGCGCAGTCTGCCTCGGCTCAAGCGCAGTCCGGTTCAACCCAGACTCCAACGGCTCAGACGGCGGCGCAGGTGCGCGGCGAGGCGCAGCCGATACGCGGCGGCGCGCTGAAGATCGTCGAGAACATGGAGACCTCTCTGACGGTGCCGACGGCGACCTCGAACCGCCACGTGCCCGTCAAAGTTTTGGAAGAGAACCGCGCGCTCGTCAACCAGTACTTGAAGGAGCACAAGCGCGGCAAGACCTCTTACACGCACTTCATCGCCTACGCCATCCTGCGCGCGCTCGACCGCTTCCCGCAGATGAACGACGGCTTCGCCGTTGTTGACGGAAGCCCCGCGCGCGTGCGCCGCGCGGAGGTCAACCTCGGCGTCGCCATAGACCTTGAGAAGAAGGACGGCACGCGCACTCTGCTCGTCCCGAACATCAAGAACGCGGGCGCGATGGGCTTCGCAGACTTCCTCGCCGCCTACGACGACGTAATCAAGCGCGCGCGCTCGGGCAAGCTCGGCATCCCCGACTTTCAGGACACGACCATCTCACTCACGAACCCCGGCACCATCGGCACGGTCTCTTCCAACCCGCGACTGATGGCCGGTCAGTCGGTCATCGTCGCCACGGGCGCCATAGAGTACCCGGCCGAGTACCACGCGATGACGCCGCAGGCGCTCTCGCTGCTCGGCGTGAGCAAGGTCGTCAACGTCTCCTCGACCTACGACCACCGCATCATACAGGGCGCGGAGTCGGGTGCCTTCCTCGCGCACGTACACGAGCTGCTGCTCGGCGAGCACGACTTCTACGTGAAGATTTTCCGCGACCTCGGCATCCCATACCAGCCGATGCGCTGGGCGAGGGACTACAACCCGGCGCTTCTGGGCGGACGCGACGCGCGCGAGGAGATATCGAAGGAGGCGCGCGTCCTCGAACTCATCAACGCCTACCGCGTCCGCGGCCACCTCATCGCCGACATAGACCCGCTGAGCGCCTTGCCGATTCAGTATCACCCGGAGTTGGACATCGAAACTTACGGGCTGACCATCTGGGACTTGGATCGCGAGTTCATCACCGGCGGACTCGGCGGCAAGGAGAGCGCGACGCTCCGCGAGATTTTAGACATCCTGCGCCGCGCCTACTGCGGCAAGGTCGGGACGGAATACCGGCACATTCAGAGCAAGGAGCAGAAGCTCTGGATACGCGAGCGCATCCGGCAGGAGTTCGTCACGCCTGAGCCGCTCGACGCCGAGACGAAGAAGGCTCTGCTGATGCGCCTCATCCGCGCCGAGCAGTTCGAGCGCTTCCTCCACACGAAGTACCTCGGGCAGAAACGTTTTTCACTCGAAGGCTGCGAGACGATCATCCCGCTGCTCGACCGTCTCGTCGAGCGCGCGGCCGAGAAGGGCGTCGAGGACATCACTTTGGGGATGGCGCACCGCGGGCGTCTGAACGTGCTCGCCAACGTCGTCGGCAACTTCTCGGAACGCATCTTCACGGCCTTCGAGGGCTCAGTCCACCCGGACTTCCCCGCCGACGAGGGCGACGTTAAATATCATCAGGGCGCACGCGGCGAGCGCGAGACCGCGTCGGGCAAGAAGGTCTCGATTACCATCTCGCCCAACCCGAGCCACCTCGAATTCGTTGACCCCGTAGTCGAAGGCATGGCGCGCGCCAAGCAGGACGCTTGGGAACTCGCGGGCGCGAAGCGCGAGGAGGTGATTGACCGCGCGCTGCCGGTGCTGCTCCACGGCGACGCGGCCTTCGCGGGCCAAGGCATCGTGATGGAGACGTTGCAGCTCGCAGACCTGCACGGCTACCGCACGGGCGGCACCATCCACATCATCATCAACAACCAGATCGGCTTCACCACGTCGCCCGAGGACAGCCGCTCGTCCATCTACTCGACCGACGTGGCGAGGATGACGCAGATTCCCATCTTCCACATCAACGGCGACGACCCCGAGGCCGCCTACCGGGTGCTTCGCATCGCGCTCGACTACCGGCAGGAGTTCAACAAGGACGTTGTCTTAGATGTCATCGGCTTCCGCCGCCTCGGCCACAACGAGGGCGACGAGCCGAGCTACACGCAGCCCTTGATGTACGCGCGAGTGAAGGCGCATCCCGGCGTGCGCGCCGTCTACCAGCAGCGCCTTCTGGAAGAGGGCACCGTCACGCAGGAAGAGGTCGAGCAGATGACGCGCGAGGCCGTGGAGCGCTACGAGCGCAGCCTCGCGCGCGCGAAGGAGATCGTCGCGCAGAAGAAGAAGCTGACGGAGCTTCCGCCGCCCGCGCCGGAAGAAGACGGTTCGGAAATCGTCGAGACGGGCGTTGCGGCCGAAGTCATACGCGACATCGCGCACCGCATCGCGGTCGTCCCCGAGGGCTTCAACATCAATCCGAAGATGGTCAGCCAGCTCGCGCGCCGCGCGAAGATGGGCGAGGGGCAGATGCCTCTCGATTGGGCGTTCGGCGAGCTGACGGCCTTCGGCTCTCTGGGCTTGGAGGGCGTGCGCGTGCGCCTGTCGGGGCAGGACTCGGGGCGCGGCACCTTCAGCCATCGCCACGCAATCATGTACGACACGCAGACCGGCCAGCCTTGGGAGTCTCTCTCGGAGATGACTGCGCGCGGCGAAGGGCGCTCGCTCGTAGAGGTCTTCGACAGCTCGCTTTCGGAGCAGGGCGTGCTCGGCTTCGAGTACGGCTACACGGTCGAGGCGAAGGACGCGCTCGTGATGTGGGAGGCGCAGTTCGGCGACTTCTCGAACGGCGCGCAGGTCATCATAGACACCTTCATCGCGCCGGGCGTGGACAAGTGGAACCAGCCCTCGCGCCTCGTACTCCTCCTCCCGCACGGCTACGAGGGGCAGGGGCCGGAGCACTCGAACGCGCGGTTGGAGCGTTACCTCCAACTCTGCGCCGAGAACAACATGCAGGTCTGCTACCCGACGACGCCCGCGCAGTACTTCCACCTCCTGCGCCGTCAGGTCAAGCAACGGGCCGCGCGCCCGCTCGTCGTGATGACGCCGAAGAGTCTGTTAAGACTTCCGGCGGCCGTCTCCTCCATCGAGGAGCTGACGAAGGGCGGCTTCCGCCCCGTGATTGACGACGCGGAGGTGCAGGACAGGTCGGCGGTGCGGCGCATCGTCGTCTGCGGCGGCAAGGTCTTCTACGACCTCGCGGCGGCGCGCAAGAAGGCCGAAGACTACCGCGTCGCCGTCGTCCGGTTGGAGCAGTTCTACCCGTTCCCCGAGCGAGCGCTGCGCGAGGTCTTCGCCTCCTACCCGCAGGCGACGCAGCTCGTCTGGTGTCAGGAGGAGCCGAAGAACTACGGCGGCTGGCACTTCGTCGAGCCGCGTTTGGCCGGACTGCTGCCGGCCTGCGAACGCCCCTACTACGCCGGCCGCGCAGCCTCGGCGAGTCCCGCCACGGGCTCTTACACGATTCACGAACTCGAACAGCGCAAGCTCATAGACGACGCGCTCACAGAGCACGCGCCCTACGTCTCCGGCGCCAGCACGGCGCGCTTCGCCGGGCAGGCCGACTCGTGAGAGGGGAAGTAGACAGTAGTCGGTAGACAGTAGTCAGTAGGTTAAAAGGCGGCGCGTTCGGCCAATGGCTGAGACGCGCCGCCTGTTTTTCTACTGACTACTGTCTACCGACTACTGTCTACTTAACGCTGTCTATCCCGGCGCGCGAGTCGCGCGGGTCGGGGTTGAGGGCGGCGCAACTCGCCAGCGGCCACTTGTCGTTCGGCCTGAAGTGCACGAAGCGCAGGTAGCACTTCAGCGACGAGACCAGCATGTGGCCGAGGAACGAGCCGTCCTGCGCCTGAAAACCCCAGTCCGTGCCGCCGCTGATGGGTGTGGGGGCGAAGACCTGTATGGGCTTGTTCACGTACTGGCCGAAGGTGACTTCGCCGAGCCAGCCGCCCTGCGGCATCGGCTTCGTCCACTTGAAGGTGAGCGCGCCGCACCCGGTGCACTGGTAGCGGGCGAGGGTCGGCTCGGTAGAGGTTGCGGTCGTGGACATGTTCGATTCTCCTTTTCCGTCTGAGTTGAGAATTGAAGCAGGATCGCTTCGGCGTCGAATAAAGAAAACCGCGTGCCGCGTCCGGCGCGTAAGTCCGGCAGCGGGAAACCGCCGCGATTCCGAACGCCACGCCGCGCCGCGCGCGAGACGCCTGCGGCGCGCGCCTATCCGTTCGTGTGCCCGACTATCTTTTCAGATAGTCGCGGCGGAACTCGGGCCACGCGTCGTAGAGGTAGAGCGAGAAGGGAAACCACCAGATGAGGTCGTTGGTGAGGCAGAGGACGATGGTCGAGGGCGGCCAAGCGCCGCTGTAGATGAGTTGCGCGAGCCCGACGGGGCCGAGCACCTTACCCAACAACCCGACGGCCGCGAGCAGCCAGCCGCGCTCGGGCGCGCGCGCGACTTCAAAATAGATGATGCCGTAGAGCCCGACGACCATCCCGAGGCAGGCGAAAATTTGCGGGTGGTTCTGAAGGGGCAGACCCGAGAAGCGGAAGAGCCACTGCGGGTCGTAAACCGAGTAGAGCCCCCACGCGATGTTGTACGCGCCCGCCGCGCAGAAGACCGCGCGGTGAAACCTCCGACGTGCGATCATTCCAACCGCCCTCTCGGGATTTGAAATCTCAAATTTGAAATCTCAAATTCTGAAAGCCGTGTCTCTGTGTCTCTGTGTTGAATCTTCTGTGTGCCACGGCCACGCGCCGCCGGGGAGTCCCGCCGCCGCGTAGGCGTCGCGCGCGCCGGAGAGCGTGACCCCCGCGGCCATCAGCGTCAGCAGCCAGAGGAGTTCAGGCGGCACGGCCGCAGTCTGCGGCGCGAGCGCCGTCGCCCCGCGCCGCCAAGCGTCGAGCGTGGGGAGCAGGTTCGCGAGCATCGCGCCGTAGATGATGGCCATGAGGGCGTGCGTGACGCGCTCGCCCGCGAAGACGCCGCCGAGCGGGGCGCGCACGCTGTCTTCGACGACGAAGTCGCGGAGCGTAATCACGATCTCCGCCGCGAGCAGCGCCGCCAGCGCGTAGGCCCACGCGCCGCGCCACTCGACGCGCGGCAGCGACGCGAAGACGACGCCGTAGATGAGCGCGCGCAGCGCGTGCAGACGCAGCTCGGGCCGCGCGCCGTCGAGCGCCGGCAGCCGCGCGCGCCACTCGTGATAGTAGAGCGTGTCGAAGGCGCCAACCGCCCCCTGAACCGCCAGCAGCCAGAGTGCAGCCCTCAACCCTCGCCCTCCTCCATCGTCATCAACTCGCCGCCTCCGTCATCAACCAGCCGCCTTCTCCGTCGTAGTTAACCCGCGTCCTGCTCGGTCGTGACCAGACCTTCGTAGCGTATCACGAGCCCGACGAGCGGCGCCGTCACGCAGACAGAGACTTGAACGCCGCGTCCGCCGCGCCCCGCGCGCTCCGAAGCCTCGACGCGCGGGGCGAGCCGCCGCGGGAGCGGCACACGCAAAGGCCCCGCGCGCAGCGCCACTCCCTCCTGCGTGTAGACGAGCGCGCCGCCCTCCGCCTTAAGCCGGAAGAGCATCTCGACCGGCCCCGCGCGCTCGGCAAGAAGTAAGCGTGTGCCCGCGCGCTGCTCGGTGACGAAATCCCTGCCCGCGAAGCTGCGGCGCCAGCGCTCGCCGGCAGCGTGCGGCGTGACGCGGAGCAGGAGCGGCACGGCCTCGCCCGATTCGGGCAGCCCCATCAGCCGCGCGAGCAGGTGTGCGGCGAGTCCGCGCCCGCGCCGCACCGCGAACGTGCCCGCCGCGCGCATCCCCTTGCCCGAAGGATGAAAGCGCCGCACGGCCTCGTCCAACGTCTCCCAGCCGGCGCCGACAAGGCGCTCGTAGAGCCCGACGCTAACAATCTCTTTCGCCTCGGCCCCCGCGTCCATGCGCAGATGATAACTCGGAACCGCGGGGGCCGCGTGCGAAATCGGCTTGACTTCGCGCGGCGTTTGAAATAGAAGGCGCCTGACACTTCGGACTTAAGCCAGAACCCGTCGAAACTATCCGCCCGGAATCCGCCCGCGGACTTCCCCTCGTAAGTCTACGCGAGCGCAATCTAACCTGAGCCGCCGCCGTGCGTGCGGCCGTCAACGTTTCCCACACACGGAAAGGAGCCACCTACATGAAGAAGCTGCTTGCCCCCCTCGCCGCGCTGGCCGCGGCGCTCGTGCTGGCCTCGTGCCAGACGGCGCCGCCGCAGGCCGTTCCGGCGAAGCTCGCCGACGACGTTAAGCCCGCCGTGAAGCCGCCGCCCACAGACCTCGAACAGCTCGCGCAGCGCCTCGTCACGCAGAGCGCCGCGGTCAAGGAGGGCGAGTCCGTCCTCATCACGGGCGGCGTCGAGAACATGGAGCTGTTGGAGAACATCGCCGTGCAGGTGCGCAAGGCCGGCGGCTTCCCGCTCATCGCCGTCGGCTCCGACCGTCTGGCCAAGCGGATGTACACGGACGTTCCCGAGAAGTACGACTCGCAGACCGACCAGTTCGACATGAAGCTCGCGGGCGTCGTCAACGCCGTCATCTCGCTCAACCGCACCACGGCCGAAGGACTCTTCGCCGACGCCGACCCGAAGCGCATGGCCGCGCGCGCCAAGGCCAACGAGGCCATCCCCGAAGAGTACGACAAGCACGGCGTCCGCACCGTCGAGGTCGGCAACGGCCTCTACCCGCAGGACTGGCTCGCGGCGCGCTACGGCATGTCCACAGACGACCTCGCCAAGACCTTCTGGGGCGGCGTCAACGTTGACTACACAGACTTGCAGACGCGCGGCGCGCAGGTCAGCGCGGCGCTCTCGGCGGGGAATGAACTTCACATCACGGACGCGAACGGCACCGACCTTAAAGTCAAGGTGCAGGGGCGCACCTACGGCGTGAGCGACGGCATCATCTCGGCCGAGGACATGAAGAAGGGGCCTGCGGGGCGGAACGTCTACCTGCCGGCGGGCGAGGTCTACACGACGCCCGTGCCGGGGACGGCCGAGGGCAAGGTCGTGTTGAAGAAGGAGTACTTTCAGGGGAAGGAGATTAACGACCTGACGCTCACGTTCGCCGCGGGCAAGCTGACCTCCATCACGGGCTCGGGGCCGGGCTTCGAGAAGATGAAGGCTTCCTACGACGCGGCGGGCGAGGGCAAAGACCTCTTCGCCGTCGTTGACTTCGGCATCAACCCGAACGTCAAGCTCCCCGCGGGCAGCCAGATCGCGACGTGGGTTCCGGCCGGCACGGTCACGGTCGGCGTCGGCAACAACGTCTGGGCCGGCGGCGACAACAAGACGCCCTACGGCTACTTCGTCTCGCTGCCCGGCACGACCGTGACGTTGGACGGCAAGCCCGTGGTCGAGGCAGGACAGTTGAAGCTGTAGCGACGGCCCGCGTAAGGTCTAGACACAACCAGCCGCCGGAGGCGGCGGCAGAATAAAGCCCGGGGCGTTAGCCCCGGGAACAGCGTCGTTAAAAATAACGGAGCCCCGGAGGGGCGGCAGAGGTTTGGGCAGCATCGTTGTCATGCCTGACCCCTGTCGCCCCTCCGGGGCTCTACCCTTTTAATCAACGCCTGACCCCGGGGCTGACGCCCCGGGCTTTATTCTGTCCGCCCCTTTCAGGGGCTCCGCGCGCCTTGCTCTCCGTTACGGCTTCTTCTCGGGCGGCTTGGGCGCGGGCGACGCCGGCGGCTTCTGCTGATTCTCCGGCGGCACGTCCTCGTCGAGGATGTCGTCGTCGAGAATCTTCAGCTCCGTCCCGAACTTCTGGTAGTTGCGGAAGCGTATCTCGTTGCGCGACTGCCACGTCTCGCCGCGCTCGACGGTCGTGAGCACGTTGACCGAGCGCGAGGGCAGGAGGTATTCGCCCTGACCGGGAATCGTCACCCAGTCGTAGTCGAGGTTGACGGCCGCGGCGGTGATGGGGAAGGCGGCGGGCACGTCCGTTGACTCGAACTCGACGCGGAGCACGCGCGCCTTCTCGCGGTCAATCCAGACCTTGCCGCGCTGCCCGGCGGTGGTGGCGTCGCTCGCGGTCTTCAGCTCCCAGCGCGAGTTCTGCCGCTTGATGTCGTAGGCGTAGACGACGGCGCGGCGCCCGCGCAGCGTGTCCGTGTCGAGCGGCTTGAACTCGGTGCGGCTCTCCTCCGCGAACAGCTCCTTGAGCACGGTGACGAACTCGCCGGTTGAGCTGGCGCCGCCCGCCTCGTTGTAGTCGTTCCTCTCCTCGCCCGAGGCCGAGGGCGTTCCGTTGACCGAGAGCAGTCGGTACTTCTCGCCCTCGCTCGGGCGGTAGCTGACGCCGACGATGAGCCGGTCTGAGACGTGCCAGTTCTGCGTCCGCCCCTGCGCGTATGAGCGTGTGACGAGTTGCTTGACGACGAAGTCGGGCATCTGCTCGACCGCCTCGGCCGTAGCGGCGCGAGCCTTCTCAAGGAGCGCCGAAGTCTCGGCCTCGGGCGGGAGCGGCGTCGCCTCCTTCGGGTTGAGGAAGCGCCGCTCGGCCTCTTCGAGCACGCGCCGCAGTTCCTCGTCGTTGCCGCTCTTGGTGGCGACGAACGAGCGCAGGCCCGACGTTAAGGTGAACGCGATGCCGCGCCGCCGGATCTCGCCGATTAACTGCTCCTTCGTCCCCGGCCTTTGCGACAACTGCCGCACGGCGGCCAGAAACTCCGCGCTCGTCAAAGGCGCCTGCTGCGGCTGCTGAGCGAACGCCCCTACGGACAGCAGGCACGCGCCGAGCGCGACGGCCGCGAAGACTCTTCTTAAACTGGGAAAATACATCTATGAAAGCCCCGACAAGTGAATCAGCCAAGTAATTATTGATGCTCCGGGCCGCAAAAGCGTTCGATTGTGCGGCGGAGGATTCGGGCGCATTCGCGCAGTTCTTCGAGGGGTACGAACTCGCCCGTGCGGTGCGCGACGCGTATGTCGCCGGGGCCGAAGACCACGGCGTCCGCGCCCAGCTCGGCCAACTGCGGGGCCTCTGTGCCGAAGGCGACGGTGCCGGCAGAGTTTCCCGTCTCCTCTTCGAGCGCGCGGACGAGCGGCGCGTCGGCGCGCGTCTCCACGCCCGCGTCGAGCCGCGTGACGTTAAGCTCGCACTCGAACCCTTCGTCCAACGCGCGCAGCGCCTCTATCTCGCGCCGCACCAAGTCCGCGACAAGCTCGGGACTCTGCCCCGGCACGGGTCGCCATTCGAGCGTGAAGTCGCAACGCCCCGCGATGACGTTCTTGGCCGTGCCGCCGCTGATTAAGCCGACGTTGACGGTCGTGTGCGGCGGGTC
Source organism: Pyrinomonadaceae bacterium (assembly GCA_035248785.1). Classification (GTDB taxonomy): domain Bacteria; phylum Acidobacteriota; class Blastocatellia; order Pyrinomonadales; family Pyrinomonadaceae; genus QHXN01. The sequence continues at coordinate 146,238 of DATFHD010000110.1, read as the reverse complement.
GAAAGCCTCGTGCGCGTCGCGCTTCAACTCTTCGGCAATCTTCTCAATTCGTCCCACGAGCCGCGCCGCGCGCGTAATGGCCGACGCGCCCAAGGCAGGGTACGCGCTGTGCCCCTCGCGCCCGCGTACGGTCACGTCCGCAAGGCAGTAGCCCTTGCCCGCGCGCATCGGCCGTAAGCTGGTGGGCTCGCCGACGACCGCCGCGCGCGCCCTGAAAGGCTTCGCCTCCGCCAGACGCTTCGCGCCGAGGCAGCCGACCTCCTCGTCCGCCGTCAGCACGAAGGCCAGCGGGCGCGAGAGCCGACGCACGTCCGTCTCTTCTATCGCCGCGAGCGCCGCCGCGATGAAGCCCTTCGTGTCGCACGCCCCGCGCCCGTAGAGCCTGCCGTCGCGCTCCGTGAGCGTCAGCGCCTCCGTCCAAGCCGCGTCGAACGGCACCGTGTCGGTGTGCCCGACGAGCGCCAGCTCGACTTCGCCGCCGTCGGACGTTTCCGGGTGGACGGCGACCAACTGCAACTTCTCGACGCCGCGCTCGTCCGTGTAAGGAAGGACACGCGCGCGCAGGCCAGCCGCCTCGACGCGCGGCACGACGTAGTTAATCAGCCCTGCGTTCGACGCGGCGGAGCGCGTGTCTATCCTTACGAGTTCGGCCAGAGTGCTTTCGACGTTCATGTCCAGAGCCTCTTCTGAAGCGCTGCGAAGCGCGAGACGATCTCGTCCTGCGCGGGGTGGCGGCCGGAGTGTGTGACGAGCCGTCCGCCGACCGCCGTCTCGCGCACCGCCGCGCGCGAGACCGAGAAGACTATCGCGGGCAGAAGGTCTTCCGCGGACGCGCCCGCGATTGAAGGGTCGTCGAGCGCGACGGTGAAGAAGTCAGCCGCGCGCCCCGGCTCGAACGCGCCCGCGTTCGCGCCGACGCTGCGCGCGCCGCTCGAACTCGCGCACTCGAACAGCAGCGCGGCCAGCGCGGACATCCCGCGCCCTTCATCTTCCGACGCGCTGGCGTCACCTCCTCCGGCGCGACCTTCATCCGCTTCAGCACGACTTTCATCCTCTTCGAGCGCGGGCGCGAGCACGTTGCGGCGGAGCGTTTGCAGGCGCAGGTGGTACTCAAGCTCGCGCGCGTCTTCGAGCAGGTCTATCTGCGCGTGGCTGTCTGTGCCGAGCGCGACGGGCACGCCCGCTTTGAGCAGCGCGTCCGCCGGCACGACGCCGTCGCCGAGGTTGCGCTCGGTCGTCGGGCACGCGCAGACGCACGCGCCCGACGCCGCGAGCGCCGCGACCTCTTCCGCCGTGACGTGTACCGCGTGGACGCCCGTGAAGCGGGGGCCGAGCATGCCCTCATCCGCCAGCAGCGCGACGGGCGTGCGCCCCGTCTCGGCGAGGCAGGCTTCCGTCTCGGCCGGCTGCTCGGCGACGTGCATGTGAACGGGAAGCGCAGCCCCGCGCGCGAACGCTTCAACCTCGCGCAGGTACTCCACGGGGACGGCGCGCACGCTATGCGGCGCGACGCCGACCGACGCGTGTGCGTCGTCCGCCGAGAGGTCGCGGATGAGAGCCTGCGTGTGGCGGATGAAGGTCGCGGGGTCTGGCTCGATGAAGCGTCGCTGGCGCGCGTCGGGTTCTTTCCGAAAACCCGCGCGGGCGTAGGCGACGCGCAGGAGCGCGATTCTTAGGCCGACGTCGCGCGCGGCGCGGACGACCTCGCGCGCGAGGAGGTTCGGGTCGTCGTACTCGCGTCCGTCAGGAGTGCGGTGGAGGTAGTGGAACTCGCCGACCGTAGTTATCCCGGCGAGCGCCATCTCAAGGAAGGCCATGCGCGAGGCGTCGTAGAGGTCTTCGGGCATGAGGCGCGCGGCCGCCGCGTACATCTGCTCGCGCCAAGTCCAGAAGGAGTCGGACGTGTGCGCGCTCCTGTACTCCGTGCGTCCGCGTATGACGCGCTGGAAGGCGTGCGAGTGCGCGTTGACCATGCCGGGCAGCATGGCGCGGCCCGGCAGGCGCACGAAGCGCGTCGTGAAGTAGTGGTCGAGGACGGAGATGTCGTAGGTCTTGTCCTCGCGCGGCTCTTCGCCGGAGGCGTGGCGTAGCAAGTCTACGGGGAGCAGTGTGAGGACGCGCCCGGCGCGGTCGCACGTCAGGCCGAGGCCGCGCCGGAAGCGCCCGCCGACGTAGAGCAGGTCGGGGATGAAGGTCGTCGTGCCCGGAATGTCCGCGTCTGCCGCCGTCACTGGTTCTGCGCGCGGGGCGTGCCCGCCGCCTGAGTCTTCTGCTTGCTTATCCAGTCGTTGACGTTGCGTTCGAGCACGTCGAGGGGGAGGGCGCCGGAGCCGAGCACCACGTCGTGGAACTCGCGCACGTCGAACTTGTCGCCGAGTTCCGTGCGGGAGCGGGCGCGCAGTTCCTTAATCTTCAGCTCGCCGATCTTGTAGGCGAGCGCCTGACCGGGGTCTGTGATGTAGCGGTCTATCTCGTTCGTCACGTCGAGCTCGGTCTTGGCGGCGTTGTCGAGGAAGTAGTCAATCGCCTTCTGCCTGTCCCACTTGTAGTAGTGCATGCCTGTGTCCACGACCAGACGGACTGCGCGCCACATCTCGTAGGTGAGCTGGCCGAACTTGGAGTAGGGATCGTCGTAGAGCCCCATGTCTTCGCCGAGGGATTCGGCGTAGAGGCCCCAGCCCTCGACGAAGGCCGTGTAGCCGCCGTAGCGTCGGAACTTGGGAATCTCGCCCAGCTCCATCGCGCGCGCGATTTGTAGATGATGGCCGGGGACGGACTCGTGCAAGGAGAGCGCCATCATCTCCCAGCGCGGGCGCGTCTCGGGCTTGTAGAGGTTGACGTAGTAGTAGCCGGGGCGCGAGCCGTCGGGCGAGCCCTGCTGGTAGTAGGCGGTCGTCGTGTCGGGCGCGAGGTTGTCGGGAATCGGGGTGACGCCGTAGGGCATGCGCGGCAGCGTCTTGAAGACCTTGACGAGGTTCGGGTCAATGCGCTTGGCCGTGGCGCGGTAGGCTTCCAAGAGGTCGTCGGGCGTCTTGTAGTAGAACTGCGGGTCTGTGCGGAGCTTCTGGAAGAACTCTTTGAGCGTCCCTTTGAAGCCGACCTGCGTCATCACCTTCTGCATCTCTGCGCGTATGCGCGCGACTTCGCTGAGGCCCTTCTCGTGAATCTGCTCGGGCGTCAAGTCGGTCGTCGTGTAGCGGCGCGCGAGGTATGCGTAAGCCTCTGCGCCGTTGGGCCACTGCCAGACGCCGACGCGGTCGAAGGAGGCGGGCAGGTATTCGGCGACGAAGTAGTCGCGCAGCTTCTTCAACGACGGCAGCACAGACTGCGCGACAGCCTCGCGCGCCTGCTGTGAAAGTCGCGCGCGTTCGGCCTCGGGGATGTCTTTGGGAAACTCGCGGAAGGGCTTGTAGAAGTTGCTCTCCTCGGGTTTCGAGACGAGCTGGCGGTCGAGCTGCGCCTGCACGCGCTGCAAGGTCACCTTCGGCCAGAGCATCTTTGCGCGAACGCCCTCGCGCATGAGCGCGAGCGTCTGGTCAACGTACGCGGGGAACGTGCGCAGGCGCGCGAGCCAGTCGTCGTAGTCCTTGACGGTCTGGAAGCGGAGGAGTTCGGTCAGCTCGTCGGCGCTCTGGATGCCGCCGCGCTGGTTGACGGGCATCAGGTAGAGGCGCAGGCGAAACTCTTCGGAGTCGTTCTCAATGTCTTTGCGGAAGAGGTCGTAGTTGAGCTGGTCGGCCGGGGCGAGCCGCGCGCGGTCAATCCCCTTGAGGCGTTCGAGCGTCTGCTGGCGGTGCTGCTGGCGGCGCTCGATGGCCGCGACGCTCTCGTCCGGCCAGCGGTCGTTGTAGCGCCGGTCGCCGAGGAGCGAGGCGAAGGTCGGGCTCTCGCGCATCGTCCACTCCCACTCTTCATCCATGAGGCTCGTGAGGGCGTGGGCGGCGTCCGTCTGCGCGCGGGCGTGCGGCGCATGCCAGACGAAGGCGACGGCGAGAAGGGAAAGAACCAGACACTTCGCTGCTGAACGCATGGCTTTTTTGACCTCCGTGCGGGGGCGGGATGGGAACTGCCGTGGACGCACGCGAGCATACAACAGGGGAGTAGACAGTAGCCAGTAGTCAGTAGACAGTAGGCGCTCCGCGTTCTCGGCGCCGGGCGGATTCGCGCGGACGCATCATTACGGGCGCTTTTCTACTGACTACTGACTACTGGCTACTGTCTACTGCTTTCCCGCATCTAAACCCTCACCATGAGTGTTTCCGTCAGGGAGTTGAAGACCTACACGAGCTTCGCGCGGAGGTTCGCGGGGAAGTTCGTGCGCGACCGCGTCGCGGAGTCGCGCATGCCTGTGCTGCCCGCGCCGCACAGGCCGGAGCCGGGTGAGTGGAGCGACGAGCGTTTGACCGTCGCTTGGCTCGGGCACGCCACCGTGCTCATAAACTTTTACGGGACGTGGCTGCTGACAGACCCGGCGCTTCGCCCGCGCGTAGGCGTGCGCGTCGGCGGGCTGACGCTCGGCCCGCGCCGCCTCGTACGCCCCGCGCTGAGCGTGCGGGAGTTGCCCCCGCTCGACGCCGTGCTCGTCTCGCACGCGCACATGGATCACTGCGATCTGGGGACGCTCGGCCGCCTGCCGCGGCGTACGCGCGCGGTCGTGCAGGAGGGGATGGGCGACCTCGTGCGGCGGTTCGCGCGCGTGGACGAGTTGAAGTGGGGCGAGGCGGTCGAAGTTAACGGCGCGCGCGTCGAGGCGATTGAGGTCAACCACTGGGGCGCGCGGCGTTTGACGGATAAGCACCGCGGCTACGGCGGCTTCCTCGTCGAGAAGCGCGGGCGCGCGCTCGTCTTCGGCGGCGACACGGCGTATACGAACGCCTTCGCGCGGCTCAAATCAAGGCAGACGCGCATCGCGCTCGCCGCGCTGCCCATCGGCGCATACGACCCTTACGTCTACGTCCACGCCAACCCGGAGCAGTCTTGGCAGATGGCGCGCGAGATGGGCGCCGAGTACATCCTGCCGATGCACCACTCGACCTTCCGCCTCAGCCGCGAGCCTTCGGACGAGCCGCGCAAGAGACTGCTCGCCGCCGCCGGCCGCGAGCGCTGGCGCGTCGCGCTGACCGAAATCGGCCAGACGTGGACGCTGCCCGAGGATTAGTAAGCAGCAGGCAGATGGCAGTAGGCAGTTGAAGACGCCGGGGACGCGAGTTGAAAAGTTCTCGCGTCCCCGGCGTGTCTGTGACGCGGCCTGATACCTTTTAGCGTCGCGTTACGCGTTAAAAGGAGAGCCGGCCTTACTCGGCGCAAACTTTCAATGGGGATTAAAATAGTGACGAATAGAATTTGGCAATCTTTCCTGCTGGCGTTGTGCGTTTGTCTACTGTCGGTGCCCGCGGGCGTCGCGGCGCAGACGGCCGGCGACAGGGTTTTAGTTGAAGGCAAGCAGCAGCTCCGTCAGTCGGACGTTGACGGGATGGTTAAGTTTTACGAGTGGGCTCTGGACGCGAAGTTCAACGCCGCGCAGCGCGAGAAGTTCCAGACGCTGACCGAGGCAGACTTCCGCCGCGACCCGGCCGCCTCGCGCAAAGGCATTGACGACCTGCTTGCGATGGGCGCGAAGGTCGAGGCGCTCGACGAGTCGCGCCGACGCGAAGTGCGCGAGACTTTCGCCGCAGACTTCGTCAAGCATCTGAGGGAGACGCCCGGAGACGAGACGGCGAAGCTCCTCCTCGGTATCTACGACGCGCGCGGCGGGTCGAGTCAGACGGAGGCGGCCGCGGCGGGTTCGGATGTCGAAGGCGCGGGCGGCGAAGCGTCCGGCGTGGGCGTCGGCGACATCTCGGCGCTCGTGGGCAAGTGGGTCTGGGCGCGCACGGGGAGCACGACTTGGAATCAGGGCGGCGGCTACGTCGGCGGCAACGGCTCGCGCTTCACATACCAGTTCGCGCCGGGCGGCGCGGTCGAGTACACCGGCATCATGAACGTCATGGCGGGCGGCTGTAGCCAGCAGGTCTTCATGTCGAAGAAGGGGCGCGCGCGCCTGTCCGGCGACAAGCTGACCATCGCTTGGGCGCCCGCCACCACCACGCGCGACTTCTCCTGCGACCGCGCCAACAACTACACCAAGACGCTGCCCGCCGAGACCGAGACGCTGACTGTCAACTTCAAAAACTCCTACGGGCAGAGGAAGCTCTGCACCGTCTCGAAGGACGGCGGCGAGACCTGCTTCAGCCCCGCCGAGTAGAACCCGGCGGCGCCGAACGGCGTATACGTCATGTGACGCACACACTCCAAACATTTATCGCTCAGATTTAGGAGGCGGCCCGCCGGGGTCGCCTTCTTTCTTTGACGGTGCGCCGCGGGCCGCACACGCGCTATCATCTCGTTCTGGCCGGGCGGCCGCCGCGGGAGGAACTCTGAACCGAAAGGACGCGAAGGGTTATGGAGAGCGACGAGCTTCGGGGCGAGGGCGTGCAGACGCGCGCCGTACACGCGGGCAAGGCGGAGAACCGCACGCGCGCCGTCACGCCGCCTATCTGGCAGACGACGACCTTCTCGGCCGACTCGTCCGAGCACTTCGCAGAGATCGCCTCGGCCGTGCGCCCCGCGGAGTTCTACACGCGCTACGGCAACCCGACGCACAAAGAGGTCGAGGCCACGCTCGTGGCGCTCGAAGGCGGCGAGGCGGCGCTTTTGACCTCCTCGGGCATGGGCGCCATCTTCACCGCGCTCATGTCCGTCTTGCGCGCGGGCGACCACGTCGTCGCGCAGACGAACCACTACGCGGGCGCGATGACGCTCTTCGAAGACCTGCCCGCGCACTTCGGCGTCGAGGTCACGCTCGTTGACCAGACGCGCACCGAAGAGTTCGCCGAGGCGATGCGCCCTAACACGCGCGTCGTCTACGCAGAGTCGCCGACGAACCCGCTGATGCAGGTCACAGACCTGCGCGCCGTGGCCGAACTGGCGCGCGCGCGCGGCGCGACGACGATTGTTGACAACACCTTCGCCACGCCCGTCAACCAGCGCCCGCTTGAGTTCGGCTTCGACGCGGTCGTCCACAGCGCTACCAAATATCTCGGCGGCCACTCCGACCTGACGGCCGGCGTCATCGTCTCGTCACGCGAGTTCATAGAACGCGCGTGGCACTTCTCGCTGCTCGCGGGCTCGATACTTTCGCCCTTCGACGGCTGGCTTCTGCTGCGCGGGCTGCGCACGCTCGGCCTTCGCGTCGAGCGGCACAACTCGAACGCGCTGGCGCTGGCGCGCTTCCTCGAAACGCGGCCCGAGGTCGCGCGCGTCAACTACCCCGGGCTTGAGACGCACCCGCAGCACGCGCTCGCGCGCGCGCAGATGTCGGGGTTTACGGGGATGCTCTCGGCCGAGCTGCGCGGCGGCTTCGAGGCGGCCGAGCGCTTCATCTCGCGTCTGCGCCTCGCCACCAATGCCGCCAGCCTCGGCGGCACCGAGACGCTCATCGTCCACCCGGCCGCGATGTGGCGCGGCTACATGACTGCGGAACAGCTCCGCGCGAAGGGCCTGAGCGACAGCCTCGTACGCATCTCCGTCGGCGTCGAGGACGAGCGCGACCTGATTACGGACTTCGCGCGCGCGCTCGACTCGGATTAGTACTGAGCACTGAGGACTGAGTGGAAGACAAGACGCCTCTTCTCACTCAGTCCTCGGCACTAAACAATCAGAGGACAGATGAGAAGACTTCACTACCACCTAGTTGACGTGTTCACAGACCGCGCGTTCGGCGGGAACCCTCTGGCCGTCTGCACGAACGGCCGCGGCCTCTCGACCGAGACGATGCAGGCCGTCGCCAAGGAGCTCAACCTTTCGGAGACGACCTTCGTCCTCCCGCCCGACGACCCGCGGCACGACTGGCGCGTGCGCATCTTCACGCCCGGGAGCGAGCTGCCGATGGCCGGGCACCCGACAATCGGCACGACCTTCGTCCTCGCGCGCGAGCACCTGATACGGCGCGGCGAGGCGGAGACGAACATCACGCTCGAAGAGGGCGTGGGCCCGATTCCGGTGCGCGTCGAGTTTAAAGACGGCGAGCCTTCGTTCGCGGAGATGACGCAGCCGCTCCCGAAGTTCGGGCCGGAGTTGAAAGACCGCCGCGCCGCGGCCGAGATGCTTTCACTTAACGCCGAGGACGTTGACGATAATCTGCCGATGGAAGTCGTCTCGTGCGGCGTGCCCTTCATCTACGTGCCTCTGCGCACGCTCGACGCCGCGCGCCGCGCCCGGCCCCGGGCAGACCTGATGGAGCGCGTCGCCGAGAGCATCGGTGTCCCGCCCGAGGTCTTCGTCTTCACGCGCGAAGTCGAGCAAGAGGGCTCGGCCGTCCACAGCCGCATGTTCGCGCCCGGCCTCGGCATCACCGAAGACCCCGCTACCGGCGGCGCAAGCGGCCCGCTCGGCTGCTACCTCGTCAAGTACGGACTCGCGCAGGCCGGCGCCACCGTCGTCAGCGAGCAGGGAATCGAGATGGGCCGCCCGAGCTTCATCCACATCACGATTGAAAAGACCGGCGAAGACATCTCGGCCGTCCGCGTCGGCGGCCAATGTCACTTCATGGGCGAGGGATTCATTGAAATACAGTAGACAGTAGCCAGTAGTCAGTAGTCAGTAGCGCCCCGCGCCGCGGAAGTTGAGGATGAGATTCGGGCGGTTCGCCGACGAAGGTATTTCTACTGGCTACTGACTACTGTCTACTGGCTACTTGAGGTCTTTTATGGTCGCAGCAGCCGTCCCCCGGGGCCCGCGCGGCGGGCGCGTACTTGGCAACATGCGCGAGTTCAACAGCGGCGCCCTCGCCTTCATCGAGCGCTGCGCGCGCGAGTTCGGCGACGTGGTGCCGACGCGCTTCCTCAACGTCCCCGCCCTCTTCCTCTACCACCCCGACCACATCGAGTATGTGCTCGCGTCGGGGAGCAAGAATTTCATCAAGGCCGCGACGATGCGCTCGCCCTTCTTCCGGCGCATCGCCGGCAACGGGCTGGTGTCGAGCGAGGGCGACTTCTGGCGCCGCCAGCGGCGACTCGCCCAGCCGGCCTTCCACCGCGACCGCGTCGAAGCCTACGCGCGGACGATGGTCGGCTTCGCGGAGGGGATGCTCGATGCTTGGGGTGAGGGGCGCGTGCTCGACGCGCACGAGGAGATGCTTCTGCTCACGCAGCGCGTCGTCGCGCAGACGCTCTTCTCGACCGACGTGGCGGACGACTCGGGCGAGATCGCCGAGGCGCTCGGCCGCATCGTCCGCCCCTTCGGCTCGCAGACGACGCTCAAGTGGATTCTCGACAACCGCCTGCCCACGCCCGGACACCTCCGCTTCAACCGCGACGTGCGACGCATTGACCGCTTCGTCTACCGCCTCATCGAAGAGCGCCGCGCCTCCGGCGTTGACACGGGCGACCTGCTCTCGATGCTCCTGCGCGCGCAGGACGAGGACGGCTCGCAGATGACCGACCAGCAGTTGCGCGACGAGCTGATGACCATCTTCCTCGCCGGGCACGAGACGACGGCGGTCGCGCTCACGTGGGCGTGGGTGCTGCTCGCGCAGAACCCGGAGGCCGAGGCGGCGCTGCACGCGGAACTCGACGAGGTGCTCGCGGGCGGGCGCGCGCCCTCGCTCGCAGACCTGCCGCGCCTGCGCTACGCCGACTGGGTCGTCAGGGAGGCGATGCGGCTCTACCCGCCCGCGTGGGCCACGGGGCGCGAGGCCGTGCGCGAGTGCGAGGTCGGCGGCTTCCGCGTACAGAAGGGGACGCAGGTCATCGCCTACCAGTGGGTCGTCCAACGCGACCCGCGCTGGTTCAAAGACCCTCTGGCCTTCCGCCCCGAGCGCTGGGGCGAGGAAGAAATCTCACGCATCCCCCGTTACGCCTACTTCCCCTTCGGCGGCGGCCCGCGCCTCTGCATCGGCAACTACTTCGCCACGATGGAGGCCGTCCTCGTCCTCGCCACCATCGCCCGCCGCTTCCGCCTCCGCCTCGTCCACGGCCGCGCGGTCGAACCCTTCCCGGCGGTCTCCCTCCGCCCGAAAGACGGCGTCCGGATGAAGGTGGAGAAGCGCTAACGAGGAGTGGGCGTCGGTGTGGGATGCGCGGGCATTGAGGGGCTCGTGTTCAGACTCCGAATCACGTCACCCCTCAACTCCCGGTTCGCGTTGACGAGTCTGCCGCCGGGTCTGAGGTTCAGGTTTGGGCTGCGGTTCTGGTTGGAGGCGGCGGTCACGTTCCCGTTCGTGTTCGGGGCGGGAGTCTGGTTCGCGTTCGCGGCGTGATTCGTGTTGACGGCGGTCGGGCTCGCGGCCGCGTTGTTGTTGGCGTTGACGGGCGTGGAGACGTTGTTGACGTTGTTGACGCCGCCGCCCGTCGAAAGCGAGCTGATGGCGAACACGACGACCGCGACCAGCAGCAACGCCCCGACGCCCGCAGCGATCCATAACCCACGCTTGCTTCTCCCCCCACCCGCCAACCAGTGAGTAACGACGAAGTCCGGGCCGCCGGCCTCCGTCCGGTCGGGCGGCGTCCTGCGCTCGGCTTTCAACGACTCCCGGATTTCGGCTGTGCGCGCGCGCAACTCTTCCACCTCGGCCGGCTCTAGCCTCACGGGCCCGGGAGTTTGCTCGCGGGGCGTGGCGTCCGCGGTCGGGGACGGCTGCGGCAGTTGCGCGCGCACCTTCTCGACGAGGCGCGGGAGGTGTGCTTCGAGCGGCGGCTCCGAGGCGTCGAGCCACTGGGCCGAGCCGAGGTAGTAGCGCAGCGCCTTGCTGTAGGGGACTTCGCTGATGCGGAGCGGGAGGATGCGCGTCGGCGAGCCCTCGGCGCAGGCGTTCTGAATCTCGCGTTTGACGTGCGGCGACGCGTTCGAGTACTCCGAGAGGACGAGGACGAGGAGCGGGCTCGTCGAAATGGCGTCCACGATGGCGTCCTCGTAGTCGGCGCCGAAGGGCACGTCGCGCGGCGCCATCCAGCACCGGACGGACTGCTCTTCCAGCGCCCGGCAGACCTTCTCGGCGACCTGCACGTCTTCGACCGCGTAGCTGATGAAAACTTCGTGAGCCATTGCGGGAACCTCCTGCGGCGCCCGATTCGCGTGAGACGAAAGCGAACTCTATCAGAACGCCGCGCGCGCGTGTAGATAATTTTGCGCGCCCGCAATAGCGGTCAGTACCGCCTGCGGTAGCGGGCGGGTGTGTGATGCTCCGGACGGCCCCCGAGGCGTCAGACCGACCCGCCCGCTACCGCAGGCGGTACTGACCTTACCCGCCCCGTACAGACGCTCCGTACAGCCGTACGGACAGCCCGTACAGCCGTGCAGACGCTCCGTACGGTCATGCAGACGCTCCGTACGACCATGCAGACGCTCCGTACAGCCATGCAGAGCCGTCGTACGGCCGTGCAGACGGCCCGTACAGGCGTGCAGACGGGTCGTACAGCCGTGCAGAGCCGTCCGTCAGCTCGTACGGACGGCCCGAACGGGCGTTCGAACCGTCCGAACAGTCGTTCGAGCGGCCCGAACGGGCGTTCGAACCGTTCGAACGGGCTGCGGAACCGTTCGAACGGTCGTTCCGACGGCTCGGCAGCGGTCGCGCTCGACTGCGCGGGGCGGTAAATCCCTCAAAATCCCCGGAAAACGGCGTTTTAGCCTCCGTCCGGCGTCCCCGCCGCACGGCTCAAGAATTCCTCAAGTCCCTCGGCGTACATTTCCCGCGGTTTTAGGATTGGGGCTCCCCCGGCCCCTTGAGTCGGAAACGTAGGAAACTTTCGGCCCCGGAGTGAACGCAGTGAACGCCTCACACAGAGAACTCAGAGGGACACAAATGGTGCAGGTTATCCCCGAAAAGATTACGCCTCCCGCCGAGCTGCCGCGCGTCTCACGCGAGCGCCTGCTCGACACGCTCCGCGAGAGCTTGGAGGGCTGCAACTCGACCATCATCCACGCGCGCGCCGGGACGGGTAAGACGATGCTCGCCACCGACTTCGCACGCCGCTCGGGGCGCCGCGTCGCTTGGTACAAGCTCGACGCGCCCGACGCCGAGCTTCCCATCTTCCTGCGCCACCTCTGCGCCAGCATCGCCGCGGCGCGGCCCGGCTTCGGCGCGCAGACGCTCGAAAGGCTCGGGCGCGTGGCGGGGACTTGGGACGTGCCGCTCGCCGTCGAGCACATCGTCTACGAGCTTCTGGAAACGTCCGAGCCCGTCCTGCTCGTCATAGACGACCTGCATCTGATTTACGACGCAGAGTGGATGGCGCCCTTCTTCCGAAGGCTGCTCCCGCTGCTGCCGCCCGAGGTGCACGTCATGCTCCTCGGGCGGAGCCTGCCGCCCGCGCCGCTCTGGCGCATGCGCTCGAAGCAGACGCTCTGCGTGCTCGACGAGGAGATGCTGGCCTTCACGCCGGAAGAGTCGCGCAGGCTCTACGCCACCTACGGGCTCTCGCCCGAGCGCGCAGAGGCCGCGCTCGGCGAGACGCGCGGGCTCGCGCGACGGCTTGACGCGCGCGCACGCTCCGAAGGCGCGACGCCCGACGCCGACCGCGCCGCGACCTCGCGCGCCGCGCGCCACACGGACCGCCTCTCCCTGCGCCTCGTCACGACCCCGCGCAAGTCCGCGGGGAGGGTCTGACGCGCGAAGTGAGTTATACTTCTCGGCACACGCCCGGCTGAACAGTTCGCAAACACGCTCGCACGCAAGCGTACGAAAACCCCCGGCGCGCGCCCGCGCGCCACGGAAGCTTCGAAGCGATGTCCAACTTGCCGAACCGACAGGGAGGGAGCATCCACGACACGCAGCCGCCCGCCGCGGCCGTGCCGCAGCTCCCGACCTTCTTCCTGCGCACCAAGCTCCTGCCGCCGCGGCCGGCGCCTTCGCTCCTGCCGCGCCCGCGCCTCGTCGAGCGCTTGCAGCAGAACCTCGCGCACGCCGTCACGCTCGTCACCGCGCCCGCCGGCTCGGGCAAGACGACACTCGTCGCCGACTTCATACGCACGGGCGCGCACCCGTTCGTCTGGTATCAGCTCGACCACGCCGACTCAGACCCGCTCGTCTTCCTCGGCTACGTCACGCACGGCATCAAGCAGATCGTCCCCGGCTTCGGCGACGCCACGATGTCCTACATGCAGGAGGCGTCCAAAGAACTCGCGCAGGCGCCCGAGCGCGCCGTGGACGTGCTCCTCAACGAAGTGCTCGACCGCGTCGAGCAGCAGTTCATACTCGTCCTCGACGACTACCATCATCTGGGCGTCGAGACGCCTGTTCATAAAGTCGTAGACCGCCTGCTCGCATACCTGCCCGACCTCATACACGTCGTCATCATCTCGCGCGACATGCCGCCGCTCGCGCTCGCGCGCATGCGCACGCAGGCCAACCTCGCCGTCATAGACCGGCAGGAACTCCTCTTCACCGACGGTGAGACGCAGGAGCTTTTCCGCAACGTCTTCGACTTGGAGCTGACGCCCGAGCAACTGTCAGAGTACCGCGAGCGCACGCACGGCTGGATTACCGCGCTGCAACTCGTCCGGCAGGTCGCGCAGCGTCAGGCGCTCGCGCGCAGCGGCGCGGAAGCGGTCGCGCCGCCCGACCTCGTCGAGATACTTCGCCAGAGCGAGCGCGACATCTTCGACTACTTCGCCGAAGAGGTCTTCGCCGACGAGTCGGAGGAGGTGCAACAACTGCTCCTGCGCGTCTCTTTACTCGAACGCGTCGAGCCCGAGGCTTGCAACCGCCTCTACCCGCAGTCGTCCTCCGTCCTGAACACGCTCGTCCGCCGCAACGTCTTCATCTCGCTCGCCTCGGACGGGCGCGGCGAAGAGTTTCGCCTGCACCCGCTCTTCCGCGGCTTCCTCCAACGCCGCTTCCGCGCCGAGCAGGGCCGCGCCGCCGTCGCCGCCGAGCACGCGCGCCTCGCCGACTTCTTCTTGGAGCGCGAGCAGTGGGAGCAGGCCATGCACCACCTCTTGGCGGCAGAAGACTTCAAACGTGCCGCGCGCACCATCGCGGAGCGCGGCGGCGCGTGGATCACCGCGGGCGCGCTATCCTCGCTCGCCTCCTTCGCCGACGCGCTCCCCGGTCAGGCTTTGGAGGCGCACCCACGCGCGCTCGCGCACCGCGCGGAGGTCGCGCGGCTGCGCGACGAGTACGATCTCGCGCAGTCGCTCTTCAACCGCGCGGCTGCTTTGCTACACGAGCAGGGGGACGCCGAGGGCGAGGCCGAAGCGTTCCACTCGCTCGCCACCATCGCGCGCCGACGCGGCGACTGCGAGACGGCCTTCAGCTACCTCGACCGCGCCGCGGAGTTGACCGACGAGCGCTCGGTCGTCCGCACCAAGTGCGGCAACACGCGCGGGCTGTGTCTGGTCGGGCTTGGTCAATGGACTGAGGCCGAGCGCGAGTTCCGCGTCGCGCTTCAATCGGCCGAGGAGCGCGGCGACCGCTACTACGCGCGGCTCATCGCGCACAACCTCGGCACGCCCGCGGGGATTCGCGGCGACTTCGGCGAGGCTCTGCGTTGGCTGCGCCGCATGCTGCGCGACGAGTCGGCCGGCGCGCCGCCCGTGCCGCAGGAATCAATCGCGCACCTCAACATCGCGCGCTGCCACTGGCACATGGGCGACTTCGAGTCGTGCGAACGACACCTCGACCGCGCGCTCGAAATCTGCCAGCTCTTCAACATGGCCGCGCTGCGCGGCGAGATTTTCGAGTACTACGGCAACCTCTACCGCGAGCGGAGCGAGCTACAGCGCGCCGTCGAGTTCTACGAGCGCGCCGCGCGCGCCTACGACGAGGCCGGCGTCGAGATCACACGTACTGAACTTCTTGAGGAACGCGGCCTGTTGGCGCTGCGTCTGGGTGACTTCACCGAGGCGCGCGCGCTGCTCGACCGTCTGATTGAGGCGCGCGCGAAGGACGAGATGCTGCGCCAGCGCACCGTCCTCGCGCGCGCGCTCGTTGACGTGACGCAGGGGAAGACCGAAGAGGCGCGCGAAGAATTGCAGCCGGCCGTCAAATTCTTCCGCTCGCTCGGGCTCTACTACAACGAGGCGCAGGCGGCGATGCTTCTGGCCGTCTGCGAGCACGCCGCGGGCCGAGACGTTGAGACGCTCGAACACCTCCGGCGCGCGCTCGACCTCGCCGCGCGCTACGACTACGAGTACTGGCTACAGCGCGCCGTCGCGCAGTTCCCGCAGGTCTTCTCCGCGCAGGAGGCCGCCGAGCTTCTCCCGAAAGACCTTCGCGAACAACTGCCCGCGCGCGCGGCCGAAGCGAAGGCCGCCTCAACGGCAGAGCGCCCGGCCGTCGTCGTCCAGACAGGCCCGGCCGCGGACTTAACCATCAACATGCTCGGCGCGGTCGAAATCTTCCGCGACCCCGCGCGCCCGCTAGCGGCCGACGCTTGGGTGACGCGGCGCGCGCGCGACATCCTCTGCTTCATCGCCTCGCGCCGACACCGACGCGTCTCGAAGGACACGATCATTGACACCTTCTGGGGCGAGTCGGACTTCGGCTCGGTCGAGAAGAATTTCCACCCGACCATCTCGCACATACGCAAGGCGCTCAACAGCAACCAGCCTTTGAAGCAGAACTTCCTGCTCTACCGCGACGGCGACTATCAACTGAACCCCGAGTTCTCCTGCCGCATTGACACGGAGGACTTCGACCGTCTCGTCGCCGAAGGCGACGCCGCACGCCGCGCGCGCGACACCGACAGCTTCGTCAAGTCTTACGAAGAGGCCGCCGCGCTCTACCGCGGCGAGTTCATGCAGGGCTCTTACGACGAGTGGGTCGAGGAGCAGCGCTCTTATTGTCGGGAACAGTACCTCCGCATTCTCGAAATCCTCGCCCAGACCGCGCAGAAGGCCGAAGACTGGGCGCGCGCCCTCACGCTCTCGCAAAGAATTTTGCGCGAAGACCCCTTCCGCGAGGACGTTCACTGCCACCTGATGCGCGCGCACGCCGCGCAGGGGAACCGCGTCGCCGTCCGCGAGCAGTACGAGACGCTGCGCAAGCTCCTGCGCAAAGAGCTCGGCGTCGAGCCTGCGGCCGAGACGCAGAGGGTCTACAGGGAACTGCTCAAGTAGCCGCAACGAAGGAATTAGCGTTTTACAAGAAATCCGTAACAAAAGAAGTCGCGTCCCGATGTACAAAACTAAAGCCAATTTTCGGCGCGCAAACCTCGCAGACGCCTGCTCCCGACGCGGGTCTCGCCCCGCGACGCGAGCCGGAAGCAATCAGAGCCCAAAGCAAGCCCCAGAGATGTTTCACCTCCGCACCGCTGTCCGCATGCGCCGGGCGACCGCGCTGGCACTCGTCATCCTTCTGTCCGCCGTTCCTGTGAGCGCGGGCGTACGCATCGTCGGCACGCAAGGGCTGACGATGACCGGCGCCGACGGCATCTACTACGACAACGTCTCCGGCCTGACGATGACCGGCGCCGACAACCTTCTCACCTTCCAAGTCAACGGCATCTTCAACACCACGGCCGACGGCCTGACGATGACGGGCGCCGACGGCAACACCGTCGCCACCGTTGACGGCGTCACCTACACAGGCGCGAACAGCTACACCGCCACGCACGCCGACGGCCTGACCATGACCGGAGCCGACGGGTTGACCATGACGGGCGCCGACGGCCTGACCATGACCGGAGCCGACGGCACGACTTGGCAGGTCTCTTCCGTCACCTTCCGGCAGCCTCAAGGGCTGACGATGACGGGCGCCGACGGGCTCACGATGACGGGCGCGGACGGCGTCCGCTACGACGACAACGTCAACGGCCTGACGATGACCGGCGCCGACGGGCTCACGATGACGGGCGCCGACAGCGCCCACGTCAACTCCGCGTCGCAGGTCGTGGCGACGAAGACGGACGGGACGATCTTCTACGCGCCCGTCAACGGCCTGACGATGACGGGCGCCGACGGGCTCACGATGACGGGCGCCGACAACGTCGTGATGCAGGGCGTTGACGGCCTGACGATGACGGGCGCCGACGGTTTGACGATGCTCGCGGCCGACGGGCTGACGATGGTTGATCCGCTGGGCCTCCCGCTGGCGGGCGACGCGCTGTTCACCGCCACGGGCGTCTTCGGCGACGACACCGGCCTTTCGGGCGTTGACCCCGAACTCGCGCTCCTGCTCGACCGCGCGACCGACGACAGCTCTATCAACGCGGCCGTCGTCTACCACGGCCCCGTCACAGACGACGACATCGAAGCGCTCAAGGCCATCGGCGTCCGCGGCGGCACGCGCTTTCGGACGCTGCCCGCGGTCGTCATCTCCGCCACGCGCTGCCAGATAGAGAAGCTGAGCAAGTTCCCGAGCGTCCGCTACATCGCGCAGAACCGCACGCTCAAGTGGAACGCCGACAACAGCCGCACGCAGACCGGACTCCTCCGCGTGCGTCAGGACGCAGACCTCCAACGCCAGCGCGGCCCGGCCTCTCTGCAAGGCAGCGGCGTCACCGTCGCCGTACTCGACACGGGGCTCGACGGCAATCACCCGGACATCGCCGGCCGCGTCGTCCGAAACGTCAAGCTCGCGGACTTGCAGGGCGCGAACCTCGTTGACTTCGTCGCGCCGACGAACGTCGAGTCTTTGACGGACACAGACACGGCGAGCGGCCACGGCACCTTCGTCGGCGGCATCATCGCGGGCAGCGGCGCGAGCGCCTCGGGCAAGTACACGGGCTACGCGCCGAAGGCCAAGCTCGTCGGCCTCTCGGCGGGCGACTACTCGCTCTTCAACGTGCTCGCCGGCTTCGACTACCTGCTCTCGCACCCCGAGCTGGGCGTGCGCGTCGTCAACTGTAGCTTCTCGGCCGACATCCCTTACAACGAGAACGACCCGGTCAACGTCGCCACGCGCATGCTCTACGTGTCGGGCGTCAACGTCGTCTTCTCGGCCGGCAACGCCGGCCCCGGCATGGGCACGCTCAACCCTTACGCCGCGGCGCCGTGGGTCATCTCGGTCGGCGCTCTGGACGAGCGCGGGCGGCTGGCCGACTACTCTTCGCGCGGCGAGTTCGGCAGCCGCAACTTCCGCCCGACGCTCGCCGCGCCCGGCACGAACGTCGTCAGCCTTCGAGCCTCCGGCACGAACGTGACGGGGACGGCCGCGCTCAAGACAGACCTGCAAGGGCTCTCCGCCTCCGAGCTTCAGTACTACACGACCTGCTCGGGCACGTCTTTCAGCGCGCCCGAAGTCGCGGGCACCATCGCGCTGATGCTCGAAGCCGACCCTAGCCTGACGCCCGCGAAGGTGCGCGACATACTACAGCGCACGGCGACGCCGCTCCCGCCCTACTACCAGCACGAGGTCGGCGCGGGCGCGCTCAACACGCACGCGGCCGCTTTGGAGTCTGCTTTTCCTGACAGACAGATCGGCCTCTTCCGCGCCGTGATGAACCGCAATCAGGTGCGCTTCGTCAAAGACCCTGCGCAGGTCTTCAAGGGCACTGTCTACCCGGGCGGCGCGGCCGACGCGTGGCTGACAGTTCCGGCCAACGCCGTCTTCGCCTCGACCGACGTGGCGTGGGGGCCTTTCACGACGGCGAACGACCTCGCGCTCTACACATACGACGGCGCCGGCAACAACGCGGGCGAGTCGAACCAGTTGAACGTGCCCGGCCTGATAGGCAAGCGCGAGCGCACGGTGAAGGACATCCCCGGCGCGGGCACTTGGCGCGCGCGCGTGACGCACACGCTCTCGGCCGTCGCCACGCCGCAGGACTTCACGGGCGTCTTCGAGACGGCGCACGTCGAGTTCGCGCCCGTCGCAGACCTCGCGGGGCTCGACGCCTCGACGGTGAGTAACATCAGGAACGCTCTGCGCGCGCTGGCGATGTGGCCCGACGCCGACGGGCTGTTCCGCCCCGCGGCGGCGGTGACGCGCGCCGAGTTGGCCGAGGCGATGATCGTCGGCGCGCGCGTGCCGCAGTACGTGCCGAACACGCCCTCGTTCCTCGACGTGAATGACACGCCGACGATGAACTTCGCCGAGGGCGCGCGCACGCTCTTCTACGACGCGCCGCGCGGCGGCTCGTTCCGCCCCGACGACCGCGCGACGCGACTCACCGCGGCCGTCGTCCTCGTCCGCGCCGCAGGGCTCGGAGCCGACGCGGACTCGCGCGCTGGCGCGCTGCTCTCGTACACCGACGCGGCCTCGATACCGTGGGAGCTGCGCGGCTACGTGGCGCTGGCGGTTGAGAAGGGATTGATTACGGCGCCCGGCGCGCAGTTCAACCCCGCGGGCTCGCTCACGCGCGCCGAACTCGCGCGGGGCGTCGCCGCGATTCTCGACATCAACACGAAGTAGAACAGCGGAAGCCCGACCGCGAGGGAGGGCGTCAGGGCTACGACAAAAAGGAGGATGAGATTCACGCCGAATCTCATCCTCCTTCGCTTTCATCTGGCGGAAGACTGACGCCCTCCCTCGCGGTCGGGCTTCCGCTTCTGTGTTAGACTCGGCGGCAAATAATAAAACTTGCAGGTGGGGTGAAGCACTGATGGACTGGCGTGTGTTTACGACGACGTTCGTGACGATTTTCTTGGCCGAGATGGGCGACAAGACGCAGCTCGCGGCGATGACGATGGCGGCCGAGACGAAGAAGCCCTTGACGGTCTTCATCTCGGCCGCGCTGGCGCTCACGTGCGTCTCGGCTCTGGGCGTCGCCGTCGGCGGGACGCTCGGCCACTACCTGCCGCTCGAATGGATCAGGCGCGTCGCGGCGCTCGGCTTCATCGCCATCGGCATCCTCATCCTGCTCGACAAGTTTTGAAGGGGCTTGCCTCCTCGGCCGGCGCGGAGTAATCTTTCGGCGGCGATGCTTCCGAGGAACTTCACACGCGCGACGACGCGACTGCTGCTGGCGGTCGTGCTGCTCTGCACAACGCTGGGCGCGGGCGCCTTCGCGCAAAGCGGCGCGCGGTCGGAGTGCCCTCTGATGAATCGCACGCACTCCTGCTGCAAGACGGCGCGTCAGAAGCGCCGCTCGACGAGTGTCGCGCCCGCGCGGCTCTGCTGCGTGGAGCGAGTCCCGCAGCCCGCGCCCGCGAACACGAGCTTCGCCTTCCAGCCTTCGCCCGGCGCGGCCGACACGCCGCGCCCCTCCGCCGAACAGTCGCCGGCCGTGGTCGTCGCCGCGCAGCCGCGCGCGTACGCCCCGCCCTTCAAGCCTTCGCACTCGCCGCCCGCATACGTGCGCCACGCGGCGTTCCTGATTTAGACACCCCTCGGGCCGTAGTGTGTCCGCACGCCTCCCCGGCGTCGCGTCTCGCCGTGCGCTCTGGCGCGAGACCGTGAACCGCGGCGCGCGCCAGACGCACGCGGCCTTTCCGCTTTCAATCGAACACAGAGTAGCCGGTGAAGTGCGTCGCCCGACGGCCTTTGTCCGAGGCCGCGCGCGGCACGTTCGCCGGACGGATATCAGCAGGGAGGTCACTCAGTTGAAAAGGATAATCGCGACAGTCTGCGTGCTCGCCGCGTTGCTCGCCGCCGCGGCCTGCGGCTCGGGCGACGCCGCCGGGGCGAAAGAGATTAAGAGCGGCACGGCCGGCCAGATGACCGTCACGCTCGCCAGCGCCGACGGCGTCATGCGCCACGGCGAACAGGAACTCACCGTCACCTTCAAGGACGCCTCGGGCAAGACCGTGGACGTGGGCTCGGCCTCGCTCAACTTCCACATGCCCGCGATGGGCACGATGGCGGCGATGAACGACGCGGCCACGCTCACGACCACCTCGACGCCCGGCGTCTACCGCGCCAAGGTCAATCTCGAAATGGGCGGCGAGTGGCAGGCGCAAGTCGCCTACGAAGGCCCGGCCGGTTCGGGCAGAGGCTCGTTCCCGGTTACAGCACAGTAGACAGTAGACAGTAGTCAGTAGTCAGTGGCGCCCCGCGCTGCGACCGCTGACGCTGACCGGCACACGGTTCGACTGAGACAAGGTTTTCTACTGGCTACTGTCTACTGACTACTGTCTACTCGTTCTTATGATTTCAAAGCTCATCGAAATCGCGATGCGAAACCGCGCGCTCGTCGTGGCCGTGTATCTGGGGCTGGCGGCGTGGGGCTACTGGGCGCTTTTGGCGACGCCTGTGGACGCGATACCTGATTTGTCCGACAACCAAGTCATCGTCTTCACAGACTGGCCGGGGCGCTCGCCGCAGGAGGTTGAGGATCAGGTCACGTACCCGCTGGTGACGAACCTGCAAGGCTTACCGGGCGTGCGCGTGGTGCGCGCCTCGTCGGCCTTCAGCTTCTCGATGGTCAACGTCATCTTCGAGGACGGCGTCGAGCTTTACTGGGCGCGTACGCGCGTGCTTGAAAGGTTGAACCTCGTCGCGTCGCAGCTCCCGCAGGGCGTCACGCCGACGCTCGGGCCGGACGCGACCGGCGTCGGCCAAATCTTCTGGTACACGCTTGAGAGCGACGAGATGAGCGCGCGCGACCTGCGGACTTTGCAGGACTGGTTCGTGCGCTACCAGTTGAACTCGGTGCCGGGCGTGGCCGAGGTCGCTTCGGTCGGCGGCTACGTGCAGCAGTATCAGGTGGACGTTGACCCGAACAAGCTTCGCGCGTACGGGATGCCGCTCTCGACGGTCGTCGAGGCGGTCGAGCGCTCGAACACGAACGTCGGCGGGAACGTCGTCGAGCAGGCGGGGCAGTGGGCGGTCGTGCGCGGGATAGGTCTGATTGAGTCGGTCGCGGACGTGGAGAACATCGTCGTCGGCGCGCAGAACGGCACGCCGGTGTATGTGAAGAACGTCGCGGCGGTGAAACTGGGCGAAGCCTTCCGCACGGGCGCGCTCGACAAGAACGGGCGCGAGGCCGTGGGCGGCGTGGTCGTCGCGCGCTACGGCGTCAACACGCTCGACGTGATCGAGGGCGTGAAGCGCCGTCTCAAGGAGATAGAACCGGGACTGCCCGCGGGCGTGCGCGTCGTCCCCTTCTACGACCGCACGCAGCTCATCGAGCGGGCGACCGACACGCTGAAGCGCGCGCTGATAGAAGAGCTGATTCTCGTCACGCTCGCGCACATCATTTTCCTCGCGCACTTCCGCTCCATCCTCATCGTGACGATACCGCTGCCGCTGGCTGTGCTCATCTCGTTCCTCTTCATGCACTACATGGGCATCAGCTCGAACCTGATGTCTTTGTCCGGGATAGCCATCGCCATAGGCGTTCTGGTGGACGCAGGCATCGTCGTCACCGAGAACGCGTTCCGCTTCATAGAGAAGCGCGGCGTAGACCCGCGCGACCGTCGGCGGGTCTTCGAGACGGTGCTCGACTCGACGAAACTCGTCGGGCGGCCCGTCTTCTTCTCGATGGCGATTATCATCCTCGCCTTCATCCCGGTCTTCGCGCTCACGGGGCAGGAGGGAAAACTCTTCCACCCGCTCGCCTTCACCAAGACCTTCGCGATGGTCGGCGCGACGGTCATCGCCGTCACGCTCGTCCCCGTCCTCTGCACGGTGCTGCTCGGCGGCAAGTTTCACTCAGAGCAGTCGAACCCGGTCATGCGCCTCCTCGGCGCGCTGTATCGGCCCGTGCTCGGGTGGGCTTTGAACCATCGCCTCGTGACGGTCGCGCTCGCTGCCGCGCTCTTCGCGGGCGCGGTCTTCCTCGCCACCGGCATCGGCAAGGAGTTCATGCCGCCTTTGAACGAGGGGGATTTGATGTTCATGCCGGTGACAGACCCGGCGATTTCGATTGACGAGGCTTTGAGGATTACGAGCAGGCAGGACGAGATTCTGAAGTCGTACCCCGAAGTCGAATGGGCCGTCGGCAAGGCAGGACGCGCCGAGACTTCGACAGACCCCTCGCCCGTCAACATGACGGAGACCATCGTTCACCTCAAGCCGCGGGAGCAGTGGCGCGAAGGCGTGACCCGCGAGCGCATCGTCGCGGAACTCGACGCGCAGCTTCGCATGCCCGGCGTCACGAACATCTGGACGCAGCCCATCATCAACCGCATAGACATGCTCTCGACCGGCATACGCTCGCAGGTCGGCGTGAAGGTCTTCGGCAACGATTTGAAGACACTCGAAGACCTCTCGCGCCGCGTGGCGGAAGTCGTCCGCACAGTGCCGGGCGCTGCCGACGTGTACCCCGAGCAGATCGGCGGCTCGCCCTACATTGACATACACATCAACCGCACGGCCGCCGCGCGCTACGGCATTGACGTGGGCTCGATTCAGGACGTGATCGAACGCGGCATCGGCGAGACGAATCTTTCTGTCACCATCGAAGGACGCCGCCGCTTCCCCGTGCGCGTACGTTACGCGCCGGAGTTCAGGCAGAGCCCCGAGGCAATCGCGCAACTGCCCGTCACAACGCCTTCGGGCGCGACCGTCCCGCTCGGCCAACTCGCCGCCGTCAACAACGTAGTCGGGCCGACGATGATTTCGAGCGAGAACGGGCTGCTGCGCGGCACGGTGCTCTTGAACGTGCGCGGCCGGGACGTTGGCGGCTTCGTGGACGAGGCGAAGCAGGCCGTAACAAAACGGGTGCAGATGCCCGCTGGCTACTACGTGCAGTGGAGCGGGCAGTACGAGAACCAGCAGCGCGCGCGCGACCGCTTGGCTCTAGTCGTGCCCGTCGTGCTCGTCATCATCTTCGGGCTGCTCTACATGACGTACGGCTCGGCGGTCGAGGCGGCGCACGTGCTGCTCGCGGTGCCTTTCGCGCTGACGGGCGGCGTCTACCTGCTCTGGGCCGTCGGCTACAACTTCTCCGTCGCGGTCTGGGTCGGCTTCATCGCGCTCTTCGGGACGGCGGTGCAGACGGGCGTCGTGATGGTCATCTATCTGGAAGAGGCGGTTGAGCGAAAGAGGAGAGAACTCGGGACGCTGACGAGGGCCGCGTTGAAAGAGGCCGTGACGGAGGGCGCGCTGCTGCGTCTGCGCCCGAAGGTGATGACGGTCTCGACGGTCGTCGCGGGACTCCTGCCCATCATGTGGTCAACGAGCGCGGGCTCGGAGGTGATGAAGCCCTTGGCGACGCCCGTGCTCGGCGGGATGGTTTCGAGCCTTCTGCACGTGCTCGTCGTCACGCCCGTCATCTTCTACTGGCTGCGCGAACGCGAGCTGAAGAGGGAAGAGCGCGCTTTGCCGTTGGCAGAGGCGGAAGCCCGACCGTGAGGGAGGGCGTACGTCTCCCATCAAAATGCAAGCAGAGAAAGACACACGCCCTCCCTCACGGTCGGGCTTCCGCCGGGGCGGTCATCGAAGTGGTGAGTAGTATGAAAGAGACAAGAAGTTATCTGACGGCGGCGCTCGTCGCGCTCGCCCTGTTCTGCCCTGTCTTTGTCAGGGCGCAGACGGCGACCGACGTGCCCGACGACCGCCCAAAGCCGAGCGCCGACGAGCCGAGTGTCGCGCAGTACTTCGACCCGGCGGGCGGCGTGTCGGCGGACGAGGCCGTGGCGCGCGCGCTCAACGCGAACGGCGAGCTGCTGGCGATGCGGAAGGAGGTCGAGGCGGCGCGCGCGTTGGTCAGACAGGCCGGCACGCGCCCGAACCCGCGGCTCGACCTGTCGGGCGCGAAGGCTTTGAACATGCCCGACAATCAAATCATGGTCGAGGGCATGCTGCCGCTCGAACTCGGCGGCCGCCGCGCGGCGCGCGTGCGCGTGGCCGAGCGCGAGGTCGAGTTGAGGGAAGCGACCCTTGCCGCGCGCGAGCGCGAAGTCGCCGCGGAGGTGCGCGCGAAGTTCGGCGAAGCGCTCTCGGAAGTCCTCAAGCTCGGCGTGACCGAAGAGCTGCTCACGAACAGCCGGCGCGGCTACCGGCTCGTCGTCGCTCGCGTGTTGGAAGGCCGGACGGCGCCGTTGGAGCAGAATCAGGTGCTCGTCGAGGTCAACCGCCTGCGCTCGATGCGCGAGGCCGGGCGCGGCAAGGTTGAAGTCGCGCTGCTTGAGCTTCGCAACGTGATGGGCGCAGACCCTTCGGAGCCTCTGAAACTGCGCGGCGACTTCGACGACCTGCTCGACCCGCTGCCCGCACAGGACGAGGCGACCTCGCGCGCGCTCGACTCCCGCCCCGAGCTTCTGGCCGCGCGCGCCGCCGAGGCGCTGGCCGAGGCGCGCATCGAAGAGGCGCGCGCCTCGGGCCGCGCCGACGCCGAAGTGCGCGCCGGCTACCAGCGCATGAAGTCGGGCTTCATGCTCAACGGCGTGGACGAGACGGGGCGCCTCATGCCCATCGAGAGCACGTCCAACTCCGTCCGTGTAGGCGTCTCAATCACACTGCCCGTGCGCGACAAGAATCTGGGGATGATTGAGTCCGCGTCGGCCGAGCTGGAAGCGTCGAAGCGTCGGCGCGAGTTCCTTGAGCTGACCGTGCGGCGCGAAGTCGCCTCGGCTTACGCCGCTTACGAGGCGGCGGCGCGCGCCTCGGAAATCTACCGCGTCGGCGTGCGCGGGCAGGCCGGGCAGAATTTGACCGTGATACGCAAGACCTACGAGCTCGGCTCGAAGACGCTGCTCGACTACATCGCAGAGCAGCGGCGCTACGTCGAGCTTGAGAACGACTACGTAGACTCGATTCTGCAAACGTACCTCGCGCGCGTGCGCGTCGCGCGCGCCTCGGCCGCGCCGGAGCTGTTGGGGAAGTGAAATAGAAGATGGAAGAGAAGCCCGAAAAGACGGAAGCCGAGAAAGAGTTGACCGTCGAGAAGACCGTCGAGGTCACGCCCGAAGCGACAGCAGTCACTCGCGTCGAGCGTTCGCGCGTGGTCAGCCGGCCGCGACGTTTCAACGGCACGGTCGTCATCGTCGTCGCGCTCTTCGCGGCGGCGGCCGCGGCGCTGCTCTTCTGGTGGCTGACGCGCGCGAACGACGGCGGCGCGGGCCGCGTCGTCACGGCGCCGCGCACGGTCACCTTCGACCAGCCGGGCGGCGCGCAGGGCGGCGTGAGCACGGCCGCGCCCGGAGAGGCGACTCTGAACGTCCCGGCCGAGGTGGCCGCGCGCGCAGGCGTGAAGGTCGAGGCCGTCGGCGAACAGCTCGCGCCGGAAGCCTTGCAGCAGGCGGCGACGGGCGTCGTGCAGGCGAACGCGTACCGCTCGACGCCGGTCGTCTCGCTCGTCGGCGGACGCCTGACGAGCGTCTCGGCCGAGGCCGGTCAGACAGTACGGCGCGGGCAGACGGTGGCGGTCGTCTTCAGCGACGAGCTGGCGCAGGCGCAGGCGCGCTACCTCTCTGCGCGCGCAGAGCTTGAGGAGCACCACAAGCACCACCACCGCACGGCCGAGCTGGTCGAGATTGGCGCGGCCAGCCGAGAGGAGTTCGAGCAGTCGGTCACGATGCTGAAGAAGGCCGAGTCGGAAGTCGCCGCGCAGCGCCAGAGGCTTCTGCTGCTGGGGCTTTCGCCGCAGCGCGTTGACGCCTTGAACACTCCGGCGCAGGTCAGTTCCGAAGTGAACTTGACGGCGCCCGCGGGCGGCACCGTCATCACGCGCGCGGCCAACCCCGGCGAAGTCGTCGAGGCGAACCGCGAGATTCTGCGCGTCGCAGACCTCTCGACGGTCTGGGTCGTCGGGCAGGTCTACGAGAAAGACCTCGCGCGCATACGCGTCGGCAGCGGCGCGAGCGTGACCTCGGACGCGTACCCCGGACGGCTCTGGCGCGGGCGCGTCACCTACGTTGACCCGCAGCTCGACGCCTCGACGCGCACGGCGCAGGTGCGCGTCGAAGTTGCGAACCCCGGTCAGGCGCTCAAGCTCGGCATGTACGTCAACGTCGGCTTCGGCGCGACGGGGACGGCCGAAGCGACCGCGCCCACTGTGCCCGCCTCCGCCGTGCAGACGTTCGCGGGCCGCACCTTCGTCTTCCTCGCCACCGAAGACCCGAACACATACGTCATGCGCCCTGTCAGGCTCGGCGCCGAGACGGCCGGGCGCTTCCCCGTCCTCGAAGGTCTCAACGTCGGCGACCGCGTCGTCGCCGAAGGCAGCTTCATGTTGAGGGCCGAGTGGCTGAAACTCCACCCCGAAGGGCAGTAGTCGGTAGACGGTAGTCAGTAGAAAAGCTTTCCCTTAATGAACCGTCGCGGCGTCAGCGTCAGCGCCGGCAGAGCGGAGCCTACTGTCTACTGTCTACCGACTACTGTCTACTGTCTACTGTCTACCGC
Source organism: Pyrinomonadaceae bacterium (assembly GCA_035248785.1). Taxonomy (GTDB): domain Bacteria; phylum Acidobacteriota; class Blastocatellia; order Pyrinomonadales; family Pyrinomonadaceae; genus QHXN01. Next base: position 119,093 of record DATFHD010000110.1, on the reverse strand, counting down.
CCTTAACCGACGTTGCCCTCCGCAAAGCTTTGCGGTAGGCTTTCCGCCACGAAAGTTGCTCCCCGACGGGCGGACGGCCGCCGCGGCGCGCGCCCGCCACGCTCCAAGACATCTCCTGCCAGAGGCTCGAAGGAAGGATAACTTCAGTGTCACAGAATCAAGCGCACAAGTGGGTCTACCTTTTCGAAGAGGGTGACGGCGGCGCGCGCTCGCTGCTCGGGGGCAAGGGCGCCGGGCTCGCCGACATGACGCGCGCGGGCCTGCCCGTCCCGCCCGGCTTCATCGTCACGACCGAGGCATGCAACGCCTACTACACCTCGGGCAAGAATTTTCCGGAGGGCATGTGGGAGCAGGTCATCGAGGGCCTGCGCGCCGTCGAGGCCAAGACCGGCAAGAAGTTCGGCGACCCCGAGAACCCCCTGCTCGTCTCCGTCCGCTCGGGCGCGCCCTTCTCGATGCCGGGCATGATGGACACCGTGCTCAACCTCGGCCTGAACGAGCAGACCGTGCAGGGCTTGGCCGCGCAGACCGGCGACCTGCGCTTCTCGCTCGACGCCTACCGCCGCTTCGCCACGCTCTTCGGCGAGATCGTGATGGGCGTCGCTCACGAGAAGTTCGAGCGCGTGATGGAGCGCTACAAGGCGCAGACCGAGGGCGGGCGCGACACAGACCTGAGCCCCGAGCAGTTGAGCGACATCATCAAGGCGCAGAAGCAGATTATCTTCTCCGACCAGTCGGGGCTCGGCATCCCCGAAGACCCTTACGAGCAGTTGAGAGTCGCCATCGCCGCCGTCTTTAACTCGTGGATGGGACGCCGCGCGTGCGACTACCGCCGCGTCAACCGCATCCCCGACGACCTCGGCACCGCCGTCAACGTGCAGGCGATGGTCTTCGGTAACATGGGCATGGAGTCGGGCACGGGCGTGGCCTTCACGCGCAACCCTTCGACCGGCGAGAAGAAACTCTACGGCGAATACCTCCTCAACGCGCAGGGCGAGGACGTAGTCGCGGGCATACGCACGCCGAACTCCATCAGCCAGCTTCAGGAAGAGCTGCCGAAGGCTTACGAGCAGTTCGAGCAGATTACGGGACTGCTCGAAAAGCACTACGAGGACATGCAGGACGTGGAGTTCACCATCGAGCGCGGCAAGCTCTGGATGCTACAGACGCGCACGGGCAAGCGCACGGGCGCGGCCGCCGTCCGCGTCGCCGTCGAGATGGTTCGCGAGGGCTTGATTGATAAAGCGACCGCCGTCCGACGCGTCACGCCCGAACAGCTCGACCAACTCCTCCACCCGGCCGTAGACCCGAACACCGACGCGAAGGTCGTCGCCAAAGGACTGCCCGCGAGCCCCGGCGCCGCGCAGGGCAAGGTCGTCTTCGACCCCGACGAGGCCGAAGAGCTCGCCGCCGCGGGCGAGAAGGTCGTGCTGGTTAGACAAGAGACGAGCCCCGACGACTTCCACGGCATGGTCGCCGCGCAGGCCATCGTCACCGCGCGCGGCGGGATGACCTGTGTGGCCGGCGAGACGAAAATCCTGACTGACCGGGGGATGCTGACTGCCGAGGCGGCCTTCAGGCTGCTGGACGAGGGCGGGCGTCTACGCATCCTTTCGTTCGACACGCGTGAGCTGCGGCCTGTGTGGCGCAGCGTCATCGCCGCCGGTCGCAAGCCTTCGGAAGTAATCAGCGTCGCGGTCTCGCAGACCGGCCACTCGGAGCGTAACGTGTTGCGCCTGACCCCGGATCATAAGGTGTTCACCGTCGAGCGGCGCAAGCTGACTAAGAAGCGCCTCGACGCGGCGCTGGCGGACGGCGACTTCCTGACGGTCGTTGATCAACTCCCGCCGCTCGGCGAAGGCACGACCACGCCCGAGTTAGCGTACTTGGCCGGCGCGATTCTCTCCGACGGACACGTCAGGGTTAAGCCGACTAAGGGCTCAGTCACCTTCGTCCAGAAGCCTACGCCCGCGAAGGCCGACTTCATCGCGGCCGTCGAGCAGTCCTTCGAGAGCAGCTTCGGGACGCCGTTCAGTTACACGCGCGCCCGCGAAACCGTCGCGACGCTCAGGGGCCGCGAGATTCGCGGCAGCGTCGAAGACCGCATCAGCTTCCGCCGCGCACCTGCCGCGCAACTGGCCGGGATACGCGACAACCTGAGCGCATGGGTGCTGACGCTCGACCGCGCGGGGCTGCTTAACTTCCTCGCGGGCTACGTGGACGGCGACGGCACGTACGCGGCGGAGTCGAGCAAGGTGCGCTTGCAGATAGTCGTCTCGCGGCGTAAGCCCGAGTTGCTGGCGGGGCTGGTGGTCGCCTGCCTGCGGCTGGGAGTTCTGCCGCAGGTGACGAACAACCGCGAGGCGCACCTCGTGCAGATTACAGAGCGCGTGGACGAAATTCTCAAACACACTCGCCGCGTCAAGGCCGACATCCCTGCGCGGCGGCAGGGCTCGAAGTGTTTCGCCGTCAAGGCGCTCTTCGACGACATCGTCGAAGAGGTCAACTTCATGGGGCGCGTGCGCGAGGCCGTCAAGCGCAACATCATGTTCGACGTGGAGAAGCTGCGCCGCGACGTGCTCCCTCTGTGCCCCGGCGAGACGTACGGCGAGGTCGAGGCTCTGCTCGACTCCGCCCTGCGCTCGTACCGCGTCCGTCAGGTCGGCGGGCCGGAGCCGGCGACCGTGTACAATTTCGAGGTGGAGGCGGAAAGCGAGCTGGACAAAAACTTCGTCGTCTTCTCAAGTCGCCTGACTCCTGTGCTCGTCTCGAACAGCCACGCGGCGGTCGTTGCGCGCGGCATGGGCAAGTCGTGCGTGTGCGGGGCGAGCGTGCTGAACATTGACTACAGCCAGCAGCAGTTCAACGTCAACGGGACGGTCGTGCCGAAGGGCGAGTGGATAACGGTGGACGGCTCGACGGGGCGCGTCTTCTTGGGGCAGGTGCCGACCATCCAGCCGACGCTCGACGACGACTTCCGCGAGCTGATGTCTTGGGCCGACGAGTTCCGGCGGCTGCGCGTGCGGGCCAACGCCGACACGCCGCACGACGCGCAGGTCGCGCGCGACTTCGGCGCAGAGGGCATCGGGCTGTGCCGCACGGAGCACATGTTCTTCGGCGACGAGCGTCTGGCCGCGATGCGCGAGATGATTCTGGCGGACGGCGTGGGGGCGCGCGAGAAGGCGTTGGAGCGGTTGCTTCCGCTTCAGAAGAACGACTTCGTCGGCATCTTCCGCGCGATGAAGGGGCTGCCCGTCACGATACGTCTGCTCGACCCGCCGCTCCACGAGTTCCTGCCGAACATGGAGGAGTTGATGGCCGAGCTGTCGGAGCTAAAGCTCTCGCTGCAACGCGCGGGCAGCATACGCGAGATGGACAGGACGCTCGACTCGATTGACGGCAAGCGGAAGCTGCTCGGGCAGGTCGAGCGCCTGCGCGAGGCGAACCCGATGCTCGGCCACCGCGGCTGCCGCCTCGGACTCATCTACCCCGAGGTGACGCGCATGCAGGTGCGCGCAATCTTCGAGGCCGCCTGTCAGGTGGCGGGCGAGGGGCTGGACGTGAAGCCCGAGATTATGGTGCCGCTCGTCTCGACCGCCGAGGAGCTTCGCAATCAGGCCGAGCTCATCAACGAGGTCGCGCGCGAAGTGCTCGGCGAGCACGGCATGAGCATCGAGTACACGGTCGGCACGATGATCGAGCTGCCGCGCGCGGCGCTCACGGCCGACAGGATCGCCGAGTACGCAGACTTCTTCTCGTTCGGCACGAACGACCTGACGCAGACGACCTTCGGGCTGTCGCGCGACGACTCGGGCCGCTTCCTCTCGAAGTACGTCGAGGTGAAGATTCTGCCCGACGACCCGTTTCAGGTCTTAGACCGCGAAGGCGTCGGCCAGCTCGTCAGGCTCGGGACGGAGCGCGGGCGCTCGGTCAAGCCGAACTTGAAGGTCGGCATCTGCGGCGAGCACGGCGGCGAGCCGCGCAGTATCGCCTTCTGCCACCTGACGGGCCTCGACTACGTGTCGTGCTCGCCCTTCCGCGTCCCCGTCGCGCGCCTCGCCTCCGCGCAGGCCGCGCTGGAGATGGAGGACGGCGCCGCCGACAAGTAGACGAAGGATGAAGGCGGAGGGATGGGGGATGAAGGAAAGGCTCGACGGCCTTTCCTTCATCCCTCGTCCTTTTTGTAGGGGCGGGTGTTATAGTGGCCGCACTTTGCTAATCACTTCGCAAGGCTTCGGGATGCCGAAGCCCACGACCATCTTCTACATCATCGCCATAGGGGTCAGCGCGGGCGTCATCGTGGTCTACCTCTTCTGGTGGGCCGTGTCGCGTTACAAAGTCTGGGCGGCGCGTGAGCGCCCCTTGCGCGCGCGCCGCGTCTCGCTGTGGCGCGACCCCGGCGCGGTCGAGCGTCTAGACTTCCGCGGCGGCCCCGGCGGGCGGGAGCGCGAGCCGCGCCCGCCCTTCCGCTTCGTGGAGGAGCACGACACGGGCTCGAACCCCTGCCTGAGCGTCCACGACGCGCGGAACCTGCGCTGGCGCGTGAAGTGGGGCGACGAGGTGAAGAGCGAGACGTTCGCGACGCGCCTCGCGTGGGCCGCCGGCTATCACGTCGAGGCCGCGTACTACGTCGCCGAAGGCCACATCCACGGCGCCGAAAACTTGGGGCGCGCGCGCTCTTGCGTCGCAGAGGACTTCAGCTTCCGCGAAGCGCGGTTCGAGCTGGACGAGGAGGGCGTGCGCAAGCTCTTCGACGAGCACGGCTGGTCTTGGGACGACAACCCTTTCACGGGGACGCGCGAGCTTTCGGGGTTGAAGGTGCTTCTGATGCTCGTCTCGAACTGGGACAACAAGGACGTGAGGGACGTGGCGCGCGGGTCGAACACGGCCATCTTCGAGCACCGCCTGCCGGACGGAGGGCTGGAAGCGCGTTACCTCATCATTGACTGGGGCGCCTCGATGGGGAAGTGGGGGAGCCCTTTGACGCGCAGCAAGTGGGACTGCGAGGGCTTCTCGTCGCAGACGGCCGAGTTCGTACGCGGCGTCGAAGGCGGCCTCGTCCGCTGGGGCTACACGGGGCAGCGCACGGACGAGGCGACCGAGGGCGTCAAGGTCGAGCACGTCCGCTGGCTCTGCTCCTACCTCGGCCGCGTCACCGACGCGCAACTCCGCGAAGGGCTCGCCGCCAGCGGCGCCACGCGCGAGGAGGCCGACTGCTTCACGCGCGCTCTGCGCCGCCGCATCGAACAACTCGGCCTCGTCGCCGAGCTCGGCGACGACTACGCCGCCGCCTGACGGCCCTCCTCCCGAGGGCGTTGAATCTCTTCGACGTTGACAAAGGCGGCCCGTTGGGTTATATCCTGCCGCCGTTCTGAGGCGGCCTGCCCCGGGCGGCCCTCTCCCCGGCGCCCGACGTGCGGTAACGGAAAGCTCACTTTCGTCATATAGACTACAGGGAAAGAGGATCGGGCTTCGTCCCGCGTCGCGCGCCGCCCGCGCGCTCTCGGATGGGGACGCGCGGCCTTCACGGAAGCGAAAGAAAGGAAACAGGCGATGGAAAGCATTCTGATTGACCCCGACAGCGTGCACGACGAACTTATTGACCCCGACACCGCCAATAAGATGAACATGCCGTTCGACGTACCGGGCATCCGCGCGGAGATGGAGAGAATGCTGAGCATCCCCAAGTGCAGGGATTTCGTCAAACGACTGCTCGCAGAGGTGTCGAGTAAAGCGGCGCCCTTCAACAAGCTGGTCGCGGGCGGCGACGTGCTGAAGGTCTTCGACATGATCATGGCTCAGGAGATGGATTTGCCCAAGCTGGTGCGCGCGTGCGACTTCGACAACGGCGCCGACAAGACTCTCAACCTTAACCTCGCGATAGGGAGCCTCTCGGGCAAGAACGCGCGGATTCAGATCGGCTCGTGCCGCCCGGGCACGGCCGTCACGCGCGAAGAGTTGAAGGCCGCGTACCTTAAAAGCGACGCGCGCATGTGCCTGCACGAGACGATTCACCACTGCGGCGACCACGTCTACACCGACGAGGAATTTGCCCGGGCGGTCTTACTGATGAACGTCAGCAGCGACAAATTTCCGGTTCCCAACACGCCGAAAGAGGACATGAGAACCAGATACAGCCAGTACTGGGACGCGGTGTTGAAGAAGTCTTACAAGTAAGATGAGAAACCTTAAGAACGCGGCGCGCCTCGCGGCGTGTGCCGTGCTGCTGCTGGCGGGGGCGCAGGCGCAGGCCAAGGAGTGGCGGCGCATCGTGCCGCTGCGCACGACCCGCGCGCAGGTCGTGCGGCGGCTCGGCAAGCCGCGCGGCGGCTACCACGAGCTCAAGACCGAGCGCGCCTTCATCTACTACTCGGGCGAGCGCTGCGCCGGCGGCGAGGGCTGGGACGTGCCGCGCGACACGGTCGTCCGGATCGTCGTCACGCCGAAGACGGAGGTGCGGCTCTCCGCGCTGCGGCTCGACATGAGCAAGCTCAAGAGGTCAACGGACACGGAGGTCACCTCGCACGCCCTCTACACGGACGGCGAGGCCGGCGTCACCTACGAGGTCTTCGAAGGCGGGGGCGAGGACGACGGCCTGCTGCTCCACATCAATTTCGACCCGACAGCGAAAGACGACAAACTCCTCCGCTGCCCCGCCAAGCCCTGACCCGACCCGAACACGCACACGCAGGAAGCGCCGTCACTCTTCATTGAGTGACGGCGCTTCTTCTTATACGCCTCCCGCGTCTGCCTCAGTCGCCTTCGAGCGTCCAGTTCTTGCCCGAGTGGCAGTCGGCGCATTTGAACTTGGAGAGGTCGCCGAGGTTGACGGGGTGTTGGAAGGCGCGCGTGTGCTTGTGGCAGGCCGTGCAGCTTAGCCCCGAGAGGTCGCCGATGTTGACCGGGTGCTGGAACTTGCCGTCCTGCACGGGGACGGGCACGCCGCCCTCGGTCTGGTCGAGGACGGTGTGGCAGATGTTGCACTCGTTGCGTATGCGGCTGCCGTCGGCGCTGACGTGTTGGCCGTCGTGGCAGCGGAAGCAGCCCTGATAGTAGAAGTGCGACAGGTTGTCTGGGTGCGTCTTCCAGTCGGTCTTCATCTCGGGGAAGTTGTAGGTCTGGTAGATGCGCTGCACCTCTGCGACGGCCGCGCGCACGGCGTCGGCCCGCTGCGCGTACACGTCCGCGTAGTTCTGACGGTAGAAGCCTTCGAGGTCGCGGCCGAGTACGGCGACGGCCTCGTCGGTCGTCTGGTAGTCACGCGTCAAAATCTCGACCGCCTGCCGCTTGATGTATGGGAGCGACGGGTCGAGCTTGCCCGCGTTGAGCGAGTCGTTGACGGCGCGGTCGGGCGGGACGTAGACGTGCGCGGGCCGGTTGTGGCAGTCAACGCAGTCCATGCGCCGCTGCTCGCCCGCCGCGAGTTGCTCGGGCGTGACGTTGGCGCCTTCGAGCTTGAACTCGCGCACGGTGCCGTCCTTACTCTTCATCCTCACCCAAGGGATGACCTGCCGCTGGCCGTCCGTCGAGACGTAGGTTATCTCGTTGGCGATGTTCATGTGCCAGTGGATGCCCGCGACCTGTCCGGTGGCGGGGTCGCCGCCGCCCGTGTTGATGAGCATGCGCGTCTGGCGCAGCGTGTTCTTCTCGTCGTAGGCGAAGCGGTTGAAGATTTTGAGCTGCGCGCCGAAGAACTTCGCCGGCCAGTGGCACTGCTCGCAGGTCTGCTGCGCGGGGCGGAGGTTGTGGACGGGCGACTTGATGGGGCGCGGGTACTTGTTGAAGGAGACCGAGTAGAGCTGGTACGCGCCCGAGAGCTTCGACTTCACGTACCAGTCTGCGCCGGGGCCGACGTGGCACTCGACGCACTTGACGCGCGCGTGCGCGCCCGCCTGATAGGCCGTGAACTCCGGCTTCATCACCGTGTGGCAGGTCTGGCCGCAGAACTGGACGGACTCGGTGTGCTCGAAGGCGCGGTAGCTGCCGAAGGCGCTCATGAAGAGGAAGACGAAGAGCAACAGCATCACCGTGACGAAGCTGCGCCGGCGCCGAGGGTTGTTGAGGTCGAGCACGGGGTAGCGGCCGATCTCGTCGGGCGCCATCTTGTGCCGCCGCCTCCGCTCCCACATCCCGCCCAGCAGGAAGAGGACGAGGCCGAAGCCCATCACCGAAGGGAAGAGGATGTACGTGAAGATGCCGATGTAGGGGTTGCTGCCCGCCTCGTCGCCGCCCACGAACTCCAGCAGGAGCATGAGCGCGATGCTGACGAAGCCGGCAGCCGCGACGGCCGAGCCGGCGAAGCTGATGTAGTTGCGGAAGACGGAAGGCGTCTTGCGCGGCGGCGCCTCCGCGACGCCCGCCTCCGCCTGCCCGTTCTTCTCGTCCCTCTCGTTCGTCTCACTCATAAGCTACTCCGTCTGTCGGGGTGGTGTGATTATAGATACTTTCAGAGGGTCGGGCCGCGTCGCGTTCGCCTTCGCCCCCGGCCTCCTGCATCCGCTCGAAGTCGAGCCCGTGCTCCTCGCGGTAGAAATCTTCCGAGACCTTGCCGTCGTAGAAGGCGAAGTTCAAGGGGTAGACTTCCGGGTCGAAGATGACGTGGTAGAAGTGCCAGACGACGATGGCGAGCGTGGCGAGCACGGCCTCGTAGAAGTGTACGGCCGTCGCGATGTCCACCCACCAGCGCGGCAGGAAGCCGAAGGCGCCGAGCTTGAACCAGATCATCAACCCCGTCAGCCCCATGACGAAAGTGCCCCAGACGACGGCCCAGTACTCCGCCTTCTCGCCGTAGCCGAAGCGCGCGACCAACGGGCGCGTGCGGCGGAGCCCCGCGTAGTAGAGAAGGTTCTGCCAGAGGTCTGTCACGTCCTTCCACTCAGGCAGCATGTCTTTAAGCCACGAACGCCCCTCGCGCGCGAACGCGACGTAGGCGAGGTGGTAGAAGCCGACGACCATCATCAACAGCGCCGCGACGCGGTGAACCCAGCGCCGCGTCCCCTCGGCTTCGAGCCCGAGGTAGTAGTCCCACGCGCCCGGGTAGACGAGCGCGAAGCCTGTGACGACGAGCACGATGAAGCTCGTCAGCAGCAGCCAGTGCTGCACACGCTGGTTCTTCGTCAGGCGCGTCACGGTGCGCGGCTCTTGGCGGAGCTTGTGCGCGGCCTTCTTGCGCCAGACAAGAACGTTGTGAACGGCCATGCCTCCGATTGTCAGGAAGATGAGCGGCAGGTAAATCAAGCGCACCCAGCGGACGCCCCGGCTCCCCGCGTCCTGCGAGACCGGCACGTTCAGGTGAACCTTGCCCTTGGCGAAGTTCTCGCCCGCGCCCGGGTGGCACTGGCCGCACGTCTGCGTCAGGTTCGCCTGCGCGATCATGGACTTTGGGTCGGACGAGGGCAGTATGTTGTGTACGCCGTGGCAACTGGCGCAGTCGGCCGCGACCGAAGAGCCGAGTTTGCGCGCGAGCCCGTGGTAGCTGTTCTCGTAACTCTGCACGCGTGCGCCCGCGACGCCGAACTCCTGCGAGAGCCGCACGCCCTCGTGGCACTTCGCGCAGGTGTTCGTCCTGAGCGTCGAGCCCAGAGCGTCGGGCCGTCCGATCTCGTGTATGCCGTGGCAGTCGGTGCAGACGGGCGTCTGCGAGACGCCGCGCGCCGCCGCTTGGCCGTGGACGCTCGCAGAGAACTCCGAAGTTATCCCCGGGTGGCACTGGCCGCAGGTCTGCGGCACGTTGAACTTGAAGATAGGCGAGCGCGAATCTGAAGCGGGCAGAACGTCGTGCGCGCGGTGGCAGTCGGAGCAGACGGCCGCGCCGAGGTTGCCGCGCGAGGCGGCCTGCGCGTGGACGCTCTCGCGGAAGGAGAGAAACGGTCGCGTGGTGATGCCACTGCCCTGCATGACGTTGGCGTCGCCGTGGCAGCGCCCGCAGGTGTCGGCGAGGTTGGCGCGGTTGACGGGCGAGGCGGGGTCTGACTTCGGCAGCATGGTCGTCATGTCGCCGCGTCCGTCTTTCGTGTGGCAGTCGAGGCAGGTCGCCGCGCGCTTCCCGACGCCGCCGCCGTTCTGGTGCGCCTTGGCGTGGAAGCCCGAGTCGTACGCGCGGCGCTCGTCCGTATGGAAGAGCGAGCCGCCGAGGTAGGGAAGCGTCTTGCCCGGCCCGTGGCAGCCCTGACAGTTCAGGGTGCGACGCGCCTCGGGCGTCTCGCCGGTCTGCCCCATCTGTGATGTGACGGAGCCGGCCGGATTGGGCATGACCGGGCCTTGAGTTTGAACGGGCGAAGGAGTTTGTGTCGTCTGAGTCTGTTGAGTCTGTGCGCGTCCCGCGCCGTTGAAACTGACGAGGGCGAAGCAGGAGACGAAGAGGAGCGAGACGGTGAATGCCGGCAGGCGCTTCATTTCGGTTTCACCCCCTTTCGGGTGAATGAAAGGCGGCCTCCTAAGCCGGCGGGACGTGGGGAGTCGTCGCTACAGGCGTAGGAGGCCGTGGGGGAAAGTTGGTTGACAAGTCTTGCGAAACCGTCCGCGCGGCGGCCCGTGTGTCCGTCCGCGGCTACTGCTTGAGCGAACGCATGTAGGTTTCGAGCGCCTTGGCCTGTTCGGCGGTGATGCCCTTGGCCTCGAAGGCGGGCATGGCGGGCGGCTTCTCGCCCTTCACGCCTTTGAGAATCGCCTCGACCATCTGCTCTTCGGTCTTCGACGTGTCGAAGAACTTCGAGGCGGTGGCGGTGTGGCACATCTGGCACTTGGCCTTGTAGGTGGCGGCGGCGTCGAAGTCGTCCGCCGGGGCGGCGCTCGAAGGGCGGGAGGCCGCGCTCAGCACCAGCATGCCGAGCACTGGAACGATGACGAACCCCACGGCGATCTTCTTCAGCATCTCTCTCATGATCCTATTCACCCTTTCAGACTCTCTTGTCTCGCGGAGGCGCCCGGCGCGTCCCCTTCGCCCTACGCTTTGAGCAACACCCGTGCCCGGTCGCCCGCGCGCCCGGCCGGAGGAAAAAGTCCCGAAAACTCCCGCCCCGCGCGCACGCGCCTGCGGGCTTTCCCCCAGCCCGCTGCGAAACTTTTCGCACCCGTAAACAGTGAACCGTGACGAGAGGAAGGCAGGTTCCCACTCGTCACGGTTCACGGTTTACGGCTTACGGCTGTTCAGAAGTGCCACGCGTTGCCCTTGTGGCAGCGCGTGCAGTCGTTGAAGTCGTCGCCGCCGAAGGCGCGCTTGTTGTCGTGGCAGGAGGCGCAGCTGCGCGTGCCGGCGGGCGCGTGGTGCATGAGCGCGACGGGCGCGGTGACCTGCCGCCGCTGCTGCTGACCGGCGCGCACCTGATGGCACTCGGCGCACGAGAGCCCTTTGCGCGTGTGCTCCGAGTGGTCGAAGTTGACGCGGTAGGCGGCGGCCGTCTCGGGCGTGCGCGCGTAGCCGCCGACGCGGTGGCAGGTGCCGCACGAGGAGATGTCGCGGCCCGCGGCCTGCGCCTGCGGCGCGTGGCAGCGGAAGCAGGTCGCGTGCGCGGCCGTGCCCGCAGGTATCGAGAGCGAGACGCCGCGCCGCTCGGGCGTGTGACAGGCCGTGCAAGCCTGACGGGGTGCGGCGCCGCCGCGCGTGTGCGTCGCGTGGTCGAAGCGCACGTTGAAGGTTCGGAGCGGCGGGAAGTTCTTTAGCGCGCCCGTCTGCGTGTTCGTGTGGCAGATGGTGCAGAGGGGGCTCGACGCGTCCTGAAACTGCTGCGTGTGGCAGCCCGAGCATGGCGTGTGGCCGGGCCGCTTGATGCGCGGCGAGTTGTCGGTGCGCTGGTGGCAGAGCAGGCAGGGCAGCCGCGCGTGCTGCGGGTTCGTGTGACCGAAGCGCGAGAAGTCTATCTCCTGCGTCGCCGCTTCAGTCGCGGGCGCGGCCACTGCTTCCGGCTCGACGGAGACGACGCGCGGCGAGTCGAGATAGTTGGAAGAGGCGCGCGAGGAGAGCACCAGAAAGAGCGATGCGGCGAGCGCGGCCGCTAACAGGACTGCGACTGAGAGGCGGCGCGCGCCGCGGGGCCGCGGCTCCGGAGGTTCCTGCACCCTTGATGTTTTACGCATGTGCGTCACGGGCGTTCACTTCGCCGCGGCGACGGCCTTCGCGTGCGTCTCAGGGACGGGCGCGCGGCCGTAGACGACGTGGCACTTCGTACACTGGAAGGAGGCGTTGGCCTTCCTCCGATCCGTCTCGACGTTGAGCGCGCCGCCCTCGTCCGAGGACTCGGTGACGTGACACGTCGCGCACGCTTCGAGCGAGACGCGCGTCGTCTTCGGGTCGAGCATGTCTATCTTCGCGGCGTCGTGGCAGGTCGTGCAGGCGAGGTCTGCGTGCGCGTCGGCGCCGTGGCGGAACGCGCCCGCCGAGTGGCGCACGCGCCAGCGGCTCACGGCGTAGCCGTCCGCGTTCATAGAGGCCGCGAGCCTCGGGTCGAAGTCGGCGGCCAGCCCTTGCGGCGCGAGCTTGTGGCAGCCGGCGCAGTTGTTGGCCGTGAGTTCCAGCCCGCCGTCCTGCGAGTGGCAGGTGAAGCAGTAGGCGTGGTTGGGCGAGGTCTTGAACGTGCCCTTCTTCAGCCAGAAGCGGAGGCCCAGATTAAGCGGCGGCTGGGTCGCGTACTCGTCCGCGGACTCGCCCTGCGGCTGATAGGTCTGGTGGCAGACGCCGCAGCTCTTCGGGTCGGTCTCCTGCGCCGCGCGGCGCGCGACGGGGCCGTAAGCGGCAGTGACGAAGCGTACGCCCTCGCCGCGGCGTTCGCCGTCGAGCGAGCCGACGAGCTCCAAGTGCTTGTCGTGCGGGAAGCCGACGACGAAGTCCGAGGCGAAGTCGCTCGACTGCGGCGTCTGGAAGAAGTGCTCGGGCGGGTTGGGGAAGGGCTTGCGCGCCTGATCCTTCGGCGTGACGCCCACGTGGCAGACGGCGCAGATGCGCGGCTGCGGCCGCTCGCGCGCGAAGAACTGCGTGCGGTGGCAACCCAGACACGACTCGTGTTCGGGCTGCCGCGTCACGTCGGGTATGGCCTCGTCCCCTTTACGGACTTCTTTCCAGTTCGGGGAGGGAAACTTATGGCACGAGTCGCACGCGCGCCGGTGCGCCTCTGTGGAGTGCTGGAAGCGCGTGTAGTCCGTGCGCTGCGTGGCCGCACGCTGCGTCCGTGTCTGCGTGCGGCGCGTCTGCGTGCGTCGCTGCTGCGCGGGCTCGAACGCGGCCGCCGCGTTCGGAGTCGCACGCAGCGCGGCGTAGGACGCGAGCGCAAACGCGAAGATGATTGCGAGCTTGGTTGCCCTGAGTCTCATCGTCGGTAGATTACAGCGGTTTTCATTCTAGTGCGTACAGAGTCAGAGTTCGCCACAGAGACACGGAGACACAGCTGGAACACGGCTTGAACGTCTTAGCTGTGCTCTAAGCTGTGTCTCTGTGGTTAATACCTTTCACGCTCACCCCGTCGCCGGTGCCCTTTAGCGGTCGCCGTTGCCGAAGTAGAAGCGGAGCGAGGCGTAGGGCAGGTGCGCGTGGTAGTTCTGCGCCGGCACCGCGATGAACGGCGCCTGCGCACGCGCGTACGCGCTCTCGTTGTAGTTGTAGTACTGGTAGCCCGCGTTCAGGTCGAGCCTGCGGTTGACGCGGTACGAGAGCCGGGCCTCTGGCGACTGGTAGCTCATCGGGTACGAGGTGATGAGCAGCCCGTTGCCGAAAGAGGGGTTCTGGACGCGGTCGCCCTGACCCGTGTCCTTGTTGATGCGGTAGGCCGCGTAGAACATCAGGCGCGGAAGCACCTGCGCGGTCGTGTCGAGGTAGAAGAAATTATTCCTGACGAAGTAGAGGCTGTGGCCGTTGATCGAGCCCTGCGTCGAGCCGGGCAGCGCCGGGCTGGTCGGGAACGGCGGGACGGCGTACGTGTAGTTGATGACCGCGTCGCTGTTCAGCCAGTTGTAGTTGTAGCCGCCGCTGAACGAGAGCCGGGAGTTGGGGACGAAGTCCACCGACGAGGCGAAGACCCTCGACTTCGTGCTCACGCCGAAGTCGGCCAGCGAGACGCCCTCGACGGTCGTCGGGTCTGAGTTGTCCCGCGTGACGACCGAGAAGTTGAGCGCGAGCTTGCGGTTCGGCGTGTAGCGGCTGCGCGCGCGTATGTTCGTGTAGTTGTACTCGCCCACGCGCGTAAAGATGTTATCGGCGGTGCCGCGCTCGGCGTTGAAGAAGACCGTCCAAGTCTTAACTGGCCGGGCCTTGAAGCCGCCGAAGAAGACGTTGGTGTGGTTCTCTTCCAGTTCGGTCTCGGGCGCGACGGCCGCGGGCGTGTAGGCGCCGGGGTTGTAGCCGCCGTAGAAGACCGTCTCGCGGCGCGCGCCGTAGCGGTAGCCGAAGTGGACGGAGTAGCTGGCGTTGAACTGGAAGTCGCCCTCGACCGTGTCGGAAATCTTGCGGTACGAGCTGACCTTGCTCGTGCCGAGCAGGCCGGTGGCGGCGATGGTCGGGTACGCGGTGCCGTTCGTCCGCGTCAGGTTGAAGGCAGAGGTGTAGAAGGTCGCGCCGTTGATGTGGAACGTCTCGGCGCGGAAGGTGTTCGAGAGCCTCAGACGGTCGTTGGCGATGTAGGTCACGCCGAAGTCGCCGATGACGTTCGGCCGCTTGGTGTTGCCCGTGTAGTCTATCGAGCCCGAGGCCGCGCCCGTGGTCGGAGCGCCCGTGACGCGCGTGTTGAAGTTGACGCCCGTCACGTCCTCGGCGAAGGTGAAGCCGGCGTCCGAACGGCTGTAGATGAAGCGGCCCGTCATGTCGAGCCTGCGTGCGAGCAGCGTGTGCGCGCTGAAGCGCGTGTAGTCGGTGCTGCCCTCGACGGGCTGCGTGCGCCGGAAGCCGGTCACGGCGCCGACGTTGGTCGTCGTCGTGGCGAGGTAGTTGGTGGTCAGGCCGCTGAAGTCTATGGTCGAGTCGTCGTGGAAGCGGCGGAAGCCCTGCAACAGCGAGAAGTCCACGGGGCCGAGCTTGAAGTCAACGCCCAAGCGGAAGTCGTTCGTGCGCGAGGTCAACTGCGCGGGGAAGTAATACTCGCCGCCGAAGGCGTGGTAGGTCGTGAACGCCAGCCCGCTGTAGCGGCCGGGCGAGTAGCCGAAGGTGAACCGAAGCTTCTCGTTCTTCGGCAGCAGCGTCAGGTCGAAGTCGCCCACCTGCTGCGTTACGTCGTAGTCGTGGCGCCCCCTGACCGGGTTGGCCGGGAGGACGATGAAGGCCGCCGTGCCCGTCGGGTTGTTCGAGGTGCGCGGGTTGGCGATGTTGTTCAGGTAGTTGAAGTACTTGAAGCGGCGGTAGCTCCCGTCGAAGCGGAACCACTTCGAGTTCTCCATGCTGACGCGCATGTGGCCGTAGGGGTCTGAGCCCCAGCCGGTCGTGGTGGCGACGAGCGAGTCGAGGAACGCGCCCTTCGCGCCGGGCCGGGCCTGTATCAGGAAGGTCGTGTCGAAGAGGCGCGAGCCGGCCTTGTAGTTAAGGTCGCTCTGGTACTTGTTCAGGTCGCCGTCTACCCGGAGGCCGCGGTAGCCAATCTCAACGCTGGAAGTGACCGTGTAGTCGCCAGCTTCGTCTCCAACGTCCGGGGTGGAGCTTTGAGTCTTGGTTTGGGCGGACTTCTCTGGGCTCGGTGATGGCTTGGCTGTGGGCTGCTGCGCCCACGTCGCGGCCGACGCCAGCGCAACGAGCAGCGCCGACCCGGCGAGAGCGCGCAGCATGTGTGTAGCTTTTCTCATCTCATCCATCCTCTCGCTCAAGAAAGTTTGAGCCTTCATGCCCTTTCGCTCCGCGCCCTACCTGAAGAAGACGGGGCTGGTGTGAGAGCCGTGCACCTTGGTGTGGCAGACCGTGCAGTCCCTGTACTGTAGGTAGAGGTTCTTGGCCGGCCCCGTGGGGGCGGTGGCGCCGACGCCGTGGGCGGTGCTGTGGCATTCGAGGCAGAGCTGAGCGACGTTGCTCGTCCGCAGCATCCTCGGGTTCGAGGAGCCGTGCGGCGTGTGGCAAGAGGCGCAGCCCTCGGTCTTGACGGGGGCGTGCTCGTATGCGAACGGCCCCTGCTTGTCCGAGTGGCACTTGACGCAGGCCGCGTCGGCGCCCGTCGAGAGGCGCGTCTGCTTCTGCTCGAAGCCGCCGTGCGGGTTGTGGCAGTCCGAGCACTTCATGGCGCCTTCGAGCACCTTGTGGTGGAACGGCTGCGTGAACTGGTGCTTCTGCTCGGCGTGGCACTTCAGGCAGAGCTGCTGCTCGGTGCCCTTGAGCATCTTGGCCGTCTCGAAGCCCTGCTTCTCGGCGTTGGCGCCGCCGACGAAGCTGTTCGAGCCGGCGCTGTTCTTGCCCGCCGGGCTCTCGCCGTGGGTCGAGTGGCAGTCGGTGCAGCCCACGTCGTTGCGCCAGTGCTCGCCGCGTAGGAAGTTGCTGTGCTCCTCGCGGCCGGCGTGGCAGGTGGTGCAGGTCTCGGAGATCTGCTTGGAAGTCTCGCCCTCGAAGGTGCGAATCTTGGTCTTGTCGCCGCCGCCCTCGACGTGCGCCTTGCCCGGCCCGTGGCACGACTCGCAGCCCGTGACCTTACCTTTCCAGCTCTTGTCCTGTTCGAGTTTGGCGTGCGCGGTCTTGAGGAAGTCGGCGTGGCGCTCTGTGTGGCAGGTCGCGCAGGTGTCGCTGCCGACGTAGTCGTCAGGGTTGACGACCGCCGCGGGCTGCGCGGCCGGCTGCTTCTTCTGCCCGTCGGGCGCCGCCGTCGAGCTGAAGAAACGTCCGCCGGCCCCGAAGAGCAGCAGCATCCCGACGACCCAGACCGCGACGAGCGCCGCCTTCAAAAGTCTTAATCGGTTCATTGGATTTCGCCTCCACTGGTGTCAGCGGTTCGTTGGGGAGGCGTGCGTGTGTTCGGTCACCACGTCAGCCGCCAGCGACCCTCGCCGCCCGGAGTGCAACGCACGTTCCGCGTTTCGCGCCAAGCAACGTGGGACGGGCCGCGCGCGACTTTCCCCGCAATCTACGCGCGGGCGGGGCCGTCGCGCGGCGCGGCGGCTGCGGAGAATCACCCAGAAAGATGTGGGAATTTTCCCGTCGGTGACGCGCGTCACGCGGCGCCTGTGAGCTTTGTTTGAGCATCCGGGGGCGTCGGGCGCCAGCGTCAACAGTAAATGCCTGCTGGCACAACCGTTGCAGAAATGGGTGCGTGCCAGAGACCGCCCCCGCGACGCGGAGTTAGAAACGGCGTCGAGCAGCGAAGGGGAGCGGACGGCAGGGACGGGCGGGAATGAACATGTCAGCCATCAGAGAGACGCAGGCGAAGCCGCTCGCCAGACCGGCGGCGCGGGAGAAGGCGGGGTGGGGCTCGCGCGCGATGGACTTGCTGAGCAGCGTGCGCTTCGGCGTGGTGCTGCTGGTGCTGCTCGCCGCGGCCTGCATGGTCGGCATGTTGATTATGCAGGTCAACGTGGACGGCTTCGAGAAGTACTACGCGGCGCTCACGCCCTCGCAGCGGCTCCTCTACGGCAAGCTCGGCTTCTTCGACATCTATCATTCGTGGTACTTCAACGCGATGCTGTTGGTGCTCTCGCTCAACATCATCCTCTCCTCGATTGACTTCTTCCCCGGCGCTTGGACTTACATCTCGCGCAAGAAGCTCGACGCCTCCGCGCACTGGCTCTCAGGGCAGGAGCAGCACGCGGCGCTCTCGTTTGAAGGGGAGAGCGCCGCATCGGTCGCGTCTCAAGTGGAGAAGGCCGCGCGGTCTTTGAGTCTGAAGACGCGCGTGAGCGAGAAGAACGGCGCGACCTTCGTCTTCGCAGAGCGCGGCGCTTGGAACCGTCTCGGCGCCTACGCCGTCCACGTCGCGCTGCTCGTCATCTTCGTCGGCGGCTTCCTCACCGCGCGCTTCGGACACACGGGCCAGATGTTCCTCCGCCCCGGCGAGACTTCAAACGAGATGACCGAGCAGGTCTTCACAGACTCCGGCACGCCGTCTCAAATCAAGCTCGAACTCCCGTTCGAGGTCGAGTGCACAGACATCCAGCAGAAGCTCCTCGAAAAGAACGGTGGCATCTCGCCGATGAACACGCTCGACTGGCTGACGCGCGTTCGCATCAAAGACCCCGAGCGCGGCACGACCGAAGCGCTCGTCCAGATGAACCGCCCCTACGACTACCGCGGCTACCGCTTCTTCCAGTCCTCCTTCACGCCCGAGGGCAAGGCGCGCAACATCACGCTCCGCGTCACGCCCGAAGCAGGCGGCGAGGCGCAGGAGATAAAGATTGCACGCGACGGCTCCGCCCAACTCGCCGACGGCACGCGCGTCGAGTTCGCGGACTTCTTCCCCGACTTCGCGCTCGAAGCGGGGCGGCCCGCGACGCAGTCGCCCGACTACAACAACCCTGCGGCGGCGCTGCGCGTCTACAACGCCGCGGGCCAGTTCGAGAAGGCTTACGCCTTCAGTGCGGGCGTGGCCGAAAGCGCGCCGATGGCCGGCCGCGCCGTCGGCGGCTACAAGTTCCAGCTCGCAGACTTCGAGCGCGTCGGCGACGCGCACATCCTCTCCGTGCAGAAAGACCCGGGCGCGGGCGTCGTCTACCTCGGCTTCATCCTCCTGACGCTCACGCTCGCCGCGGTCTTCCTCTTCGCGCACCAACGCGTCTGGGCGCGCATCGAGTCGCGCGGCGCGAATCAGTTCGAGGTCGTCATCGGCGGCAACACCAACCGCAACAAGCTCGGCTTTGAGGATCGTTTCAGGAAGCTGGTGAAAGCAGTAGACAGTAGCCAGTAGCCAGTAGGGCTCCGCCTCTCCGGCATTGACGCTGATAACCGAATGATTCAGGACAACGAGGGTTTTTCTACTGACTACTGACTACTGACTACTGTGGGGTAACTGAAATGTCCAGAGTGCTCAAACAACAGCCGGCGGTCGGACTGCTGCCGGAAGTTGAAATCAAGACTTCTTCCCTGACTTCGTACCTGCCGGCTGCGCTGGCGCTCGGCGGGGCGGTCGCGCTCACCCTCCTGCGCTTCTACGCGGGCGGGCAGGGGTTCATCAGCGACGGCGCGCTGATGATGCTCGCGCTCGCCTGCTACCTGCTGGCGGCCGTCTTTCATCTGACAGACCTTTACGCGCCGTCGCCGCTCTTCCAGCGCCTCGGACTGTGGGGCGTGACGGGCGGCGTCTTCTTCAACCTCGCGAGCTGGGGCGTCCGCTGGATTACGGCCTACGACATCGAGCTGGAAGTCATCCACAGGCAGGGCGGGACGGAGATGCCTTGGTTCTTCCGTTACATCCCGTTCGCGAATCTCTACGACCTCTCACTCGCGTTCGCCTTCGGCGCCGGCCTCGCGACGCTGCTCATCGCTCACCGGAAGAACTTCCGCTTCCTTGGCGCCATCTCGCTGCCGCTGGCGGCGCTCATACTAGTCCTCGCGCGCTTCATCGGCGGCGAGATAGCGAATCTGCCGCCCGTGCTCGACTCCTACTGGCGCCCGATTCACGTCGGCACGGCGTCTTTGAGCTACGGCGTGGCGCTCGTCTGCTTCGCGCTCGCGGTCGTCTACCTCCTGAAGGACAACGTGAAGACCGAGGCGATGGCCATCTTCACGAGCATCTTCGCCCTCGTCGTCTTCGCCACGGTCAGCCGCTTCTCGGTCTTCGCGCCCTCGACCTTCGGCACCTACGGCGTCTCGACGTTTCTTTCGACCTACGCGGGCGGCCGCTCCGCGCTGCCTTTGAAGGCTGACCTGCCATACGTCGGCTGGCTAATCGTCGCCTCGGCCGCGCTGCTCGCGGGCGCGAGCGTGCTGTTCGCGCGCTACGTCTACCGCGAGGACGAAACGTCAAGAACTTGGGGCCACCGCCTGTTCAAGCTCGCGCTCGTCGCGCAAGGGCTCGGCATCGTGACGCTCGTCTCGCAGGTCAAGTCTCTGACGGACGTGGCCTCGCGCGTCGGCCAGCACTCCTACGCGCAGTTCGGCGCGTGGATGCTTGAACAGCAAGGCATGGCGGCGCAGCAGGTCGCGTCGGTTCCGACGGCGATGCTTGAGAAGCAGGCCGCGAGCTTCGTGCAGGCGAACGGCGGCAAGCTCTTCCTGAGTCTCAACGCGAACCCCGTGGAACTCTCGGCGCTGTTGACGGCCTTCGTCGCCACGCTCTTCGTCGTCATCTTCAGCTTCAAGACTGAGCGGCTGCGCGCGGCTCTGCCGAGCTTAGAGAAGGTTGACTCGCTCATGTACAAGACGGCGGGGTTGACCTTCGCCGGACTCGCCCTGCTGCTCATCACGGGCGCGGTCTGGGCGAACGAGAGTTGGGGGCGCTACTGGGGCTGGGATCCGAAGGAGGTCGGCGCGCTCGTCGCGTGGCTCACCTACGGCGCGTTCCTGCACGTCCGCATCTCGCGCGGCTGGACGGGACGCCCCGCCGCCTACTTCGCCATCGTCGCCTTCCTCTTCATCATCTTCACCTACCTCGGCGTGAGCTACCTCCTGCCGGGCCTGCACTCATACGCATAATGTCAATCGTACTCACAGGGTTGAGCCACAAGACGGCGCCGGTCGAGGTGCGCGAGTGTCTGGCGCTGGCGAAGGATCGCGTCGGCGGGGCTCTTGAGCGGCTGGTGGACGGGCGCGTGGTGCGCGAGGCTCTGATCGTCTCGACGTGCAACCGCGTCGAAGTCCTCGCCGCCGTGGACGACGGGCGCGAGGCGGAAGGAGCCGCGCGCGTGCTCGACGCGATGGCGGGAACAGACCCGCGTCGGCGCGAGCTGCTATCGCCGCACCTCTACACGCGAACGGACGCCGACGCCGTGCGCCACGTCTTCCGCGTCGCCTCTTCGCTCGACTCGATGGTCGTCGGCGAGCCGCAGATACTCGGGCAGGTGCGGCAGGCTTACGCGCAGGCAGTCGAGGCCGGAACCGCCGGCCGCACGCTGCACCGGCTGATGCACCACGCCTTCCACACCGCGAAGCGCGTGCGCAGCGAAACGGAAATCGCCTCCTCGGCCGTCAGCGTCTCTTACGCCGCGGTCGAGCTGGGGCGCAAGATTCTGGAAACGCTCGAAGGGCGCACAGTGCTGCTCGTCGGCGCGGGTGAGATGGCTGAGCTGGCCGCGCGCCACCTCAAGTCGGCCGGCGCCTCTCGCCTGCTCGTCGCCAACCGCACGCTCGCGACGGCCGAGCGCCTTGCTGAAGAGTTCGGCGGGAGCGCGATTTCACTCGAACGCATCTCGGAAGCTCTGGCCGAGGCAGACATCGTCATCTGCTCGACGGGCGCGCGCGAGTACGTCATCACGCCGGAGCTGGCTAGGCGCTCGCGCGAGGCCCGACGCAACGCGCCGACCTTCTACGTTGACATCAGCGTCCCGCGCAACATTGACCCGGCGGTCGCCGAAGTCAACAACCTCTTCGTCTTCGACGTGGACGACCTCGAAGCCGTCGTCGCCTCGAACCTGCGCGAGCGCGCGCGAGAGGCCGAGCGCGCCGAGCGGATAGTCGAAGCGGAGGCGAAGCAGTTTGAAGAAGTCCTGCGCTCGCTCGACATCGGGCCGCAAATCGGCGCGTTCCGGCAGGAGCTACAGGACATCGCGCGCTGCGAGTTCGCGAAGAACCGCGTGCGCCTCGGCGAACTGACGCCGGAGCAGGAGCGCGCCGTCGAGGCTCTACTCGTCTCGGCCGCCAACAAGATCGCGCACCCGGCCATACAGGTCATGCGCCGCGCCGCCGAAGTCACGCGCGAGCGCGAGGCGAAACTCGAAAGGGAAGTGAACTCGGAGTTCGGGCTGAGTCTCGAAGGCGCGCTGCTCGCCGCCGCGTAACAAACAGAGCCGAAGGGCCGCGAGGGAAGAGTGATGAACAAAGAGAACGTGCTTTTTTCGATAGTCGGCGTGCTGGTCGGCTTCATCGTCGGCTTCGTCTTCGCCAACACGGCGAACCGCCCGGGCCTCGCGCCGCAAGGCGTGGGCGCCGCGCAGGTCGCACAGCAGCCGGAAGGTCTGCCGCCCGGACACCCGGCCGTTGACCCCTCGCAGATGCGCACGCAGGTTGACCCGGCGGCATTGAACGCGGCCGTCAAACTCGCCGACGAGCAGCCCGACAACTTCGCCGCGCAGACCAGCGCCGCGGGCCTCTCCGTTCAGGCCGGGCGCTACGACGACGCGGTCAGGTTCTACACGCGCGCGAACAAGGCGAAGCCCGACGACTACGAGACGCTGGTCAACTTGGGCAACACGCTCTTCGACGCCGAGAAGCTGCCCGAGGCCGAGAAGTGGTACGCGGCGGCACTCGCTAAGACGCCGAACGACGTGAACGTGCGCACGGACTTGGGCCTGACCTTCCTGCTCCGCGAGCCCGCGCAGATAGACCGCGCCGTCGCAGAGTTCAACAGGTCGCTCGCCGTCGAGCCCACGCACCCGCAGACGCTACAGAACCTGACGGTCGCGCTCACTCGCAAGGGCGACATCGCTGGCGCCGAGGCCGCGCTCGCCAAGCTACAGGCGGCCGCGCCGCAGAGCCCCGCGATTCAGCAGCTACGCGCCGGGATAGACAAGGCGAAGTCCGGCGCCCCGGCCGAGACTTCCAAAGCGAAGGCGGGGAAGTAAAACAGGTCTCACAGCAGTTAACTTAAACGCCGAGTGGGCGCGGAGACTTGAATGCTCTCCGCGCCCACTCGGCGTCACGTTTACACGTTCTACCTTCGTCTCTCGAAGAGCCACTGCACGGCCAGCAGCACGACGACGACGGTGACGAAGACCAACGCTTGGAAGCCCACGAAGACGAGCGTGTCCGTCTCGACCAGTGCGAAACGCATTGACTCTGGGGGAGAGAGCGCACGCGAAGCCGCGGGGCTTCACGCGCTCCGTCGGTCAACCACTGGCGAGGTGAAAACTCTTCAGCTCGTACGCAGCGCCCGCGTCCTCTCAAGCAGCGCGTCGAGTATGCGGCCGGCCGCGCGCCCGTCCCACAGCGGCGGCACGCGCGGCTGCGCGCCTTCGCGCCCGCGTTCGAGCGCGGCCTCGGCTTCGGCGACGATTCGCTCCGGGTCTGTGCCGACGATGCGGTTCGTGCCCAGCTCGACCGTCACCGGCCGCTCTGTGTTCTCCCTGAGCGTCAGGCATGGGATGCCGAGCGCAGTCGTCTCCTCCTGAATCCCGCCCGAGTCCGTCAGCACCAGCCGCGCGCCGCTGTAGAGCCGCAGGAAGTCGAGGTAGCCGAGCGGCTCTATCAAACGCAGCCGGCCGCGCGCTTCATCGTCCGCCAGCCCCAACTCCTCCACGCCGCGACGCGTGCGCGGGTGGACGGGGAAGACTACGGGGAGCCGCCTCGCGACGCGCGCGAGCGCCGAGAGTATGCGCCGGAGCGTCGCGGGGTCGTCCACGTTCGACGGCCTGTGCAGCGTCACGACCGCGTAGTCTTGACCTTCAAGCCCCAACTCCTCGCGCACGCGCGACCGCTCGGCCGCCGCGAGGTGCTTGAAGAGCGAATCAATCATCACGTTGCCGACGAACTTTATACGCTCGGGCGCGACGCCTTCGGCGAGCAGGTTGCGGTCGCCGTCCTTGGAGGGCGTAAGCAGCAGGTCGGCGAGTTGGTCGGTCAGCAGCCGGTTTATCTCCTCCGGCATCGTCCGGTCACGGCTGCGCAGGCCCGCCTCGACGTGCGCCACCGGCACCCCCAGCTTCGAGCAGACGAGCGCGCACGCGAGCGTCGAGTTCACGTCGCCGACGACCAGCACCCAGTCCGGCCTCTGTTCGAGCAAGACCGGCTCGAACCTCTGCATCACGGCCGCCGTCTGCTGCGCGTGACTGCCCGACCCCACGCCGAGATGCACGTCCGGCTCGGGCAGGCCGAGGTCGCGGAAGAACGCGTCGCTCATCCGCTCGTCGTAGTGCTGCCCCGTGTGCAAGACCAACGGCGCGAACTCCGACGCGCGCCCGCGCATCGCCTCGACAATGGGCGCGACCTTCATGAAATTCGGCCGTGCCCCCACAACGTTAATGACTTTGAGCACTATTCGTAAGCTTTACTGCGGTGCCTGACGGCGACAATCTCCACAAGCCGGCCCGCGTCATCAATTGTGTAAATGACGCGATAGTCGCCGACGCGAATCCGCCAGCGGTTCCCGGAGCCGACGAGTTTACGGCATCCGGGCGGACGCGGCTCGTCCGCCAGCCTGCGGATTGCTTGGAGCGTTCGCACCCGCGTCGCAACGTCCAGCGCCCTTACCTCTTTCTGCGCGGAGCGTCGAACGCCGACCGTATACGGCGGGCTGCTCATTCATTCAAGAGCCCTTCGGCGCGCAAATCGGCCTCGAACTCTTCAAGGGGTGTGGAGGGTTCGCCGGAGCGTTCGTCGGCGAGCATGTTGTCGTAGATGTCCTCCCAGAGTTCGCCCCACTCTTCGAGGTCGAGCAGGACGGCGACCTTGCGGCCGTCCGTGTCCGTTACGAATTGAACGCCTTTGACTGTCATCGGTGCCTCCCGTTCCTCGCTAAAGTCTGACGATCTTCGCGCAGCTCGCGCGGCGCTGGTCGCGGGAGAGGGCGTTGCGCGTGTCGAGGATGAGTTTGGAGAGGCGGCAGACGCGGTCGTAGTCCACAGAGCTGTGGTCGGTGACGATGACCGCGCAGTCGGCCGCGGAGAGCTGGTCGTCCGTCAGCTCGATTGACTGAAGCGGCTCGCCCGAGCCTTGGGTGTGGGCGTCGTCGAAGCGGAGTTCCGAGACGAACGGGTCGTGGTAGGTGACCTCGGCGCCCTTGGCGCGCAGGCGGTCTATGATGGAGAGCGCGGGGCTCTCGCGCACGTCGTCAATGTCCTTCTTGTAGGCGACGCCGAGGACGAGGACGCGCGAGCCCTTCAGAGACTTCTGCTCGTCGTTCAGTGCGTCGGTGACGAGCGTGACGACGTGCTCGGGCATCCGCGAGTTGACCTCTTCGGCGAGCCCGATGAAGCGCGAGTCGAAGCCGTGCTGGCGCGCCTTCCACGAAAGGTAGTGCGGGTCGAGCGGGATGCAGTGGCCGCCGATGCCGGGGCCGGGGTAGAAGGCCATGAAGCCGAAGGGCTTGGTCGCCGCGGCGCGTATGACCTCCCAAGTGTCAATCCCGAGGTGGTAGCAGAGCCGCGCCATCTCGTTAGCCATGCCGATGTTCACCGCGCGGAAGGTGTTCTCCAAAAGCTTAGCCGCCTCGGCCACGCGCGCGGAAGTGACGGGGTGAACCTCTTTCACGATGGTTCGGTAGAGCGCGGCGGCGACCTCCGTCGAGTCGTCCGTGCAGCCGCCGACGACCTTCGGGATGTTGTCTGTGTGAAACTGCGGGTTGCCGGGGTCTACGCGCTCGGGGCTGAAGGCGAGCAGGAAGTCTTCGTCCAGTTTAAGCCCGCCCTCCTCGAACATCGGGAGCAGCACCTCGTCGGTCGTGCCGGGGTAGGTCGTGGATTCGAGTATGACGAGTTGGCCGCGGCGGAGGCGCTGTTTGATCTCGCCCGCGGCGGCGAGGATGTAGGAGATGTCGGGCTCCTTCGTCTTCCTCAAGGGCGTCGGGACGCAGATGATGATGGCGTCGCAGGCCGAGAGCTCGTCGAAGTCTGTGGTGGCGTGCAGGCGCTCGGCCTTGACGACTTCGGCGAGCGCTTTGGAGTGCACGTCGCCGATGTAAGATTCGCCGCGGTTGATGAGTTCGGCCTTGCGCGCATCCACCTCGAAGCCGACGGCGCGCAAGCCCTTGCGCGCGAACTCGACCGCCAGAGGCAGCCCGACGTAACCCAGACCGATGACGCCCACGCGCGCCGACTTGGCCTCGACGAGGCGCTTGATATCTTCTTTAACCATGCTTGTCCCCGGTATTCAGTTCAGAATGTCTGCGACAGGAATCAACAGAGGCAGAGAAGTGCGGCAGGCGTGCCAGAAGACTCTGCGCCCAAAACCGAAAGACTAGGGAACGGGCGGCGTGGCTGTCAAGCGGAGCGGCGCCCCGGTAGCAGGGTAAGACTGTGTGCATGCTCGCGCGTTACGCCACGCGGGTTGTGGCAAGCCGCCGCCTGATAGCGGCAAGCAAGCCGTTCAAGCCTTCCGCCTTCTTAACGATTATAACGGGCGTCTGTTCGCGGTGTGGAAGCGAGCGCGCGAAGCTTTCCAACTCCGCGCCCGCATCAGTCCCGTCAAAAAGCAGTAGCGAGTATTCGATGCCGCTCCGTATCAGCGTCCGGCAGGTTTCTACGGGGGAGCGCACCACGAAGCAGTCGAGGCTCTTGAGGGCTTTGTTGAGTAATCGCGGCAGGGTCACGTCATCCCCGGCGTAGAGTATGCGGCGTGAGGCCATCGCGCGGTGTAAGGCGGCGCACTCTCTGCTATCATGCGCGCGTTCGAGCCTTTGAAAACAGGGCAACGGGTCGGATGCGCCGCGTAGCTCACCCTCAACCGCCGGAGAGATGAGCATCGCCGTTGAGCAAGGAAGGTTCCTACTCACGGCGAAAAGGTTTCGCAGAAACATCTTACTCTCAACTGAGAGAGGGAGCAAGCTCTGGCTTGTCCTGTCAGGAGGCAACTCCTGATGGGCACAGCACGCCCCAAGCCGGAACGTTTAGCCGAGAAGCTAAGGCAGATTCGACTCGCGCTCAAACTCTCTCAGCCGGAAATGCTCAGGCGTCTGGGGCTTGAAGAAGTTATGCAGTACGCGAGAATCTCGGAGTACGAGACGGGGCAGCGTGAGCCGTCGTTGTTGACACTCCTCGCGTACTCGCGCGTCGCGGGCGTCCACATGGAAGTTCTGGCGGATGACGAACTAGACCTGCCCGATAAGCTGCCGGCCAAACGGAAGCATAAAAGTTAAAGGCCGCTTGAAAGCGGCCTTTAACTTTTACCTCACTGTCCGGCGCCGCGCCGTCGTGCGCCGGGCGCGCGAGGTCTGGTATGCTGCCGCACTCAAACTCTGAGAACCCGCGCACGCGGCCGCCCGGCGCGCGCCGGGCCGACGAAGAAGCCGCCCAAAGAAAATGAAACGCTGTCCCGCCTGTCAGCGCGTCTACGCCGTCGAGTCGCTCAAGTTCTGCCGCGCGTGCGGCACGCCGCTCGTCGCCGGGGCGAACGCGACCTTAGAGGGCGAGGCGCCGACGGAGCTTTTAGGCGCCTCCGGCCCCGTCTCCGGAGAAGTCTCGGGCGCCGCGACGACCGGCGAGCTCGCGGGCGACGCCCCTTTGTCGTCCTCTCTGACGAGGCGGCTCGTGCCGGGGCGCCGCCGACGCCCCGCGCGCGGCGCGCCCATCGCCTCGCTCGCAGTCCTCCCGCTCGCAAACCGTACCGAGGACACGCAGGCCGAATACCTCTCCGACGGCATCACCGAGAGCATCATCAACAGCCTCTCGCGCCTGCCGAAGCTGAAGGTCGTGCCGCGCGCGACGGTCTTCCGCTACAAGGGGCGCGGCGAAGACCCGCTCGCCGTCGGGCGCGAGCTGGACGTGCGCGCCGTGCTCACGGGGAGGATGCAGAGAGTCGGCGAGCTGCTGGTCGTCAGCGCGGAACTCGTGGACGTGGCGCACGAGTCGCAAATCTGGGGCGAGCGCTACCGATACAAGCTCGACGACATCTTCGTCCTTCAGGAAAGAATCTCACGCGAGATAAGCGAGCGCCTGCGGCTCAAGCTGACGGGCGAGGAGAAGAGCCGCCTCGGCAAGCGCTACACGGAGAACACGGCCGCCTATCACCTGTACCTGCGCGGACGCTACTGCCTCAACAAGCGCTCGACCGAGTGGATACGCAAGGGCATCGAGCACTTCAATCAGGCGATTGAGCTCGACCCGGCCTACGCGCTCGCCCACGCGGGGCTTGCGGACGCTTACGCTTTCCTCGCCTCTTCGACGGGCGAGCAGCTTCCGACGGAAGTCTTCCCGAAGGCCGAGGCCGCGGCGCGCAAGGCTCTGGCGATTGACGACACGCTGGCCGAGGCGCACACGTCGCTCGGCTTCTTCCACATGCTCTACGAGTGGGACTTCGAGCGCGCGGCCTTCGAGTTCCGCCGCGCAATCCTGCTCAACCCCGCTTACGCCAACGCGCACGACGGCTTGAGCTTCTACTACAAGGCGACCGAGCAGCACGCGCGCGCCGTCGCTGCCTGCCGCGAGGCGCAGGCGCAAGACCCGCTCTCGCTCTTCGCCGTCGTGAGCCTCGGCTGGGCCTACTACTTCGCGCGCCGCTACGCGGACGCCGTCGAGCAGAACCGCAAGGCTTTGGAGTTAGACCCCGCGTTCGTCTTCGCGCACTGGAACACGGGGCTCGCGCTGGCGCAGGCGGGCGACGGCGAGGGCGCGTGCGCCTCTCTGACGCGCGCCGTCGAGAACTCGAACGGCGGCCTCGTCTTCAAGGCGCACCTCGGCTACGCCTGCGGGCTCGCGGGCGACAAGAAGAAGGCGCGCGGGCTGCTCGGCGAACTGGAAGAACACGCGCGCGAGCGCTACGTCCCGTCCTACTACTTCGCGCTCGTGCGCCTCGGGCTCGGCGAGCACGAAGGCGCGCTCCAACATCTCGGCCGCGCCTTCGAAGAGCGCGCGGGCTTCCTCGCATACCTGCGCGTCGAGCCGATGTTCGACCCGCTCCGCGCAGACCCGCGCTTCCGCGACTTCGAGCGACGCCTCGGCGCCTCGCGCTAAGAAGAAAGAACCGGCGGCGGGCGTTTCCGACAACTTCCCACGGAGTCACCATGACGACAACGACGTTGGCCGAGCCGGAGCGGGGCGAACACTTAGAGCGCGGGCTGGGGCTTTTGGACGCGACGATGATCGTCGTCGGCTCGATGATCGGGTCGGGAATTTTCATCACGTCGGCCGAGTCAACGCGGCTGGTCGGCTCGCCGGGCTGGCTTTTGGCGGCGTGGGCGCTGGCGGGGCTCTTGACGATAACGGGCGCGCTCTGCTGCGCGGAGCTGGCGGCGATGATGCCGCGGGCGGGCGGGCAGTACGTCTTCCTGCGCGAGGCTTACGGGCCGCCGCTCGGCTTCCTCTTCGGCTGGTCGCTCTTCATCGTCATACAGACGGGGACGATTGCGGCCGTGGCCGTCGCCTTCGCGCGCTTCACGGGCGTACTTGTGCCTTGGGTCGCTTCGGAGCACTACCTCGTCGCGCCCTTGCGTCTGCCGGGCGCGCTCGGCGGCTACGCCTTCTCGCTCTCGACCGAACAACTCGTCGCCGTCGTCCTCATACTCCTGCTCACCCTCACCAACACGCGCGGGCTCAAGCTCGGCAAGCTCATACAGAACACCTTCACCTTCACGAAGACGGCGGCGCTCGCCGGGCTCGTCGTCGTCGGCCTCGCCGTGGGCTGGAACGGCGCGAGCGCGGCCTACACTTCGAGTTGGTGGAACCCTTGGGCGAACGGTTGGACGCCGCAGGGCGCGCAAGGAGGACTCGAAGCGGCGGGCGCGCTGGCGCTCGTGATGCTTGTGGGGCGCGCGATGACGGGGCCGCTCTTCGCGCAGTCGGCTTGGAACAACGTGACGTTCACGGGGAGCGAGGTGCGCGACCCGGGCCGCAACCTTCCGCGCGCTCTGCTGCTGGGCTGCGCGGCCGTGGTCGGGCTCTACCTTCTGGCGAACCTCGCGTACGTGGTGACGCTGCCTCTCCCGTTGATGCAGAAGCCGCCGAACAGCATCGCGACGGCGACCGTCAGCCAAGCGCTCGGGCCAGCGGGCGTGACGCTGATGGCGGCGGCCGTGATGATCTCGACCTTCGGCTGCAACAACGGCCTCATACTGGCGGGCGCGCGCGTCACCTACGCGATGGCCTGCGACCGCCTCTTCTTCCGCCGCGTCGCGCGACTCAACGCGCGCCACGTCCCCGCCTTCGCACTCGCCGCGCAAGGGGTCTGGGCGGCGCTGCTCACGCTCCCGCGCACCGTGACGGCGAGCACGGACGCCGCGACGGGCGCCGTCACCTACGCCTACGGCAACGTCTACACGCAACTGCTCGAATACATCATCCCGGCCGACCTCGTCTTCTACGTCCTGATGGTCGGCGCCGTCGTCGTGCTGCGCCGCAAGAACCCCGGCGCCCCTCGCCCCTACAAGACGCCCGGCTATCCCTTAGTGCCGGCGGTCTACGTCGCGCTCGCCGCCCTCCTCGTCCTCGACCTCGTCTACCTCGCCCCCAAGACCTCCGGCATCGGCTTCCTCCTAGTCCTCACCGGCCTGCCCGTCTACTTCGCGTGGAGGAAGGGAAGTAGACAGTAGACAGTAGTCAGTAGTCAGTAGTCAGTAGAAGAACAGAGGCGGCGTGTCTCAGCCTTCAGGCCGAGTGCGCCGCGTTTTTATCTACTGACTACTGACTACTGACTACTGTCTACTGTCTACTTCTCCCTCACTTCACCCACTCGTCGGCGGGCTGCGCCTCGACCTTGACGGGGACTTTCTTCACGTACTCCTCGCCCGCCGCGCACATCGCCTGCTCGACGACCCGCGCGAACTCCTCGGCCTCGCCCGCAGGGCACTCGACCACCACCTCGTCGTGTACGACGTTCACGACTCGCGCCTCCGTCCCCCGCAGACGGTCGTGCAGCAGCCGCAGCGCGCGCTTGATGATGTCCGCGCTGCTGCCTTGGATGGGCGCGTTCTTGCCGTTGCGTTGGGCGAGGGAGGCGGCCTGTTTGTCTTCGGGGTCGAAGTTGAAGCGGAAGAGGCGCCCCGCCACGGTGCGTGGGGCGGTGCGCTCGCGGACGGCCTTGAAGCCGGCGTCGCGGAGCCAAGTGTCGAGGTCGCGGTAGGTGGCGAAGTAGCGCTTGAGGAGGTCTTCGGCCTCCGTCTCCTTGAGGCCCGTGAGCAGCGCGAAGCGGCGCGCGCCGATGCCGTAGACGACGCCGAAGTTCAGGCGCTTGGCGAAGTCGCGCTGCTCCTTGGTCACGTCCTCGACCTTGACGTTGAAGACCTGCGCGGCGGTCGTGCGGTGGAGGTCTGCGCCCGAGCGGAACGCCTCGACGAAGCCGCGGTCACCCGTGAAGTCGGCGAGGATGCGCAGCTCTATCTGTGAATAGTCTGCCACCACGAGCTTATGCCCCGCGGGCGCGCGGAAGCAGCGGCGCATGTCGAAGGTGTGGGGCACCTGTTGGATGTTCGGGTCGGTGCAGCTCATCCTGCCCGTGGGCGCGCCGATCTGGTGGAAGTGCGAGTGGATGCGGCCGGTCTGCGGGTTGACCGCGTCGAGCAGCGTCTCGCCGAACTTCAGAGTCTTCTGTAGCGTGCGGTAGTCGAGGATGTTGCGGACGACGGGGAACTTGGCGGCGAGCGGTTCGAGCTTCCAGTTGCGCGTCGAGTCGGGTATCTCCTCGCCCGCGGGCAGCACGCGCTTCAAGGCGCGCGTGAGCTGGACGTGCGAGTCGAGGTTGATGTCGGCGCGGGCGGGGCCGAAGAGCGACTGCTGCGCGGGCTCCTCGGCCAGCGCGTCCTGAAGAACCTCGTGCAGCGCGTCGCGCTGCTTCTGAATCTCTTTGAGCTTCGCGCTCCAACACCCCTGATCCAAGTAGACGCCCGCGAGTTCGAGCGCGGCGAGCGGGACGACGCACTCGAACTCCAACTGTGCCGTGCGCGTCAGGGCGTTCGAGCGCAGCGCCTCGACGAGCTTCGCGCGCAGCGGGAGCATCAGCGCGGCGTCGCGCGCGGCGTATTCGAGCTGCGCGGCGGAGAGCTCGCCCGACCAGTCGCTCACCTGCTGCGTCTTGTCCACCGGGACGTTCAGGTAACGCTCGGAGACGGAGGCGAGCGAGTGGCGGTCTTCCTGCTCGCCGGCCGAGATGAGTTGGCTGGCGAGCAGCGTGTCGAAGAGCCCGCCGCGCTCGACCTCGTTCTTGTTGTCGCCGCGCGAGTCGAAGTCGGAGCACAGCTCGACGCCGAGGTAGTGCCGCACCCACTTCGCGTCGAACTTCGCGTTGTGCGCGACCTTGACGGGGCGGGCGGCGGCGAGCAGGCGGCGCAGCGGCGCGAGCGCGTCGGACGTGCGCGCGCGCTCTCTTCTGGCGGCGTCGTCGCCTTCGCCGGTGAGCCGGTCGAGGTCGAAGACGTAGACGGGCTCGCCCGCGGCGGCGAGCTGGACGAGGCGCACGCGCCCCTCGAAGGGCGAGAGGCTGGTGGTCTCTGTGTCGAAGCCGACCTCGGGCTTGTCCGTGAGACGCTCGCAGGCCGCGGCCACTTCGCCGGGCTCGGTGATGAGACGGTAGTTGAGTTCCTGCATCGTTGTTGCGCGCGTGCCGTCCCGCCGTCCGACCTCGGAGCCCGTGCGTCCCGGCACACCTCCGCGCCGCCGAAAAGTGTTCCTAGCGAAAAGTCGGTGTGAGTAAGCTACCTGAAAAAAGCGGTTCTGTCATGCGTGCCGGAAGGCGGCGGCGGGGCACGCACGACGGAACCGCTTTCACTCACTCGGCGGCCGGGCCGCCGTCTACTACTGGGCCGTCTGCGCCCCCGCACGCTGCGCCGACTGCTCGACCTGTAGCTGCTCCTGAAGCTCGTTCTGCTTCGCGCGGATGGAGTCGAGCGCCTTGTTGACGTTCGCCAGCTCGGCCGTCTTGTTCGAGGCGCTGAGCAGCGACTTGTACTTTTCGAGCAGCGCGGCGTAGTCGGCGAGGCGCGGCAGGTCAAAGACCTTTCTCCTGATCACGTCGTCGGACGCGAACAGCTTCGCGTAAGCCTCCTCGGCCCAGTCGTTCCGGTTGCGCGACAGGTAGAGGTCGCCGACCTCCGCGGCGGCCTTGATGTAGGCGCGTGCGGCGCGCGTCGTGACGCCGCTGCCGGGGCTGGTCATGGCCGCGGCGAGGGCGTGCGACATAATGTCGAGCCTGCGGTCGCACGCCTGCTTCAACTCCGCCTCCCGGTTCTGCCGCGCGTACAGCTCCGCCAGCGCGGCGAGCGTCGAGTCCATGTTCAGGCTCCCCTCCGCGGCGAAGATTTTGAAGGCGGCGTTCAGACGCTCCTCGGCGCCGGAGTACGTCTGCGGGTCTTTCG
This sequence comes from Pyrinomonadaceae bacterium, assembly GCA_035248785.1. GTDB lineage: Bacteria > Acidobacteriota > Blastocatellia > Pyrinomonadales > Pyrinomonadaceae > QHXN01. The sequence goes on along the minus strand of DATFHD010000110.1, from coordinate 86,124 downwards.
CGTAGAGCTTGCCGAGCTTGTCGAGCGCGACGGCGTAGTTCAGCCGTTCGGTGCTGCCGAGCTGCCGCCCCTCGTAGAACTGGACGAGCATGCGGTAGTAGTCCTGCGCCTTCTCCGGGTTCTTGAGGTAGTCGTTGTAGAGGTCGCCGAGCTTCTGGTAGCTCTGCCCGCGCTTCTGGTCGTTCGCCCTGACCTTGAGCCTGATCTGTTCGAGCGCCAGCGTGTAAATCTGCTCGGCCTGCCGGTAGCGGCCGAGCTTGATGTAGGCGTCGCCCAGCTCGTCCATGCGGTCGTCGAGCGTGACCGGCCCCGCGTCCTGCTCGATGGCGGCCGACTCCTTGCGCGACGTGAGGACGGCCTGCTGTAGCAGGTTGGCCACGCGGAACGCGCTCTCCGAACGGTCGGCCAGCTCCTTCGCCTTCGAAGGGTCTTTCTCCTTCTCGGCCATCGCGTTGTAAGCCTGCCCGAGGTCGCTGTAGCTGTCGGCGATGATGTGCCCGTCTTCGAGCGCGTAGGTGTCCTCTTCGAGGTCAATCAACTGGTCGTAGACCTGCGCGGCGTCCTCGACCTTGCCCTGCCCGAGGTAGAACTCGGCCAGCTCCTTGAGGGCGGCGTTGGACTTCTCGTCCAGCGCGCCGGCGCCCGCGTCGCCGAGGCTGCGCCCGAGCCTGATGCGGACGGTCTCGATGAAGTGCTTCTCGGCCTCGCCCATCTGGCCCACGTCGCGGTAGAGGCGCGCGAGGTTCGCGTTCTCGTCGGCCGCCTCCTCTGTGTCGCCGCCGCCCTTCTCGGCCGGCGTCGCGAGCTGGAAGTCGAGCGCCTTGCGGTAGTACTCGCGCGCCCTGTCGAAGAACTGCTTCTGGTCAATCTTCTGCTGTTCGCCCTGCTCGTCGCTGACGTAGCCGCGCAGCGCCAAGTCGTGGTAGACGTGGCCGAGCCCGTGGTAGGTGTCGAAGAGGATGGGGTCGTGCGCGTTCTTCAGGTACTTCAGCTTTTCGAGCGCGTCCTCGTAAGACTTGCGCGCCTCGTCCAGCTCCTCGGCCTGCCGGTAGGCCGAGCCCTTGTAGGAGTAGGCCCAGCCCGTCTCGGCCGCGGCCTGCTCGGGCGTGAGGCTGAACTGCGCGCCGGCCGGGCGCGGCGCGCCGGGCAGGAGCGGCGTGAGCTTGCCGGCGAGCTGGTCGAAGTACTGCTCGGCCTCGCCGTAGTCTTCGCGCTGGAAGGCTTCGAGCCCCTCGCGGATGAGCGAGCCGCGCTCGACGGCCGCCTGCGCCTGCTGCGCGTTGTTCTCGGCGGCCTTGCGCGCCCTGTCGGCCGCGACGGCGTAGTCGCGCGCGGCCTTCGCCGCCCTGCGCGCGGCGAGTTCGTTGCGCGCGGCCGCGCGCGCCTGCTCGTCGGCGCGCTTCTTCTCGGCGAGCGCCTTCTCGGCGTTCCTGTCGGAAATCTCCTTCTGCTTTTGCAGGTCGGCGGCCGCCCGCTCGGCGATGTCCTTCTGCTGCTGCACCTGATCGAAGGTCTTCTTCAGCTCGACGTTCAGGTTCTCGGCGGTCGTCTTCGCGTTGAGCGCGAGCCTTTCGCTGTCGCGCGCGCGCTGCTCGCTGGCGCGTGCGCGCTGGCCCGCCGCGTAGGCGAAGCCCGCGAACGCCAGCGCGACGAAGAACATGACGCCCATGCCGGCGGCGAGCCAGCGCATGCGTCGCGCGGTGCGCCGCTGCTGCTCGGCGACGGCGAGCGCCTGCTGGCGTTCGCGCCGCTCGCGCTCGAACTCGGCCTGACGCTGCCGCTCGCCCTCCGTGGCGCGCGCGGCGCTGGCCGCCTCGCTCTCTTCGAGGTAGCCGAGCGCCTCGTCGTAGCCCCTGTGGTAGCGCAGCCCCCAAGCGCGGTTCGGCTTGTAGCGTTCGCGCCAGCGGTTGACCCAGCCGATGGTCACGTCGTCGAGCAGGCCGCCCTCGCCCGCGCGGTGCGCGGCGGCCGCGTCGGCGAGGCGCCGGTAGATGCGCGCGCCCTCGGCCTCGTCCTTCACCCAGTCGCGCAGCCGCGCCCAGTTGCGTATCAGGCTCTCGTGCGAGATGTCTATGACGGTGTCGGGCGTGAGCGGAGTGGGCGGGGGCGGCATCAGGAACGAGCGCCCCTCGCGGCGGAAGACCTCGACTACGCCCGCGACCTCTTCCGGAGTCGCCTCGGCGATCTCGCAGATTTCGTGCAGGCTCGTCGGCCGCCGCACTTCGCGGTTGTCCGTGCCGCGCTCGGTCAGGGCCTTGAAGAGCAGCTCGGCGATCCTCTGGCTGCGCTCGTCCGGCAGCTCGTTGTAGGCCTCGTCGGCGTGCATCGAGAGCGCGTCAGTCATCGTGCCGACGGCGAGGTAGTGGTCGAGCCCGACGGGCTCGGAGTCCGCGTGGTGCCCGAGCCAGAAGTCCCAAGTGCGCATCAGCGCGTGCTGAAGTATGGGAAGCTGGTCGGGGTTGTCGCCCACGTCGTTGAGGAGGCGGTTGACCAAAGGCTCGGTCATCTTCCCGCGTGCGACGCGCGCGGGGCCGACGATGGCGACGCGCCGCTCGTCGCGCGTCATGCGCGGGATGAGGTACTGGCCGTCGTTGATGGCCTCGGGCAGCCCTTGAAACTGCGCGCAGTCGCCGAGGAAGTCCGAGCGCATCGTGAGCACGACGTAGACGGGAAGCTCGCGCTGGCGCGAGGCTTCGAGCAGCAGCTTGACGAAGGCCGCCGCGTCGTCGTCAGTCGCCGCGGCGCCCGCGCGCGCCTCGCGGAAGCGGAATAGCTCCTCGAACTGATCCACGACGACGAGCAGCTTCTCGCGCTCGCCCAGACGCGCGGCGTAGGCCGCCTCGACCAGCCCGAGCGAGCCGCGCCGCAGCGTCGCCTCGACGACGGCCTCGGCCTCGGCGCGTTCCAGCCCCGAGTCGCCGGGCAGCACGCCCTCGGCGGCCAGCTCGCGCGCGAGGTTGCCGATGGGGTCGTGGCCGGGGCGCGAGACGGCGACGCGCCAGCCCGCGCCCGCGCCCGCCATCATCCCGCCGCGAAGGGCCGGCAGCAGCCCCGCGCGCACGAGCGAAGACTTGCCGCTGCCGGAGGTGCCGACGACGGCGAGGAAGCGCGCGCGCTCAAGCCGCTCGACCAGCGCGTCCGACTGCCCCTCGCGGCCGAAGAAGAGCAGGTACTCGTTCGTCTCGAACGGGCGCAGGCCCGGGAAGGGGTTCGACACTCTCCTGTTCGCTTCCATCACGCACCCCCCTCGGCTTCACGCACCGCCTTGACGAAGTCGCGCAGGTCGTCGGGGTTGAACCCGTCGAAGTTGTGTATGACGTAGGGCACCATGTTCGTCAGGAAGTCTTCCTTGTCGGGGTTGGCCGGCGCGCCGACGTAGACGGCGCTCGCGCTCCAGTCGTCCTCGCGGCCGTAGCCGTAAGCCTTCTCAAGGTCTTCGAGGTTCTTGCGCACCCACGGCTCGTCGCCGCTGCCGAAGTAGATGAGCGCGGCGTCGCACTCGCGCAGGTTCTTGCGGTGGTACTCCATCAGGCGCTCGACGGCCGTGCCGCCCTCGCCTTCGAGCCAAGTGATGACCTCGAACTTCTGGCTGTGGAGGTACTGGCGGATGGGGCGGACGAAGCTGCGGTCTGAGTTCTCGCAGATGAGGTAGACCTGCTTGAGCTTCTGGCGGGGGTGCGCGCCAGCGCCCGCCTGCTCCATCTCGGAGGCGGTGCGCTCGGCGGCCGTCAGCCTCTCGACGACGCGCGTCTTGAGGTCTTCGACGGTCGTCTGCAAGAGCTCCGCGCCGGCCGTGATGCGCGTCTGAAGCTCGGCGACGAAGGCCTTCTGGCGCGCGTCCGACACTTCGAGCGCGGGCGTCGCGAGGCCGGGCGGCATCCAGAGGACGCGTCTGAAGGCGGGGTCGGACGCGCCGCGCTCGGCCGCGAGCTGTTCCTGTATCTGCACGATTGACGCGGGGTCGTCCTCGGGCGTCGAGCCGTAGCGCGCGCCAACCATGTGGACTGAGAGGGTGCAGCGCGCGAGGTCTTGGCGCACGGCCTCCTCCGTCTTCCGACGCTCTTCGAGCGGGAGGCGCTGCTCGGGCAAAACCTCGTAGCCGCGCTGCCGCAACTCGTCGCGCACCTGCTCGCGCTCCTTCGCGAGGTCGGAAGTTGACTCGGCGAGGTAGACAAATTTCGGCGCCGCGCCCGAGCCGCCGTTCGTCGAGGTTATGTCGGCACGGACGGCGGAGGTCGTCGCTGTTGTCGTCGCTGTCGTTGTTGTCGTCATCACGGGCGGCGCGGAGCGCAGCGCGACGAGCGTGTTCGTGATGTCCCAAGCGAGGCGGCCGAGCGCGTCCCAGTAGCGCTGGTCTTTGGCGGGCACGACATCGGGGCTGAACTCGCGCGGGCGGTCGCCCTCCATCTCGTAGAAGCTGTAGCCTATCAGTTCGCGCAGTGCCTCTGGCTCCTTCAGGTGCGGGAGCAGCAGGGGCGTCTTGACGACCTTGAAGATGCGCGAGCGGTGCTGGCCGGCGCCGGCCGTCGCGCCCGTCGCGCAGAACGCCTCAAGCTCCTTGCGGCACCACTCGGAGAGTACGTAGCGCGGCGAGACGATGGGGACGAAGAGGCGCGAGCGCGTGACGCCGTCGTTGATGGCCGCGCTCAAAAGGTCGTTGCCGCGAAGGCTCCGCTCGTCGCGCCACAGACGCGGCTTGTCGCCGAGGTAGCTGGCCACGACCCTCGGCAGGCGCTCGACGAGCAGGTCAACCCAGCCCTTCATATCGCCCGCCGGGTCTTCGTCGTCCACCCAGCCGTAACTGATAAAGATGTCGTACTCGAAAGACATGGCGTGAACTGAAAACCTCCCGCCGTTGGCTTGTAGTGACTGAGGCTTCGGAAGTGGGATGTGTCAACCCGGCCCGGGGAGCGCCGGCCGCCGCTGGCGAGCGGTACGAAGGCTGGTATACAGCCTCCGCGAGTGGCTGTCAAAGGGGGCGGAGGTTAGAGGTTGGAGGTTGGAGGTTAGTAGTTGCGGCAGGCGCTTCGCACGTCTTAACGCGGGAGACTGCCCCAGTGTTTTCACTAACCTCTAACCTCCAACCTCTAACCTCTTCCCCGGTCGGACGGTCAGCGCGAGCAGCAGCGCGGCCGAGGCGCCGAGCGCGGCGCTGACGAAGAAGGCCGTCGCGGGGCCGCGCCAGTCCCACAGGGCCCCCATCAGGAGCGAGGCCGGCAGCACGGTGATGCTGAAGGCGAGGTTGTAGAGGCCGTAGGCCGTGCCGCGCTGCTCGGGCCGCACGAGGTCTGCGACGAGCGCCTTCTCAGTCCCCTCGGTCAGCCCGAAGTAGATGCCGTAGACGAGGAAGAGCAGCCACGCCTCCGCAGCCGTCGAGACGAACGCGAAGGCGAGGTAGACGGCCGCGTACAAGGCCCAGCCCGAGACGATCATCGTCTTGCGTCCGAGCCTGTCCGAGAGGTCTCCGCCCCAGATCGAGCTGACGACCTTCGAGACGTGCAGCGCCGCCCAGAGCAGAGGGATGAGCGCCGCGCTCACGCCCGCCTGCTGCGCGCGCAGCAGCAGGAAGGCGTCCGTAGAGTTCGAGAGGGTGAAGAGCGCGACGATGACGAGGAAGCGTTTGAAGTTCGCGTCCATCCCGCTGAGCGTCAGCCGCGGCGCCGTCGCGCGCTTCGCCTCGCCGTTGACGGCGTGGCCCGTCTCGCGCACGGCGAAGATGGCGACGAGCACCGCGACGAGCGCCGGGACGGCGGCGAGCAGGAAGAGCGTCTTGTAGTTCTCGGCGGTCGGCGCCTCGCGGTTCGCGGCGATGAGGCTCAGCACGGCGTAGGCGATGAGCGGCCCGACGACCGCGCCCGCGTGATCCATCGCTCGGTGGAAGCCGAAAGCGAGTCCGCGCTCGTTGGGCGAGGCCGAGTCGGCGATCATCGCGTCGCGCGGCGCGCTGCGCACGCCCTTGCCGAAGCGGTCGGCCATCCGTATGGCGAAGACCTGCGGCCACGCCGTCGCAAGACCTATCAGCGGGCGCGCGATGGACGCCACGCCGTAGCCGAAGACGACCATCCCTTTGCGCCGCCCGCGCCGGTCGCTGAAGTAGCCGGAGAAGAGTTTGAGGAAGCCCGAGAGCGATTCGGCCGCGCCCTCAATCAGTCCGATCTGCGCGCGGCTGGCGCCGAGCGTGAGCGCGAGGAAGAGCGGGAGGACTGGATAGATTATCTCGCTCGAAGCGTCGTTGAAGAGGCTGACGAGGCTGATGGAGAAGACGTTGCGCGGCAGGCGCCGCAGGCGTCGCCACAGACGCGGCTCCGACTCGGCGCGTCGCGCTTCTTCCGCGTGCTCGTCAAGACGCCCGCCCGCGTCCGTCTCAGCTTCCCCCATGCCCGCCTTATCTCGCCTTCCGCGCCGGCGCGCTGCGGCCCGTGTTCGTGTTCGACCCGCCGCCGAAAGGCGCGTACCACCACCACGCCAGCGCGCCCGCGACGAGCGCCAGCAGCAACGCGCCCACGACCGCCAGCCTGACGGCCATCCGCAGCACGCGCTTCAACACGAAGAAGAAGATCGAGAAGCCGACGACGGCCGCGACGATGATGACGGCAGTGGTCACCGCTCGCCCTTCTTGTAAGACGCGCGCACGGTCGTCTTGATGTTGCCGCGGACGTTGAAGTCGCCTTCGATGTTGACCTCAAGTGGGTCGCAGGCCGCGACGAAGTCTTCGAGGATGATGTTGATGACGTGCTCGTGGAAGATTTTCACGTCGCGGAACGAGTTGATGTAGAGCTTCAGACTCTTGAGTTCCACGCAGCGCTCGTTCGGCACGTACTCGATGCGGAAGGTTGCGAAGTCGGGGAAGTCCGAGAAGGGGCAGACGCAGGTGAACTCGGGCAGCTCGAACCTGATGCGTATCTCGCGCCCCGCGTAGTCGTAGGGGAAGGTGTCGAGCGGGTAGAGCTTCATCTCCTCGCGCGGCGTCGGGCGTATGTCGAGCCCCTGCTGGTTCAACGGCGGCAGCCCCGCCTCTGTCGTTGCCATCTGTGTCTCTCCTTATCCTCAACCGAATCTTAACCGACGCCGCCGACGCCCATCAACAGGCGCCCGGCCCCGCGCGCTTTTGCGCGCCGGGCCGCTGACAACCCTCTGAAGCGGGCCGCGCGAATCCGTTCCGGCCGCGCCGCGCGTAAATCAGGACGTTAAAGCAACGCGCGGCCAGCACCTCGGTCGGCCGCCAAATCCGGCTCGCCTTATAGGAGGAGATTATGAACGTGCGCCGAACGGCATTCGGAACCCTGCTCGCGTCCCTCGCCCTCTCGCTCTCTATCGCCACGCTCGTCTCGTCGGCGCAGGGGGGGCAGACGAATAAGTCTCTCTACGAACGGCTCGGCGGCTACAACGCCGTCGCGGCCGTGGTGGACGACTTCGTCGGCCGCCTCGTCGCGGACAAACAGTTCGAACGCTTCTTCGTCGGCCACAGCACCGACTCGAAGAAGCGCATCCGCCAGCACATCGTAGACCAGTTCTGCGCCGCGGCCGGCGGCCCCTGCGTCTACACGGGCCGGACGATGAAGGACTCGCACGCGGGCCTCGGCATCACCGAGGCCGACTGGGACGCCGCCGCCAAGCACCTCGTCGCCACGCTCGACAAGTTCAAGGTCGGCGAGCAGGAGAAGAAAGACCTCCTCGCCTTCGTCGTGAGCCTCAAGGGCGACATCGTCGAGAAGAAGTAGGCAGCAGGCAGAGGGCAGCAGGCAGTCAGTCCCCGAAGGGGACACAGACAATAGCCGGGGGCAGAGCGAACGCGGCGAGCCGCAGGCGAGCAAGTGAAGCGCCGCCCCCGGGTAAGCGATGATAAAAACGTTCCGACCCTGAAAGGGTCGCACGGCGTTACACGGTGCGACCCTTTCAGGGTCGGATTTATGTTGCGGCGTTTCCGGGGGTGGCGCTCGCCTTCGGCTCGCTTACCCCCGGCTATTATCTTCGTCCCCTTCGGGGACGTTTCATATTGCCCGCTGCCTGCTGCCTTCTCTACATGTTCGCGTTGGAGTTGGTCGTCTTGAGGTTGCCGCTCTTGCGGAGGGCCATCTTGTCGCTGATGCGTTGGATCATCTGTAGGTGCTCCTGAAGTGTGGGGAGCGTCGCCGTGGCGAACGACTTGATGTCGGCGTCCGCGCCGCGCGTGGACTCCTTCTGGAACTCGCCCACGTCCTTCTTGTGATCCTTGACCATCATCTTGACGTACGCCTTGTCGAACGCCTCGCCCGAGAGCGCAGACATCTTCTGCGTCTCCGCCTGATGCTTCGCGTCGAGCGCGGTCGGGAGCGTCCAGCCCTTCGAAGAGGCGACCTGCATTAACTGTTCGTTGGCCTTCGAGTGGTCGTCAACCATGCGCTGACCGAACTGTCGCACCTCGTCGCTCGCGCCCTTCTGCGCCGCGAGCCTCCCCAACTCGACCTCGGCCATGCCGCCCATCGCGGCCTCCATCGCGAACTTCGCGTCCGGGGTCATGCCCGCCATGTTGTGCCCGGCGTGCGCGTTCCGGTTCTCGTTGGCCGTCGTGCTTGAGTTGGCGGTCTGCGTGGCGGCCGTGCCGGCGTCGAACGCGCTCGCGCCGACCACGCCCGCGAGCACGGCGCACGCCGCGAACATGAGAATGACGCCGCCGTAGCTATTCTTGCTCATTGTCTTTCCCCCCTTTTCCTTGCGTGTCCTTTTGTGCGCGCCGGCCGCGCCGTGCGCGAGTGTCTAAAACTTGTGTCCGCGCTTCAGGCGCCCGCGCCGTCCGCCCTTTCGAGGCTGCGGACGCGCTGGTGCGCCTCCCTGACTTCGGCGAACTGTCGCTCGACTATCGAGCGCGAGCTGGCGGGCATGTCGGTGCCGAGCGCCGCGCGGTAGTTCGAGAGCGCCGCGTTCTCGCCGCGCTCGCACTCGGCGAGGACTGCGTCGTCGTCGCCGCCCGACAGCGCAGCCCTCAAGCCCATCCAGCCGCGGTGGAGCGCGGCCGTCGTGCTGCCCGAGTCTTCGACCTCGCCGCCCATGCGCCGCACCTCGTCCTGCAACTCGCCGACGAAGGAGGCGCGCTGCCGCGAGTAGGCCCGGAAGAGTTCTTTCAGCTCCGAACTCTTAACGCCCTCGGCCGCCGTCTTGAAGCCCTCCTCGCCGTCGCGGCAGGTCTCGACGAGGCCGTTGAGGGTGCGTATGACTTCCGCGTTGCTCGCCATAAAAGTTTCCTCCCGTCCGAAGTGCAGTCGAAAGCCTTAGTAGCCGCCGCCCCAGCGCGCGGGCGGCGCCGACGCCGGGCGGCCGATGGTGAAGACGCTGATGAGCGCGAGTCCCGCGATGAAGCCGCCGATGTGCGCCGCGTAGGCCACGCCGCCCTCCTGCGAGCCGCCGCCGAACATCCCGAGCCCGCTGACGAACTGGAACAGGAACCAGAGCCCGAGCGCGACGTAGGCGGGCACGGTCGTAAAGACGCGGACGAGGATGACGTGGACGCGGTTGCGCGGGAAGAGGAGTATGTAGCCGCCGAGCACGCCCGAGATGGCGCCCGACGCGCCGAGGCTCGGCACGAGCAAGCTGGAACCGCCCCCGCTGAACGCCGCCGTCGTAAAGACGTGCGCCAGCGAGGCCAGTATCCCGCACAGCAAATAGAAGATGAGGTATCGCGCGTGGCCGATGCGGTCTTCCAAGTTGTCGCCGAATATCCAGAGGAAGAGCATGTTGCCGAGCAGGTGCGCCCAGCCGCCGTGCATGAACATCGAGGTCAGAAGCGTCAGGTAGACGCTGCCGGGCGTCGGCTGAAGGCCCGGAATCTGCATCCTCTGTCCGGTCGGCTCGACGCGCACGACGCGGTCGCTTGTCGTGATGTCGCGCCCCGACACGATCTCGGCCGGCACGGTCGCCCAAGCGTAGGTGAAGCGGTCGTTCGTGCCCATGCCCTGAAAGAGTAAGAAGACGAGGACGTTGGCGGCGATGAGCAGGTAGTTGACCACGGGCGTCGTCGAGCGCCCCGTGTTGTCGTCGCCGATGGGGAATATCATCCGAAGAGCCCTCCGACGCGCGGGGCCGTCCCGCGCCTGAAAGCAGACCAACCCCCTCGACAGGAAGGGAAAGCTTCCGACAGTCTTCTGCCGGAAGTTTTACGGGAGTATCAAGACTTGATGCCCTTCGGGAAGGCAAAAGGCAAAAGGCAAACTTCAAAAGGCAAAGGGAAGAGGATGCGAGAAAGTTATTAAAAGTTCCGCGCGCGGGGCGCGTCCACACCTTTGCCTTTTGCCTTTTGAAGTTTGCCTTTTGCCTTCTCTCAGGTCGCGCTCTTGGGCGGGTGCGGGGGCGCGGGCGGCGGCTCGTCCGGCGCGGGCAGGCCGGCGAGGCGCGCGCCTTCGGGCGTGAGCGTCACCCAGTCGTCGCCCTCTTCGGTGTGGCGGACGAGCGCGCGCCGTCGCTTCTCCAAGTCCTCGAAGGCGCGGACAATGTCGGCGCTGGCGAAGCCGGGCGACGCGTCGAATATCTCGCGCGCGAGCGCGCGCGTCTCGCCCCGGCGGCGGAAGAAGCCGAGCACGTACTCTTCGACGCTGGCGAGAAGGCGCTTGTCCATACTGCTTTAAACGTCGGCCGCCCCTTCAGGAGGCGCGCGCGAACGCCCCCTGAAGGTAGACGGGTTCGAGCCCCGAGGCCCAGTAACGTAGCGCGTCGCGGTCGGGCTGCGTCGTCTCGCGCCTCGTGCGCCGCGCATCGCCCGAGCCCGCGGCGGGGCGGAACTCAATCCAACCTTCCCAGTTGCCGTCGCCGCGCTCCTCTCCGTGGGCCGACGCGACGAACTCCACGCCCCGCGCATCGCGCACGACTTCGGTGTAAGTCTGAATCAACTCGGCCATCAGTCCTTAAACCTCCTTACTCCCAGTCGGCGCGGTCGCGCACCTCTTGGCTCGAAGGGCCTGCGTGGACGACGCCGGCCGCGGCGAGCGCGGGCGTGTGGTGCTTCAGAAGCTCGTAGCCTTCCGAGCGCGCGACGTAGGTCGCCGCCGTGATGTCGCCCGCGACGTTCAAGGTCGTCCGGCACATGTCGAGTATGCGGTCAACGCCGAGGATGATGGCGATGAGCGCGGGGTTGACGCCGATGGAGGCCAGCACGCCGATGATGAAGGGAATCGAGCCCGAGGGCACGCCCGCCGTGCCTATGCCGCCGAGGATTGCGAGGTAGACGACCATCAACTGCTGGGCGAGAGTTAACTCCACGCCCGCCAACTGCGCGATGAAGAGGACGGTCACGCCCTCGTAGAGCGCCGTCCCGTTCTGGTTGGCGGTGGCTCCGACCGTGAGCACGAAGCTGTTAATCTCCTGCGGCACGCCGAGGTTCTCTTCAGAGACGCGCAGCGCCGTCGGGAGCGTCGCGTTGGAAGACGAAGTGGAGAAGGCCGTGACGATGACTGTGCGTATGCGCCGGAAGAACTCCAAAGGCGGGATGCGCGAGAGGAAGTAGACCGAGAGCGAGTAGACGCCGAACATGTGGAGCGAGAGCCCGAGCAGCACCGTCACGACGAACCACGCGAGCGCCGCCAGAAGGTCGAGCCCGAACCGCGCCGTGTTGTTGAAGAGCAGGCAGGCGACGGCGTAGGGCGCGAACTTCATGATGATGTCTATGATCTTCGCCGTCACCTCGTAGAGCCCCTCAAGGCCCCGCAGCAGCGGCGCCGTCACTTCAATCGGCAGCAGAGTGATGGCCACGCCCACCATCAGCGCGAAGAACATCAGGTGGAGCATGTTCGGCGTGTCGTTCTGCGTCGTCGCGCCCGTGACGAGGCCGGAGACGGCGGCGACCGGGTTCGCCGGAACTATCGTCTTCACGACCTGCATCAACGGCTTGTCGGGGTTCGCGCTCGACTGCGCGCCGGCGACCTGCTTGGTCGCGGCCTCGCCGTAGCGCTGTTGCAGCGCGGCCGAAGTCGCGGGGTCTATGCGGCGTCCGGGCTGGATGGTGTTGGCGAGCGTGAGCCCGATGACGACCGAGATGGCCGAGATGACGAGGCAATAGGCGAACGACTTGAGGCCCACGCGCCCGAGCTTGCGTATGTCGCCGATGCCGGCCACGCCCACCACGAGCGAAGAGAAGACGAGCGGCGCGACTATCATCAGCAGCAGACGCAGGAAGAGCGTGCCTATGGGCTCGGTGAAGTTCGTGACGAACCACTCGACGCCCGGGTCTTTGTCGCCGCGCAAGGCGTTGACCGCCACGCCCGCGACGACGCCGAGCCCGAGCCCTATCAGGATGCGCGTGTGCAGCGGCATCCCCTTCGGCTTGTCCGGCGTCTCGTCCTTGAGGTCGGTCGTCGCCTCGCGCTCGTACGCGTCCCTGTCGAGCCCGCGCCCCTCGTCTCTGTTGTCAGCCATTCATCTTCCCCATTTGAGCTTATTCCGCAGCACGTCGAAGTAGTTGCGCGTGAGCGCCTGTATGAGGTTGAAGCCGGTGCGGCTCTTGCGCACGCGGACGCGGTCTTCGTATTCGAGCGGCATCCCGACCTGCCCGTCGAGCGTGAGCGCCACCTCCTCGCGCGGCGTCTTTAAGACCAGCTCGAACTCGGCGTCTTCGGGGACGACGAGCGGGCGGTTCGAGAGCGTGTGCGGGCAGATGGGCGTGACGACGACGGCGTGCATCGAGGGGTAGATGACGGGGCCGCCCGCCGAGAGGTTGTAGGCGGTCGAGCCCGTCGGCGTCGAGATGATGAGGCCGTCTGCGCGGAAGCGGTTGACGAACTTGCCGTCCACGGTCGCCTCGATCTCGATGATGCGCGCGAGCGCCGACTTCGAGATGACCACGTCGTTCAGGACGCGGTCGTGCATCAACTGCTCGCCGCCGCGCAACACCGTCGCCGCGAGCATCAAACGTCGGTCGAGCGTGTAGTCTCCGGCGAGCACGGCTTCGAGCGCCGGGATCATGTCCTCGACGGTGAAGTCTGCGAGGTAGCCGAGCGTGCCGAAGTTGACGCCGAGCACGGGCGTCTCGGCGTCGCCGACCATGCGGGCGGCGCCGATCATCGTGCCGTCGCCGCCGAGCACGACGATGAGGTCAACGCCCCGCACGAGTTCCTCGTGGCTCCTCGTCTCGACCGCGCAGCCGGTCTCGGCCTCGACGCGCTCGCGCTGGAAGCGCGGCCCGCCGACGACCGTAATCTCGCGGCCGGCGCACCACTCCACGAGGCGGCAGATGGTCTTCAGCGCCTCGGGCTGATTCGGCTTGACGAGCACGCCGACGCGTCGGACGGACAGCTTCTCCATAAGCGTGGAAAGCGGCGCGGGCTTCGCTTAGAAGCTCGGAAAAAGGCTCGAAATACGGAAGAAACTTGCGCGGATGATAGCCGCCACCGCCGAGGGGTGTCAACGGAGGAAAGTGGTAAGTGCTGAGTGATAAGTGATAAGAGAAGACACCGCACGTTCTACTTTCTTATCACTTATCACTCAGCACTTATCACTTCTTGCTGTGTTCCAGCGTGCGGGTCGTCTGCTCGGTGATGCTTGGGGCGGGCTGGGGGTTGAGCGCGTCGAAGCGCGAGGCGCCGAGTTCGCCTGTCGGGGCGACCGCGGGCGGCTGTAGCGTCTTGGGCGCGGGCGCGCGGCCGACGCCGAGAAGCTGTGACCAGAAGCGCAGCAGCATCGCCACGCAGCCGAAGACTGCGAGCGCGATGACCAGTGCTATCGCGCCCACCGTCCCCGGGTTCATGCCCTTCGCCGTCAACTCGGTCGTGATGGGGAAGATGATGCCGAGGCCGATGACGACGACCGCCGCCGTCGAAATCCCCGCCGCCCAAGCCGCGCCCGGCGAGACCACGGGCCGCACGTTCTGCGCGCCGGGCTGCGAGAGCGCGCCGAGGTTCGAGCCGCAGCGCTTGCAGTAGTTGAGACCCTGCGTGGATTCGGTGCCGCAGTAAGGGCAGAACATAAGACCTCCGTGTGTTCGTCGCGTGCGGCGGCGTTGTCCGGTTTGACGTGCGCGCGTCGTCTTTAACGCGTGTGCAGTCGTTCGCGCGCACGCCGGACTTTACGCGCGCAGGACGGGCAAAGTTCGGTTTTTGCCGGCCGTAGAACGTCGGCCGTCGTGCGTCAGGCGCGCGCCGTGCTGCGCGTGCGCGCGGCGCGACTCCCAGACGCGCGCCAGTCTTTGCAACTCCGAGCCGTCCGAGTCGGGGTCAACCAGCGTCAGCCAGACGGGGACGGGCAGCCACTCCCACGCCGCGCCGTAGACCTCCGTGTTGAGCTGTTCGACGCGCCGCTCCTCGCGCCACTGCAAACCGGCCGGCGGCACGTCCGCCCAGTCTTCGTAACACGCGTGCTGCACGCACGGCGCGGGCTTCGCACGCCGGTGGACGAGGCAGCCCGTGCCTTTGACGAAGAGCGGGCACGAGTAGGTCTGCGCGAAGGTGTCGCCCGACGCCGCGAGCCCGTAGCGCCCGACCGCCTCGCGCGCGCGAATATAAACAGCGCGCCTCTCGTCATCCTTCAACCGCGGCGTGCGCTCTAAGGTCTCGCGGATGGCGACGGCTTCGAGGCGCGTGATGTGTACGTTGACGAAGTGCGCGTCGGTGCAGCAGACGCCGGGCGTCGGGCACACGCGGCAGTCCAGAGCCCTGTGCTCGAAGTTGAGCTTCAGGTGCGTCTGAAAGCGTTCCTTGCCCTGCCTGAGTCGCGCCAGAGCTTCGGCCTCGGTCATCCTGCGCATGCTATACTCCGCCCAACATGACTTGGTACATCGTCCTGCTCGCGGCCATCTTCCTCTTCTGCATCGTCGGCACGGTGCTCCTCATAGTCTACTACTACTGGGGGCCGAAGGGGCCGCCGGGGAGGTAGGCGCGAGTTCGTAGAGCGCCAAGAATTCCTTGTTCCCGTCGGCGCCGGTGATGGGCGAGTCTGTGACGCCCGCGACGCGCAGGCCGAGCGCGGCGGCCGCGGCGTTCACCTCCTCCACAACGCGCGAGTGCTGCGCCGGGTCGCGCACGACGCCGCCCTTCCCAACTTCTCCCTTTCCCACTTCAAACTGCGGCTTGACGAGGACGACCACGCGCCCGCACTCCTTCAAGAGTCCGACGAGCGCGGGCAGGATTTTCGTCGCCGAGATGAACGACACGTCCATCGTTATCAAATCGAAGCGCTCGGCGAAGTCCTCGGGGCCGAGGTGGCGCGCGTTGACGCCCTCGCGCACCTCCACGCGCGGGTCTGTGCGCAGCCGCCAATCAATCTGGTTGTGGCCCACGTCCACGGCCACGACGCGCGCCGCGCCGTGCTGAAGCAGGCAGTCTGTGAAGCCGCCCGTCGAGGCGCCCACGTCGAGGCAGACCAGACCGGCCGGGTTAATCTGAAATTCCGCGAGCGCCTTCTCCAACTTCAACCCGCCGCGCCCGACGTAGCGCGCGGCCGGGTCTTCGCCGCCGCGCACGCGCAAAGGTGCGTCCGGCGGGAAGGTCTCGGAAGCCTTCTCCACGCGCCGCTCGCCTACGAGCACGCGCCCCGCCATCACCAGAGCCTGCGCGCGCGTACGCGTCGGCGCGAGCCCGCGCTCCACCAGCAGCCTGTCCACACGCTCGCGCTTCACGCCGCGAATTTTAAGTTAAGTCGGTGAGAGGAAGGAAACGGGGAGAGGGAAGCAGGACGGGTGGAAGATGAAGTGAACGCCCCTGTGAATGTCTTACGGCGCGTCCTTCATCATTGACCTTTCACTCGGGAGCGCCCTCGAAGATTCTGCGGAGGCGTTCGGCGTCGTTCGGTGCTTGGCGGCGTGCGCGATCGCGTGCGGCGCGGCGTGGGCGGTAGACGATCGTGTCAACGTGGCGCGCTTCGCGTTCGTCCGCGTCGGCGCGTGCGACGGGCGAGCCGGAGTCAGTGGAGTTGGCGCGGCGAGTGTTGCGCTCGATATCTTCGTCGCGCGCGCCCTTCTTGCCGCGCTTGGGGGCGCCGACGGCGGGGACGCTTTCGGGTTCGCGCGCGGGCGCGGCGCCGTTGCCGTCGGGGTTGGCGCGGCCTTCGTCGGCGCGTGCGTCGGTCGCGTTGGTCTCCGCAGCCGGCGGCGTGTCTGTCGCGGCGTCCGAGGCTTCGGCGCCGGGCGTCGGGGCCGCGGCTTCGGACGCCGGGGCGGGCGCGGGCTGCGCGGCGCCGTCGGGAGTCTGACCCTGAGCGTTCGTCGCGTCGGACTGCGAAGTCACTGCGGCGGGGGCTGCGTTCGTCGGCGCCTGCGCGTTGCCGGACTGCCTCTGGTAGAGGTAGAGGCCGGCGCCGCCGAGGACGCCGCCGACGAGCACGGAGCAGAGCACGAGCGCGAGCAGCGAGGGGCGGCTCGGGAGCCGTCGCGCGGGCGCGTAGGCGCGTGCGTTCGGCGCGGCGGAAGCTGTCTGCGGTTCGGGCGCGGCGTGTGCCCTCGACGCTTCGTGCGCGTGCGCGTCCGCGTCGCCGAGAGGGATGACGGGGCGCGCGACGAGCGTCTCTTCGTCGTCGAAGCGCGGGGAGATGAGCGTCCGTTCCTCGCCCGAGACGACGACGGTCGCCTCTTCGTCGTCCATGAAAATCTCGCGGGTCTTTTCCATCTTCGTCCTGTTAAGAAATGCCCGCGGTTCGCTCGGCCGTCCGTATCCTACGGCGCTCCGAACGAACCACGGGCCGGAGTCTTCCTGTGCTTTGATGTCTTTAACCGTAGCCCTGCTGCCCCGAAAAAACGTTACAAATCAATTGCGATGCACGTGTACTTCTTCCCGCCCTGCGTCGGACTAATAATTGGACGCGCGCTCAGGTCGGGAACTCGTCGCGCGCTTCGGCGGCCGCGAGCGGCGCGGTCAACGAGGGCTCGAAGTGGCCGAGCAGGCTGCGTACGGAGTCGTTGACGACCTTGCCGACGACGCGCGGCGAGAAGTGTCGCTCGGCGTGCGCCCGCCCGTTCGCGGCGATGCGGCGCCAGAGTTCCGCGTCCGTGTAGAGACGCACGACGGCGCGCGCGAACTCTTCGGCCGAGTCTGCAATCAGAACCTCTTCGCCGTCGCGCATGCTCATCCCCTCGGCGCCGACCGTGGTGGTGACGACGGGCAGCGCGTAGGCGAGCGCTTCGCCGATCTTGCCCTTCGCGCCCGCGCCGAAGCGTAAGGGCGCGACGAAGACGCGCGCGCGCGCGAACAGAGGGTCAACGTCGGGCACGTAGCCGAGCACGCGCACGCCCTCCGACTCGCGCGCGGCGAACTCGGCGGGCGCGTCGGCGCCGACGACGAGGAGCTCGACGCCGGGCAGAGACTCGCGCACGAGCGGCAGAACCTCTTCGACGAAGAAGCGCACGCCGTCCGTGTTCGGGCGGTGTGTGAAGTTGCCGACGAAGAGCAGGTGTTCGCGCTCCTCAAAGGGGAGCCCGGTATCGTGCGCGCTGTGGACTGTCGGGACGACGGCCGAGCGCGTGCCCGGCGCGAGACGCTGCAAAGCCTCCGCGTCCGTCGGCGAAGCGAACCAGACCATGTCGCTCTCGCGCGCGAGCCGCGCCTCAAGTTTGCGATAGCGCTCGGCATCGCGCGCGACGGCCGCGTCGCCGGTCAACTCGGCTTCGCGCGCGAGACGGACGAAGTGCACGTCCACGGTGTCGAAGATGATCTTCACGCGCGGGTCTGCGCGGCGGACTGGCTTGAGCAGAGCCTCGGCCACCCACGGGCGGCTGATGACGGCCGCGCGGAAGTGGCGCTCGCGCACGAGGCGGCGGAGGTCGAGCGCCGAAGCAGTCTCGACGCCCTCCTTCCAGAGTCGCCTTTCGTACTCGGGCCAGACCTGCTTGCTCGTCGTGATGAGGACGGGGTGGCACCACTCGGAGAGCGCGCGCAGTATGTGGAGCATGCGTGCGCTGCCGGCGTCGCGGTCGGGCGTCGGCACGCGGTCGTCGAAGACCGCGACCTGCGTGTCCCAACGCCGGTTGGCCGCACGCTCGGCGCGCGCAGGGTCTTGCGGGTAATGCTCGCGCGCCAGCACCGCGCGCCACTTGTCAAAGAACTTGTCGCGGTTAATGAGCTGGAAGCGTCGGAAGCCGGTGTGCGTGTCGTTGCCGGCCGTCCCGCCCTCGAAGTGGTAGAGGCGCGAGTGCGGCTGGTAGACGACCTTGTAGCCGAGCGAGCGCACGCCCATGCAGAGGTCTGTGTCCTCGTAGTAGGCGGGCGCGTAGCGGCGGTCGAAGCCGCCGAGCCGCTCGAACAACTCGCGGCGGATGAGGAGCGACGCGCCCGAGCAGTAGTCAACCTCGCGCGCGAAGGTGAAGCGGCGGTCAACGGGCGAGCGGCCCCAGCCGTAATGAAACGTCTCGCCGTTCGACCAGACGACGGCGCCCGCCTCCTGTATGCGCCCGTCCGGGTAGAGGAACATCGAGCCGACGGCGCCCGCCGACTCGTCGCGCTCGGCCGTCTCGACCAGAGCTTCGAGCCAGCCGGGCAGGACGACCGTGTCGTTGTTGAGGAAGACGAGGTAGCGTCCGCGCGAGACGGCCGCGCCCTGATTGCAGGCGTCCACGAAGCCCCGGTTCTCCGCGTTGCGTATGACGCGGACGAAGCCGTCGAAGTGAGACAGAAGCTCTGCCGTCTCGTCGGTCGAGGCGTTGTCTACGACGATGACCTCGGTGTCGCGGAAGTCAACCTCGCGCACGAGCGAGCGCAGGCACTGGAAGGTGAACTCGGCCTTGTTGAAGACGGGGATGATGACGGACGCGTTGACGTGACGGCCGGGCTCAGGCGCCGCCGGGCCTTCACCGCGCGCGGCACGGGCGAGGAAGAGGAAGTCCGAGGCGCCCCAAGGCTGAGAGAAGGGCGGGCCGGGTCGCTGCTGCACGTCGAAGGCGCGATGAAGGTTGAGCCCGTTGGCCTCGGCGCTCAGCCCCAGACGCTGTGCGAAGTTGTACGCGCGCGCTGCGAGCCGCAGCGCCCAAGCCACCGGCGCGAAGACGGCGCGCTTGAGCCGGAGCTTCTGTGCGAGGGTGAGCCTGTCGCGCAGTATCTCTTTCATCGGGGAGTGACCGCGGGAACGATGAACCCGGAACGCCGAACGACGAACTGAAGAAAAGACGGCCAGTCTTTCAGCTCATCCGCCAGCGTTCATACTTCGTCGTTCCGTGCGCGCGTCGTCCAGTCGAGCAGCGGGCGGACGACGCCGGGCATCGGGCCGACGTAGTCGCCGCGTGCCGAGACGCCGCCCGGCTCGTCAAGGACTTGAAAAGCGACGGCGTTCGAGGCGCGCGCGTGCAGGATTGTAGACGGAAAGTGCGACATTATCGAGACGTGCGCGAGGAAGCTCCCTTCGGCCAGCAGGTTGCCGGGCACCGTGACCGCGCTCGTGTAGACGCCGCGCGGTCGCGGCCGACGCCGCCACTCCTCGCCCGTGTCGTGCGTGCTGAAGACCTCCGTGCCCTCGTCGTTGTAAAGCTCGACGACGGGGACGAGCGCGTGCCCCTCCTCCAAAACTTCGTACGTGACCTCGATGCGCGCGGGCCGTCGCACGTCGAGCGCGGCGGCCGTCTGCCCCTGCTCGTCGCAGATGCGCGCGCGCCGCAGACGCACCGCGCCGTCGCCGGGCGCCTCCTCAGTCCACACGCGCTCGGCGCCCGCCTCCCAGCTCGAACTCAAGTAACGGTTGACGACCTCCTGCGGCATCCCCTCGGCGACGAGCTGCCCCGCTTCGAGGAGGACTGCGCGCTTGCAGAGGCGCGTCACGGCCGGCAGGTTGTGCGAGACGAAGAAGATCGTGCGCCCCTGATTGCGTATCTCGTGCATCTTGTCGAGGCACTTCTGCTGAAAGGCCATGTCGCCGACCGCCAGCACCTCGTCCATGATGAGGATTTCGGGTTCGAGGTGCGCCGCGACCGAGAAGGCGAGCCGGACGTACATGCCAGACGAGTAGAACTTGACCGGCGTCTCGACGAACTTCTCAAGCTCGGAGAAGGCGACTATCTCGTCGAACTTGCGCGTGATCTCGACCTTGCGCATCCCGAGGATGGCGCCGTTGAGGTAGATGTTCTCGCGCCCCGTCAAATCGGGGTGGAAGCCCGTGCCGACTTCGAGCAGCGAGCCGACGCGGCCGTGGATTTCGACCTCGCCGGTGGTGGGGCGCGTGATGCGCGAGAGGATTTTCAGGAGCGTTGACTTGCCCGCGCCGTTGCGTCCGACGATGCCGAGGATTTCGCCGCGGCGGACTTCGAGGTTGACTCCGCGCAGCGCCCAGAGCGTCTGGTAGTCGTCGGCCGTCTCGCGGCGCACGAGGCGGCGGACGCGCTTGGCGACCGCGCGCCCGAACTGCTCGCGCAGCGTCACGTAGGCCGGGTGCATCGCGCCGATGCGGTAGCGCTTGCTCACGTCTTCGACTCGGACTACGACCGGCTCCATCGTCTCTTCAGATCAAATCGGCGAAGGTGTCTTCCAGCCGCCGGAAGACGTAGAAGGCGAGCGCGAGCAGCGCGGGCGCGACGACGACCGGGACGAGGATGCGCCCCCACTCGAAGGGCGTCCCCGCCAGCGCCGAGCGGAAGCCTTCGAGCACGCCGGTCAGAGGGTTGAGCGCCAGCAGCCAGCGCCAGCGCCCGGGCACCGCCTCCATCGGGTAGATGACCGGCGAGGCGAACATCCAGAATTGGAGGAGGAAGGGGAGCGTGTGTCGCAGGTCGCGGTACTTGACCGTCAGCGAAGAGGTGAGCAGCCCGCAGGCGAGCGCGAGCATCGCCGCCAGCATCACGAAGAAGGGCGCGAGCAGCAGCCCCCAAGTCAACTGCACTCGGTAGTAGACGGCGAGCCCGACGAGCATCAGCGCGCCGACGCAGAAGTCCACGAGGCCGGCGCCGACCGCGGCGGCCGGGATGAAGGCGCGCGGGAAGTAGACCTTCGTGATGAGGCTCGTGTTGGTGATAAGGCTCGTCGTGCCCGAAGTGATCGAGACCGAGAAGAAAGTCCAGAGCAGCAGCCCCGAGTAGGCGAAGAGAGGGTAAGGGACGGCGCCCTCTTCGAGCTTCACGAAGCGCGTGAAGACGAGCGTGAAGACGAGCATCGTCAGGAGCGGCTGGACGATGACCCACGCCGCGCCCATCAACGTCTGCTTGTAGCGCACCTTGATGTCGCGCCACGTGAGGAAGTAGAGCAGCTCTCGGTAGGCCCAGAGGTCGGCGAAGTTGAGCTGCACGCCGGCCTCCTCGGCGCGTATGCGGCGCGGGCGCGGAAGCTCCGCGGGCGAAGGCGCGTCCGCACGTCCGCCGCGCGCGCGCGCCGCGGTGGGCGCGGCCGGCACGATCTCCGTTGTGTCGCTGGTGTTCGAACTCATCGGCGCATCTTCCGCTTCGGGTAGACACGTAAGTCTGCCAGCCGTGACTTTCAGCGTCAACAACCCACAGCCGCCGCGTCTGTTGTACTATGCAGAAGCCCGACCGTGAGGGAGGGCGTCCTGACATCCGCCGTACGCGTCAAGGGAGACATACGCCCTCCCTCACGGTCGGGCTTCCGCCCCGGAATGAGCATCACGCGCAAAATCAAACGTGCGCTGCGCGGGCGGGTGGGCCTCGGCGCCGCGCTGCTTGAGGCGGGCCGCCGCGGCTTCGTCGCGCTGCGTCGTCGGCGCGAGCGCGCGGCGTTTGCCGGCGCGACGGTGAACGAAGAGGCGCGCGCCCCTCAACTCGCGCCCGAGTTCACGCGCATGAGCGGCGCGGAGCTGCTGGCGCACTTCCGCACGCGCGAGACGCCGCGCTTCTTCGCGGGGTTTGAAGATGTGGAAAGGGAAGAAGGGCGCGCGCTTCTCGCACGCTTGGCGGCGGGCGCGTTCGAGGAGGCGCGCGAGGTGGCGGCGCACCGCTGGCCCGTGCTCGGCTACGGGCGCCTTGAGTTTGGCGCGGAGCCCGACTGGCTGCGCGAGCCCGCGTCGGGCGTGCGCTGGCCGCTCGGGTTCCACGCGGACGTACGGCTCGTGCGCGGCGACGGCTCGGACGTGCGCGTGCTGTGGGAGTTGAATCGTCTCGAACAACTGCTAACGCTCGGGCGCGCGTACGCACTCACAAGGGACGAGACGCTGGCCGAGGAGTTCTTCGCGCAGGTCGAGTCTTGGCGCGCGCAGAACCCCGTGGGGTCGGGGCCAAACTGGGCGTGCGCGATGGAAGCGGCGCTCCGCGCCATGAACCTGACGGCCGCGCTGCGTCTGTTCCGCCGCTCGCGGGCGCTCACGGAGGCGCGTCTCACGTCACTCCTCGCGCTGCTCGACGCGCACGGCCGTCACGTACGTCGCAACCTTGAGTTCTCGTACATCTCGACCGGCAACCATTACCTTTCGGACGTGGCGGGGCTGCTCTGGCTCGGCCTCTGTCTGCCCGAGTTGAGCGCGGCCGAGGGCTGGCGCGAGTTCGCCTTCAAAGAGCTTCTGCGCGAGTTGGACAAGCAGGTCTTGCCCGACGGCGCCGACTGCGAAGCCTCGACCGGCTACCAACGCTTCGTCGCGGAACTCTTCCTCTACTCGTTCCTCCTCTGCCGCGCGAACGGGTTTGAGTTTGACGAAGGCCGCCGGGCGCGGCTCCGCTCGATGCTCGAATACGTGCGCGCCTACCTTCGTCCCGACGGGCGCGCGCCGCTCGTCGGCGACACGGACGGCGGGCAAGTCCTGCCGCTCGTCCGGCGCGCTGCGGACGACCACGCGTACCTGCTCGGCGTCGGCGCGGCGCTCTTCAAAGAGCCGCGCTTCAAGATTGAAACGGAAGCGCCCGAAGAGGTCTTCTGGTTTCTCGGCGCCGAAGGCGTGCGCGCCTACGAAGAGCTTGAGACGGCCGGAGCGCGCTCTGCCGTATCGGAAGCCTTCCCGCACGCGGGCGTGTGCGTGCTGCGCGAAGGCGACCTGTACCTGTTGCTGAACGCGAGCGGCGCGGGCCTCGGCGGGCGCGGCGCGCACGGGCACAACGACGCGCTCGCCGTCGAAGTCTCTGCCTGCGGCGTGAGCTTCCTCCGAGACCCCGGAACCTACGTCTACACTTCCGACACGCGCGCGCGTCAGTTGTTCCGCTCGACCGCTTATCACTCGACGGTCGAAGTGGACGGCGCCGAGCAGAACACGACGCCCGCGGACGCGCCCTTCTTCAACGGCGACGAGGCGCGGCCGCGCATTCTGTCTTTCGACATCGGCGAGGCGCGCGACGCGGCCTCCGCCGAGCAACACGGCTACGAACGTCTCGCGGCCGGCCCCGTTACGCACCGCCGCACGGTCGTCTTTGACAAACAGCGGCGTCTCTGGATCGTCGAAGACACTTTGACGGGCTCGGGCACGCACGACTTCCGCTTCGTCTTCCACGCCGCGCCGGGGCTCGAAGCGCGACTGCTCGACGCGCCCGCGTCGAATGTCCCCGGCGGCGCGGCCGTCAAGATTGTTGACGCTGCTTCGGGCGCGAGTCTCATCATCGTCTCTCTCGAAGGGCTCGGCGGCGTCTCAGTCGAGCCGCGCTGGTCTTCGCGCGAGTACGGGTCTAAGCAAGAGTCGGCCGCCGCCGTCTGGACTGTGCGCGCGCCAGCGCCACTCAAAGCGCGCTGGCTGCTCCTGCCCGTCTGCGCTGGCGAAGACGCCGCCGCGCGTTTAGAGTTGGCCCGTGGCGGAAGCCCGACCGTGAGGGAGGGCGTATAACTTTTATCGAAGCGCACGGCGGAGACTAAACGCCCTCCCTCACGGTCGGGCTTCCGCCTAACGGTTTAATCTTATGTGCGGCATCTGCGGCGTGTGGGAGTACGGGGCGGCGTCGGGGCGTGTCGAGCTAGGACTCGTCGAGCGGATGCGCGACCGCGTCCGTCACCGCGGGCCGGACGACTCGGGCGCGCGAGTGTTTGACGACGGACGCCTCGGCTTAGGCTTCCGAAGGCTCGCCATCATTGACCTCTCACACGCCGGCAACCAGCCGATGCGCGGCTGCACCGACGCGGACGTGTGGCTCGTCTTCAACGGCGAGATTTACAACCACGCCGGGCTGCGCGAAGGTCTCGAACGACGCGGCCACGTCTACGCCTCGCGCACAGACAGCGAGACCATCATCCACCTCTACGAGGAGCGCGGCCTCGACTTCGTCAAAGAGATCGAAGGCGACTTTGCCATCGCCCTCTGGGACGCGCGGCGCGAGCGGCTCGTGCTCGCGCGCGACCGCGTCGGCGTCAAGCCGCTCTACTATCACCACTCACAGGGCCGCCTCGTCTTCGGCTCGGAGATAAAGTCCATCCTCGCGCACCCCGAAGTGTCGGCAGAGGTGGACGAGGAATCGCTCTACCACTACCTCTCCTTCCTGACGACGCCCGCGCCGCGCACGCTCTTCCGCGGCGTCGGCAAAGTCCCGGCCGGGCACATGCTCGTCTTCACGCGCGACGGCGCGGCGCAGACGATACGCTACTGGGACGCGCTCCCGCCCGCGACGACGAACGGCGCGCGCAACGTGTCAGATGAGGAGCACCGCGCCGAGATTCTGCGGCTGCTGCGTGAGTCAATCAGAAAGCGGATGATGGCAGACGTGCCCTTCGGCGTCTTCCTCTCGGGCGGCGTTGACTCTTCGGCCAACGTCGCGCTGATGGCCGAGCAGATGTCGCGGCCCGTCGAGACCTTCACCGTCGGCTACAAGGACTACGAGGAACTGAACGAACTCGACTCGGCGCGCGACATCGCCGGGCGCTTCCAGACGAACCACCACGAAGTCCTCATCGGCGAGCGAGAGATGCTCGACTTCCTGCCCGGCCTCGTCTTTCATCAGGACGAGCCGCTGGCCGACCCCGTCTGCGTGCCGCTCTACTACGTCTCACGGTTCGCGCGCGAGTCGGGCACCATCGTCGTGCAGGTCGGCGAGGGCGCCGACGAGCTTTTCAGCGGCTACGACAAGTACGTCAAGTACCTGCGCCTCTACGAGAGCTTCTGGCGCCACGCCGAGCGCGCCCCACGCCTCGCGCGCCGCGCGGCGAGCGCCGTCGCGCGCCCGCTCGTCAGACGCGCGACAGGCAACGCCGAGGCGGCCGAACTCGTACGCCGCCTCGGCGCCGACGAAGCACTCTTCTGGGGCGCGGCCGTCGTCTTCGACGAGACGTTGAAGTCGCAGCTCGTTTCGGCCGAGTGGAGGGCGAAGCGCGACGGTCTCACCTCTTACGAGGTCGTGAGCGCAGACCTTGAACGCGTCGCGCGCGAACGGCCTGACTCGGACTTTCTCGCGCGCATGACCTACCTTGAGCTGAAGCTGCGCCTGCCGGAACTGCTCCTGATGCGCGTGGACAAGCTGACGATGGCGGCCTCGATTGAGGCGCGCGTCCCCTTCCTCGACCATCATCTGGTCGAGTACGCCGCGGGCGTGCCGCGCGCTCTGAAGGTGGAAGGCCGCAGCGGCAAGCACGTCCTCAAGCGCGCGCTCGAAGAACTGCTGCCGCGCGACCTTCTCTACCGCCGCAAGCGCGGCTTCGGCGCGCCGGTCGAGCGCTGGTTCCGCGGCGACAGCGCGCGACAGCTCGAAGCGCTCGTGACGGACTCGGCGCTCCGCCAGCGCGGCTTCCTCAACCACGACTTCGTCGCGCGCCTCTTCGACGAGCACCGCCGCGGCACGCGCGACTGGGGCTTCCACCTCTGGGCGCTCCTCAACCTCTCGCTCTGGTACGACCGTTGGATTGAAGGTAAGACGGATTAACTGAGCTTCGCGTAGCGGCGTGCGGCGTCTGATTGGCGGCGGCGGCGACGGCGTTCGACGAATGAATAGGGCGTGAGGAGGCGTAGGGCGACGCGCGCGAGCGCAGTTGCGGAGGGCGTGCCCGTCAGGCCGCGTCGTAGGAAGTGTAGGGCCGCGCGTTTGTCGCCGAGGCGTAGGAGGTCTTCGGCGCCTGCGAAGTTGAGGCCGCGCTGGTAGCGCGCGAGCTGTTCATCATCTAGCCGCAGGTACGCTGCGGCGTTGCGCTGCGCTTCGAGACGCGCCTCGATCATCCAGACGAAGTCGCGGCTGGTGTTCGAGCCGTGGCGGCGCCAAGCGGAGAGCACGCGCGGGTCGAAGGCGAACTCGCCGTCGGCGGCGAGCCGCAGGTAAAGCTCGTAGTCTTCGAGCCGCGCGCGCTCGTTCCAGCCGTGGCGCTCGACCGATGAGCGTCGGTAGACGACGGTCGGGCTCATCGGCGCGTAGGTCTCTTCGAGCAGCATCCGCCGCGCGTCGCCGTCCGCGTATCGCGCCCAGTCGAGCGTGCAGTCGAGGACTTCGCCGCGCTCGCCGACCAGCAGCGCGTGGCCGTAGGCGAGCACCGCCGCCGCGCGCGCTTCGAGCGCCGAGACTCGCGCCTCGACAAAGCCGGGCAGCCAGAAGTCGTCCGAGCCGAGGTATGCGAAGTATTCGCCGTCGGTCTTACTCAGCCCTTCGTTGAGCGTGGCGCAGAGGCCGCGGTTCTCGCGCGCGACGAGCTCGCAGGGGAAAGGGCAGTCCGCGAGGACTCTTTCAATCACCCGCGGCGAGCCGTCGCGCGAGCCGTCGTCTATGACGAGCAGTCGCGCGGGACTTCGGGTCTGCGCGAAGACCGAGCGCAGCGCCGCCTCGACGAAGGGCGCGTGGTTGTAGGAGGGCACGACGACCGAGACGCGCGCATCCTGAGAAGAGTTTTTTGAGTCCATCAGATAAAAAGGTCGTACTCCTCGGGCCGTATCCGCCGCCGTACGGCGGGGTCTCGGTCTACGTCAGCGCGCTGCACGCGGCGCTCGCGGCGCGCGGCCTGCGCCTCTGGACTTACGGCGACGAGGAGGTGCGCGGGCCGGGCGTACGCTTCATGAAAGATAAGCGGCGCGGACTCGTCCCGCTCCTCTGGCGCGAGGGGCGAGGGGCGCGCGTCGCGGACTGCACGCACTTCCTCTTCGAGTACCCGAGCGCGCTCGTGCCCGTCTGGGTGATTCTAAAGCGCCTGCTCGGGTTCGAGTGGGTGAAGATTCTACACGACGGCTCGCTCCCCGCGCGGCACGCGCGCTTCAACGCCGCGCGCCGCGCGCTTTTCAAGATGAGCTTGGCGGCCGTCACGGAGTTCGTCGTCGTAAGCCGTGAGCTTGCGCGCTGGCTGCGCGAGGAGGTCGGGGTCAAGCAGCCCGTGACGCACGTCGGGAGCCTGCTGCCCGTCCCTTACCGCGACGCGGAAGGCGGGCTTCCCGCGGAGGTTGAAGACGTGCTCATAGACGTGATGCGCTGCGCGAAGCGCGTCTGCTCGGTCGGCGTCTTCATCCCCGAGTACGGCTTCCTGCACGCGGCTCTCGCGGTCGAACGCCTGCGGCAGGAGACGGGCGAGGACATCTGCCTCGTGCTGCTCGACGGCGGTTTCGCCTGCGACGCGGCGTACCGCGAAGAGGTCTTGCGCGGACGCCCTTGGATAACGGTTCTCAAGAACGTCCCGCACCCGAACGTCTTCAAGATTCTCAAACGCTGCGACGCGTTCGTGCGCGGCTTCGGCTTGGAGAGCTACGGGCTCTCGCGCGTCGAAGCCGTCTGGGCGGGGCTGCCCGTCGTCGCCACTCGCGCGGGCGAGACGCGCGGGATGCTGCTCTACGACTTCGGCGACGTGGACGCGCTGACCGCCCAACTCCGCCGCGCACTCTCGGGCGGCCACGCGCGCGAGACGGAAGAGTGGGCCGCACTCTACACACGCGAAGCGGAACAGAACCTCGCCGCCGTCGCCGCGAAGCTGTTTGAGAACTGAGCCAACGTTCGTCCGTCTCGCCGAGCGCCTCAAGCCTTGCGCGGCCTCACTCTCTCAGCCCAGACATCGCGCGCGAAGAGTCCCGCGTGGTAGAGCGCGGCGGCCGCGGCAATGAAGAGGAGATAGTGTACGGCGAGCACGTAGCGGTATTCGGTGTGCAGCGCCGACTGCGCGCAGAGGTAGTAGAGCGGGACTGCGACGAGCGCGGCGAGCTCGCGCCGACGCCGCGCGCGAATCAGAAGCACGACGCCCGCGAGGTAGAGCGGCAGGAAGACGGCCGTGACGAAGAGCTTCTGCGCGGCGCGCACGGCGAGGCGAGGCGCGCGCGTCCAGCCTTCGGAGACGGGCAGCGTCGAGGCGAGCGGCGTCCGCTCAAGACGCAGCATCGAGCCGGCGCGTCTCAGCATCACGCCACTAAACCAGAGCGGGTGCGCGGCGACGACCGAAAGCGCGCGCCGCGTACGCTCTCGGTCGCGCGCGACGGCGTCCGCGCCGAAGAGCGTCGAGGCGTAGTCGGGACGCCCGTGCTCCTCCGCCTCCATCTTCATCAACTCCACGTCCGTCGCGGGCAGCCCGAAGCGTCGCTCGGGGTCGTAGTCGCCAATGCCCTCGACGAACGTCTGCCCCGCGCCGAGCGAGGCCGGGATGAAGTGACCGTAGACGACCGCGTTGCGCAGAGTCAGCGGCGCCAGCGCCAGCACCGCCCCGCCCACGAGCGCCGACGACAAACGCAGACGCGCGCCGCGCGCGAACAGCACCGGCGCGAACAGCGCGAGGAAGGGCGCCAGCAGCAGCGCGTTCGCCCTCAGCCAGCACGAAGCGCCGACGAGCGCGCCCGCCGCCAGAGCCTTCCACATGCCGCGCCCCGCACGCGCCCTGAGCAGCAGATAAAAGGCCGCGAGCAACGGCAGCACGGCCAGCGTGTCCGGCAGGAGCATCACAGAGTTCCAGCAGAACTGCGGCGCCAGCGCCGCGAGCGCGCCCGCGATAAGGCCGACGCCGAACGTCAACAACTCCGCCGCGATTAGAAAGACGAACGCCGCCGCCAGCGCGTCGCACGCGGCCTGAAAGATTTGAACGGCGGCGTCCGACTCGCCGAAGAGGCCGTTGACGGACGCGAGCACTACGGGGTAGCCGGGCGGGTGCCCGAGCAGGTCTGGGTCGTTCGTCGGCGAGTCCCGAAGGAAGAGCGATGCGGCGCCGTTCTCTCGAATCAGCCGCGCCGTCTGCCTGTAGTTCTCTGTGACGGCCGTCTGCACCTTCGACGCCTCGCCGCGCACGTCGTTCCAGCACAGCAGACGCACGCCGAACGCCGCCGCGAAGACGAGCGCGAACGCGACGCACTTGCGCCGCCGCGCGTCGTTCGTCTCGCTCGTCGAACGCTTCTGCGTCGAGCCGGCCGTCGTCTTCTGCGTCGAGTTCGGCCGGGCGGGCGCGGGAGATTCCATCTCGGCTCTCGTGGGATTACGGTCGGGGTTAAATTCTGATTTGCCTGCGCGGCGTCTATTATACAAACATACTTCCCGTTCGCTGGCGAACCGGCCGCGACGACCCGCGGCTGCTCAGGCGGACGGCGGCGCGCTATAATTAAACGTCCCCTTTAGCGGCGGCAATACCCAGACAGAACTTAGCGGCCGCGCGCGGCGTAAAGCGACGGCGTGAGCCACAGCGTTTATGAGTCACAGGTGAGGTTTATGTTCTGCCCACAATGCGGTCAGCAGTCGTCGGACGAGATTCGCTTCTGCCCGAGGTGCGGGCTGTCGCTCGTGCCGCACGCGGCCCTTCTGGCCGGCGGCGGCAGCGCGGCGGACGGCGCGGTCGTGACGCAGGCGCCCGTGCGTACGCGCCGGCGCGTCCAGATGCGCCGCGCGGCGAAGCTGATGTTCTTCAGCGTCGTGCTGCTCCCCGTCTTCATCGGCCTCGGCATCGCGGCCGACGGGGCGGAGCCGATGCTGTTGCCCTTCTTCGCTTTCATGGCGGGACTGGCGTGGCTCGTCTACGCGTGGCTGTTCATTGACGACTACCCGCACGCCGCGCAGGAACAGTCGCGCAAGGATTTGAAGGCGGGCGCAGAGTCGCCCGCACTCGGCGCGGCGCAGTTCGCCCCCGCGCCACTCTTCGGCCGGCAGAGCGCGCACACCGCCGAGATCGCCCCGCCGCCGAGCGTGACCGAGAACACCACGAAGCTGCTCGACCCGGACTCTTAATAAAGCCGGGCGCACGTCCTCCGCCTACAATCTCACGGGGCCGCCTCATGCGCCTCCGCCGCCGCGTGCTACTATCTCCCATCCCGAAAGGACGCGGCTCGTTCGTCAGCAAAACCGACGTGCTCAACTCTGAGATTCCCGCAAACTGCCGATGCTGAAGGGGCGGAGCATCATCTGCTTCGGCGGCGAGGACTGGTGGTATCACCACCCGCACTCGAAGAACCACCTCATGCGCAGGTTCGCGCGGGCGGGGAACCGCGTAGTCTTCGTGAACTCCATCTCAATGGGGCTGCCCGGTCTGGGGAACAAGGACTTGCTGCCGCGCGTGGCGCGCAAGCTTCGCTCGTACGCGAAGCTTGCGCGGACGACGCCCGAGGGCATCACGGTCGTCTCGCCCGCGGCGCTGCCCTTCTACGGGAGCCGCGCGGCGCGCGCGTTGAACCGTCGTCTGCTGGCGGCGCAGGTCGGCTTGCTCGCGCGCAGACGCGGACTCACACGCCCCATCCTCTGGGTCGCCATCCCGACGGCGGCCGAGATGATCGGGCGTCTGGATGAGTCGCTGGTCGTCTACCACGTCTCGGACAAGTACGACGAGAACTCGATGGATCACGCGACCGACCCGGCGGCGATTCGCAAACTTCACGAGCACGCGATAGACCGCGCAGACCTCATCTTCTATTCGGGGCGGAAGCTTCTGGAAGAGGCGACCCGAGGCCGCGAGCGCTCTCACCTGCTTGAGCAGGCCGTGGACTTCGAGCACTGGGCGCGCGTCCGTTCGGGCGCAGTCGAAGTGGCGGAGGCGGTCGCGCGCATACCGCGGCCGCGACTCGGGTACTTCGGCGCGATAGAGCCTTGGCTGATTGATCAGGAGTTGATAAGACGCGCGGCCGTCGAGCGCCCGGAGTGGCAGTGGGTCTTCGTCGGCAACAAGTCGCGCGGCGTCGAGGTCGAGGCGTTGCCGAACACGCACTTCCTGCCGCCGGTCGCTTACGACGAGCTGCCGCGTTACGCCGCCGGGTTTGATGTGTGCGTGCTGCCGTGGGAAACTGAGCGCGCGTTCACGAGCTACGGGTCGGCCATAAAGGTGCGCGAGTACCTCGCCACGGGCAAGCCCGTCGTCATCTCGCCGCTTCCCGAATACGAGCCGATGCGGGACGTGCTCCGCATCGCGCGCAGCCGCGAAGACTTTTTCAGACTGGTCGAAGACGCGCTCGCCGAGGACGACCCCGAAGCACCCGCGCGCCGCCAGCGAGCCGTCCAGACCGGCACATGGGACGCGCGCGCCGAGTGGGTCAGCGGCCTCATCGAAGAAGCACTCACGCGTCGCGAACGAAATGAAGCAGCTTCTCCAAAACCTTAAGACGGGCGAGGGCGTGGTGGCGGACGTGCCGGCGCCGTTGGCGCAGCGCGGGCGAGTGCTGGTGCGCGCCGCGGCGTCGCTCGTCAGCGCGGGCACCGAGCGCGCGTTCGTCGAGCTGGGGCGCAAGAGCCTCGTCGGCAAGGCGAAGGAGCGCCCCGACCTCGTCCGCAAGGTCGTCGAGAAGGTCAGGAGCGAGGGGCTTTTGAGCACCTTGCAGTCGGTGCGCGAGAAGCTGGACGAGTCGCACGCGCTCGGCTACAGCGCCGCCGGCGTGGTCGTCGAGACGGGCGAGGACGTGAGCGAGTTTCGCGCGGACGACCGAGTGGCCTGCGCCGGCACGGGCTACGCCGCGCACGCAGAGCTTCTGTCGGTGCCGAAGAACCTTTGCGTGCGCCTGCCCGGCGGCGTGGACTTCGAGTCGGGCGCCTTCGCCACGCTCGGCGCAATCGCCTTGCAGGGCGTGCGTCTGGCCGAGCCGACGCTCGGCGAGTCGGTCGTCGTCATCGGCCTCGGGCTGCTCGGCCAACTCGCGGCGCAGTTGCTCCGGGCGAACGGCTGCCGCGTCTTCGGCGTTGACCTCGACGCGTCGAAAGTCGAGCTGGCGAAGTCGCTCGGCGCGGACGACGGATGCCTTGCGGGCGCGTCCGTGAAGGACGCGGTGCTGAAGTGGACGCGCGGGCGCGGCGCCGACGCAGTCGTCATCACGGCCGCGACGCAGTCGGACGAGCCGGTCGAGCTGGCGGGCGAGATTTCCAGACTCAAGGGACGCGTCGTCGCCGTCGGGCTCGTCGGCATGAACGTCCCGCGCAACGTCTACTTTCAGCGCGAGCTGACGCTGCGCGTCTCGATGTCTTACGGCCCCGGCCGCTACGACCCAGAGTACGAGGAGCGCGGCCACGACTACCCTCTGCCTTACGTGCGCTGGACTGAGGGGCGCAACCTCGAAGCCTTCCTCGACCTCGTCGCCGCGGGGAGTGTGAAGACCTCGCCGCTCGTCACGCACCGCTTCCCCGTCGAAGAGGGAGAGCGCGCATACCGACTCATATCCGGAGACGCCGCCGAGCCCTACCTCGCCGTCCTCATCAACTACGACACCGGGCGCGAGCTTGAACGCAGCGTCCGCAATCAAATTTCAAATCTCAAATCTGAAGTTTCAAATCAAGCGGCCGGGGGCCGCGTGCGGGTCGGGATGGTCGGCGCGGGCGATTACGCGCGGCGGATGCTTCTGCCGCATTTCAAGGCGGAGGGCGTCGAGTTCGCCTCGATTGCGACGGCGTCGGGCGTGTCTGCGCGCGACGTTGGCGGGCGCTACGGCTTCGCGCGTTTCGTGTCGGGCGCGGACGAGGTGTTGAGTGACGAGACGGTCAACCTCGTCGTCGTCGCCACGCGCCACGACTCGCACGCGGAGTTGGCGCGGCGCGCGCTCGAACGTGGACTCGACGTGTTCGTCGAAAAGCCGCTCGCGCTGAACGACGACGAGCTGGACGCCGTGCTCGAAGCGGCCGCGCGCTCGGAGGGGCGTCTGACGGTCGGCTTCAACCGCCGCTTCTCGCCGCACGCGCGCGCGGCGAAAGAGTTTTTCGCGGACGCGCGCGCGCCGCTCTCGATTCTCTACCGCGTCAACGCCGGCCGAGTCCCGCGCACCCACTGGACGCAGGACGCGCGCGAGGGCGGCGGGCGCATACGCGGCGAGGTCTGCCACTTCGTTGACTTCATGCACTTCCTGACGGGCTCGCAGGTCACACGCGTCCACGCCGAGTCGGTCACGTCCGAAGACCACGCGAGCGTGAACGACGATTCGGTCTTCGTCACGCTCAAGTTCGCAGACGGCTCGAACGGCACCGTCGCATATCTCGCGGAAGGAGACCGCGCGCTCCCGAAAGAGCGCGTCGAGATTTACGGCGCGGGGCGCACCTTCGTCATCGAAGACTTCCGCTCGTCGGCCGCGTACCGCGACGGCCGCGAGACCGCAAGCCGCCTGCGCGCGCAGGACAAAGGGCAGCGCGAAGAGGTGCGCGCCGTCTGCGAAGCGCTCCGGCGGGGCGGCCCCGCGCCCATCCCCCTCGCAGACCTCGCCGCCACCGCGCGCGCCACCTTCCGCATACTCGACTCGCTGCGAACGGGTCGGCCCATGAACGTCGCTTGATTTTATGTGCGGCATCGCCGGTCTCATCTCTCTGACCCCGGAGCGTCGCGTGGGCGCGATGCTGAAGGCCATCGAGCACCGCGGGTACGACGACGAGGGCGTGTGGACTTCTCCGACGGTGGACGACGAAGGCCGGCGTGTGTGTCTGGCTCACAGGCGTCTGGCGATTATTGACACGAGCAGCGCGGGGCACCAGCCGATGCGCTCGAACGACGGGCGCTTTACGGTCACCTTCAACGGCGAGATTTACAACTACCGCGAGCTGCGGCGCACACTCGAAGGGCTCGGGCGCGAGTTCCGGACGGACACCGATACGGAGGTGATGCTCGAAGCGTTCGCCGAGTGGGGCGTCGCCGCCGCGCTCTCGCGCCTCAACGGCATGTTCGCCTTCGCCGTGTGGGACGAGCACGAGCGCGAGTTGACGCTCGCGCGCGACCGCCTCGGCGTCAAGCCGCTCTTCTACGCCGAGGCGGT
Source organism: Pyrinomonadaceae bacterium (assembly GCA_035248785.1). Lineage (GTDB taxonomy): Bacteria > Acidobacteriota > Blastocatellia > Pyrinomonadales > Pyrinomonadaceae > QHXN01. Next base: position 52,272 of record DATFHD010000110.1, on the reverse strand, counting down.
TGATATGGAAGGCCGCGCTGCCTTCGTCTTCGCTTCGGAGGCGAAGGGCGTGCTCGCTTCGGGGCTCGTCAAAGCGGAACTGGATTTGGAAGGGCTCAACCAGCAGCTCACCTTCCTCTGGACGCCAGACCCGCACACGCTCTTCCGCGGCGTACGTCGTCTCCCGCCCGCGCACGTCCTCACTTGGCGCGAAGGCAGGGTGACGTTGCGCGAGTGGTGGGACATTTCGTTCGACGAGGTAGAGGAAGGGAAGGGCGAAGAGTTCTGGCGCGAGCGCGTGCTCGAAACCTTAGAGCGCGTGGTCGGGATGGAGATGGTGGCGGACGTGCCGCTCGGCGCGTTCCTGTCGGGCGGCGTGGACTCGTCGGTCGTCGCGGCGCTGATGAAACGACACGGCGGAGGGCGCCGCGTCTCGACCTACACCATCGGCATCGAAGAGGAAGACCTGCGCTTCGACATCATCCCGAGCGACGTGCCTTGGGCGCGCAAGGTCGGGAAGCTCTTGGGCGCGGACTACCACGAGACGATGCTCAGGCCGGACGTGGCCGGGCTCCTGCCGCTGCTCGTCCGGCAGCTTGAGATGCCGGTCATAGACATGGCCATCTCAAGCTACCTCGTGTCCGCGCAGGCGCGCGAGACCTTGACGGTGATGCTCTCGGGAATGGGCGGCGACGAGGTCTTTGCGGGCTACCCGCGCCAGTTGGCGATGAGCCTCGCGGGCGCGCTCGACCCGGTGCCGACTGTGCTGCGAAGGCCCGCGATGCGCGCGGTGGCGGGCGCGCTTCCCGGCGGGAGGCCCGGCCGTCTGACGGCGCCGCTGCGCAACGCGAAGAAGTTCGCGCGCAGCGCCGCGCTCGACTTCGAGGCGCGCTACATGGGCTTCGGAACCTACTTCACGGACGAGGCCAAGCGCAGTCTTTATACAGATGAAGTGCGCGAAGCCGTCGCCGGCAAGGACGCGTACTACCTCCACCGACGCTACTTCGAGCGCTGCGCGCGGGCCGCGCCGCTCAACCGCCTGCTCTACGTTGACCTGAAGACGTTCCTGCCGTGCCTGAACCTCGACTACACGGACAGGACTTCGATGGCGGCGACGCTCGAAGTGCGCGTCCCGCTCCTCAACCACGAGCTTGTGGAGCTGGCCGCGCGCATGCCCCCGCGCATGAAGCTGCGGGGCTTGCGCCGCAAGTACATACTCAAGCGCGCGGCCGAACGTCTCCTCCCGCGCGACGTGGTCTGGCGCAAGAAGGCCGGCTTCGGCGCGCCGATACGCGCGTGGCTGCGCGGCCCTCTGCGGCCGCTGGTTGACGAGTTGTTGTCGGAAGACGTTGTAAAGCATCGCGGCCTCTTCCGCCCCGAAGAGGTGCGGCGCGTCATAGAAGCAAACCTCTCGGGCCGCGAGGACTTCAACCTGCAAGTCCTCCAACTGCTCACGCTTGAGATGTGGCACCGAGAGTTTCTTGACGGGTAGGACAAAAGAAGATGAGACGAACGCTCACGCTCATAACAATCGCGGCGCTCGCGTCCGCGGCGCTGCCGCCCGCGCCGAAGACGCGCGCGCAGGAACGTGCTTTGAAGTCAGAGGCGGGTGAGCGAATCGAAGAACAGTCAACGCGTCCGCTGCGCCCCGTCCACACCTTCTCCATCGTGGCGCGCGACCCGGCGACGGGCGAGATGGGCGTCGCCGTCCAGTCGCACTGGTTCTCGGTCGGCTCGAACGTGGCGTGGGCCGAGGCGGGCGTCGGCGCCGTCGCCACGCAGTCCTTCATAGACCCGTCTTACGGTCGCAACGGCCTCGAACTGATGCGCGGCGGCGCGAGCGCCGAGGACGCCCTGAAGACGCTGCTCGCCAGAGACGAAGGGCGCGACGTGCGGCAGGTGGCGATGGTGGACGCGCGCGGCCGCGTCGCCGCGCACACCGGCGCGAAGTGCATCGAGGCCGCGGGCGATCACACGGGGAAGAACTACTCTGTGCAGGCGAACCTCATGTCGAACGGGCGCGTCTGGCCCGCGATGGCGCGCGCGTTTGAGTCGGCGCGCGGCGACCTCGCCGAACGCATGCTCGCCGCGCTCGACGCCGCGCAGGCCGCGGGCGGCGACATAAGGGGGAGGCAGTCGGCCGCGCTCGTCGTCGTCAAGGCCGAGTCCACGGGCAAGCCTTGGGCCGACCGCGTCTTCGACCTGCGCGTTGACGACAGCCCCGAGCCGCTCAAAGAACTGCGCCGCCTCGTCAGACTACAGCGCGCCTACAACCACATGAACGCGGGCGACGCGGCCGTAGAGCGCAAGGACAACGAGGGGGCGCTGCGCGAATACTCTGCGGCCGAACGGCTCGTCCCCGACAGCGTCGAGATGGTCTACTGGCACGCCGTCGCGCTCGTCAACATGAAGCGCACCGACGAAGCGCTCCCACTCTTCCGACGCGTCTTCGCCGCCGACCCCAACTGGCGCACGCTCACGCCGCGCCTCGTCAAGTCCGGCATCCTGCCCGACGACCCCACACTCATCGAACGCATCATCAACACCGGCCGCACGGGCGCCGGAAGGAAGAGAAGGTAAGCGGCACTGAGGCGAGGCGCTAACGTGAGACTGAAACTCTACACAGCCCTGCTCTCATCAACCTTCTTACTCTCCGCGTGCCGCGGCGGCACGACGCAGCCGCCCGCCAACGCCAACGCCGCCGCGACGCCCGCCGCGACGGCGAAGGAGGAACACGGCATGACTCTCAAACTCACGAGCACGGCTTTCAACGAAGGCGGCGCCATCCCCGCCCGCCACACCTGCGACGGCGAAAACGTCTCGCCCCCGCTCGCATGGGAAGGCGTCCCCGAAGGCACAAAGACGCTCGCCCTCGTCGCCGACGACCCCGACGCCCCGCGCGGCACATGGGTTCACTGGGTCGTCTACCGCATCCCCGCCAACGTTCGCGCGCTCCCCGAAAACCTCCCCGCCCGCGAAACCCTCGACGACGGCACGCGCCAAGGCACTAACGACTTCCAAAAGCCCGGCTACGGCGGCCCCTGCCCGCCCAACGGCACACACCGCTACTACTTCAAACTCTACGCCCTCGACACAGACCCAGACCTGCCCCCCGCCGCCACCAGAGACCAACTCCTCAAAGCCCTCGACACCCACATCCTCGCCCAAGGCGAACTCATGGGCCGCTACACCCGCAGCAAATGAACTACAAGCGTAGCCGCGGCAAGTGAAGTACAACGGCCGACGAAGGGACTACGAACGGCGACGCACACCCCGCCGCGACATCATTCACTCACCCACCTCACCCAACTGCGCCTCCAACTCCCGCACCTCCTCATCCCGCAAGTGATACCCCATCCGCCCAATCATCTCCCTCGTCACCCCCAAATGCCCCCGCGCCTTCTCCCTCTCCCCCAAAGTTCGGGCGGCGGATGGGCGGTCGCTTGTGGGTTGCGGGAGTGGCATGTTAATTTCCTGAGTTTCGCGCGGGCGTCGGGGAGTGCTCTGTGGGGAGTCGCCGAGGCGCGCGGGTGTGTGGGGTGTTTGTCCAACTGTCGGCGAAGTGTTTCATGGCGGAAGCTCAGACGAGTTTGGGGGCGGGTTTGAAGGAGCGCGTGCGCGCGTTCTGGCAGGCGCACCCGTGCGGGACGAAGTTCGCAGACGCGGAGACGGGGTCGCGCGAGTTTTTTGAAGCGGTTGAGGAGCACCGCTACCGGACTGAGTGGCACATCCCGGAGGCCGCGGGCTTTGATAAGGCGAAGGGCCTGCGGGTGCTGGAAATCGGGTGCGGGCTTGGGACGGACGGGGCGCGTTTCGCTCGCGCGGGCGCGGTCTATACGGGCGTTGATCTGACGGAGGCGGCCGTCGGGCTCGCGCGGCGTAGGTTCGAGTTGGAAGGTCTCGCGGGCGAGTTCCGCGTGGCCGACGCCGAGCGGCTTGAGTTCGCAGACGAGAGCTTCGACCTCGTCTACTCGCACGGCGTACTGCACCACACGCCGGACGCGGCGGCGGCCGTGCGCGAGGTTCGACGCGTTCTTAAGCCGGGCGGGCGCGCCGTCGTGATGCTCTACCACCGCGACTCTTACAACTACCGCGTCAACATCGGCGTGCTGCGACGCTTCGGCGCGCGGCTTTTGCGGACTGAGGGCGGCGTGCGGCTGGCGCACAAGCTGACGGGCGAACCCGTCGAGAGCCTGCGCGAGCACGCGGCGCGTCTGAAGGAGGACGCGGCGCAGTACCTCTCGGCCTCCGAGTTCCTGAGCCGCAACACGGACGGCGCGGGCAACCCCCTGACGCGCGTCTACTCGCGGCGCGAGGCGCGTGCGTTGTTCAAGGACTTCGCGCGCGTGGAGTTCGCCGTACACTTCCTGAACAAGCGCTGGCTGCCCGTCGTCGGCCCTCTGCTCTCGCGCAAAACGGAAGCGCGCCTCGCCGCGCGGTGGGGCTGGCACCTGTGGATTTACGCGACGAAGTAAGCGGTTTCGGGTTGAGTATGAGAAACGTTCTGGTCACGGGCGGGGCGGGGTTCATAGGGTCGCATCTGGTCGCGCGGCTTCTGGGCGAGGGCGGGTGGCGCGTGGTCGTGTTGGACGACTTCAACGACTTTTACGAGCCCGCTTTGAAGCGCCGCAACGTCGCGCCGTACGAGGGGCGCGAAGACTTTCGTCTGCACGAGGCCGACATACGCGACCGCGCGGCGCTCGAAGAGGTTTTCGAGGCGACGCGGTTCGACGTGATTGTTCACCTCGCGGCGCGCGCGGGCGTGCGGCCGTCGCTCGCGGAGCCTGTGCTCTACACGGAGACGAACATCAACGGCACCGTCAACCTGCTCGAAGCCGCGCGCGCGCACGGCGTGCGCCAGTTCGTCTTCGGCTCGTCCTCGTCCGTCTACGGCGAGAACGAGAAGGTGCCCTTCGCCGAGGAAGACCCCGTCTTCAAGCCCATCAGCCCCTACGCGGCGACGAAGGCGGCGGGCGAACTCCTGTGTCACACCTACTCGCACCTCTTCGGCCTGCGCTGCGTGGCCTTGCGCTTCTTCACCGTCTACGGCGCGCGCCAGCGGCCAGACCTCGCGATACACAAGTTCGCGCGGCTCATCTCCGCGGGGCAGCCGATCCCCGTCTTCGGCGACGGCACGACGCGGCGCGACTACACATACGTTGACGACATCATCTCTGGCGTCCGCGCAGCGATGGACTACGAGGCGAGCGCTTACGAGGTCTTCAACCTCGGCGAGTCGCGTACGGTGAGCTTAAGCGAGCTCATCGCGCTGCTTGAGCGGGAACTGGGGCGCAAGGCCGTCGTTGACCGGCAGCCCCCGCAGCCCGGCGACGTGCCGCAGACCTTCGCAGACATCTCGAAGGCCCGCCGCCTCCTCGGCTACGACCCGCGGACGCCGATTGAAGAGGGCATCCGCCGCTTCGTCGAGTGGTTTCGCCAGACGTTGTAGAATGAGATAAGTCAACGGGTAAAGGGACGGAGCCGGCAGGCTACAGCCGAATGAAGATTAACGACATCGTCTGGCTCGCTCAGTTCGTCGAAAAGATTGAAAGAAAGCACGGCGTAAGCCCCGACGAAGTCGAAGAAGTTTTCGCCAACGACCCGCGCTTTCAGCGCATCGAGAGAGGCACCGTTGCCGGCGAGAATCTTTACCGCGCGCTCGGCCAAACTGACGGCGGGTGATACTTGGCCGTTTTCTTTATCCATAAAGGCCGCGGCAGTGCGCTGGTGATCTCGGCACGCGACGCAAGTCTCAAGGAGAGGAAGAGTCATGGCAAACGCAAAAAGTAAGGCGGATGTGAAGAAGCAGCGGGTGCCTCTCCCGGAACATTTCAACAGCTTGGAGGATGCCGCCGAGTTCTGGGACACGCACGACAGCGCGGAGTATGAAGACCTTATGGCGGACGCCGATTTCGAGGTGGACATAAAGAAGAGAACCTACTTGATCCCGCTCGACGTTGAGCTTTACCGAAAGGTGGAGACAATCGCGAGGAGGAAGGGTGTCGCGGCCGAGGCTTTAGTCAATCGCTGGATTGAAGAGAAAGCGTCTTGACGGAGGTGTCCCGCGCGGAGAGGTGGAATGAAGATTTACGACGAAGAAGAGACCGTGATGAGCCGGCGCGCGGACGGCAGGCCGGCGGCGTCGGAAGAGGCGACCGTGGCCGACGAGCCGACCGTCGCGGGGGCGGTCGCCGACGCGGACGGGGTGCCGGAGATTTCGCTCTTCCTGCCCGTGCTGAACGAGGAGCCGAACCTGCTGCCGCTCCACCTGAAGATTGACGAGGCTTTGGCGCAACTCGGGCGCACGGCCGAGATCATCTACGTTGACGACGGCTCGACGGACGGCGGCCTCGAAGTCCTGCGCGACATCGCGCGCCGCGACCCGCGCGTCCGCGTCGTCGCGCTCCGGCGCAACTACGGCCAGACCGCCGCGATGGCCGCCGGCATAGACGCCGCGCGCGGCAAAGTCCTCATCCCGATGGACGCAGACCTTCAGAACGACCCGGCCGACATCGGGCGCCTGCTCGACAAACTGGACGAGGGCTTCGACGTGGTCTCGGGCTGGCGCAAGGAGCGTCAGGACAAGATGGTCTCCCGAAAAATTCCCTCGATGATCGCGAACCGCATCATCTCGTTCATCGGCGGCGTGAGGCTCCACGACTACGGGTGTTCTTTGAAGGCTTACCGCCGAGAGTTCCTGAAGGAGGTCAGGCTCTACGGCGAGATGCACCGCTTCATCCCCATCTACGCCTCCTGGGTCGGCGCGAAGGTGACGGAGATTCCCGTGCGCCACCACCCGCGCACGATGGGCAAGTCGAAGTACGGGCTGTCGCGCACCTTCAAGGTGATGCTCGACCTGATGACGATCAAGTTCATGGCCTCGTACCACACGAAGCCGATCTACGTCTTCGGCATGTTCGGCTTCTCGTCCTTCATCATCTCAGGCATAGCCTTCCTGTGGGCGCTGATACGCAAGCTCGGCGGCGAGTCTTTCATCAGGAACCCGCTGTTTACCATCACCATCGTGATGTTCGCCGTCGGCGTCCAGTTCATCCTCATGGGCCTGCTCGCAGAGATGCTCGTCCGCACCTACCACGAGTCGCAGGCGAAGGCCATCTACGCCGTCCGCGAGCGCCTCGGCTTCCGCGACGAAGAGTGACGCGCGCCGCGGACGCGCCCGGCCAGCCTTCTAACGGCGCGTGCGTTGCGCTATGATATGGCCTCCTCGCGGGGGCCGCAGGCGCGGAATCCTTATTGCGCCGCGCGGGCGGCTCCTGCACCCTTACTTAAGGAGACCTCAGGATGTCACAGAATCTCCCGCCCTTTCCTACCTCCCCGCAGGGGGCCGTCCGCCTCGCTCTCGAAAACCGTAAGCTCGTGCTGTTCGTGGGGGCCGGGCTTTCGAAGGGGGCGGGGCTGCCCGACTGGGTGGAGTTGATCCAGCCGCTCTCGCAGGTGATGGGAACGCCCTTCCCCGCACAGACCCCGCTCATCAACGACCGGCACCTGCTCAACACCGCCGACCGCTACGAGCACGCGATGGGGCGGCCGGCGCTCATCCAGTACCTCCAAGGACGCCTGCGCGTTAAGGCCAGACCGACCATGGTGCACGAGCTGATTGCCAAGATGCCCATCAGCGAAATCTTCACGACCAACTACGACGCCATCATCGAGAAGGTCTTGCGGAGCCAAGGCAAGGGGTGCAACTGCATCGTCACCCGGGACGACTTGAGCTTCATCCAGCCCAACGAGGTGACGATTTACAAGCTGTGCGGCGACCTCGAACGCTGGGAGAACGTGCTCATCACCGAGACGGACTTCTTCGCCTTCTTCAAGGAGAAGCTGCCGCTCGCGAAGTGCTTGGAGGTGGCCTTCAGCCGCAACACCACGCTCTTCCTCGGCTACAGCCTCCAAGACCCCTTCTTCAAGTACATCTGGTACAACACCGGCATCGAGTTCGGCCCCGACAAGCGGCAGGGCTTTGCCGTCATGTTCAACGCCGACCCGCACGACGTGTACGACCTCCAGCGCCGGAACATCACGGTCATCAACCTCGAAGCTGAGCCTGAGCAGCGGACGGCGGCGCTCGCGCGCTGGCTGCAAGATCTGATGCCGCCGCCCCCCTACAGCTTGAGCCGGCCGCCGGGCTGGGGCGCGCCGTCGGCGGACTCGGGCGCGTCCGACCTGCGCGGGCTCCTCGAACAGGTTCTCGAAATCACCCGCCGCCGCGAGAAGTCGCCGGCGAATAACTACTACGAGCAGGAGGAGCGCGTCGGCGAGCAGATCGGCCGGGACGTCGAGGGGTGGATCGAGATCGGCCGGTACGCCTACCTGATGGGCACGGACGACCGCCAGCGCGGGCTGCTGGAAACCGCCCGCCAGCTCTGCGAGCTGAGCTGGAAGATCATGAAGCAGCTCGAATTCCCGTGGGGGCAGGCCGAGGCGCTGGGCGAGCTGGTGCTGATCGCGCAGGCCGAGGGCGAGCTGGAGCAGGCTCACTGGTACGCCACCGAAGACTTGGAGCTGAGGAAGAATCTGGGCGACAACATCGGCATCGCGTGGATCACGCGCCAGCTCGGCGTGATCGCGCGCCTTCAGGGCGACTACGAGGGCGCGCGCGAGCTGTGCGAGAGGAGCCTGCGCATCTGCGAGACGGACAAGTACGACACGACCGAGGTGCTGCACGAGCTGTGCCTCATCGCGCAGGAGCAGGGCGACCTTGAGGCCGCGAGCAAGTTCGCCGAGAGGAGCGTGGTGGAAGACGACGCCCCGGAGCACCGCTCGCGCCGCGCTTGGGTCTTAAACCAGAAGGGGCGCATCGCCCGCTTGGAGGACAAGCTCGACGAGGCGCGGCTGCTGTGCGAGGAGAGCTTCGAGCTTTACAAAGAGCTCGACCAGCCCGTGAACCTCGCGACCGTGCTCAACGACCTGAGCCTCATCGCGGAGGCTCTGGGCGAGCCCGAGCGCGCGCGCGAGTTGACGGAGCAGAGCCTCGCCATCTGCGACGAGAAGATCACGGACGCGCGCGCCGCGCGCCCCGTCAAGGCGTGGGCGCTCAACCAGAAGGGAAAACTCGCGCGGCAGCGGGGCGACTTCGCCGAGGCCCGCCGCGCCTGCGAGGAGGCGCTGAAGCTCTACGAGCAGCTCGGCAAGCCCATCGAGATCACGATGGTGCTCGACGAGCTGGGCTTCATCGCCAGAGATCAAGGACAGCTCGACGACGCGCGCAGCTACGCCGAGCGGAGCCTGCAAATGGCCGAGGAGCGCGGCCACAAGGCCAGCGCCGCCAGCGCCGCCTACCAGCTCGGGCTTCTGGCCGTGCAGCGCGGCTACGCGGACGAGGCGCTACAGCATTACGCCAAGAGCCTGTGGTTCTACCAAGTGCTTAACGAGAGCGAGCGCATACGCGAGTGCGTCGAGCAGATCGAGCGGGTCGCCGGGCGGACGGGCCGCCACGCCGCCGTGGATGTCCTCCAACGCGCGATGTTCTTCTACCGCCAGCCGCAGTCGGCCAGCGCGTTAATCATCGAGGATTGCCTGAAGCGCCTCACCGCCGCCCCGCGCTAGACCCGCCGTGCGGCGCCGCCGCGCGCGCCGCGCGGGCGTAAGTTACGCGCGCGCGCCGCCGTGTTGTATCTTGGCGTGGATGGGGTCGGAGCTTGAGCGCGTCTACGAAGAGTTGAGCGCGTGGTGCCGCGCGCGCGGCCACGCGGGATACGACCCGTTCGACGCGCTCAACAGCCGTCTGTTCCGGGCCACGCCGCTCCGGCGCTCGCGCCTCGCGCGTCTGGCGTGGACGCAGCTCTTCAAGCGCTCGCCCGTCAACCTGCGCCCGCTCGCGCTCGTCCCCGCCGGAAGAAACTCGAAGGGCACGGCGCTCTTCGCGCTCGCGGCGCTCGCGCGCTTCCGCGCGACGCGGAGCGTAGAAGATGAGAGTGACGCACGCGAACTGCTCGCAGACCTGCTCGCCGCGCGCATCGAGACGAAGAAGGCGACGGCTTGGGGCTACAACTTCGACTGGCAGGGGCGCGCCTTCTACGCGCCCCTGGGCACGCCGACCGTCGTCCCGACCGCCTTCGCCGTCCGCGCGCTGACGGAAGCCGTCGCAGCCCTCAACACCTCCGGCGAAGAGGACACGCTCTCGAACGACGCTTGGGAGTGCCTGAAGGCCGCCACGTCCGCCTGCCGCTTCATCCTCGAAGAACTCAACCGCTCGGACGAGACAGAGGAAGAGGTCTGCTTCAGCTACACGCCGCTCGACCGCACGCGCGTCTTCAACGCGAGCCTTCTCGCGGGCGAGGCGCTGGCCGCGGCGGGCGCCATCACCGGCCCGAGGGTCTGGACGGACTACGCGCTGCGCGCCGCGCGCTACGTCGTACGCCGCCAGCGCGCGGACGGCTCTTGGGCCTACGGCGCAGACTCTTACCAGTCTTGGGCGGACAACTTTCACACCGCTTTCGTGCTCACATCACTCGCGCGCATACGACGCCACTGCGCGCCGCGGCTCGAAGCCGACGCCGCGACGCGCGACGAGATCAACGGCGCCGTCGAGCGTGGTTATCAGTTCTGGCGCGACGGCTTCTTTCTTGCGGACGGTTGGCCGAAATACTACCATCGCTCGGCGTACCCGGCCGACGCGCACTCGGCCGGCGCCGCGCTGGTCGCGCTCGCCGAACTACGCGACTCGGAGCCGGACGCACTCGAACTCGCGCGCCGCGTCGCCCGTTGGACGCTCAAAGAGCTGTACGACCCGCGCGGCTTCTTCTACTACCAGAAGCGCCGCCTCCGCACCGTGCGCACGCCCTACATGCGCTGGTCGCAGGCGTGGATGGCCTACGGAATCGCGCGGATGTTGGAAGTAGACGGTGATGAGTAGACAGTAGCCGGTAGTCAGTAGACTGTAGCGCTCCGCGCCGCAGAAGTTGAGGATGAAAGCCGCAGGGTTGGAGCAGCGAAGGTTCTTCTACTGTCTACTGTCTATGTCTACTGACTACTCCCTTCATGCTCATCTGGATTGACCTTGCCAACTCGCCGCACGTGCCGTTCTTCCGCGCGCTGGCCGGCGAGTTCTCGGCGCGCGGGCACGAGCTGTGGGTGACGGCGCGGGAGTTCGCGCAGACAATCGAGCTGGCCGAGGCGGCGGGCTTCCGGCCCGAGGTCGTGGGCGGGCACGGCGGTGGGAGGCTTTCGGGGAAGGCCGGCAACCTCTTCGGTCGCGCGTGGTCGCTCGTGCGCGCGGCCCGAGGCCGCGGGATTGACTTGGCCGTCAGCCACAACTCTTATTCGCAAGTCCTTGCGGCGCGCGCGCTCGGCCTTCGCGCCGTGACGCTGATGGATTACGAGCACCAGCCCGCGAATCATCTCGCGTTCCGTCTGGCGTCGCGCGTGGTCGTCCCCGCCGCGTTTCCGGAAGAGGCCCTGCGACGGTACGGTGCGCGCGCGTCGAAAGTGAGGCGCTACGAGGGCATCAAGGAGGACGTTTACCTCGCGGACTTCGAGCCCGCCCCCGGCTTCGCCGCCGAGCTGCGTGAGCGCTTCAAGATTGACTTGACGAGAGACGTGCTGGTCGTCGTCCGCACGCCCGCGCGCGAGGCGCTCTACCACCGCTTCGAGAACGAGCTGTTCGCGGGGCTGCTGACGCGGCTGCTGTCGCGCGAGTCGGTCAAGGTCATACTGCTCGCGCGCTCCGCGGCGCAGCGCGAGAGTTTCGAGGCGCAGTTCGCCTCGCCCAACCTCTTCGCGCCGCGCGAGGCTCTGGACGGCGCGAACCTCGTCGCCGCCGCAGACCTCGTCGTGAGCGCGGGCGGGACGATGAACCGCGAGGCCGCCGCGCTCGGCGTCCCGGCCGCGACCGTCTACGCGGGGCGCTGGGCCGCGGTGGACGAACAACTCGTCCGCGAAGGCCGCCTCAAGCGCATCGCCACGCGCGAAGATTTAGACTCGCTGCGCGTCGAGAAGAAGGGCGACGCGAGCCCACGCCGCCGAACGGGCGTCCGCGCCGAGGTGACGGAGTTGATACTCAGTAGTAAGTGATGAGGGTCGAGCAGACGGAAAGCGTGAAGGCGAGGGCGGGCGTGCCGCGCGCGGCGGCGCGGGCGCCGGGGTGGGTCGTGCCCGCGGTGAAGGCTTTGCTGGTGCTGGCCGACGCCGCGTTGGCCTTCGCGTGTTTCTGCGCGGCGTACGCGTGGCGCGAGGGCGGCGGGCTGCTGGTGCGTTTCGACTTCGCCGAAGGGTTCGTGTGGCGTCCGCGCTTCGAGCCGTACGCGGCGCTGCTGTGGTTCGTCGTGCTGGTGCGGCTCGTCTCAAGCGTCTACTACGACCTCTACCGTCTGCGCGGCGAGTTCTCGTACCTCGACGAGTGCGTGCGCGTCTTCCGCGCGACGGCCGTCGGCTCTCTGCTCATCGTCGCGTGGGCCTTCCTCTACCGCGGCGGCTTCGAGTTCCGCGCCTTCTCTTACGCGCGCGGCGTCTTCGTACTCGATTTCTTTATTGCCCTCGCCGCATACACGCTGCTGCGCCTCGCCGCGCGCGGGGCGCAGAGCGCCGTGCGCAGGCGTGAAGTCAACCTCATCCCGACGCTCGTCGTCGGCCGCGGGCCGGAAGCCGCGTTGTGCGTGCGCGAGATGCGCACGCGGCGCGAGCTGGGCTACAGAGTCATCGGCGTGGTCGAGACCGGCGCGGGGGCGCTGGATGAAGAGTTCGAAGGCGTGCCGGTCGTCGCAGACCTTTCCAGCCTACCCGAGGCGATACGCGAGACGGGCGCGAACGAGGTCATCATCACCGACCCGAACGTCTCGGGCGACACGCTCTTCGAGGTGATGATGAAGGTCGGGCGCCGCCGCGGCGTCGAGTTCCGCGTCGCGCCCTCGCTCTTCAACAGCCTGCCGCGCAAAACTGAGGTTGACCAGATAGGCGTGCTGCCCGTCATCACGCTCTTCCGCGAGCCTCTGGGGCAGGGCGCGCGCGTCGTCAAGCGCGCCTTCGACTTGGGGCTGGCCACGCTCGCGCTCGTCCTGCTCGCGCCCTTCTGGCTGCTCATCGCCGTGCTCATCAAGCTCGACTCGAAGGGGCCTGTACTCTACCGGCAGGAGCGCGTCGGGATGGACGGGCGCATCTTCCTTTTCCTCAAGTTCCGCACGATGCGCGCGGGCGCAGACGACCGGGAGCATCGCGAGTACCAGCGCCGCTACATCGAAGGCCGCCCCGAGACGAACCTCGGCGACGACGAGCGCCCCGTCTACAAACTTCATCAAGACCCGCGCGTGACGCGCACGGGCCGCTGGCTCCGTCGCACGAGTCTGGACGAGCTGCCGCAGCTTTTGAACGTCATGCGCGGCGACATGAGCGTCGTCGGCCCGCGCCCGCCGATCCCTTACGAGGTCGAGAACTACGCGCTCTGGCACCGCAAGCGGCTCGACATGAAGCCGGGGATGACGGGCCTCTGGCAGGTCTCGGGCCGCAACCGCCTCTCGTTCGACGAGATGGTGCGCCTCGACCTCTTCTACATCGAGAACTGGTCGCTTTGGCTCGACCTCAAGATAATGCTCCGCACGCTGCCCGTGCTGCTGCGCGGCGAGGCGTATTAGAAAGTACTGAGTACCGAGTGCTGAGGACTGAGTTGACGGCCGGCAGCGAGAGCGCAGAATCATTGAGCGAACAAGTTACACCGACGGGCCACTCAGTACTCAGCACTCAGTACTCAGTACTCTCCCTCTGGCTTGAGCGCGCGACGGTGGCGTGCCTGTTCCTGTACGCGCTGGCCGCGCCGCATTCGATTGCGGGGACGCAGACGGCTTGGCTGCTGGCGATGCTCTTCTGGGTTGCGAGGCTGTGCGTGCGCCCGCGCACCGTACTCTTCCGCACGCCGGTTGACCCGTGGCTGCTCGGCTTCTTCGTACTCACGTTCCTGACCGCGCTCACCTCTTACAACCCGGAGGTCTCCATCGGGAAGCTGCGCGCGGCGAGCCTCTTCACGGTCGTCTACGTCGCGGCCGAGAACGTGCGCAGTCCGAAGGTGCTGCGAGCGCTCGTCCTGACGCTCGTCGCCTCTTGCGCGCTCGGAGTCGTCCACACGTTCGTCACTTACGCCCGAGGCCGCGGGGTGAAGATTCGGGCGATGGCGTCCGACAGCCCTCTGCGCGGCGTCGGGTTTCTTGAGGGTGACACGATCCTTTCCGTGGACGGCGCGGAGGTGCGGACTCCCGAAGACGTTGTGCGCGCCGTCGAGTCGGAACGTCCCACGCGCGGCGAGCGCGCCTACCGCTTCCCGGACGGCAAGGTCGCGTGCCGCTGGGACGAGCGCACGGCCTGCGTGCGCGTCTACCGCGCGGAGCTGCTGCCGACGGGGAATCTCGCGCGTGACGCTTTGCCGCCGGGCGCCACACCAGAGGCGCGGCTCGGCATACAGTCGTGGACGCGCGGGCGCGACGAGCGCGCGAGCGGGTTCTACGGGCAGTACCAGACCTACGCGGAGATGTTGCAGCTCGTCGCCTCGCTGGCGCTCGGGATGCTCATCTCGCTGCGCCGTAAGTTGAGCATGAAGGGCGCGCTGCTCGGGCTCGCGCTGGCGTCGCTCGTGGCGGCGCTGTTGCTGACGGTGACGCGCGCTTCGTGGGCGGGCTTCCTCGTCTCGGCCTTCACCATCGCGCTCGTCGGCGCGAGCCGCCGGACGCTTCTGATTACGGCCGCCGTCGCGCTGCCGCTCGTCGTCGCCGGGCTGCTCGTGCTTCAGCAGAAGCGGCAGGTCGGCTTCATAGACACGAAGGAAGGCTCGACCGCTTGGCGGCTCATCGTCTGGCAGGAGGGCGCGCGCATCCTCGTCAGCAAGCCACGCCACCTGCTCGTGGGCGTCGGCATGGACTCGCTCAAACGCCGCTGGCGCGAGTGGGGCATGTTCGATCAGGGGCGGCAGCCTTGGGGCCACCTGCACTCGACGCCGTTGCAGCTCGCCTTCGAGCGCGGGGTGCCGGCGCTGTTGGTGTGGGCGGGCTGGCTCTTCGTCTACGGGCGTATGCTATGGCGTCTGGCGCGCGGCGGGTTAAAAGGCGAGTGGGTCGAGCGCGGGTTAATTCTTGGAGCACTCGGCGGGCTCGTCGGCTTCGTCTCGGCCGGGCTGGTGCATTACAACTTCGGCGACTCGGAGGTGGTGATGGTCTTCTACCTCGTCATGGGCCTCGCGCTCGCCGCGGAGAGGCTCGGCCGTCGGGGTGAACCGTGGGCGGCGCCCGTGCGTATAGAAAGCGGGTGCGAAGAAGGGAACTAAAATGAGGAAACTTACGGGCCTGCTCGTCTTCGTCGTCGCGCTCGCCGGCGCGATTTTTCTCACCAGATACTACAAGCAGAAGTACGACACGCCGCCGCCCGCGCCCGCGCCGACGGCCGCCGCGCCGGCCCCGCCCTCGACGGGCGCAGGCATGACGACGGCCCCGCCGCCTTCCACCTACACAGACGCGAAGGGCAACGCGCCCGTCAGCTTCAAGACGCAGCTCGTCACGCTCGACCTCGCGGCGAAGAAGGCGCACGTCGCGCTCACGCTCGAACGCGACCCGGCGCGACCCGCGCCCGCGAGCGTCTGGGTCTGGGCCTACTTCTTCAGCCCGGACGCGCCCGGTCGCTACTGCGCGGGCGACCCCGTCGAGCTGCGCCAGCCCTTCGCGGCGGGCGGCGGCCGCGCCGAGGTCAAAGTCGAGCTGCCCGTCAAGGACTGCCCGGCGCCGCGCACGCCCTCCTCGACCTACTACGCGCGCGTCAACACCTCGGCCGAGTCGGCCTTCGCCGCGCGCCTCGCCGAGTCGCGCATCAGCTACGACATCAAGCAAGCCTCGCCCGTCGTCGTCGAGGGTGCGGGGCGTCAGTGAAAGGACAAGGGGTGATGGCCGCGGGCTGGTTGAGAAGTTGATTCCGACCAGCCCGCGGCCTTTGTACGCAAGCCCGCTCCGGCGCGTCCGTTCAGACGGTGACGACGACCGGAACGGGCCGAAAAATTCTTCGACGGAGGAATCATATGAGTCACGTAGAACGACGTACGGCGCGCGTGCGTAGGCGGGCGCAGAAGGCCCGCAGGCGCGTCAGGGCCAACCGCCTCGCGCTGTTGATTCTCGCGGCGCTCGCGCTGCTCGCCTCCTCCTGCGCGAGCGGCGACAACTCCAACTCGGGGACTGTGACGGACGTGCGCGCGCCGCAGGGGCAGGCCCAGTCGGCGACCCCGAACGCCAACATGAGCGGCACGCTCGGCCGCTACGCCTACGACGAGCCGAAGCCGCGCGAGGGCGCCGCGGGCGAGTCGTACGCGAAGATTGACGAGAACCCTTTTCTCGACGCAGCGCGCGCGCCGCTCTCGACCTTCGCGGTGGACGTGGACACGGCCTCCTACAGCAACACGCGCCGCTTCCTCTCCGAAGGGAGACTGCCGCCGAAGGACGCCGTGCGCATCGAGGAGCTGATTAACTACTTCCCCTACGACTACCCGCAGCCCGCCGGCAACGCACCCTTCTCCGTCAAGGCCGAGGTCGCCGACTGCCCTTGGGACTCGCGCCACAAACTCGTCCACATCGGTTTGCAAGGTCGGAAGCTCGCGGCCGACAACCTGCCGCCCGCGAACCTCGTCTTCCTCGTTGACGTTTCGGGCTCGATGGCGTCGCCCGACAAGCTCCCGTTAGTGAAGTCCAGCTTGCGCACGCTCGCCGGACAGTTGACCGAGCGCGACCGCGTGGCCGTCGTCGTCTACGCGGGTTCGAGCGGGCTCGCGCTGCCCTCGACTTCGGGCGACCGGCGCGGGGAGATATTGGAAGCAGTCGAACGGCTCGAAGCCGGCGGCTCGACCAACGGCGGACAGGGTATTCAACTCGCCTACCGCGTCGCCGAAGAGAACTTCATACGCGGCGGCACCAACCGCGTCGTCCTCGCAACGGACGGCGACTTCAACGTCGGGCTGACTTCGGACAGCGAGCTCGTCAACCTCATCGAGGAGAAGCGACGCGGCGGCGTCTTCCTCTCCGTGCTCGGCTTCGGCACCGGCAACCTCAACGACTCGATGATGGAGAAGCTGGCCGACAAGGGTAACGGCAACTACGCATACATAGACACGCCGGCCGAGGCGCGCAAGGCGCTCGGCGAGCAGGTCGCGGGCACGCTCGCCACCATCGCCAAGGACGTGAAGATTCAGGTCGAGTTCAACCCGCGCCTCGTCGCGGGCTACAGGCTCATCGGCTACGAGAACCGACTGCTCGCCGACCGCGACTTCAACGACGACCGCAAGGACGCGGGTGAGATCGGCGCCGGCCACACCGTCACGGCGCTCTACGAAATCGTCCCCGCCGGGCAGAAGGTAGAGAACCCCGGCGTTGACGAGCTGAAGTACCGTCAGCCCGAGCAGACGCAGCAGGAGGTCGGCGCTAACGAGCTTCTGACGGTCAAGCTGCGCTACAAGGAGCCGGACGGCGACGTAAGCAAGCCGCTGAACGTCGGCGTGCCCGACAGCGGGGCGAGCTTCCAGAACGCCTCGGCCGACTTCAAGTTCGCCGCGGCCGTCGCAGAGTTCGGCATGCTCCTGCGCGGCTCGCGCTACAGGGGGCAGTCCTCCTTCGACGGCGCGCTCGAACTCGCACGCGAATCGGCGGGCGCAGACCTGCGCGGCTACCGAACGGAGTTCGTCGGCCTCGTCGAGACCGCCCGGCGGCTCTCGCCGCACGGCACGTCCGACTAAAAGCCCCCGCCGACGCCCCCGACGCGCCCGCCAAAGTCCGGCGAGAAATTCCCGGGCTCTGGCGGGCGCGTCCGTCTGTTCGGAGGCCACTTCCCGCCCGCCGCAGGTGATTTTCTGAGCGTCGGAGACGACTTCCGGCACGTTGAAGGAGGCTTCCGGAGCGTTAGAGATGACTTCCGGCGCCGCAAAGATGACTTCCGGAGCGTTAAAGTTGATTTCCGGCGCTGCAAAGATTGCTTCCGGAGCGTTGGAGAAGGCTTTCGGCGTGTTACAGATGACTTCCGGCGTGTTGGAGAAGGCTTCCGGCGCTGCAAAGATGGCTTCCGACGCTGCAAAGTTGATTTCCGGCGCTGCAAAGATGACTTCCGGCGGTGCAAAGATGACATCCGTGTGGTTTCGGTACACTTCCGGCGGCTCGGGATTCGGCGCCGAGGGGCGCGAAGATTCTGACTCAGGGCGCCACTGGCAAGCCCCTTTCCTTGACACTATTTACCACCGCCGTTATCATCCTTGTTTTCGGCTGGGGACGGCCGAGGTGTCTGTGTAGTTATGTTCGAGTCTTTATCCGACAAGCTGAAGCGCGCGCTGAAAAACCTGCGCGGCGAGGGCGTACTCACGCCGGAGCACGTGGACGCCGCCCTGCGCGAAATCCGCCTCGCCCTGCTCGAAGCCGACGTTAATTACAAAGTCGCCAAGGACTTCATCGCCTCGGTCAAGGAGAAGGCCGAGGGGCAGCAGGTCTGGCAGGAGCTGAAGCCTTCGGAGCAGGTCGTCAAGATTGTTTTTGACGAGCTGGTCGAGCTGCTCGGCGGCACAAGCTCGCGGCTCGTGTTCACGAAGACGAGCCCGAACGTCGTGATGATCGTCGGCCTGCAAGGCTCGGGCAAGACGACCTCGACGGGCAAGATCGCGATGTGGCTGGCGAAGAACCAGCAGCGCAAGCCGCTTCTCGTCTCGACCGACGTTAACCGCCCGGCCGCGCGCCAGCAGTTGGCCGTCATCGCCAAGGCGACGGGCCAGTCCATCTTTGAAAAGCCCGAGTCGAACGACCCCGTCGAACTCGCCCGCGAGGCTTTCAAGCACGCGCAGCAGACGGGCTACGACACGCTGCTGATTGACACCGCCGGCCGCCTCCACATCGACGACGAGTTGATGGAGGAGTTGGTCAAGATTAAGGCCGACACGCGGCCCGTCGAGATTCTTTTCGTCGCCGACGCGATGACGGGTCAGGACGCCGTCCGCTCGGCCGAGGAGTTCCACCGCCGCGTCGGCATCACGGGCGTCGTGCTCACCAAGATGGACGGCGACGCGCGCGGCGGCGCGGCGCTCTCCATCAAGCAGGTGACAGGCCAGCCCGTGAAGTTCGTCGGCGTCGGCGAGAAGTACGACGCGCTCGAACCCTTCTACCCCGACCGCATCGCGCAGCGCATCCTCGGCATGGGCGACGTGCTCTCGCTCATCGAGGAGGTGCAGTCGAAGGTTGACCAGTCGGAGGCGGAGGCGCAGCTTGAGAAGCTTCAGAAGAACAAGTTCACGCTCGACGACTTCCGCAGTCAGTTGCGGCAGGTCAAACGGATGGGCTCGTTCTCGAAGATCATGAAGATGCTGCCCGACCAACTGCTCGGCGGCATCGGCATGCCGCAGCTTGACGACGAGCAGTCGGCCGAGATGGAGCAGCAGTTGAAGCGCACCGAGGCCATCATTGACTCGATGACGAGGGAGGAGCGCGAAGACCACCGCATCTTGAACGCGAGCCGTCGCCGACGCGTCGCGCGCGGCTCGGGCTCGACGGTGACGGA
Source organism: Pyrinomonadaceae bacterium (assembly GCA_035248785.1). GTDB lineage: Bacteria > Acidobacteriota > Blastocatellia > Pyrinomonadales > Pyrinomonadaceae > QHXN01. The sequence goes on along the minus strand of DATFHD010000110.1, from coordinate 32,790 downwards.
GGTCAACCAGCTCATCAAGCAGTACGTCGAGATGCGGCAGATGATGCAGCAGCTCTCGCGCTCGGGCCTCTTCGGTCAGGCGGGCGGGGGCGGCGGACTCAAAGGCCGCATGATGCGCCGCATGGCCGGCATGATGGGCATGCCCGACATGAGCGGGATGATGGGCGGCGGCGAAGACGGCGGCGGCGCCGGACTCCCGCCGGGGCTTCCGCCCGGTCTGCCCTCGGCGCCCGGCCACCGCAAGAAGAAGAAGCCGCGACACAAGAAGAAACACAGAGGTTAGAGGTTAGAGGTTAGAGGTTAGTTAAAGACGGATTTTCTAACTAACCTCTAACCTCTAACCTCTGACCTCCACCTTTGGAGGAAAGATGTTAGCGATCAGACTGATGCGCATGGGCGCGAAGAAGAGCCCTTCGTACCGCGTGGTGGTGAAGGAGAAGCTGTCGAAGCGCGACGGCGCCTACGTCGAGAACGTCGGGTTCTACAACCCGACGCGCGAGCCGGCCGAGATACGCCTCGACATGGAGCGCGTCAACTACTGGATCGGGCGCGGCGCGCAGCCGACCGACACCGTCCGGCAGTTGATCCGCCGCCAGTCGAAGGCGCAGGCGGCCGAGTCACAGCCGACCGCGTAAGCGTTAAGTTCGACACCCGAAGGTTGGGCCCGCGATGAGAGAGGCCGTCGAGTTGATCGTCAAACACCTCGTCCGCGAGGGCGAGTCGGTGGACGTGCGCGAGGTCGAGCGCGACCGCTCGACGACCGTCATCGAGGTTCGCGTGGCTCAGGAAGACGTGGGCAAGGTCATCGGCCGGCAGGGGCGCACCATCAAGGCGCTGCGCTCGCTACTGCACGCCGCGGGGCAGAAGCAGGGGCGCCGCTACCTGCTCGACCTCGTCGAGTAACGGGCGCGTGTGAAGTGTCGCGCGAAGCCGAAGACCTGAGCGCGGTCGAACTGGTCGCCGTCGCACGCGTCGCGAAGCCGCGCGGCGTCAAGGGCGAAGTCGCCTGCGACCTCCTGACCGACTTCCCCGAACGCTTCGACCTCGTTGACGAGCTTATCGCGGTCTTCCCCGGCGGTCGCCGCGCGAGGCTCGGGCTCGAAAGTTACTGGCTCCACGGCGAGCGCGTCGTGCTGAAGCTCGAAGGCTACGACTCGCCGGAAGAAGCGTCGGCGCTCGCGGGCTGCGAGCTGGCCGTCTCCGAGTCGGAGGCGGTCGAGCTGGAAGAGGGCGAGTTCTACGACTGGCAGCTTGAGGGCTGCCGCGTCGAGACGGTCGAAGGCAGGCAGGTGGGCACCGTGCGCGAAGTGCTCCACACGGGCGGCGAGGCGCCCGTCCTCGTCATACACGACGAACGCGGGCGCGAAAACCTCGTCCCACTCGCCGAGAGCATCTGCGTCGAGATTAACGTTGCCGCGAAGCTCATCCGCGTGGACGCGCCGGAAGGGCTGTTGGAATTGGAGCAGTGACTCAGTCCGATGCTCCGGTTTGACATCATCACGATCTTCCCCGAGTTCTTCCGGGGCGTGTTCGAGTTCGGCATCCCGCGGCGGGCGCGCGCGGCGGGGCTGGTCGAGACGGCGGCGCACGACCTGCGCGCGTGGACGCACGACCGGCACAAGGTCGTGGACGACAGGCCGTTCGGCGGCGGCGACGGGATGGTCTTGAAGCCCGAGCCGATCTTCGAGGCGGTCGAGTCTTTGACAGGTCTGACGGGCGGCGCCGAAGTCTTGCGCGAAGCAGGCAGGCGCGTCGTGCTGCTCTCGCCGCAGGGGCGCGCGTTGAGGCAAAGCCTCGCGGCGGAACTGGCGTCCGTCGAGCAGGTCGTCGTCATCTGCGGGCGCTACGAGGGCGTGGACGAGCGCGTCGCCGAAGAGTTGGCGACGGACGAGGTCTCCATCGGCGACTACGTCCTGTCGGGCGGCGAGCCCGCGGCGGTCGTGCTGGTTGACGCGGTCGTGAGGCTCGTGCCGGGCGCACTCGGGAGCGAGACTTCGGCGGTCAACGAGTCGTTCTCCGAAGGCTTGCTCGACTTCCCGCACTACACGCGCCCCGTCGAGTTCCGCGGCCGGCGCGTGCCGGAGGTTCTTTTGAGCGGCCACCACGCCGAGGTCGCCCGCTGGCGGCGCTTGGCGGCGCTCCGCAAGACGCGCCGCAACCGCCCAGACCTCTTCGAGAAGGTCGAACTGAGCGAGAAGGATCGCGCCGCGCTCGACGAGGATTGAGAATTTTAGATTTCAGCTTTTGAGGTGAGAATTATGAACCGCTTGGACAGTGTTGACGCGTCGCAGAGGCGCACGGACATCCCGGACTTCGCGCCGGGCGACACGGTGCGCGTGCACGTGCGCATCAAGGAGTCGGAGACGAAGGAGCGCCTTCAGGTGTTCGAGGGCGTCGTCATCGCGCGCAAGGGCGACGGCATCCGCGAGACCTTCACCGTCAGGAAGACGAGCTTCGGCGTCGGCGTCGAGCGCATCTTCCCCGTCCACGGCCCCATCATCGGCAAGGTCGAGCTGCTGCGCCGCGGCCGCGTCCGCCGCGCAAAGCTCTACTACCTGCGCAACCTGCGCGGCAAGGCCGCACGCATCCGCGAGCTGGACACGCGCAACGCCACCAAGGGCAGCAGCGGTCAGGCGCAGGGCGCCTCGGCGTCCAACAAGAGCAAATAGCTCTTAGCTTTTAGCTGTTGGCTTTAAGCTTTTAGCTAAGAGCCGACAGCCGACAGCTCATCATGGCCCGGCAGAAGCGGCAGTCGCTCATCCACACGCTGTTCGAGGAGGAGGCGCGCAGTCAGGGCTTCCGGCGCGTGGCGGGTTTGGACGAGGTCGGGCGCGGGGCTCTGGCGGGGCCCGTGGTCGCGGCGGCCGTGATACTCGACCCTTCGGCGCCGATTCCCGAGGGGCTCGACGACTCGAAGAAGCTGACGGCGTTGCAGCGCGAGCGCATCGCCGGGGAGTTGAGGAACTCGGCCGTCTGTTACGCCTACGGGCTCATCTCCCCCGAGGAGATTGACGCGACGAACATCCTCGTCGCCACGCGGCGCGCGATGTTGCAGGCTTTAGAGAAGCTGCAACCGTGCGCCGACTTTCTTTTGATAGACGCGCTGCAACTGCGCGAATCCCCTCTGCCGCAGAAGGCCATCATCCGCGGCGACTCGGCCTCGGCCTCCATCGCCGCCGCCTCCGTCCTCGCCAAGACCTACCGCGACGCGCTCATGCGCGACTACGACGCGCAGTTCCCCTCCTACGGCTTCGCGCGCCACGTCGGCTACGGCACGCGCGACCACTGGGCCGCCCTCAAGGCCCACGGCTGCTGCCCCATCCACCGCCGCACCTTCCGCGGGGTAGTGCCGGAAGAGGGTGAGGGAGAGTCCGCGGTAAGCAGTCAGACGCCGGAGTTAACGAAGGATACAGCGGTCGAGGAGCCGCCGGAGGCGGCGGCAGAATAGAGCCCGGGGTGTTAACCCCGGGCCAGCGCGTAGATAAAAATAACGGAGCCCCCGAGGGGCGACAGAGGTTTCGCACGAAGGCCACGCGGTCGGAACCTCTGCCGCCCCTCGGGGGCTCCGTTATTTTTATGCCGCCTGTTCCCGGCGTTGCGCTGCGCTCCACGCCGGGCTCTATTCTGCCCGCCCGCTCCGCGGGCTGGGTGCGACCTGAATCCTTCACACGCTACCGGCGTCCCGCTGCTTGGTGCCTACTTCTTCAACGCACGCGACCCATCATCCGGCGCAGGGTCGGGATGAGCAGGGCGAGCATCCCTGTTGCGACGAGCAGGCCGAGGGCGATGCCGCCGTAGAGGCGTACGAGCGTCGAGGGGTCGTCGGCGACGAAGAAGCCGGAGAGGTAGCCCGCCAGCTTGCTCCCGAACGAGGAGGCGAGGAACCACACGCCCATCATGATGCCGACCAGCTTCGCGGGCGAGAGCTTCGTCACCGTGCTCAGCCCGACCGGGCTCAGGCACATCTCGCCGACCACTTCGAGGAAGTAGAGGCCGACCAGCCACATCGGGCTCACCTTGCCCGCGGCCGTCATCCACGCTGCCGGCGTCATGAACAGAAGGTAGGCCAAGCCGATGAAGAGCAGGCCCAAAGCGAACTTGGCCGGGCTCGAAGGCTGACGGTCGCCCATACGCACCCAGAGGACGGAGAAGAGCGGCGCGAGGATGATGACGTAGAGCGGCGTCAGGGATTGCAGCCAACTCGAAGGGAACTGGAAGCCGAAGACCTCCGTGCGGACGAGCTTCAGCGCGAAGAGGTTGAGGCTCGCGCCCTTCTGCTCGTACGCGCCCCAGAATAGTATCGTGAAGAGGAAGAAGACGAAGATGGCGCCGACGCGCTTCCAAGCGTCGCCCGTGAGACGCTGCGCCGCCGCGGCGGCTTCATCCTCTTTGACTACACCGCCGCCCTTCTCGACACGGCGCTCGGCCCCGCGGAGCCGTCCGCGCTGAAGGAGGAAGACGACGAGGCCGAGCGTCATCCCGACGCCGGCCGCGCCGAAGCCCCAGTGCCAGCTCGCCGCCGGGTCGAAGCCTGACGACGCGAGGAAGGCGCGGAAGCCTTCGCTCTGCGCGAGGTAGCCGCAGACGAGCGGCGCGAGCACCGCGCCGACGTTGATGCCCATGTAGAAGATCGAGAAGCCGCTGTCGCGTCGCGGGTCGTTCTCGCCGTAGAGGCCGCCGACCATCGCGCTGATGTTCGGCTTGAGCAGTCCCGTCCCGATGGCGATGAGCGTCATCCCCGCGTAGAGGAAGTTCGTGGACTGGAAGACCATCGTGAAGTGGCCGCACGCGATGACGACGCCGCCCAGAAGCACCGCGAGGCGCGCGCCCAACCACTTGTCCGCGACGAGCCCGCCGGGCAGCGCCGTGAGATACACGGACATCGTGTAGGTGCCGTAGATGGAGGCCGCCCGCTTCGTGTCGAACCCGAGCCCGCCCTGCGCCGCGGGCGCCACCATGTAGAGCACGAGGATGGCGCGCATCCCGTAGTAGCTGAAGCGCTCCCACAACTCCGTGAAGAAGAGCGTCGTCAACCCCCTCGGGTGGCCGCCGAGCCCGCCCGCGTCGGGCGCCGCCTCGACCACCTCCTGCGTCGGCACGTCTACCGCTTCACTCATCGCACGCCGCAGCCTGTGGGGCCGCGCCTCCGCCCGTTCTGTTAAAGCGTGGGGCGCAGTATAGCACGCGTGTTTGAAGTGTTAGCTTACGAACGCGCGGGGACTCTTCAGAGTTAATTGTTGCCGAGCGAGAACGTCTTTCCACCGTCCTGCCGGAAGGCCCAGAAGTGGCCGCCGCTCCGCTTCGTCATCTCGTGCAGGGCAGTGCGCACGGGCACGCGCTCAAGGTGGAGCGAGAAGACTTCGCCGCCGGACGCCGCCGCGTCGCGCCCGGTCTCTCTGCGCGTCAGGCTCAGAGCCGAGGCGCGCGACTGCACCTCCGGCAGGGCGAGCAGCGCGTCGGCGGCCTCGGCCCAGCGCGAGGCGCTCAGTTGAAAGCTGCCGACCTGCGTGTCGAGCAGCGCGCTCGCGCCCTCGGCCGGGTACACGTCGAAAAAGTCGCCCGCCTGCCGCCACTTGTACTCGGGCCTCGCGCGCACGACCGCGTCCAGCACGTCCTGCACGGTCGCGTCGCGAACGCTTATGTTCACGGCGGGCCGCGGCCGCGCCGGCTCGGCCTCGAACCCGATGACGACGCCGTAAGCTTCCGCCAGACGGTTCAGGAGATTGGACATGTCGCCGTTGTAGACGACGGCCTTCAACTCGCTCACCTTCGGCGCGGTCGCCGCCGCCTGCTGCCCCCGCGCGGCCTGCGCGGACGCTCCGCACGCCACGAGTAAAAGAATCAACACGACGACACGACGCAGGCCTGCACTTCTCATCTGCATTCCCTCCTCGAAGAACTCACCCGCGCGACGTGCTCAACCTCACCGCCCCGAGTAAACACGCCGCCTCGCCGCCTTCGTTCCCCTGACTGCGCGCCCGGCGCACCCTCGAAGCTCAGTCAACCCAGCCGTGTCTGAATCCCGGCTCGCGCCCCAACGAGTAGACGAACTCTAAACGGTCTTTGCGTCCGGCCCAACTGAAATCGTGCAGGATGACGGGGCAGGTTATCCCCGACTCGTACTCTTCCAGCACGACGGATTCAAAAACCCTGACCGCCGTGCGCAGCATCAGCCCGAGACTCTGATCCGCCCGCCGAGGCACGTCGAGCACCACAGCCGGCAGGCAGTCACCGGCCGAAGTCGCCCGCGCGCCACGGGCCGTCAACTCGATGACGCGGCCGAGATTTATCCTGAACCGCTGCGGCGAGAACTCCGTGCAGGGGTCGTGGAGGCAGGCGTCTACCGTCACCTCTTCGGGGACGAAGAGGCCGCCCCGGCGCAGTTGCGGGGCGAGGTTGAAGGTTACGGCGGCCTGCGGCTCTCTCTCCAAAGCGCGCTGCATGGTCTCGGTGATGATGAGGTGGGGCGGGCGGTCGTGCGTGTAAAGGGATGCGTCCGCCTGAACGTAAGCGCGCACGTGGTCTCGCAGCCCGCAGGTCTCGAAGATGCGCGCGGCACATTCCAGCGAGCGCCGGTGTACGTCGAGCAGCGTGAAGCGCACACGCCCGGCGCCGAACTGCGTTGCCAGCGTCGCGGCCAGAGTCGCGAAAGGGCCGCACCCTGCGTAGAGGACTTCGACCCGCTCGCCGGGGAATCGCCCGCACACCTTCGACAGCGCGGCGCACGCGCCCCTCACGAACTTCGAGGTTCTGGCAAAGTCGAGGGTGCAGTTGGCGGCGTCTTTAGGGGAGATGGCCTTCCCGCTCGGGAGAAGAGTGTCCAGCGAATCGGCGCCCGCGTCCGAACCAGAGTCCACCCCGGTAATCTCCGAGAACACCGAGTACAGCCGTGCGACCGCCTCCCGCAGCCTTCCGGAATCGTCTACAACAAGTAACTCCTCCGTCAGCCGCCTCAACCGGAGGAGATAAGGGTTCCCGCCGAAGGGTTCCTGAAACGCCAGACTCACATCCCCAGTCTCCGCCATTATTACTGCTACGCCCAGCGCCGCCGCATCACGGGAAATGCTTGTATATATCTTTTCGGTTGAGGAAGCGGACAAAAACGACTGTATCGTTCTCAGGAGCGATACCCAAGCGGTAATCACCGACCCTTACGCGAAGATAATTCCCGCCACCCTTGAGCTTCTTCAGGTTAGGCAGCTCGTCCAGCGAATTCGCTTTCTCGAACGCCTCTATGACGCTCCGAACTCTGCCTAGCAGGCCCCTTTCTTTAACGGCTTTCAGGTCTTTAACGAAGCTGTCCCTGAAATCAACTTTCACCGCTCGCCCTCTAAAATTGCGAAGACCTCATCGCGCGTAACGGATTCACCGCCGAGCCCCTGCTCGATGGCATGCGCCAAGGCGATATCTTCCATCGCCTCTTCGACGATCTCCTGCACCAAGTCCCGGTGCTCTCTGAGGGCTTCGACAAAGGCCGCCTTCACTACACTTTTTAATTTATCTTCATCAAGAGTCGCTGTCGCCATAAGACCCTCCTTCACCACGGCTAAATTAACACCCTCGTTGAGGCAAAGGGAAGAAACCTAACTTCCGATTATATAGCACGGCAAGGTATAACAATCCGGGTAATGTCTCAATTCTCTGCCGGACGGAAAATCTCTCGCGCATGCACATAGCGATTGACGCGCACTCGGTCGGGACGGGGCTGGCGGGGAACGAGACGTACGCGGCGAATCTGGTGGAGGCGCTGGCGGAGGTTGACCGGGAGAACCGTTACACGGTCTACGTGACGAAGCCGGAGGCCGAGGCGCGTTTCGCGGGGCGCTGGGAGAATGTCAGTGTCAGGAGGACTCTGCCGCACACGCCGCTGGTGCGCATACCCCTGACGCTGTCGGCGGAGTTGAGGCGTCGCCCCGTAGACCTTCTGCACGTGCAGTACACCGCGCCGCCGCTCGCGCCGTGCCCGGTCGTCGCCACCGTCCACGACCTCTCGTTCGAGCACATCCCCGAAACTTTCAAGCTCCGCAGCCGTGTACAACTCAGAGTCACGGTGCGGGCGACCGTCAGGCGCGCGGCGCACGTCATCGCGCCTTCGGAGTTCACGCGGCGCGACCTGATTGAGACTTACAAACTCGACCCCGCGCGGGTGACGGCGATACCGCTGGCCGTCTCGACGCGCTTCCGCCGCATCGCCGACGCCGCGGAGGTCGCGCGCGCGCGGGGCCGTTACGGAATCGCGGCCGAGTACGTGCTGGCCGTCGGCTCCATTCAGCCGCGTAAGAACCTCGCGCGGCTGCTGCGCGCCTACTCGGCCTTGCGCCGGGCGCGCGGGAGGAGTAATCTGCCGCAACTGGTGCTCGTCGGGAAGAAAGCATGGCTTTACGGCGAGACGCTGAGGGCCGTCGAGGCTGAGGGACTCGCCGGCTCGGTAGTCCTCACGGGCTACGTACCTGAGGCCGACCTGCCCGCGCTTTACTCGGGCGCGCTCTGCTTCGCCTACCCCTCTTTCTACGAAGGCTTCGGCCTGCCGCCGCTGGAGGCCATGTCGTGCGGCGCGCCCGTCCTGACGGGGAACCTGACGAGTCTGCCGGAGGTGGTCGGCGACGCCGCTTTGACCGTTGACCCTTTCGACGTTGAAGCACTGGCCGACGCACTCGGACGGCTCATTGACGACGACGCCCTGCGCGCGCGCCTGCGAGAGCGCGGACTACAGCGGGCGCGCGACTTCGACTGGCGGGACACGGCCCGCATGACCTTGCTGACCTACAGGAGAGTGGTGGGGGAAGCTATGAGCTATTAGCTTTTAGCTAAAGACAGGAAGCTAACGGTCGACTGCTAACGGCTAACGGCTTCGCTCACCACTTATCACTTGATGAGAATCGCCATTCTGGGGACGAGGGGAATTCCCGCAAGCTACGGGGGATTCGAGACCTTCGCCGAACAGCTCTCGACGCGGCTGGTGGCGCGCGGGCACGACGTGACGGTCTACTGCCGCGCGCACTACGTCAGCCCCCGCCAGATAGAGTACAAGGGCGTGCGCCTCAAGGTGCTGCCCACCATCCGCCACAAGTACTTCGACACCGTAGTCCACGCCGGCCTCTCCGCACTCCACGCCGCCGCGCTCCGGCGCTTCGACGCCGCGCTCATCTGCAACGCCGCCAACGCGCCCTTCGCGCCCATCCTGCGCGCCGCGGGCGTGCCCGTCGCCATCAACGTTGACGGCCTTGAGCACAAGCGTCGCAAGTGGAACTGGCTCGGCCAGAACTACTACCGCGTGGCCGAGCGCCTCTCGGTCTGGCTGCCAACAGAGACGGTGACGGACGCGCGCGTCATACAGGACTATTATCTGGCGAAGTACCGCGCGCGCTCGACGATGATCGCCTACGGCGCCGAGGTCGAGCGCAGAGTTGACCGCACGGCCGTCACGCGCTGGGGCGTGGAGCCGAACCGCTACGTGCTCTACGTCTCGCGCCTTGAGCCAGAGAATAACGCCGAGATGGTCATCGAAGCCTTCCGCCGCGTGCGCACGCCGCAGAAGCTACTCATCGTCGGCGACGCCCCTTACGCGCACGAGTACATCGCGAAGCTCCGCGCGCTTGCGCGCCGCGACCGTCGGATAGTCTTCACCGGCTTCGTCTTCGGCGACGCCTACCGCGCCTTGCAGCAGAACGCGTACTGCTACGTCCACGCCACCGAGGTAGGCGGCACGCACCCGGCGCTCTTGGAGGCGATGGGCTACGGCAACTGCGTGCTCACTCTGAACACGCCCGAGAACGTCGAGGTGACGGGCGACGCCGCGCTTCACTACCGCGACGCGCACGACCTCGCGGCGCAGTTGCAGCGGGTGCTTCGCGGCGGCGCGATGGTCACGCAGTACCGCCAGCGCGCGCAGGCGCGCGTACGTGAGCGCTACGACTGGGAGCACGTCGTGGACGAGTACGAACGCCTCTTCGCCCGCATGGCTGGACTCTCCGGACGCTCCGCGCCCGCCTTCGAGGCCGCCGACCCCGCGCCTTCACGAACCGAGGCCGCGCGCGGCGAGTCGGTGGTTAAGAAAGGCTGAGAAGCAGAAGCCCGACCGTGAGGGAGGGCGTCCGGTCTTACGCAGAAGACAAAGGAGGATGAGAGACAGCGAGCCTCTCATCCTCCTTTGAACGTTTTTGCGTTTGACTGACGCCCTCCTTCACGGTCGGACTTCTGCCGTGGCTTTAGAACTTGATGGCTTTCACGTCGGTCGGCTTGGCGAAGAGCGACTCGGGGACGGGCTTGTTGAACTCGACCGACTCGTAGTTGACGCGGCTCGACTGCACGCCCGCGCGGTAGTGGTCAATGATGAAGGGCGCGCGGACGCCGCCGAGCTGTTGGAACTGCGCGTAACGGTCTTCCTCCTCGACCGTCTCGCCCTCCGCGTTCGGCCGCTTGTAGAGAACCTTCGCCGGCAGACCTTCGCGCGCGTCGAACTCGAACTCAGCCTCGAAGCCGTCAGGGTATGAGAGGCGCACGACCTCGTTGCGGCGCGCGAGCCCCGCCTCGCGCCGCCCGACGTAGATGAGCGACGCGCCCTCGCTGCGCCACCAGCCGCGCAGGAGGTTGTCCACGCTCGTACGCATCGTCGTGCGGAAGTCTTCGGCCTGCTCGGGCGTCACGTCCGTGAGCTTCTTCGCCTTCGCCTCGAAGAGCCAGCCGCTCTGTCCCGTGTTCACCTGAACGGTGCGCACGCCCGCGCCCTTGAACTCCGTGCGCTCGCGGTCTGGGTAGACCACGTAGTCGCGGAAGCTGACGGGCAAGCCCTGCTGCCCCTCGCGGAACTGCGTGAAGTAGCCCTGCGAGACGGCCGTGCGCACGTCCATGTAAGCCGCGCCGCCCAGAACCTCCACGCCGCGTTTGACGACCGCCTCGGCCTTCTCGTCAACCTTCGCCGGGGAAGTTTTGGGGGCGTCCGTCTTCGGTTTCGTGCCGTCCTGCGCGCCGGCCGGTGGTACTGTTAATAGCGTAAACGCCGCGAGGGCGAGAGCGAGGAAAAGCGTCTTTCTCATGCCCGAATTTATAAACGCGCGCGGGGACGGAAGGCAAACGCCGCCGGAGACTTGGAAGGGCTAAAGCGTGAAGGGCTCCGACTGAGTTTCAGTCGGAGCCCTTCGCGGTTGTTATCGGTTGGCTCGGTCTCAGGCTTCGGCGCGGACGACGACCTCGCCGTTCTCCACGTCGGCGACGAAGCTTGCGGCCTCCTTCCACATCGCCGTGATGGGGAGCTTGACCTTCTCGTCAATGTGGCGCTTGAGGAAGCGCGCGCCGTAGGCCGGGCTGTAGCCCTTCTCTGTGAGCAGGTCGAGCGCGGCCTTCGTCACGCGGCAGCCCTTGCCCTGCGACTCCATCTGGCGGCAGAGCTTCGCCGTGTAGAGCTTCGCGATCTCGCGCACCTCGTCCATCGTCAGCGGCGAGAAGACGACGATCTCGTCTATGCGGTTGCGGAACTCGGGCGAGAAGCGATTCTCCGCGGCCTTCATCACGTCGCCCCTGATGGCCTTCACGTCGCCGAGCGTCTTCGTGCCGAACCCGAACGGCTTCTCGTACTTCTTGAAGTTCTCCGAGCCGAGGTTCGAGGTCATGATGATGATCGCGTCGGACAGGTAGACCTTCTTGCCGCGACCGTCCGTCAGCCAGCCCTCGTCGAAGGCTTGCAGGAACAGATTCATCAACGTCGGCGAAGCCTTCTCAACTTCATCAAGCAGAAGCACGGTGTACGGGTTCTCGCGGAGCTGTTCCGTGAGCACGCCGCCGCGCTCGCTGCCGACGATGCCGCGCGGCATGCCGATGAGCTTCTCGATGCCGATGGTGCCGTCCTGATACTCGGACATGTCTATGCGCACCATCTTCTCCTCGTCGCCGAACATGAACTCGGCGACGGCCTTCGCCAACTCGGTCTTGCCAACGCCCGTGGGCCCGAGGAAGAGGAGCACGCCGTCCGGCTTGTAGTGCGACTCCTTGAGCGGCCCCTTGTTGAGGCGTAAGCGCTGCGCGACGGCGCGGATGGCGTCCTTCTGGCCGATGACTCGCCGGCCGAGGTCTTCCTCCATCGCGGAGAAGCGGTCGTTGGTGTCGCGGTAGATCATGTCGCGCGGGATGCGCGACTCCTGCGAGATGACATCAATGATGTGCTCGGGGCGCACGACCAGCGTGTCCGGCTCGTTGATTTCAACCTTGACCGCCGCCGTGTCGAGCCAGCCGATGGCCTTGTCCGGCAGGTGCAGGTTGCGTATGTACTTCGGGGCCATCTCAAGCGCCGTGTTGATGGCGTCGTCCGAGATGGTGACGGAGTAGTTGCGCTCAAGTCGGGGACGCAGGCCGAAGAGAATCTCGCGCGTCTCGGCAATCGAGGGCTCGTCAACCTTTACAAGACGGAAGCGGCGGGCCAGAGCCTCGTCCTCGCCGATGTACTCCTTGTACTCGGTGATGGTCGTCGCGCCGATGATGCGCATCTCGCCGCGCGCGAGCGCCGTCTTGAACATGTTCGCGGCGTCCGACGAAGTGCCGAGCGCGGCGCCCGCGCCGATGATGGTGTGGGCCTCGTCTATGAAGAGGATGAGGTTTTCGCGCTCCTTCACCTCGTCAATGATGCCCTTGATGCGCTCCTCGAACATGCCGCGCAGCATCGTCCCCGCGACGAGGCCGCCCATCTGAAGCTGTACGACGTGCGTGCCGCGCAGGCGCGCGGGAACCTTCTCCGGCTCAAGCTCAATAAGGCGCGCGAGACCTTCGACCACGGCCGTCTTGCCGACGCCCGGCTCGCCGACGAGCATCGGCGAGTTGGCGCGCTCGCGGTGGCAGAGGATTTCGATCATCTGCTGTATCTCGCGCTCGCGGCCGATGGTCGGCGGCAGCTTGTCTGCGCGGGCGAGGCGATTCAGGCTTACGCCGAAGTGCTTGAGGTACGGAGGCAGCTCGAACTTCTTCTTGTACTCCTCCTCCTGCTGCTCGCGCGTGCGGACTCGTGCGCGCACCTGCTCCACCACGGTCTCGGGGTTGGCGCCGAGGTTTCTGAGCACGCCCATCAGCGCGCTGTTCTCGTCCTGCGAGAAGGCCATGAAGAGGTCTGTGGCCTCGATGGTCTTACGACCCTGCGCGCGCGCTCGCTCCATCGAGCGCTTGAAGAGCTCGATGGTCTCGGGCGCAATGCGGATGCCCTTGTTGACGTTCTGATAGCGTGCATTCTCAAGACGCTTTTCAATCAGTACCTTCACCGAGCGCGGGTCGAGCGAGAGGTCGCGCATCGTCAGGTTGAACAGCTCTGCCTCCTCGGCCGCGAGGCCGTTGAGAATGTGTTCCACCGCGATGTAGTTTTGGTCACGGCGGCGCGACTCCTGTACGGCGTGTTCGAGTACGCGCTGCCCGCTCTCCGCGAAACGGTCTTTGTAAGTTCCGAGATCTATCATTGCTTTCCTTCCGGCGAGCCGCGGGGGGAGTCGAAAGCGGGTTCAACCTCCGCAGGGGCTCAAAAACATCAGCCTAAAAAAATATGGACGGCGGGCGGCGCGTCTTCAATGGCCATTCAAGCCGAAACAGTTTCGCCAAACCTACCCGTCGTCCGGCCTCTGTTAGATGCCTTGCTCGTAGTGCCCGTTGCGCTTCTCGTCGCGCTTCCGGACACTTGAACTATAGCACATCGGCGCGCTGCAATTATCCTGCCATGTAAATGAACGGACAAAGTAAGAAAGCCCGGGGCCGCGCCGTTTGTCGTGGCCCCGGACTCTCCGACTCGTGCGTTAACTTTTAGAAGTCGTAGTCCTCGCCCCCGGGCATCGGCGGCGTCGCGGCCTTCTTCGGCTCGGGCGCGTCTGTGACGGCCGCGTCGGTCGTCAGCAGCAGCCCGGCGATGGACGCCGCGTTCTGAAGGGCCGTCCGCACGACCTTCATCGGGTCAATGATGCCGGCCTTCGTGAGGTCTTCGAAGACGCCCGTCGCGGCGTTGTAGCCGACCGAGCCCTTCGACTCCTCGATCTTGCCGATGACGATGGCGCCGTCAACGCCCGCGTTCTCGGCGATGCGGCGCAGCGGCTCTTCCATCGCCCGCCGGAGCAGTTTCACGCCCGTCAAAACGTCGCCCTCGGCCTCGACCTTGTCGAGCGCCTTCGACGCGCGAACCAAGGCGACTCCGCCGCCGGGGACGATGCCCTCCTGCGCGGCCGCGCGCGTGGCGTTGACCGCGTCCTCGACGCGCATCTTCTTCTCCTTCATCTCGGTCTCTGTGGCCGCGCCGACGCGGATGACGGCGACGCCGCCCGCGAGCTTCGCCAGACGCTCCTGCAACTTCTCGCGGTCGTAGTCCGAAGTCGTCTCTTCAATCTGATGACGAATCGTCGCGACGCGCCCCTGTATGGACTTCTGCGAACCGGCGCCCTCGACGACCGTGGTGTTCTCCTTGTCCACGATGACGCGCTTGGCGCGACCGAGGTCTTCGATGGTGACCGATTCGAGCTTGATGCCGAGGTCTTCCGTGATGACTTGGCCGCCCGTGAGCGTGGCGATGTCTTCGAGGATGGCCTTGCGCCGGTCGCCGAACGCGGGCGCCTTCACCGCGCAGACCTTGATGGTGCCGCGCAGGCGGTTGACGACGAGCGTCGCGAGCGCGTCGCCCTCCACGTCCTCCGCGATGATGAGCAGTTGCCGGCCCTGATTCGCCACCTGTTCCAAGAGCGGCAGAAGGTCGCGCATCGCCGAAATCTTCTTCTCGTGGAGGAGAATCAGGGGCTCTTCGAGCACGGCCTCCATGCGGTCGGGGTTGGTGACGAAGTAGGGGCTGAGATACCCGCGGTCGAACTGCATGCCCTCGACCAAATCCAACTCGGTCTGCATTGACTTCGACTCTTCGACCGTCACGACGCCGTCGTTGCCGACCTTGTCCATCGCCTCGGAAATCAGCTCGCCTATCTCGCGGTCGTTGTTGGCGGAGACGGCGGCGACGTTCGCCAACTCGTCCTTGCCCTTGACCTTCTTCGAGAGCTTTTCGAGCTCGGCGGTGGCGGCCTCGACGCCGAGCTGTATGCCGCGCTGAAGCTGCATCGGGTTGGCGCCGGCCGTGACGTTCTTGACGCCCTCGCGGAAGATGGCCTGCGCGAGGACGGTCGCGGTCGTCGTGCCGTCGCCCGCGATGTCGTTGGTCTTGGTGGCGACCTCCTTGACCATCTGCGCGCCCATGTTCTCGTACTTGTCCTTGAGCTCGATTTCCTTCGCCACCGTCACGCCGTCCTTCGTGATGACGGGCGAGCCGAACTTTTTACCGAGCACGACGTTCCGGCCCTTCGGCCCCAAGGTCACGCGCACCGCGTTCGCCAGAACGTTCACGCCCTTGAGCATCGCCGCCCGTGCCTCTTCCCTGAACTTCAAATCCTTCGCTGCCACTTTGGTTTCTCCTGAGAAAAATTTTGACTGTTATCTGATGAACCTTTTAAGCGCCCGCGCCTTCGCTCTTCGCGCGGCCGACCTGCACGCGCGCGGGGCGGAGCAGTTGGTTGGCCAAACGGTAGCCGCGGCTGTACTGCGCGGTGACGATGCCTTCGCGCTCGGGCTCGACTTCCGTCGTGTCCACGGCCTCGTGCAGTTCGGGGTCGAAGGGCTGGCCCGTCGCGTCAATCACCTCGGCGCCGGCCTGCGTCAAGACACTCTCGAAGCCGTTGATGGTGCCGCGCAGCCCGTCGAGAAGTGACTCTTTGGAGCCGCCCGATTCGGCCGCCTCGACCGCGCGCTGAAGGTTGTCAATGACGGGCAGAAGCGTCGAGATGAAGGCGGCCTTCTCGCGCGTGACGCGCTCGTCCGCTGTGCGCGCGAGGCGCTGGCGCAGCTCGTCCGTCTCGCGCTTGAGTTCGGCGCGCACCTGCTCGAAGCGCGCCTGCACGTCCGCGGCCTTCTGCTCGGCGGCGCGCGTGCGCGTCTCCAACTCTTCGACGTAGGACGGCTTCAGGCTCGTTGACTCGGACGCGGCCTCCTGTTCAGAGCCGCCCGCCTCTCCCTCTTCGCCCAGCCTGATGCGCCTGCGGTCGTTGACGCGCACGCGCGGCGAGCCCTCTTCGGTGTCCAACTCCTCCGGCCAGTCCCTCTCGGCCGAATCCTTCTCTGCCATGTCCTGCTTCTTGCTCCCCCTGCGGAAAATTCTCATTTGCGTAAATCGTAAATGGTAAATCGCGATTAGCAAAGGCCGCGCGCGCCCGTTTACGAGCGCGCGCGTGCGCCGCCGCCGTTTACGATTTACGACTTACCACTTACGGCCTTCACTGGATGTCAATCTTGAGGCGCCGCCCCGACTGCTCGCCGCGCTTGGGCAGGTGGAGCAGGAGGACTCCGTCCTTGTAGTCGGCCGAGATGGCGCCGCGCTCGACGGCGTCGGGCAGGCTAAAGGTGCGCACGAAGCGCCCCTGCGGCCGCTCGGTTCTGCGCGAGCGCAAGCCCTCGGCGCCCTTGCGCTCGCCGCGTATGACGAGGCGACCGTCGTCGAGCGAGACGTCCAAGGCGTCGCGCTCGATGCCCGGCAGGTCGAGCGCGAGCAGGTACTCGCGTTCGTCCTCGTAAACGTCGGCCGCCGGAATCCAGTCGGCGCGCTCGATCTCGCCCTCCTCCTCGCGCGCGCCCGCGCGCCGGTCGGCCGCCTCCTCGAAGAGGCGGTTCATACGTTCCTGCAAAGTGAACAGGTCGCGCGGGTCGAACCTGTGGTGTCTCATTCGATTCATCCTCCGGATGAAGAGGTTAGAGGTTAGAGGTTGGAGGTTAGAGGTTAGTTAAATCCGTCTGCCGCGTGCACGATGAATGCGGGCGAAGCAATAGTTTCAACTACTAACCTCTAACCTCCAACCTCTAACCTCTAAGTTAAGCTGTCGCGGCCTCCGTGGCCGTCTCGGTCGTGAACTGCATCTGGTCGCCGTCGGCCGAGACGCGTATGGTCTGGCCGGGCAGAACCTCGCCGCGCAGGAGCTTCGACGCGAGCGGGTTCTGGATGAGCGTCTGAATCGCGCGCTTCAGAGGCCGCGCGCCGTAGAGCGGGTCGTAGCCCTCGCGCGAGAGCAACTGCTTCGCCGAGTCGTCCAGAGCCAACTGCATGTCGCGCTCGGCCAGCAGGCGGCGCAGGCGTTCGAGCTGTATCTCGATGATGTCGCCGATCTGCTCGCGCGAGAGCTGGTGGAAGATGACGATGTCGTCAATGCGGTTCAGAAACTCCGGCTTGAAGTGCTCGCGCAGGACTTCCAGAACGGCCTCGCGCACTTGGCTTTCGTCGTCGGCCACGGCCTGTATCTCGCGGCTGCCGAGGTTCGAGGTCATAATCAGCACGGTGTTCTTGAAGTCCACCGTGCGCCCCTTCGAGTCGGTCAGGCGGCCGTCGTCGAGTATCTGAAGCAGCACGTTGAAGACATCAGGGTGCGCCTTCTCTATCTCGTCGAAGAGGATGACGCTGTACGGCCTTCTCCGCACGGCCTCGGTCAACTGCCCGCCCTCCTCGTAGCCGACGTAGCCCGGCGGCGCGCCGATCATCCTCGCGACGGCGTGCTTCTCCATGTACTCCGACATGTCGAGACGCACCATCGCGCGCTCGTCGTCAAACAGAAACTCGGCGAGCGCACGCGCCGTCTCGGTCTTGCCGACGCCCGTCGGGCCGAGGAAGATGAAGGAGCCGACCGGCCGATTCGGGTCTTGCAGCCCCGCGCGCGCGCGGCGCACCGCGTTGGCGACCGCCGTCAAAGCCTCGTCCTGTCCGATGACGCGCTGTCGCAGGCGCTCCTCCATCGTGACGAGCTTCTGCATCTCGCCTTCGAGCATCTTCGACACGGGCACGCCCGTCCACTTGGCGACGACCTGCGCAACGTCCTCCTCGTCAACCTCCTCCTTGAGCATGACGCCGTCGCTCTGAAGCTCGGCGAGCTTCTGCTGCTCGGCCGTAAGCTTGCTTTCGAGCTCGGGAATCTTGCCGTACTGAATCTCGGCCGCGCGTTGCAGATCGCCCGCGTTGCGCGCCTGATCGAGTTGGAGGCGTAGCTGCTCCAACTCGTTCTTCGCCTCGCGCATCCGCTCGATCTCTTCCTTCTCGGACTGCCACTTGGCCTTCATGCCCGACGAGCGTTCGCGCAAGTCCGCGATGCGCTGCTCGATGTCGTGCAGACGCGCCTTCGAGCGCTCGTCCTCCTCACGCTGCAAAGCCTGCCGCTCAATTTCGAGTTGGAGGATTTCGCGTTCGAGCACGTCAATCTCCTGCGGCAGCGAATCAATCTCGATGCGCAGGCGCGAGGCGGCCTCGTCAATCAGGTCAATCGCCTTGTCGGGCAGGAAGCGGTCTGTGATGTAGCGGTTCGAGAGCGTCGCCGCCGCCACGATGGCCGAGTCCTTGATGCGGACGCCGTGGTGAACTTCGTAGCGCTCCTTGAGGCCGCGAAGTATCGCGATGGTGTCCTCGACCGAAGGCTCGCCGACGAAGACCTGCTGGAAGCGGCGTTCAAGCGCGGCGTCCTTCTCGATGTACTTCTTGTACTCGTTCAGGGTCGTCGCGCCGACGCAGCGCAACTCGCCGCGCGCCAGCGCAGGCTTCAGCATGTTCGACGCGTCAATCGCGCCCTTGGCCGCGCCCGCGCCGACCAGCGTGTGCAGCTCGTCTATGAAGAGGACTATCTGCCCCTGCGCGTTCTCAATCTCTTTCAGAACCGCCTTCAGCCTGTCCTCGAACTCGCCGCGGTACTTCGCGCCCGCGAGCATCGAGCCGAGGTCGAGCGCCACGAGCTTCTTGTTGCGAAGCGTCTCGGGCACGTCGCCCGAGACGATTCTCTGCGCGAGCCCTTCGACAATCGCGGTCTTGCCGACGCCCGGCTCGCCGATGAGGACAGGGTTGTTCTTCGTCCTTCTACTTAAGACCTGAACCGTGCGGCGTATCTCGTCGTCGCGGCCGATGACGGGGTCGAGCTTGCCCTGACGCGCCAGCTCCGTCAGGTCTTTCGCGTACTTCGAGAGCGCCTGATAGTTGGCCTCGGCATTCTGATCCGTGACTCGCGCGCCGCCGCGCGTCTGCTCGATGACCTTGAAGAGGTCTTCGCGGTTGACGCCGTGCTGGCGGAGTATGCGGCCCGACGCGCCGTCCTTCTCGGCGGCGAGCGCGAGCAGCAGGTGCTCGGTCGAGATGTACTCGTCCTGCATCTGCTTGGCCTCTTTCTCGGCCGCCTGAAAGATTTGATTGGTGCGCGGGCTGAAGTACTGCTGGCCGCCCTGCACCTTCGGCAGGCGACCTATCGCGCCCTGCAAGTCGTTCAGGACGACCTGCACGTTGGCGCCGAGCTTGCCGAGCAGCGGGCGGACGATGCCCTCGGGCTGTTCGAGCATGGCGAGCAGGAGGTGCTCGGGCTCGACCTGCTGATGCTGGTTGCGCTCGGCCGCCTCGATGGCCGACTGGATGGCCTCTTGGCCGCGCAGTGTGAAACGTTCTAGACGCATGATTGCCTCGGAAAATTCTTCCCCGGTTACTTCTGAAAGATGACTGCCCGACTAAAACTTCGCTTCTCTAAAGCCTTCGGCGGCCAGCCCCGGCCGGACGCCCACGCGAGCCGGGGCTTTGCGGGGCTCTTGGCCGGCGTTGCTGGCCGCCGAATTCGCAACGGCCGGTTTTAGGCGCCGGCCGAAGTCGCCTGACCCTTGGAAGAGGCTTGCCGCCCCTCGGCCTTCGCCTCGATGGTCTTCGGCGTCTGGCCTTCGGCAGACTCGCCCGCGACCTCGATGCGGCGGGCCTTGACCTCTTCGCGCTTGCGTAGCACGACGCGGAGCACGCCGTTCTTGTACTCGGCCGTCGCGCCTTCGCCCGAGACGGTCTGCGGCAGCGTGAACGAGCGCGAGAAGGCGCCGTAGGCGCGCTCGACGCGGTGGTAGTTGTCCGCCTCGTCCTTCTTCTCGAAGCGCCGCTCGCCGCGGAGCGTCAGAACGTTGTTCTCGATCGTCAGCTCGAAGTCCTCCCGGTTCATGCCGGGGAGTTCGGCTTCGAGCACGATCTCGTCCTTGTTCTCGAAGATGTCCACGTTCGGCGTCCAAGCGCCGCGCGTGAAGCCCTCCTCGCCGAAGCCGCGCGAGAAGCTGGTCGAGAAGAGGCGATTGACCTCGTCCTGCAAGGACTTGAGGTCGCGGAACGGGTCGTAACGGGTGATGCTCATGATTTTTTAACCTCCATAGAGAATTTGGGCTGCCCGGCGCCTTTAAAAAAGGCGGCGCGCGGGCTATCCTCAATGCGTGAGCACAACGGAATAATAAAGATTGAGTGTCCTCTTGTCAAGTCTATGGATGAACGTGGAAACTACCGAGTTGCCCGATTGTACGCTCATCGGCTCCGCCCTCTTTATATCGCCACCTCTTGATTTAGGATGATTTTTGTTGACAAAAGGGCCGTGCGAGCGTAGAATCATCGGCAGTTAGATAACTTTACCGAATAATTGGATTTAGGCGGCTCGGAGATTCAGGGGTTGCGGCGGGAGGGGTGTCGGCGATGCTTGACGAGAGGGACGCGCGGATTCTGGAAATCCTTCAGAAAGAAGGACGTGCGACTAACGTCGAGTTGGCGCGCGCGGTCGAGCTGACCCCTTCGGCGACGCTGGAACGCGTACGGAAACTCGAAGAGCGCGGGCTGATAAAGGGTTACACTGCAACACTTGACCCCCACGCGCTCGGCTTGGGGCTCGTAGCCTTCATTTTTATACGTGTGGACGACCGCGAAGACCAACTCTGGAGCGAGGAGGGCACGGCCGAGGCGCTGTCCGCCTTGCCTTCTGTGTTGGAACTGCACCACCTTGCGGGCGAGGACTGCTTTCTGGTGAAGGTGCGCGCGCGGGACACGGACGACTTGTACCGTTTCCTGCGCGACCAACTGGGCCGTTTTAAGGCCATCAGGAGCACGCGGACGACAATCGTTTTGAAGACCGTCAAGGAGACGACGCGGCTGCCTCTGGACAGGGAAAGGGCGGGTGAGTGATGGCGGACAGGGAGAAGTTGGGGGCTTACGGGGCTTGGGCGGCCGTCTGTTTCTTCTGGGGGACGACCTATCTAGCGATTGCCGTCGGGCTTGAGACGTTCCAGCCGACGCTCTTCGCGGGCCTGCGCTTCCTCATCGCGGGCGCCGTGCTCTTCTTCGTCATGGGCTGGCAGAGGAACGTGCGTCTGCCGGCGGGGCGCGAGTGGTTCGACTTGGGCGTCGTGGGGTTGATGCTTCTGGGCGTCGGGAACGGCGCGGTCGTCTGGGCCGAGAAGTGGGTGCCGAGCGGGATGGCGGCGCTGCTGGTTGCGACTTCGCCCTTCTGGGCGGCGGCGCTTGAGCGCGTGCAGAAGGACGGCGAGCGCGTCGGAGTGCGTGGACTGCTCGGCATGGCCGTGGGCTTCGGCGGACTGGCGCTGCTCGTCGGGCCGCAGTTATTCGGGACTGAGTTGAACGGCAAGTACGCGCTCGGCGTCGGCATCATACAGGTCGGCTGCTTCTTCTGGCAGGCGGGCTCGGTCTACGCGAAGCGGCGGCCGACGGGAGTGTCGCCGCTGATGGCTTCGGCGGTGCAGATGTTGTGGGCGGGCGTGGCGCTGACCTTGGCGGGGACGCTGGCGGGCGAGTGGGGCGGGATGCGTTTTTCGGCGAGGAGCGCGGGCGCGGTGCTCTACCTCGTCGTCTTCGGCTCGATTGTGGCCTACAGCGCGTACATGTACGCGATACAGAAGCTGCCGCTCTCTTTGGTTTCGACCTACTCGTACGTCAATCCTCTGGTGGCGCTCGTGCTCGGCTGGTTGATACTGTCCGAGCCGCTCGGCTGGCGCGAGGGCGGCGCCGCGCTCGTCATCCTGCTCGGCGTGGCGCTGGTGAAGACTTCGCCGAAAGACCTCGCGGCGCTCATCGCGCGCCTGCGGCGTGCAAGACCAAGCTCGACCCGCGGCGACGGGCCGACGCACATAACACAGGGCGCAGCCTGCAAGCAGGCTTGAAAGTAAGGCAAAAGTAAAAAGGCAAGACGAATAAAGGCGCGGCCTTCATCAATCGTTGATGAAGGCCGCGCCTCTTCTTATCCCGGTACTTTCAACCTTCCTCAGTCGAGGCGGAAGAAGTGTTTGATTCTTGAGAGGAGGCCGGCGGGCGTCTCCTGTTCGCCGGGGGCTGTGGAGGCGTTGGCGGCCAATCCGGCGCGGCGCTCGTTGATGGTGTGGCTGAGGGCTTCGACGAGGTCGGGGTTGGTCTGGAAGAGGCTCTTCATCGCCTCGTGGCCGATCTCCAAAACTTCTGTCTCCTCGTTGGCGACGACGTTGGCCGTGCGCGGCTCGCCGGTGAAGAGCGCCATCTCGCCGAAGAAGTCGCCCTCGGCCAGACGCTTGATGGTGCGCGGCATGCCGTTCTGCTCCACACGCACGTCCACGCTGCCGCGGCTGACGACGAACATCGAGGCGCCGTCGTCGCCCGCGCGGATGATCGTCTCGCCGGGCGCGAAGACGCGCCCCGAGGCCGAGGACGCGAGCGCGCCCAGCTCGTCCCCCGTGAGCGGCGCGAAGATGTCCACGGCTGAGAGCAGTTCGGCCAGAGTCTCGCGGCTGTGCCCGTCGCCGTTCTGGGAGGCGGGCTGCTCCATGTAGAGCGTTCGGGTCGGGAAGGCGAAGGTCAGGTTGTTTCGGCGGAAGGCGTACCAGATGCGCTGGCGTACGAGCGCGTCTGTGTCGTTGTAGCGCGAGTAGTCGGAGAGCCAGTACTTGACCTCGTACTCGACCGACGAGTCGCCGAGGTTGCGTATGCGCACGACGGGCGGCATGTAGCGCAGGACGTTGTCGCACTCGCGCACGGCCTCGCGCACGACGTGGATGACCTTGACGGGCGAGTCGGTGTAGAGCGCGCCGAAGAAGACGATGCGCGCGTTCTGCCCGTCGCGCGGGCAGACCTCGATGGACTCCTTGGCGATGCTGCTGTTGCTGACAAGGACGATGTGGTTCGAGAAGGTCTTAATCTTCACCGCGCGCCAAGTGATGGACATGACGGCGCCCGTGTGCTTGCCGACCGTGATTACGTCGCCGACCTGAAAGGGCTTGTCGGCGTGCAGAGAGATGCCGGCGAAGAGGTTGCCGAGCGTGTCCTGTAGCGCGAGGCCGAGGATGATGCCGAGCAGGGCGGAGCCCGAGAGCAGCGCGCCGAACGAGAGCGTGTCGAAGTGCAGCTTGAGGATGACGGCGAGGGCCGTCACGTAGAGCACGAGCGAGAAGAGGTCGCGCATCAGCGCCGGAGCGTCGTAGCCCTTGCGCTTGCGGAAGAGGAGGAAGACCAGCTCGTTGAGGAGGCGGATGGCGACGAACGCGACCGACAGCCAGAAGGCGATGCTCGCCACCCGCATCGCCCAACCCAGACCGCCGTCCGGCTCGGTCATGAACCGCCACGAGAAGGGTGCGCCCGAGATTTTGTAGAGCAGATAGAGCGTCAGCCCGAAGACGCCCGCCATGAGCGACGGGAACGCGATCTGCGATTTGAGCGGAGGACGACTCATGAGAAGACAGTAGACAGTAGTCAGTAGACTGTAGTCAGTAGAAAAGACGCCGCGCGATTCATCTACTGTCTACTGACTACTGTCTACTGACTACTAAAAGTTAAAGAGCCGCGTCGCGATAAAGAGAAGCGACAGCGCTGAGACGACGAGGACGGTCAGCCACGACGCGGCATTATAGACCCGCCCGTTCGCGTGCGCACCCATCAATTCGCGGTCGGAGGCGAGGCGAAGTATCGAGACGAGCAGCACGGGCAGCAGCAGCCCGTTGATGACCTGCGTGACGAGCAGCACGTCGAAGAGCGGGAGGCCCGGAATCATCGCCACCACGCCGCCGACCACGATGAGGAAAGTGAAGATGCCGAGGAAGATCGGCGCCTCGCGGAAAGAGCGCGAGACGCCCTTCTCGAACCCCAGAGCCTCGCTGATCGAGTAGGCCGTCGAGAGCGGCAGCACGGCCGCGGCCAGCATCGAGGCGCCGAAGAGCCCGACGCCGAAGAGCGTCTTCGCGTACGTCCCGGCCAGCGGTTCGAGCGCCTTTGCCGCCTGCTCGGCCGTCTCGATGTGTATGTGTCCGTGGTGGAGCGTCGCGGCCGTCGCCACGGCGATGAAGAAGGCCGTCGCCATCGCGAAGACCGTCCCCACCCACACGTCGGCGCGCGTAAGCCCGTAGTCCTCCTCGGTCACGCCCTTCTCGACCACAGACGACTGCACGAAGACCTGCATGTAGGGCGAGATGGTCGTGCCGATGAGCGCGACGACCGTGAAGAGGTAGCCGGCGTTGAAGTCAACCTGCGGCCGCACGAAGCCGCGCGCCACCTCCGTCCACTCCGGCCGCGCCAGAAACGCCGAGACGATGTAGCCGAGGAAGACGAGCGACATCAAAAGGAAGACGCGCTCGACCCTCCTGTAAGAGCCTTTGACCACCAGCCACCAGACGGCGAAGGCCGCCAGCGGAACCGAGACGAAGCGCGGCACGCCGAACAACTCGGTCGCCGCCGCGATGCCGACGAACTCTGAGACGGTCACGCCGCCGTTGGCGACCAAGAGCGCCAGCATCACCAGAACCGTCCAGCGCACGCCGAAGCGCTCGCGTATCAGGTCGGAGAGCCCCTTGCCCGTCACCGCGCCCATACGCGCGCACGTCTCCTGCACGATGCCGAGCGCGAGTACGAGTGGGATTAGAGTCCAGAGGAGGTTGTAGCCGTAGTCGGCGCCGGCCGAGGCGTAGGTGGCGATGCCGCCCGCGTCGTTACCAGCGTTGGCGGCGATCATGCCGGGGCCGATGATGGCGAGGTATGCGAACAGCCCCCGCCGCCTCGCCACCGCGCGCTGCACACGCCGGCCGCTGCGCCGCCACAGACGGCGCCCCGCGTCCCGCACAGTCTCTGCGCGCGTCGAGGCCACTCGGAGGTTCCCCGTCTTTCATAGAAGCTTTCAGCCGTCAGCTTTCAGCGGTCAGCTTTCGCCGGTCGTGGCCCCATCATCCTTCAAATCCGCGGAGAAGGGAAGGACGAGGGCCGGAATCAACCGAACACGCGCGGGAGGCGCGGGCGCCAGTCTTTGGGGAGCAGGTATTCCATGGCGTCGTCCACGGTGACGATGCCGGCGATGTCGCCCGCGTCGTCCACGACGGGCAGGGCGAGCAGGTTGTATTCGGCGATGGTCTCGGCCACGTCGCGGGCCGCGTCCTTCGGGTGCGCGAACTGGAACTCGTCGCGCATGACCTCGGAGAGCGAGGCGCCGGGGTCTGCGAGGATGAGGCTGCGCAGCGCGATGACGCCGCAGAGCTTCCAAGACCCCTCCTCCTCGACGACGTAGAGGTAGTAGATCATGTTCGGCGTCTCGGCCATCTCCCTCAGCCGCGCCAGAGCCTCGCCCGCCGTGAGGTGCTTTGGAAGCACGACGAACTCGGTCGTCATCAACCCGCCGGCCTCGTCGTCGTCGTAGGGGAGAAGCTCCTGCACGTCGGCCTTCTCCTCGTGCTCCATGCGTTCGAGAAGGTCTTGCGCCTGCTCTTCGGGAAGGTCGCCGAGCACGTCCGCGGCCTCGTCGGGCGACATGTGTTCGAGTATGTCGGCGGCGCGCTCCTCCTCCATGTCGCCGATGATGCGCGCCTGATCTTCGGCGTGCATCTCTTCCAAGGTCTCTGCGGCCGTCTCGTCGTCCAGAGCCTCGATGACTTCCGAGCCGTGGTGGCGCGAGAGAGCCTCGGCGAGCCGCGCGATCTCGACGGGGTGGAGGCGCGCGAGCTTGTCGCGCGAAGACTTGAGCCGGACTGTCGCGGCGTCGGTCGCTAAATACCCTACGTCGGCCCAGTCTATGACCTCGACGGGCCGGGTGGTGCCGACGAAGTTGTGCGGCGTGAGACGCCGCCAGAGCCCCGCGAGCGTCACGTCGGCGCCGGTGACGAGCCACTCGCCGCCCGTCTCGATGAGCTGCACGTCGTTGACGCGCACGACGCGCTTGCCGTCCACGTCTATCAACTGCTTGTCGAGCACGTCGCGCGCGAGCAGCACTTCGTTCTCGCGCCGCGCGAAGCGGCGCAGGTCAATGATGTCGGAGTTGAGGCGCACGCCCGACACGTCGAGCGAGCGCACGTGCGAGCGCGGGACGAAGAAGTCGCGGCGGCGGTAGCGCGCGACGAGCCCCGTCACCGGCGGGTGGTCTGAGCCGAGGCGGACGATCACGTCCTTGAGCGTCGCCACCCGCTCGCCCTCGACCTCGCGGATGGGGCGCCCGAGTAACTGCGAGAGATAGAGCATGTGAACTTATCGCTCCCCGAAAGGACGCGCGCATCATAGCACGCGGGCACGTTTTCCGGGTGAAAAGTGCGCCCGCGGTGGATTAAATCCCGCGGGCCGGACGGAATGTGCGACGAACGCTCCTTTCCGCGTTTGGCCGGTTGACGCTTCGCCACCTCGGGTATATCGTACCGCCGCTTTAAACGACAACAGGCCATCCCCAGAGCCTGCCTCTAACGTGCCGCGCACTTCGCGCGGCTCTCCCTTTCACGCTGCGCGGAGGCCCACGCCGGCCGCGCCCTCTCGAACATTAGTAGGAGTATGAACATGAAGAGAACCTCGTCTGTATACGCCCCTGCCTCTCTGGCACTCGTTCTACTCGCAGCCATCCTCGGCGCCGTTACCGGCCCAGTGACGCGCACCTCCGCCCAGAGCACGACGAAGCGCTGGGTCATCGTCTACCACCAGCAGAACTCCCTGCCGTCGGACGCCGACCGAAGCGTCGGGAAGGCCGGCGGCACCGTCACGCGGCGTCTGCCCGAGGTCGGCGCGGCCGTCGCCGAGTCGAGCAACCCAAACTTCGCCGCCGACGTGGCGCGCGACCCGAAGGTCTGGGGCGTGGCCGAAGACGTCGAAGTGCAGATGATTCCCACGCCGAACAAACTCGGCCTCGTCGCCGCGGGCAACCTCGAAGCCGCGGGCGACGGCCCCGTAGAGGCGCCGGGCGACGACACGCAGACCGGCTCCGAGCCCTTCTACCGCTTCCAGTGGGATAAGAAGCGGATGCGCGCCTCGAATCAGGGCTCGTACGCGGTGCAGCAGGGGCGGCCCGACGTGGTCGTCGCCGTCCTCGACACGGGCGCCGACATCCTGCCCGTGCCGCATCAGGACATCGCGCCGAACCTCGACTTCGCGCTCAGCCGCAACTTCATCGGCGCCGTCCCGCCGGGCGGCGACCCGAACCCGGCCGCTTGGGACGACAAGAACGGTCACGGCTCTTGGTGCCTGAGCGCAGTCGGCGCGCCGATTAACGGCCGCGGCATCTCGGGCGTCGCGCCGCGCGTGCGGCTCGTCGCCTTGAAGGTCTTGAACGACAGCGGCACGGGCAGCTACCCGGCGCTCGCGCAGGCTTTAATCTACGCGGGCCAGAACCACTTCGACGTGGCCTCGATGAGCATCGGCGGCTACCTGCGCCACGCCAACCCGGACACGCAAGTCCTCATCAAGCTCGTCCAGCGCGCCGTCAACTTCGCGCGCGAGAACGGCGTGACGCCCATCGCCGCGATGAGCAACGAGAGCTTCAACGTGAGCGACGGCAACTTCTTCCGCGACTTCATCACCATCCCGGCCGAGATAGACGGCGTCATCGGCGTCTCGGCCACGGGCTACTTCAACCTGAAGGCGTCCTACAGCAACTACGGCGTCGGCAAGACCGACGTGGCGGCGCCGGGCGGCGACTTCGCCGTGCAGGCCGTCTCG
The DNA here is from genome assembly GCA_035248785.1 of Pyrinomonadaceae bacterium. GTDB lineage: Bacteria > Acidobacteriota > Blastocatellia > Pyrinomonadales > Pyrinomonadaceae > QHXN01. The sequence goes on along the minus strand of DATFHD010000110.1, from coordinate 5,066 downwards.
TCGGTCAACCCCGTGGGCGGCGGCAGCGTGCTCGGCGCGTGGGCGCAGGAGGTCTTCGGGCCGAACGCGTACGCCTTCGCCAGCGGCACCTCGATGGCGACGCCGAACGCGGCCGGCGTCGCCGCGCTCATCGTCTCGCAGTACGGCGACTTCACGACCGACAACTCGAACAAGCCGCACATGTCGCCGCAGCGCGTCGAGTCGTACCTGCAACAGACGGCCAACAACCAGCCGTGCCCCGAGCCGCGCACGGTCAACTACGTCCTCGCCTTCCCCGTCGGCACGTCCCCCGCGGGCACGCCGGTCGAGAACCCAGACCAGCGCTGTCAGGGCGAGGCCGGCTACAACAACTTCTACGGCAAGGGCATCGTTGACGCCTTCAAGGCCGTCACCGAGGCGCCCGGCGAGAACTGATAAGGAAGTAGCCCGGACAACGCCCGAGCGTTAACCACAGGGGCGCGGCCTTAAGAATTTCAAATTTCAAATTTGAGATTTGAAATTCCAAACTGGCTGTGCCCCTGTGTCTCTGTGGCCTACTTCGTCTCGACGGTGTAGGTGACGGTCGTGCTGCCGCCCGAGGGCACGCGGACTTTCATCTGGAAGTTGTTGGCGGCGAGCCGTTCGGCGGGCGCGGAGGATTCGAGAATCGTCCAGCGGTTGTCGCCGAAAGCTTCGACGCCCTCGCGGACGAAGGCCTCCGCCTCTACGGGGCCGCGGTTGGTCAGCACGACCTCGACGCGCGTGAGGAGCTTGTCGCGCGTGTTGCCGTCATCGCTCCTGTAATCAACCTGCCGGCGTTCGAGGATGCGGCGCGTGCCGAAGAGCGTCGCCGAGCGCCCCTGCGTGACGCTGAACTCGCCGCCCGGCGGCGTCAGAGGGATTCTGTCCTGCCCTACGACCTGCGCCACGCCGCCCGAGCGCGCGTAGATGGTGACCTGTCCCGCGGGCATCGAGGCGTCGGTCGAGTTCTTCGAGACCAGACGGACTTCGAGCCCGCGCGGCAGGAGCACGAAGCCGCCGCGCGCGAGCGTCTGCGTGCCGTACTCGTTCTCGAAGACGTTGCGCTGCACGACCGCGAGCCGCGCGTTCTGGAAGAGCGGCAGGCGGCTCATGGGCGTGTTCGCGTTCAAAGCCACGTCGCGCCCGAGCCGGAAGCGGCTGAAGGCGCTCAGCCCCGACGCCTCCGCGAACGTGGCGGCGGCCGAACTTTCCGTGTCCTTGTAGCTGCTTATCTGGGCGGTGTTGCGCGCCAGTTCGTCTTCGTTGCGCTGATAGGCTCCGTCGCCCGAGAGCAGAGCGACCTCGCCCGCCACCAAATCAACCGTCCCGCCGCGCACGTCCGTCCCCGTCTGATTGTAGAGCGAGACCCAAGAGTCGAGCGTCGCCGAAGTCGGCGCCGCGCCGCCCTGCGTCTCTGCGAGGATGAGCGAGTAGTCGCCGCGCCAACTGATGTCGGGCGCGAGGTAGTCAACCTGCACGCGCCGCGCGCCCGCCGCCCCGCGGTTCTGTATGAAGACGTGAAGGACGGGCGAGCGCTGGCCGCGCACCTCGACGCCGTCGTTGGTCACGTCAACGCGCGTGACCTCTGCGTCGTCGGCCGTGACGCGCAGCGTGCGCGTCAAAGCCTTCGGCAGGAGGCTGCGCCACTCGACCTGATTCACGCCGGTCTGTAGCTCGACCGTGCGCTCTTCGAGGACTTGGGCCAGCCCGGCGTCGTAGACGGTCAGGTGCGCGGCCGAGCCCTGCGTCTGCGCGCGCGCGGCGGTCGCGTACATGAACACGAGGAGTATCGCGTGCGAGAGTCGGAGCAGCTTCTTCATCTTCTGTTCTCCTTAATCGGTGGCTGAGTGACTGTAGAACGGCGCGGGGCGGCGCGGCTTGCGCGGCGGCCGAGAAAAGCGGTTGCAAACGCGGAACCTTTCGCATATGCTCGCCGCCGTCAACGGCGACTCTTTCCAGTTCATCCGCGGGAAGCAAGACTTTCATCCGAATGCTAACGGTCGGGACGGAATGGCTCATCGAGGCTTCGGGCTGCGACGCCGAGGCTTTGCGCGACGTGGGTCGCCTGCGCCGGGTCTTCGAGCGCGCGGTCAGCGAGCTTGATCTGCGCGTCGTCGGCGAACCGCTCTGGCACAAGTTCCCCGGCGAGGGCGGCGCGACGGGCCTCGCGATGCTCACCGAGTCGCACCTCGCCTGCCACACCTACCCGGAGTTCGGCGCCGCCACCTTCAACCTCTACTGCTGCCGCGAGCGCCCCGAGTGGCCTTGGGCCGAGCGCCTGCGCGAGATGCTCGGCGCCGAGACCGTCAGCGTCCGCCGCATACGCCGCGAGCCGCCGCCAGTCGGGGGTGAAGCCTGATGGCTTTGCAGGCGAACTGCCCCGCGTGCGGCGCGCAGGTTATGTTCAGGACGGGCTCGTCCGTCGTGGTCGTCTGCGACTTCTGCCACTCGGTCGTGGCGCGCACGGATAGAGGCTTTGAAGACCTCGGCAAAGTCTCGGACGTAACGGAGTCGGGCTCGCCTCTGGAAGTCGGGTTGAGCGGCGTCTACCTCGGCGTCGCCTTCCAGTTGACGGGGCGCGCGCAGATAGCGCACCCGGCGGGCGGCTTCTGGGACGAGTGGTACGCGGCCTTCTCGGACGGCCGCTGGGGCTGGCTCGCCGAGGCGCAGGGCCGCTTCTACCTAACCTTCCAGATTCAGGTGCCCTCGCCGAACGCGCTGCCCTCGTTCGACTCGCTGCAACTCGGACAGCCCGTGTGGGCCATCCCCGCGCAGCCGCCGCCCGTCGTCGCAGAGAAGGGGACGGGGCGCATGCTCGCGGCGGCGGGCGAGATTCCGTACCTGCTCACGCCGGGCGAAAGTTACGCGTACGCAGACCTCTCGGGCGCGGGCGGCGTCTTCGGCACGCTCGATTACGGCGAGCAGCCGCCGCTCGTCTACGTCGGCCGCGAGGTGACGCTCGAAGATCTGGGGCTCGCGCAGGCGCGTCGCAACGTCGAGCGCGAGGCGCGGACGGTAACCGCGACGCAGTTGAGCTGTCCGAACTGCGGCGGGCCTCTGGAACTGAGAGCGCCGGACAGGACTGAGCGCGTCGGGTGTCCGAACTGCGGCTCGCTGCTCGACGCTAGTCAGGGGCGCCTGCGTTATCTCAAGACGCTTGAGCGCAAAGGCTGGGGCCAGTCAATCCCCGTCGGCGGGACGGCCGAGTTCGAGGGGCGCACGTTCACGGTCATCGGCTACATGGTCAGGAGCGTCGAGTTCGAGGGCACGCGCTACTTCTGGCAGGAGTATCTGTTGTACGAGCCGGCCGTCGGCTTCCGCTGGCTGGTCGAGTCGGACGCGCATTGGAGTTTCGTGAAGTCTGTCTCGCCCGGCGAGGTCGTCGAGTCCGGCTCGCGCGCCATCTACGGCGGCAAGAGCTTCAAGATGTTTCAGGACGCGACGGCGCGCGTCGAGTACGTCGAGGGCGAGTTCTACTGGCGCGTCGAGGCGGGCGAGCTTGCGCGCGCGACCGACTACGTCGCGCCGCCGCTCATGCTCTCGAAAGAGGTGCCCGTCGTTTCGAGGAAGCGCGGCGCGGTCGTGGCGGAAGAGGTCAACTGGTCGCTCGGCACTTACACGCCGGTCAAGGAGATCGAGCGTAAGTTCAACGTCCAACTCGCGCGCCCGCGCACAGTCGCGCCGAACCAGCCTTGGCCGCACAAGAAGATTTACGCCTACTGGGGTCTGCTGCTGCTCGCGGCGTTCGCGGTCTGCTTCTTCCTGATTGTCGCCTCGCCGCGCAAGACCGTCTTCACGCAGTCATACACCTTGCAGGCGCAGCCGACGCCCGGCGCCACGCCGGCCGCGCCCCTCCCGACGCCCCGGCCCGGCGCGAGCGCGGCGGAGCTTGAGCAGTACAACCAGCAACTCGCCGCGCAGGCTCAGTCGCAGGCACAGGCGCAGGCCGCGGCGGGCGCGGCCGAAGACAGCCCCAACGAGAAGGCGCAGGTCATCTTCACCGACCCGCTACAGTTGGCGGGCCGCGAGAACATACGAGTGACGGGGCGCGCGAACGTGGACAACAACTGGATCTACGTCGCGGGCGATTTGATTAACGAGGAGACGGGGCTCGTGCAGTCGTTCGACCTGCCGATGGAGTACTACCACGGCGTCGAGGACGGCGAGTCTTGGAGCGAGGGCGACCCGGAGCAGACGGACTACCTGCCGGCCGTGCCCGAGGGGCGCTACACGATGCGCCTCGAAGCGCAGTGGGAGAACTGGAACCAGCCGTCGCCGCCGCAGATTACCGTGCAGGTCGAGCAGGGCGTGCCGCGGATTTCTAATCTGTTGCTGGTGCTCATCGCGCTGTCGGTGATACCTGTGCTCGCGGCTTGGCGACATTTCAGCTTCGAGCGTCGGCGCTGGGCCGACAGCGCCTTCAACCCTTACGACTCCGGAGGCGGCGACGACGACGGCGGCTCTGACGACTGAGACGACGGCGATGACGAGTGAGATGAAGCTTAAGAAGAAGTCACGCGCGCTCCTGCTTCCTGTGCTGGCGTTCGTGCTGTGCGTCGCGTCGGTGCCGCGCGCGGCGCAGCTCGGGAGGGACGAGACGTTGACGACGAGGGGCGGCGAGTTAAGCATCAAGCGCGTCGGCGGCGAGGACTCTCTCGACTGGGAGCTGCGCTTCGCGGGTAAGTCAGTCCTGAGTATAGAGGGCGCGTCCTTCGTCCACTTCGAGGCGCACTTCCCGAACCTCTCGATGGGCGAGGTCGTGGTCGTCTCGGTCAACTCGGGCGGCAACGCCTGCCCGGCGCAGTTCCGCGTCGTGCGCGTCGTGGGCGAAGGCAAGGTGGACGTGAGCGACGAGTTCGGCGACTGCTCCGACTCGCCCAACATCACGCTGAAGCAGCTTCCCGAGGAGGAGATAACCTTCGGCTTCCCCGGCTACTATCAGCTCTGGCAGTCGCGCGAGCCCGGCTTCCGCAAGCCCCCGCCGACCGCCTACGTCTACAACAACAAGGGCGTGCTCAGAGAACTGAAGCCCGCGTCGAGGAGGAGGTAGACGTTTTAAACCCGGG